>CAWFBW010000016.1:0-416999 GCA_963814165.1 uncultured Acidobacteriaceae bacterium | reverse complement strand
CAAGGGTACAAACCGGGCAGATACTTTACAGATCAGACCGGGGACATAGTTTACACCTGGGTCCGTTCACGAAGGCGTGTAGAACAAGGCATGCCTTGGAAAGTGAGCGGAGTGGTGGAGAAACGCAAACAGTTTCTGGCGGAGTATGCGTCAGGAGAGAGGACGATGAGGGAGTTGTGCGGTATGTACGGGATCTCGCGGCCGACCGGGTATGCGGTGTTGCGGCGCTTCCAGGAGCAGGGCGAGACGGGACTGCAAGAGCGGAGTCGGGCGGCGCTGCGGCATCCCAACCAGACGGCGGCGGAGATTGAGGAGGCGGTGCTGGAGCTGCGGCGGGAGCACATGACTTGGGGACCGCGCAAGCTGAAGTGGGTGCTGGAGCGGGAGTGTCCGCAAGTGGAGTGGCCGGCGGCGAGCACGATAGGAGCGCTGCTGGACCGGGAAGGTCTGACGCGGCATCGCAAAAAACGGCGCAAGGTGGCGCCGTATAGCGAGCCGCTGGCGGCAGCGACGGAGCCCAACCGCGTCTGGTGCGCCGATTTTAAAGGCTGGTTTCGGACTCAGGATGGCGAGCGTATCGATCCGCTGACCATCACGGACGCGCACAGCCGTTACCTGATCCGCTGTCAGGCGGTGGAGATGACGGACACGGCGCGGGTGCAGGCGATCTTCGAAGCGGCGTTTCGCGAATGCGGAATGCCTTGGGCGATGCGCACCGACAACGGGCCGCCATTCGCCTCGCGGGCGATCGCCGGGCTGTCGCGGCTGGCGGTGTGGTGCCTGAAGCTGGGGATTGTGCCGGAGCGGATCGAGGCGGGACATCCGGAGCAGAACGGGCGGCACGAGCGCATGCATCGCACGCTGAAGGCGGAGACGGCGTCGCCGGCCGCGGCCAACCGGCGGGCGCAGCAGCGCAGCTTCGACCGCTTCCGGCAAGAGTACAACCAGCAGCGGCCGCACGAGGCGTTGGGCATGCAGACGCCGGCCGCGGTGTACGTGCCGTCGCTGCGGGAGTATCCGGCGCGAGTGCGGGAGCCGGAGTACGACAGCGCGCTGTTGGTGCGGCGGGTGGACTGCACCGGGCACATCTCGTGGAAACATGTGAGCGTGTTCTTAAGTGATGTACTGACGGGCGAGCGGGTAGGGTTGCTGCCGGTCGATGAACGTCATTACGAGGTGTACTTCGGGAGCACTCCGCTGGCGCGCTTTGATAGCCATCAGCTGCGGATGGAGCGCCTGCCGAGTGCAAAACGCGAGCGGCGAAAAAACTGCGGAGGAAATGTGGAAATCTCAAACAGCGAGATTCCCACATTCCCTCCGCACGACTACTACGAAGGGAATGAAGGACAACCAGAACGGACGAAAGTGTAAAGCATGTCCCCGGTCTGCAATGTAAAGAATGTGCCCGGCTGGACATCCAGTGCTGCCGCTACGCGACTGGCCTCACCGGCGAAGTGCCCTTACTTCGAATACACGAAGTGGGCGCGTCGGTTCTGTTGCCAGCACGCTTCGGTGCTCTCGCTGCAGAACGGCTTTTCCTTGCCGTAACTAATCGTACGGATGCGTGTCGCCGAGACTCCCTGCTGGACCAAAGCCTGCTTGGCTGCATTGGCACGATACTCGCCCAACGTCAGGTTGTACTCGATGGATCCGCGTTCGTCGCAGTGTCCCTCGATCATGAAGGTCATACCCGAGTGCTGTTGCAAGAACTTCGCATCCGAATTGATGACCGCCTCAGACTGCGGCGTGATCTCATAGCTGTCGTAGGCGAAGAATATGTCTTTCATATTCTGCGAGAACAGGCTCGAGTTGCTATTGTCGGAGGTTGAACTCGCTGCGGGCGGCGCGGTCGCGGCAGATGTCACCGTGATGCGGGCTGTCGCTTCGGCGGTACCGGTGTCGTTCCTGGCCACCAAGTGGTAGGTGGTGGACTCACTGGGCGTGACCTTGGTCGCGCCGCTGGGATCGACTTTGCCAATGCCGTCAATTGTGATCTCAGTGGCGAAGTCAGTCGACCACGAAAGAAGGGCAGCCTGGCCAGGCGCGATGGTGTTGGGCGTTGCAGTCAACGATGCCTTAGGCGCGGGCGCCGATGGTGGCGGAATCGGGGTGGGTGGAGTCGGCTTCTTCTTGTTGCACGCGGCAACAGCCAGCAGAAGTACGAGAGCTGAGACGACCTTGATCCACTGAATCCTACGCAATTTCAATTCATTCTCCCATCGCGAGAGCACTCGCAGCAGTTCATGCGGAAGGCGGAAGGTGCTCCTGCCGCCCGATCGGTATGTAGAAAGTATCCTACTTAAAACTCCAGTTCGGTTGTGTATTTTCGCCGGTATTGGTCAACTGGCGCACCTGTGTGCCGTCGGCCAGCATGCTCCAAATCTGCGTGCGGCCACTACGATTCGACTGAAACACGATATGCCGGCCGTCGGGCGACCATGAGGGAAAGTCATTACGTCCGCCGTCGTGCGTAAGTTGTACCCACTGCTTGCTGGCCACGTCCATCACGTAGATGTCGCTGGCTCCGGGCGCGCCGGGGCCGTAATTGCGAATCCAGGCGAAAGCCAGGAATTGTCCGTTCGGCGACCACGACGGCGAAACCGCGTAACCCTGGTCAGTCAGGCGGACGACGTTGGTGCCATCCGAGGCCATGGCGTAAATCTGAGGCAGGCCGGTGCGCCCGCTGACCCAGGCGATTTGCGCGTTGGTCTTTGGGTTCCATGTGGGCGAAACGTCGGGGCCTTTACTGTTCGTGAGGCGATGCAGGTCTCCGCCAGCGACGTCGACGGTGTAGATCTCGGCGTCTCCTGAGCGGGACGAGGAAAATGCCAGAAGCTTGCCGTCGGAAGACCATGCGGGCGAGAGGTTTGCCCCCTGATAGCGTGGGAAAGTTACCTGGCGGTTCAATTCCAGCGAGTACATCAGGATCTGCCACTCTGCGTTAGATACGCCGGAGAAGGCGACGCGCGAACCATCGGGCGAAACGTGGGGTGAAAGCGACATGGTGGAGCCATGCGTGAGTTGCTTCTGGTTGGCGCCGTCGTAGTCCATCTGCCAGATTTCCTTGACGCCGCCGCGAGCACTGACGAAAAAGATCTTGGATTCAGCAATGCCCTGGATGCCTCCGCCCAGGCGGAAGATGATTTCATCGGCAAAGCGGTGGGCGATGAGTTCGGGCGTTCTCGTCGGTGGGCGATTCGCGGTACTGCTTTCCCAGCACCTGGGGCGACTGGGGATTCTTCACGTCGAACAACCAGCCTTGGACGTTTAGCGACCCACTCTGCACTCCGACGTTGCCAAAGGCGAGCATGTTGGCGTTGGGCGGCGGGTCGCCCCACTGCGGGAGGTTTACGTCCTGAGGCGTGCCGGGCTGCGCCAGCGGATAGAAGCTGGGCGACACCATGTCAAAAATGCCCGCGGCCTGCAGGTCGTTCCAAAGAGTGACGCTAAACGCCGTGGTCAGTCGCTTGCTGTCGGCATCGTTAGCTGCCTTGAAGTCGGGGACCGCGAGACGGATCTTTTCGACACCCAGACCGGTGCCGGTGCGGATCCAGTCCTGTGCAGACAATTGAGTACAAATTGCGCAGAGAAGAATTGCTGAGAAAAATGTGGTCGCGAATCGTTTCATTCCCTATCCAGAATAGTCTTTCTGCGATGTTTTGCGCGTTGCCGTGGTCGCCGCACTACTACTGGCGTTGCTTCAGCGGCGATAGTCAAACCAGAATTCCACCGAGACGTAGTTGCCCGAGTAGCCCGAAGGCAGAGGCCCGAACGTATCGATCCGTTGCAGGGCACGCACCGCCGATTGGTCGAGCGACGGAATTCCACTCGACTGGGCAATGCGAACGTTCGTGGGTTGCCCGGAACGATTGATGTCGAAATCGATATAGACGCGCCGGGCATCGGTGATACTCGGATCGACTTCGTACTTCAGCCAATTTTCCGAAACTTTGCGGCGCACGATGTCCACGTAGTAGGCGAAACGACTGCCGAAGTCGCCTTGACCGCCCTGGAAACCGAATCCGCCCTTGGTTGCGCCAGAAGTGAACGCGCCGTAAGGGCCGCTGACGGGCCCGCCCTGGCCGTAAGGAACCTCGTTTTCCGGTTCGGCTTTCGCCACCTGTTTCGGGCGGCTCCTTCTTCGCCGCAGCGGATTCGCGCTGCCCCTTGAGCTTGGCGTCCTTGGCTGGAATCGGGATCGCCTTGGGCTCTTCCTTCGGAGTCTCTTTGGGCTGCGATTGGGACAGACCCTTCGATTCGTTGGCGAGGACGTTTTGCGCCTCGGGCTGCGCGTTGGGCAGAGGAATGCTGTTGACCAACGTCGCGCTCATCGCGCCGCCTCCGCCTTCCGTTCCGCCCCAGTTCTCGCCGCGACCGCTGGGAAGCAGATAGCCGAAAAGGGCGAGCGCGAACAGGGCAGCGTGCAGCACGGCTGAGCCGATCCACGAAAGGCCCGACGAGTGCTCTTCGGGAAAGATGTCAGCGTTGGCTGCCATTCTTCTCCAGCGGTTGAGTGACGATGCTTACATTTGTAATGCCAGCCTGCTTCACGGCGTCCATCACGGTTGCGAATGCGCCGAACGGAACATCCTGATCGGCGCGCACAAAGACGGACTGGCCTTGGGGATCGCGAATTTTCTGATGGAGCTTCGCACCAATCTGGTTGATGTTGATTGGGTCGTTATTGAGAAATACTTTCTGCTGGCGATCAATGGTGATGACCAGCCGTTCTTCGGTGATTTCCTTCACCGTCTTTGTGTGCGGCACTTCGACTTCGATGCCCGACTGCAATACCGGAGCGGTCACCATGAAGATGATCAGCAGCACCAACACGACGTCCACCAACGGAGTGACGTTGATGTCGGCGAGCGAGCTTTGGGTGCGGCCCTGAGTGTTGGTGAAGGCCATCAGCGCCCCACGTTCTCGGGAACGCCGCGCCCGGTCTTGGTCTGTGCGCGTTCCACTTCGTTGATGAGTTCGAGGCCGAAGTCGTCCATACGAGCGCCGAACTCGCGGATGTGCTGGGTGAACATGTTGTAGGCGATGACGGCGGGAATCGCGGCAAAGAGGCCTGCAGCCGTGGTGATCAAAGCTTCGGAAATACCGGGTGCGACGGCGCGGAGCGTGGCGGCGCCCGCGGTCCCGAGGCCGTGGAACGCGTCGATGATGCCCCACACCGTTCCGAAGAGACCGATGAACGGCGTTACGGCGCCCGTGGTCGCTAACCACGGCAGGCGGCTCTCCAGATGCGTTAATTCTTCGGACGAGGCAATTTGTATGGACCGCTGCAATCCGCCGATGCGAACGTTCGGTGCTTGCTTGCGAAGCTCGTTATACGCGCCGTTAAAAACTCCGATCAAAGGGCTAGGTTTGAACTGTTCAGCTACGGCGGCGACGTCTTGCAGGCGCTCGGACTTACGAAACATCCGCATGAAGCGGTTACTTTGGGCGCGCGCGCGGCGAAACGTGCCCCACTTGCTGAAAATGATTGCCCAGGACATGACACTGAACGCCAGCAGGATGATCAGGACAGTCTTGGCGACGAGTCCGCTGGACTCGATTAGACCCGAGATTTCACCGCCGATCGCGGCGGCGAGGAACGTACAAATAGAGGTTCATTGATAGGTATCTGCCTCGTGTTCACTTGCTGCCATTATAGGTGTTTGACGCGGTGGGACCCACTTTGGTGCGCGGGGTTCCTTGTGAGTAACGGCGGCGAATTCGATCGCGTCATTCATGCGTGTGCCGGGCTCGCGACGGTTCATTCTGTTCCTGCTAAACTTCGGTTTACTTCCGCGAGTCGAGAACTCATTGTGCTACTGGAATTGCGGGTAGAAAACTACGCGGTCATCGACAATGTCGTGGTGGAGTTCGCTGGTGGGCTGAACCTGCTGACCGGCGAAACCGGCGCTGGAAAATCCATCCTCATTGATGCATTGGCACTCCTGCTGGGTGACAAGGCTTCAGCAGACGCTGTGCGTCATGGCACTGATAAGGCCGTTGTGGCGGCGGTGTTTGACTCACAATCGAAGGCCCTCGATGCCGTGTTGGAAGAAAACGGAATCGACAGCGACGAGGCGCAGCTGATCCTTCGGCGGGAGATATCCGTCGGCGGCAAGGGCAGGGTCTTCGTGAACAATCAGCCAGCGACGGTTGCGGTGCTGCGCCAGCTAGCTCCTCACTTAGCGGTGATTCACGCACAGAACGAAGCAGTGCTTGCGTTCGACGCGGCTTCGCGATTGGAACTTCTCGACAGTTTCGCGGGGTCGGATCTCGCTCCGGTTGGCGAGGCATTTGCTAGTTGGAATGCCGTTCGTAATCGCATTGCTGAGTTGGAACGCGACGAGCAGGACCGCGTGCGGCTACTCGATCTGTGGAGCTTCCAGCGCAAAGAGATCAGCGGCGCGAACCTGCATGCCGGCGAAGACGCTAAACTTGAAGCGGAGAAGCGTCTGCTGGCCAATTCGGAGCGCATCCTGGCAGCGGCCATGGGCGCGAATGACGCGCTGTATGAGGGCAACGTTTCAGCCGCGGCGCTGATTCGTTCCGCAGCGCGGAAGTTGGAAGAACTGGTGCGCATTGATGAGAAGTTCCGCGAGCAACTTGCGCAATTGGATTCGGCGCGCATCACGGTCGAAGACATTGGGCAGACGCTGCGCGACTACGCCGAAGATGTCGAGGCCTCGCCGGACCGGCTGGCCGAGGTGGAAGACCGGCTGGCGGCGCTGGATCGATTGAAGCGCAAGTACGGGCCGTCGCTGGAAGAAGTCATTGCGATGGGTGACGAACTCGAACGCAAGCTCAACGAGATGGAGAACAAAGACGAGGCGCTGCGCAAGTTACGCGCCGAACTGGCGAAGGCGGGGAAGCGATACCTGGACATTGCGCGCGGCCTTTCGCGGCTTCGTTACGATGCGGCGAAGAAGCTGGAGAAGCAGGTCGAGAGTGAAGTCAACGAACTAGCGATGAAGGCCAAATTCAAAGTGGAGGTGAGCGGAGCCGACGAAGAAGCGAACTGGACCGCAAAGGGTTTCGACGCTGTGCACTACTTGATCTCGGCGAATCCGGGCGAGCCGCTCGGTCCGGTGGATGAGATTGCTTCGGGCGGCGAGTTGTCGCGGGTGATGCTGGCTTTGAAGACGACTATCGAAGCTGGTATGCCTGGACGGGCGCGGCAGCGTGCAGCAAGAGGAGGAGGGCAGCGCACGTTAGTATTCGACGAGATTGACTCCGGAATTGGAGGACGGGCGGCTGAGGCCGTGGGCAAGAAACTCAAGCAGCTTGCAGTCACCAAGCAGGTGTTGTGCGTTACCCATCTGCCGCAGATCGCGTCGTTCGCTGACCAGCACTTCTTGATCGAGAAGAAAGAATCAGGCGGCAGAACCAAGACCTCGGTACGGCAACTCGATTCGGAAGAACAGACGCGTGAGCTGGCGCGGATGATCAGCGGCGCCAAGCTGACCGAGACCTCGCTGAAACACGCCGAGCAGATGCTGAAGGCAAACCAGTAGTGGAAGACGGCCTTATCTGCGAATGGCGCGCAATTCAGCCCAACGTTTGCCCGTCTTGAATACGAGGAAATTACAGAACGTAGCCACTATGGTGTACAATGGAATTGCGTTTGTCTGAACGGCGCGTTTCGCAGCCATCCCTCCTGCAGTACGAGCGATCCTGCAAGTAACCTTCCGATCCCGCAGCGCAACATCAACAAGAAGGAATTTGAGATACAAATGGAACAAGGAACAGTAAAGTGGTTTAACGATGCCAAGGGTTTTGGCTTCATCTCCCGTGAAAACGGGGAAGATGTATTTGTGCACTTCTCGGCCATCCAGTCGAACGGTTTCCGTTCGCTGCAGGAAGGCCAGGCCGTAAGCTTCGAAGTGAAGCGCGGTCCCAAGGGATGGCAGGCAGAGAACGTACAGGTTCTCTAATTCACAGTTTTTGGGGGGCAGAAGGTCTGCCCTCCTTTGTATTTGGTCCGTTCCCAGGTTTCGTCGCGAGCAGAGTCCAGTGGTCCCACTCACCCAACCAGCGGCCGCGCTGCGCAATCAAATCTCTGATCCGCGAAACGGCCTCCCCGTAATAGCGAGGCAACCATGAAGAATATATATGTAGGCAACCTCTCTTTCGATGCGTCGGAAGACCAGGTGCGGTCGTTATTTGAAGCGTATGGCGCCGTGGACAAGGTCAGCATCGTGACCGATCGCGACACTGGCCAGCCGCGTGGTTTCGCGTTCGTAGAGATGCTTGACGATGATTCGGCCACCAAGGCCATGGAAGCCCTGAACGGGACCAGCCTCGGCGGGCGCAATCTCAACATCAACGAAGCGCGTCCCAAGACGGACCGCCCGCGCGGCGGTGGTGGTGGCGGCGGACGTGGCGGCTACGGCGGTGGTGGTGGCGGCGGTCGCGACCGCGGACGCTCCGGCGGCGGCGGTGGCGGTTACGGCAGACGTTAGATCGCGTCACGAGTAACGTTTGAACGTGGGGCGCCTCAACCGGCGCCCCTTTGAATTTCGCTGCTGTTTCGTTGAACGCTGGGCAGCCCATTCTCCATTCTGATAAATTCATCGGCAATGCCTGCGCCTCAACTGATTGGCGGCGATCGAGCAGTCGAAGCCAGCGATGCCGTCATTGAGTTTCGCAACGTTGCGTACCGCGTACCTACCGGTGCGCTGGTCCTGAAGGACCTTAGCTTCACGGTTCGCCGGTGCGAGACCCTGATGCTGCTGGGTCGCAGCGGTTCGGGCAAGACGACGTGCCTCAAACTCATTAACCGCTTGCTGACTCCTTCAGCGGGCGCGGTGTGGGTAGAAGGCAGGCCAACGTCGGACTGGGATCTCATACGATTGCGTCGCGGTATCGGATACGCCATCCAGGATGTCGGCTTGTTTCCGCATTACACCGTCCGGCAGAATGTCGCGCTGGTCCCACGCCTGGAGAATTGGGAAGAGGGCCGAATTAGCGATAGGGTCGCGGAGGTGCTGCGAATGGTGGGATTGCCCGGCGGAGAATTCGCGGACCGCTATCCCGATCAACTTTCGGGCGGACAACGACAGCGCGTGGGATTAGCTCGCGCCTTGGCAGCGAAGCCGCCGATCCTGCTGATGGATGAACCATTCGGTGCGCTGGATCCTATTACCCGCTCCGGCGTCCAGCAGGAATTTCAAAAGCTGCAACACGACTTGGGAAAGACCATCGTCTTTGTCACCCACGATGTGGCGGAGGCGTTGCTGCTGGGCGACCGAATTGCACTCATGGAACAAGGACAGATGGTTGGTCCGTATTCGAGACAGGAATTCTTTGCGTCCAAGGATGAGTTGGTCCGCGATTATTTGCACGCCTATCGCGCATCGCACGTGACTTTGCCAGATTAAGTCGGTATTCGAGAGAACGTGGCCCAGCCGCCAGCGAGACCTGCGATTTGAATTTTCTGTTCACCCATCCTCGCGAAGTTGCCATGTTGAGTGGTGAGCACCTCTGGTTGGTCGGAGTCTCCATGCTGCTCGCGGCGGCCGTGGGAGTGCCTCTTGGAATTCTCATTACCCGGCGACCCGGTCTCAAGACGATGATTTTCGGCAGTACGAACGTGATCCAGACGATTCCTAGTCTTGCGTTGTTCGGGCTGCTGCTGCCATTGCCGTGGCTCGGCGTTCGGGTTGACCGCCTGGCAATAACGGCGCTGGCGCTGTACGCACTTCTGCCGATCGTTCGCAACACATACATCGGAATTGTGGGTATCAGCGCGCCGGTGCGGGAAGCTGCTGTGGCCATGGGACTGACCTCGCGGCAATTGCTGTGGCAGGTGGAACTGCCGCTGGCATCCACCTCCATCTTCGCGGGCATTCGCGTCGCCACAGTCATCACGATCGGCGTGGCAACGATCGCGGCAGCCATCGGAGCCGGAGGGCTGGGAGAACTTATCTTTCGCGGCATCGCCATGGTGGACAACGAGGTGATTCTTGCGGGCGCAATTCCCGCGGCGGTCATGGCCCTACTGGCGGACTTCCTGCTGGGCGGCGTCGAAAAGCTGCTGGCGCGCAGGCATCGGTGAGCATGCTCGACCGCCGCGCATTCCTCGCTGGAGCAATCGTTCTACCGGCTTTGGGTTGTCGTTCTTCCAGAAGCGACATCGTGGTTGGCTCGAAAAACTTCACCGAGCAACTGATCCTGGGCGAGCTGTTCGCTCAAGTGCTGGAGGGTGCTTGCCGGGCGCCGGTGCAACGCCGTTTCTATCTGGCCGGCACCTACATTTGCCAGCAAGCCATCCTCGCCGGACGCATCGATGTTTATCCCGAATACACCGGGACTGCGCTGGCGGCCGTGCTCAAGCAGAATGCATCAGGCAGCGCCGAGCAAGTGTATGCGGAAGTCAAGCGGGAATACCGCGAAAAGTTTGGGCTCGACGTCATGCCGCCGCTCGGCTTCAACAACACCTTTGCCATGGTGATGCGTGGGGAGGACGCGCGGCGAATGGGAATTTCCAAGCTATCCCAGTTGGCGCCGGAGGCGCCTAAACTGGGCCTCGGTGTCGGTTACGAGTTTCTGGAACGGCAGGATGGTTACAAGGGTCTAGTCCGTATCTACGACCTCAAATTCGCCGAAGCACCGCGCGTGATGGATCTCGGTCTTCTGTACCGGGCGCTGCAAAACCGGAGCGTCGATATCGTCGCCGGGTCCAATACTGACGGATTGATCGCCGCGCTCGGGCTAGTAGTGCTCGAGGATGATCGCCACTACTTTCCGCCCTATGACGCGGTGCCGATCGTGCGGCCGGAGTTGTTTCTCCATTATCCTGCGGCGCAAGAAGCCTTTGATCGGTTGGCCGGCCGCATCTCCGCGGAAGAAATGCGAAGCATGAACTACGCCGTGGACGGCAAGCACGAAGACGCGGCCGCCGTTGTGCGCGAATTCTTGCAGCAAAAATCCCTCGTCTAGCCCTTCGGGCTCTCCGCTGGTTTCCTCCTGGAGGCGGACACTTCCTTGCGGGCGGCACGTTTGCGCCCTGCTTGCACCTGCCTCTTGCATGAATATACATGCCAATGTATATTTATGCTGTGTCGAAATTGGCCCGCCATTCCGCAATCCGCGACCTGGTTAACAGCCAGGAAGTCTCCAGCCAGGAGGAGCTCCGGCGCCGGCTTTACCGCCGTGGCCATCGCGTGACGCAGGCGACGCTCTCGCGCGACATCCACGAACTGCGGCTGGTGAAGACCCCGGACGGATACAAATTCCCGCAGGGTGAAGTGCCGGACGCATTCCTGCCTTCGATCGAACGGTTGATCCAGGAGTTCGTGTATGAGGTGCGGAGAGCGCAGAACCTGGTCGTGGTGAAGACCAGTGCGGGCAGCGCGCAGCCGGTTTCAGCGGCCATTGACGGAGAAGAGTGGGAAGAGGTTGTGGGGACCATCGGCGGAGACGACACCATCCTGGTGATTGCGCCGGATAACGCTACCGCGGAGAAGTTGACCAACCGCATTCGCGGATATTTCAGATAAGCATGGGGCAGCGAATTCAATCCGCAGTGTTCGGAGCCACCGGCTATTCCGGCTTCGAACTGGTGCGCCTGCTAGCGCGCCATAACGCCGCGAAGAAGCCCCTGCTGTTCAGCCGAAACGGTGACAGTGCGTACAAGGACCTAAGCGAGGCTTACCCGCAGATAGCCGGTAACGGCGGCTTTCCGTTTGAGAGCTTTTCCTGGCAGCGGATGAAAGAAGCGGGAGTCGATGTGTTGTTCCTGGCTACGCCGCATGAATTCTCGCGCGAGTTGGTTCCGGAAGCGATGAGCCGGGGATTTCGCGTGGTGGACCTGAGCGGCGCCTGGCGGTTGAAGAATGCCGGAAATCGTGAGGTGTACGGCTTCAACGATGCCGATGCGAAGGCTGCGTCGGAGATGGACGAAGCTGCGGTTTATGGTCTGCCGGAGCTACACGCCGAGGAAATAAAAAGCGCGATGCTGCTGGCGAATCCGGGATGCTATCCCACGTCGATCATCCTGGCGCTGGCGCCGTGGATTCAAGCTGGCTACGTGGATGTGGCGCACGGCGTAATCTGCGATTCGAAGTCGGGCGTGTCGGGAGCAGGGAAGTCTCCTTCGCCCAAGACGCACTTCGTGGAAGTGGACGGCGACTTCGCGGCGTACAACGTATTTGGCCACCGGCACACGGGAGAAATGCTGGAGCAGCTAGGCCTCGACAGTGCGGCGTTGCAGTTTACGCCGCATCTGCTGCCGATTCCTCGCGGAATTCTCTCGACGATTTACGTGAAGCTGGTGAAGCCGATGACGGCGGAGGAACTGGATGCGTCGCTGCGTGAGTTTTACGCCGGTAAGCCGTGGGTGCGGATTTTCGGCGCGGCCAAGCTGCCGCAGATCAAGTTTTCGCGCGACACGAATTACTGCGACATCGGGTTCTCGCTCTCGCCGGACGGCACGCGGGCGGTACTAGTCTCGTGTATCGACAACCTTTTGAAGGGCGCGGCCGGACAGGCCGTGCAAAACATGAACCTGATGTTCGGCTTCGACGAGAAGGCGGGACTGCAATGAAGTTGGTGGTGAAAATTGGCGGCGCGGCGCTCGACAACAAAGAGCTGGTGAAGAAGTTCGCCGCTGCCATTCCCGGACTTTGCCGGGAAGGCCACCAGGTCGTTGTGGTCCACGGCGGCGGGGCTGCGTTGAGCCGCACGCTGAAGCAGCTTGGCTGCGAAACCAGCTTCATCAATGGCCTGCGCGTCACTGACTCGCAGACTCGCGACGTGGCCATCATGGTGCTGGCGGGACAGCTTAACAAGCAACTGGTGGCGTCGATGGGTGCGGCGGGACAGCCGGCCATCGGATTGTGCGGCGGCGACCTCGGCATGTTTCGCGCCTCGAAAAAGCTGTCGCCGGACCTTGGCTTTGTGGGCGAAATTCGCTCGGTCAACACCGATGCCATTCAGCGTTTGTGGTCGGCCGGAATTGTTCCGGTGGTTTCCAGCCTGGCGCTGGGGTTCGACGGCGAGTACTACAACGTCAATGCCGACCAGATGGCGTCGGCCTGCGCCATTGCCTGCGGCGCGCATGCGCTGATTTATCTCACTGACGTTCCAGGCGTGAAAGACGCCGACGGTGCCGTCATTCGCTGGCTCGACGTGAAGGCCATTGCCCAGATGGTCGAAAAGGCCACAGTCAGCGGCGGCATGCTGCCCAAGCTGGAGGCCTGCACCAGTGCTCTCAAGAAAGGGGTGACGCGGGTGCGCATCCTCCCGGCCAGCAGCGCCGAAGTCCTGCCGGGCTTCTTTACCCACCCCATCGACTGCGGCACGGAGGTGATTGCTTCATGAACCCACTCGCCTTTGACCGCGCTCTCGAGCGACGTACAACGTAGTCGTCCACCAGAGCCACTGACCCAGAATATTTTGATTTCTTTTCCAACTGGTCGAACCAGTAGGAGGTATGACGTGATTGCAACAACCATTCCCCCGGGTGCAAGCCAGAGCCTGTTTACGCAGCGCTCGGTGACCGGCCGCGACCTGATTTCGATCCAGGATTTCCAGCCGGACGAACTGGCTTGCGCGCTGGAACTGGCTTCGGCGATGAAGCTGCGCCCGGCGGATTACCGCGGCACGCTTGTGGGCAAGCAGATTGTGCTGTTCTTCGAGAAGCCGTCGCTGCGCACGCGGCTGACGTTTGAAGCGGGCATCAACGCTCTTGGCGGCACGTCGTTTTTCGTGGACCAGACGCAGTCGCGGCTGGGAGCGCGCGAGAGCCTGAGCGACGTCGCCCACAACCTGGAGCGCTGGATTGATGGCGTTGTGCTGCGCACCTTCGCGCACGAAACTGTGACCGAGCTGGCGCGTCACGCATCCATTCCGGTGATCAACGCGCTGAGCGAGTTGGAGCATCCCTGCCAGGCGATGGCCGACATGCAGACGTTGCAGGAACAGTTCGGCGATCTGAAGAATGTGAAGCTGGCCTACGTGGGCGACGGCAACAACGTGGCGCACTCGCTGATGCTGGCAGCGGCGAGCCTGGGCGCGTCGATTTCGGTTGGCACGCCGGCGGGCTACGAGCCCCACGCCGACATCCTGAGTGCCGCCGAGAAGCTGGCGGCGGTCTCAGGCGCAAAGGTCAAAGTGACCAACGACCCAGTGGAGGCGGTTGCCGGCGCCGATGCGGTTTACACCGACGTGTGGGCGAGCATGGGTCAGGAAGAAGAAGCCGCGGAGCGCAGCAAGATTTTCATGCCGTTCCAGGTGAACCAGAAGTTGTTCTCCAAGGCCGCCAAACATGCGGTGTTCATGCACTGCCTGCCGGCGCACCGTGGAGATGAAGTGACCGCCGCGGTGATCGATTCGCCGCGTTCGGTTGTGTTCGACCAGGCGGAAAACCGCCTGCATATTCAAAAAGCCATCATGGTATTGCTGCTGGAAGGCGGTGTACACCGCTTCCCGCCGAGGAGTGCTCATGCGTGAAAAAGTCGTCCTTGCTTATTCGGGAGGGTTGGACACCTCCATCATCATTCCGTGGTTGAAGGAAAACTACGATTACGACGTCATCGCTTTTGTCGCCGACGTGGGCCAGGGCGACGACCTCGATGCCGTCGTCGAGAAGGCGTACAAGACCGGCGCATGCAAGGTCATCGTCGAAGACCTGCGGCAGGAGTTCCTGACCGACTACGTCTTTCCGGCGATCCAGGCGGGCGCGGTGTACGAGCACAAGTACCTGCTCGGAACGTCGCTGGCGCGGCCGATCATCGCCAAGTATCAGGTGAGTGCGCGCTGAAGGAAGGCGCGACCGCGGTTTCGCACGGCTGTACCGGCAAGGGCAACGACCAGGTGCGCTTCGAGCACGCTTACCAGGCACTGGCTCCGGAGCTGAAGGTCATCGTGCCGTGGCGCGAGTGGACGCTGAAGTCGCGTGAAGACTGCCTCGAGTATGCCGAGGCGCACGGCATTCCGGTGGCGCAGAGCCGCGAGAAGATCCACAGCCGCGACCGCAACCTGCTGCACGTCAGCCACGAAGGCGGCGAGTTGGAAGATCCCAACAACGCTCCGTTCGAGAGCACGTGGACTTGGACGAAGTCGCCGCAGGACGCGCCCGACGCGGTGGAGAAGGTGACCATCGAGTTCAAGCACGGCCTGCCGATCGCGGTGAATGGCGTCACGCTCGATCCGGTGGCGACCGTCGAAGTGCTGAACGAAATCGGCGCGCGCAATGCGATCGGACGCATCGACCTGGTCGAGAACCGCTTCGTCGGCATCAAGTCGCGCGGTTGCTACGAGACCCCGGGCGGCACGCTGCTGCTGACGGCGCATCGCGAGCTCGAGGCGCTGTGCCTCGACCGCGAACTGGCGCACTTCAAGCAGCACATCGGGCTGAAGTATGCCGAGGTCGTTTACTTCGGGCTGTGGTTCACGCCGCTGCGCGAATCGCTGGAAGCTTTCGTGAAGAGCTCGCAGGGCGACGTGAGCGGCACGGTTACGCTGGCGCTCTACAAGGGCAACATCGCGATCGCCGGGCGCAAGTCGGAGACTTCGATGTACCGTCCTGACGTGGCCAGCTTCACCATGGGCACCAGCTACGACCAGAAAGATGCGGAAGGGTTCATCCGCATTCTTGGCTTGCCGGCACGCTCGCGTGCGCTGATTCACCAGAAGTCTGAGGTAACGAAGTGAAGATGTGGTCGGGCCGCTTCAGCCAGGAGCTGAATGCGGAATTCGAAGAGTGGCAGCGGTCGTTTCCGTTCGATCGCATTCTTGTGCCTTACGAGGTGGCGGCGAGCCAGGCGCACGCCGCTGCCCTCGCCAAGGCCGGAGTGCTGTCGAGCGCGGAGCTGTCGCTGACCCTCAAGGCCCTCGACCAAATTGCGGCAGAGGGGATTCCTGCGGACGACGATCCGTCGATCGAAGACGTGCACCACTATGTCGAGAAGCGGCTTGTCGAAATCGCGGGCGAGGTCGGCCTGAAGCTGCACACCGGCCGCAGCCGCAACGAGCAGATTGCGACGGACCTGCGGCTGTATGTGCGGGCGCAGATTGACGCGATTTCGCTTTCGCTGGTGGAGTTGGCAAGCGAGTTTGTCACGCAGGCGGAGACAGGCCGGTGATGCGGCGATGCCGAGCTACACGCATTTGCAGCGGGCCGAACCGGTGCTGGTTGCGCACTGGCTGCTCGCTTACGTTGCGATGCTGGAGCGCGACCTGTCGCGCATGGCGGACTGCCGCAAGCGGCTGAACCTTGTCCGCTGGGTTCGGCCGCGGTTGCGGGAACGATCCTGCCGCTCGACCGCGCCGGCATGGCGAAGGCGCTCGACTTCGACGCGCCGACATCCAACAGCATCGACGCGACCAGCGACCGCGATTTCGCGATCGAGTTCGTGCAGGCGCTCTCGTCAGTTGCCATGCACCTCAGCCGCTGGGCGGAAGAGTTCATCCTCTTCGCCACCACTGAGTACGGTTTCGTGAAGTTGCCGGAAGCGTTCTCCACCGGCAGCAGCGCGATGCCGCAGAAGAAGAACCCCGACGCGCTGGAGCTGATTCGGGGCAAGGCGGCGCGGGTATTTGCTGACGCGACGAGTCTCTTTCATGACCGTGAAGGGGCTGCCGCTGGCCTACAACAAAGACATGCAGGAAACGCAGCAGCCGGTGTTCGCGGCGGCGCAGCAAGTTGCCGAGCATGGTGCGGGTGGCGACCGGGTTCATGGCGAGCGTGACGTTCGACTACGCGCGCATGCAGGCCGCGGCGAGCGCAGGCTTCATGAACGCGCTGGCCGGCGCTGCCTACCTGGTGAAGAGCGGGACGCCGTTCCGCACGGCGCACGAGAAGATCGGCAAAGGCTGTGCAACTCTGCGTCGCGAAAGGATGCGAACTCGAACAGCTCACAGCCGACGATTTCGCCAGTTGCGGCATTGCCGCCGACGCTGAGTTTTATCACGCATTGGAATTGCAACAGGTATTGGCGATACACGACGTGCCGGGTGGTACTGCTCCTTCTCAGGTTCGGGCGGCGTTGAAGAAAGTGAAGGAAACACTCTTGATGTATGCAGGAGCTGCCCATGTTTGCGCGTAACGCAACTCTGCCCGACGCGATTGCGATCGAGCAGCTCATCCATATTCACGTTGGCGACGGCACATTGCTGGGCCGTTCGCTGGCCGAAATCTGCGAGAACATCCGCGATTTCGTAGTCATCGAAGACGACGGCGAAATCGTCGGCTGCGGCGCACTTCACCTTTACGGTATGCACCTGGCCGAGGTCCGCTCCATTACCATCGGCAAGAAGGCGAAAGGCAAGGGCGCGGGGCGCATGTTGATCAACGCGCTGTTTGCCGAGGCCGCCCGGCAGAGCGTGACTTGCGTGTGCCTGTTCACGCGCATCCCGGATTTCTTCGGCAAGATGGGTTTCGTAGTTGTCGACAAGGAAATGCTGCCTGACAAAATGTATAAGGACTGCCTGCGCTGTCCTCGGCTGCATGCCTGCGACGAGATCGCGATGTACATGGGTGAGCTGCCGGAGAAGACGGTGCACGCCACTTCGCCTCATGCGGCGCAGTACTACACGCAGTTGGTGGCGCTGGAGTCCTAAGAATCGTATTCAACCTGGGCGATCGGAGGAATCGCGCGCCCGCGCACCTCTCCCTCTGGTCTGTGCCGCGCAGCCTCGACGTGGTGTTAACCCCGTCCTTGCAAGCGTTGCCTTCGGCGCCATTCGGTACTCTTGGAGTCGTCCCGCCCTCCTTCCCACTTTGGGACATATTGCTTACTTTCGTTTCATTACCTTGTCGATTTCTCTTGGCTCCGCCACACTCCGTGCTGTACTTCTGATTCTGGCTGGCCCGGCACACGCCTAAGCGAGGCTTCTGCAGAGCGCAGAAACCTGCCAGCTAAGTTATTTGATAACAATACTTTACATATAACTCGTTTGTTTTTAAGACTTTGCGGGCAGTTGCGCAAAACAGACAAATTTTGGAGCAGAAACCCTTGAAAATTGGATCTAACTCTAATCTTTGTAAGACTTTAAGTATAAGTCTATTGTTTGCAAGAAGTTGCGCGCAGTCGTGCTGCAAGTCCTTTGTTTTCAAGATCAGGTGGGGGGGTGCCCTGAGATGGGTAGACACCGGAGCGGATAGCTGAACGAACAGACCGGGAGCGCATGGCTCTCGCTTTTTGCTGTTTGATTGAAACGGCCCTACGCCTGAGGGAATCGGTTACACCTTGTGTAAAAGTGCTCTAAGCATTCGCCGGCCCGCGGCGAAGCAGGAGTCCTAACACGATCCAGACGGCCAAGGCGATCCATTCATAGTGCGTAAAGTGGCCGGGGACTTGCGGCAGCACCTTCATCAACAGCAACAATGAGGTGACCACGATGCCCGTGGCTGCGGCCAGGCGGCCCAAGGAGGACGGGCGCATACGCAGGTACGCCGCGCAGGAGGCCATCCAGCCGAGCAGCGAGGCAAGAGACCCCACTTCGGTGATCGGTACCAGGATCGCTTCGCCGGCGAACATGAGCAGTGCTGTGGAGACGCCCAAACACACAATGGCGACTGAAGGTGTGCGATTGAGCGGGTGAACTTTGGCGAGGCGATCATCGGCAAGTCCGCGGCGTCCGAGCCCGAACAGTAGCCGGCTGGCGGCGATGAAGTTGCCGTTGAATATCTTCACCAGAGAAAGCAGCGCCGTCGCCATGATGACTTTGACGATGAACTGCGAGCCCACGGCGTGCTCGAAGGCAACAGCCGTCGCGAAGCGCTCGTGTACGAGATTTGGCCAGGGAGCCACATATGCTACGGCAATGGTGACGATGGCGTAAAACAGCGCGCCGACCACAATCGCCAGCAGAATGGCGAGCATAAAGCGGCGGGGCTGAAACTCGGTGCTGGCTTCTTCCGAGGCTTTTCCGATGGATTCAAAGCCGGTCATGAAGTAGGGAACCACTTGCAGCATGAGCACTACCGATACAAGAGCAGGTCCATTGAAGAGCGGCTGAAGGTTCGCCGTTGATCCGTGACTAATACCTGCGCTCACGAAGCCGATGGTCAAGGCCAACACGGCGAAGGTGCTCCAGTTCTGTACGGTCGCACTGAGACGGATGCCCCGGTAGTTCAAGACGGTTATGCCGGCAGTAAGAAGGAGCCCCAGAACGAGGTGGGGCAGAAACACCGGCTTGCCGGCGACGCGGTAGATCTCGATGGAATTGAGGGCAGGGAAGAGGTAACCCGCGATACGTCCGATGGCGACGGCCTCCCACGGGCAGACGATGTAGTAGGCGAGCAGCATCATCCATCCGGTGGCGAAGCTCACGGAACGCGGAAAGACCGCAGCGGTGTAGGCAATCTCTCCGGCGGCGTCGGGCATGGCGCTCACCAGGTGGCCGTAAACGATGCCGATAGGCAGCAGAACGAGGCCGCCGATGGCGAAGGCCAGCACGGCTCCCATCGGGCCGCCGCGCAGCAGCCAGTCGTCCATGACGACCAGCCATCCGACCCCGACCATGGTGCCGAAGCCGAGGGAGAAAAAATCGGTCAGGCGCAGTTTACGGGCGAGGGAAATCATGGATGTGTGAGGATACCCCGGCGGCGTGCCGCGTCAAAGCAGTGCCGCGCCTAGCCTTTCAGGTACGGCAGCATTTCCTTGAATTGCGGCGTCCCTGACGCCCGTAGCAATTCGTAGATCATCATCTCAGTCGTGGAGATCACTGCCCCGGCGGCGCGCATGCGATCTATGCCGACTTCCCAGTTCCAGCGCGCGCGCGAGCCGACGGCATCGGATGCAACGTGTACGAGGTAGCCATCGTTGAGCGCACCAAGCACGGTCTGCATGACGCAAATGTGCGCCTCCATGCCACAGACGAGAAGCGTGTTGCGACTGCCAGGTAGTAATTTCAGCGCCGAGCGAAACTCGTCGCAGCCAAAACAGCCGAACTGAAGCTTATCGATCGTTTGTGTTCCGGTAAGGAGCGAGGCGATCTCCGGCACCGTCGGACCCAGGCCCTTCACGTATTGGGTAGTTACGATAGTGGGAATCTCAAGAATAGTGGCCAAGCGAACCAGGAGTTGCGAGTTCTTTACCAGTTCGCTGTTGTTGAAGATGGGCGGAAGGAGCTTCTCCTGAATGTCCACTACGATGAGCGCGCAGTGGTCGGCCTGGAGCGGCTGGCGGGATACATCGGCGGTGTTGGCGGGGAACGCGGCGGTGCCGAGAGAGGATGCCATTTGGCCTCACGAAACCATGAAGATTCTACTCATTCTAGCGCGGCGCGTGGTTTGCCACCGTGATTTGCATCGCGTACCGAAGTGCCGGAGCGGTTGTGAACGACTGCTCCGCCAGCAAGTTGACGCTCGCGCGCAACACACCATAAAATCGAGGTAGCGGCGAATACGCTGCGCACGCAGCAGTCGCATTTGCTGCCCCTTCGTTCAACGGTAGGACAGCCGCCTCTGGAGCGGCATATCGGGGTTCGAATCCCTGAGGGGCAGCCACTTCTTTTCGATCGTTCCAGTCAAAAAGTGGCGGAAGTTTTGTGTGCCGGGTTTGCGCATACCTGTGCTGTCAGGTGCGCGACCGCACGCTGCGGATCGCGCCCTTTGATTACTGCAGAAAGTCCTGGTAGTGACTGGGATCGACAGCTTTCCCGACAGCGCGTCCCACCTCCTGCAGTTCGCCGATCGCTTCCACCGAATCGAGTTGCTGAACTCGCTTGGGTTCGACGTTGACGCCGAGTCTGCCCAGCCCAGCCTTCGTCAACTCCGCGTTGTATCGCATGTACGTAAACATTTTCGATCCATTGGCCGGCTGCGGCGCTTCAGGTCGCCGACCTCCAGGTCGATGGGGTCACCCACCAGGCATCGTCCGAAAACGCGGCACATCATGTCCTGTTCGTGCAAAGCTGCCGCCATCAGGGCAGAGGGAATCGACGAAGCGTTGTAGAGCAGGTTCATGTCCGCCGGCGCCAGATTGCGGTTTGCATCGGGAGCATGTCCCGTGCCGACCGAAACGATGAGCATCTGGTCTTCTCCGGTGGGCCACTCCACTCGGTAGGCCGGCATCGTCGCCATCAGGAAGAGCTTGAAGGCGGGGTTGTTGTACATCGTCACTCCGCCATCGACGAAGAGAAAATGGTTCTGGCCAACTTGTATTTCTTCCGGAGGAAAATACGTAGGCGCTGCGGTGCTGGCCCGTACCAACTGCCACAGAGGCAATTTCAGGTTGTCGTTGTCGTCCCCGGTATTGTTGAACATCGCGCGAGGATTATTCGAGATGGGCCATGGCGAGTCGGTGGTAGCGTTGCGCATGACCATCAACAACAAAGTGCGAAGACGATCTGACGACAGCAGCGTGTCTTGGCCAAATACGTCCTGCAGTTGGTGCCGCAGGGCATCGCCTTTGTACTTCTGTTGGAACCGCCGCAACACGAAAGACTTGTCGAACATCTCCTTGCCGGACTGTTCATAGAACTTCCGAAGTTCATCGGTCGACATTCCGAAGGCCAGCGTGGCCGCGATAATTGCGCCCGTGCTGGTGCCGCCGATGTAGTCGAAGTAATCTCCGAGCACGAGGTCTGGCTTCTTCAGTTGTTCACGGAGCATTCGTTCAATACTCGCCAGCACTTCCACGGTCATTGCCCCACGGATGCCTCCGCCGTCCAGAGCGAGCAGCTTCTTCTTTCCAGTCGCCGTAAGCCGTTCCTTCGCAGTCATGTTTGTTCTCCCTTAACGTATTGGGCACTTGTTGACAGCATTGGTAATCCGTTCCGATGGTGCGTCGTCAAAATGCGACTCGCGTAGCGCGGCTTGGCGAGCCAATTCACCGCGTACAAACCAGGCGGGCATCTCTCGTGCTTCACCGAGCCGATTCACCGAGCAGACTGAGAGTCTACACCAGACTCAGGCAGTGCGATTCGATTTTCACGGACTGGTAGAGTATTGAGCAGGGGCCGTAGTTGCCCGAGTTAACCTTCTCCGACAAGGGCCAGCTTCATGTTTTATTCCACCGACGACCTTCGCATCAAATGGATCAAAGTTGTACTTCCTCCGGTGTTTCTGGAGGAAGAGCTTCCCACGACGGAGAAGGCGTCGGCGACGGTGTTCCAGTCCCGAGAAGAGGTTGCCAAGATACTCCGTGGCGAAGATAGACGCCTGCTGGTTGTCGTCGGCCCTTGTTCTATCCACGACACCAAATCGGCGCGTGAATACGCTGCGTTGCTCAAGAACGTGATCGACCAGTACGCCAATGAGTTCAGGATCGTGATGCGGGTGTACTTCGAGAAGCCCCGCACCACCATCGGTTGGAAAGGGCTGATCAACGACCCCTACCTCGACCAGTCGTACAAGATCAACGACGGCCTGCGGCAAGCGCGGCACCTTCTGCTCGACCTCGCTGAAATGGGCGTGCCTGCCGGTACGGAATTCCTCGACATGATCACGCCGCAGTACCTTGCGGGACTGGTCAGTTGGGGAGCCATTGGCGCACGTACCACCGAGAGCCAGTTGCATCGTCAGTTGGTCTCGGGTCTGTCATGTCCGGTGGGCTTCAAGAATGCGACCTCGGGCGACGTTCAGATTGCCATAGAGGCGGTCATGTCAGCGGCGCATCCGCACACTTTTCTCGGGCATACCAAGCACGGGCAGTCGGCGATTTTTGCGACCAGTGGCAATCCCGATTGCCACGTCATCCTGCGAGGTGGCCGTAACCAGGTCAACTACACGCCCGAGGCAGTGAACGAGACCTGCGGGAAGCTGGAAGCCGCAGGTCTGAGGCCGCAGGTGATGATCGACTGCAGCCATGCCAACAGCGGCAAGGACTATGCCCGCCAGGCTGAGTCGTGCCGCAACGTGGCAGGACAGTTGGCCGCCGGAGATCGGCGCATCATCGGCGTGATGCTGGAGAGCAACCTGGTTGAAGGGGCGCAAAAGCTGATTCCGGGCAAGCCGCTGATCCATGGGCAGAGCATCACGGATGGCTGCATGGGTTGGGAACAGACCGCCGTGTTGCTGGGCGAACTCGCAGAGGCTGTACGGGTTGGCCGGCAGGCTGTCCGGCGGCAAGTCCGTAGTGTAAACTCATGCGGCAGCGGCTCGGCATGGTTTCGAAGCTATCGGCTGCCTTGTTCCTGTCGGAGTTACCTATGAAAGTTCTTGCCATTGATGTGGGCGGAACCAACGTCAAGTTGCTAGCGTCGGGACACGAGACCCGCCGCAAATTTCCCTCCGGTCCGAAGATGACTGCCAAGGCCATGGTCGACGAGGCGCGCAAGGCCGCCGCCGACTGGGAGTTTGACGTCGTCTCCATCGGCTATCCCGGGCCTGTGCTCGACGGGCGCATCCTTGCCGAACCCCACAACCTGGGAAAGGGGTGGGCCGGATTTAACTTCGAGAAGGCCTTCAATTGTCCAGTCAAAGTCATTAACGACGCCGCTATGCAGGCCCTGGGCAGCTACAAAGGCGGTCGCATGCTGTTTCTGGGGCTGGGCACGGGGATGGGCTCCGCCATGATCATCGACGGATTACTACAGCCCATGGAACTGGCTCACCTTCCGTATCGCAAGGGCACGTATGAAGATTATGTGGGCCTGCGCGGAATCGAGCGCTATGGCAAGAAGAAGTGGCGGAAACATGTTTTCGATGTGGTAGAGAAGCTCACCGCTGCGCTGGAACCCGACGATGTCGTTCTCGGCGGCGGTAACGTGAAGCTCTTAAAAGCCCTCCCTCCGAAGTGCCGTGCAGGGAGCAATGCCAATGCCTTCCTTGGTGGATTTCGGTTATGGGAAGACCCTGCCTCGCTGGCCGAACATACCAAGCAGCATCCGGTCTCGATTCCGGCGAGCAAAACACCGGCCGGGAAAAAATCGAAAAAGCGCAAAGCGGATGCCTGATCAAATGTTCTCTGTGCACCTCGAAATGCCGCCACTGCCGTTCGCATGGACCTGAATTTCGACAATTCAATGCCGGCTGGTTCGCAAGATTCTCACGATCTGGTTGCGCTGATCGAGGAAGCGTGCAACCGGATCTACTCACTGGGGCGGACGACACCGGTTGCCCGATTGCCTCGCGACCCTCGCATTCCGGCATCGGCGCGTGTCTTCGCCAAGATGGAGCAGCAACAGGTGACCGGCTCCTTCAAGGTACGGGGAGCGGCGAACAAGATATTCGCTCTTCCGCCGGAAGTCGCTGCAAAAGGCGTCGTGACGTCTTCCACCGGAAATCACGGATTGGGCGTTGCTGCTGCGGCCGCCTCGCGAGGAATCGACGCGGAAATCTTTCTCTCGTCGCATGTGCCGGAAGCCAAGTGGAAGAAGATCGCGTCTTACGGCGCGCGCATTCGAACTGAGGGCGACGACCCGCTCGAGGCCGAGCTTGCAGCCCGCGCGGCTGCCGAGGAATCAGCCCGCACCTACGTCTCGCCCTACAACGACTGGCAGGTAATAGCGGGTCAGGGAACGATTGCGGTCGAGCTCCTGCGCCAGGTTGAACCTATCGATGCAGTCTTCATTGCCACCGGTGGCGGTGGGCTGGTCAGCGGCATCGGGAGCTATTTGCGGGCGCGGTCTCCACACACCGAGATCGTGGGCTGCTGGCCGGAGAATTCTCGCGTCCTCTTCGAGTGCTTACGGGCTGGTCAAATCATCGACTATCCGGAGAGCTACACGTTATCGGAGAGCACGGCCGGCGGAGTTGAACCCGGTTCCATCACGTTTGAATTGGCGCGGAGCGTAATTCATCGGAGTGTTTTGGTTTCTGAAGCGGCAATTCTCGATGCGATGCTCTGGGCGCGACGGCGCGATTGGGCCATCGAAGGATCCGCGGGGGTAGCCCTGGCTGCGCTGTTTCAGGAAGCGCACCGCTACGAGGGCAAGTCGGTAGTAGTGGTGTTTTGCGGAGGGAATCTTTCTCCAGAAGTGGAGAGCCGACTGCACGAACCGCGAGGCTGATCAGGCAGCAGGAGAGGGAATTGTTTCGTTACGCGATCGTTCGTCCGCCGGGCGACAATTTTGCCGAGGGCTTGACATCGGCTAACCTCGGCACGCCCGACTTGGCGTTGGCTCTTGCGCAACACCAAGCCTACTGCGCGGCCCTGGAATCCTGCGGTCTGAAAGTTTTCCGCCTGCCGCCGGACCTCGAACATCCCGACTCCACCTTCGTCGAAGACACGGCGGTACTGACCAAGCAGGTGGCCATCCTTGCCCGCCCTGGAGCGGCCTCTCGTTTGGGAGAAGTCGCCGGAGTTCGCGATTGCATTCAGAGAGCGTATCCCGTCGTCCGGGAAATCCAGCACCCGGGCACCCTGGATGGCGGTGACGTCTGCGAGGCCGGCTCGCACTTCTTTATCGGCATCTCGCATCGCACGAACGAAGAAGGCGCCCGGCAACTCTCTCGCTTTCTTTGTGCCGAGGGATACACCGCGATGACGGTCGATATCCGCAACACGGATTCGATTCTGCATCTGAAGAGTGGTCTTGCCTACCTGGAAAACGGCGATCTCATCGTGATGGCGGGACTCGCAGCCAGGGAAGAGTTCGCGGGATACAACCTCATCCCTGTGCCGGCGGATGAAAGCTACGCGTGCAATTGCGTCCTCGTGAATGACCGCGTGCTGGTTCCGGCCGGATTCCCTTTTGTTGCGGGCCAGCTGGAACGGCTCGGCTACAAGACGACAGCGCTGGAGATGTCGGAATTTCGCAAGATGGATGGCGGACTAAGCTGCCTCTCGCTGCGATTCTGAATCGTTCTCGAAAGCTGCTCGCAGGATCTCGGTTAGAGTCGGCGCCTCATTGCACCCGCAATTCCCACGGCTCCGGTCAGAAGCAACATCAGACTCGAAGGTTCGGGCGTCGATGCCGAGGTGTTCTCAATTGAGCTGGGGCCGGTCGGGCAGGGATTGGCGCCAATGTACGCACAAGTGGAAGTAACCCATGAGATGTTGTCTAACTCAAAGGCAGGTGAGGTTGAGGAGAAGCTGACGCTTTTCCAGGCCGGATAATGATGGGAATCGCTGGGCCGCTTGAAATCGGCGATCGACGAATAGATGTCGTTCTGACCCAATGATGTGGGGGGGCCTGGGTCGAGAGCCCAAAAATCCGCTGCGGTTACCGTAAACGAATTGTTTTCTACGTCGATAAGGGTTACGGAGTTCCATGAATCCATACTTCCCCAGTAAAAAGCAAATTCGGAGACGCAAGTCGAGCAAATCCACTTTCCGCTTGCACTCAAGGACGGGGTTCCAAAGGTGAGCGTTATCATCGATGCACTGGTTGTCGTCAGGTAATAACTTTGATCTGTCTGAGCTGGATCGGGCTGCGTCGGATTCGAGGCGAGAGGCGCCCCTGGCGCGCGCCACTGATCTGGAACTGAGTTCAGCGCCAGCTGTCCGTTGCAGACGGTAGAGCCGCCGCAAAGGTCGAACGCCGGTCCGCCATTGCGGTGGGCGTTCAGCCAATTTTCGGAGTCAAGCCCAGGGTTGGTTGCATAAAGAGCGGTTGGGGAAAAATCGTGAAAACCACCCCCGCTCAAGCCATAGAAGCTCGACCCGCCCGACGGCGTATATCCCAGCCCGCACCACAGGGAGTTGTTTGTGCCGCAGTTCTTGACGCTTCCGGCGTAACTGCAATACGAAAAGCTCTAAAATCGATGGTGCACGGGTTAACCCATGTCGTAAGAGCAAGCAGGTTTGAGGCGGCCAGGGTGACCAGGCACAGGAAGGCCAGTTGCTTCGCGTCGCTTCTCATGGAACTCTCCCTCCGGCGAAACGTGGGATAGTGACCCTGGCGGATTCCGTGCCAAGAACAGTTGGGTCATTATAAGTTGCATTGTCACCAAGTCAAGGTGAATTGGCCGCCGGTCACTCTTCGGACAACTCGCTTTGAGCATCAGGCGTGAGCTGGCTCGCCGAGCGGCCCCCCAAAGGTGCCATCATCTTGCGGCGTAAACTGTGCTAATGTCTTGCCAGTCGAGGTAAACACCCTAAGTTACTTTGGTTTCAAGGAAGTCCGCGAGAGACCGGCGCTCCTGTTCGATCTCGCGGCTCACCGAATTGCCGGGCAGTCGAGGTTGGGGGCCAAACTCTGGTTATGAAACGCGGAATGTTCTTGGCTGTGTACTTGTTCGTTGTGGCACTGGGAAGCCAGGCACAGGACCGGGCGCTGATTTCCGGCGATGTGATTGACAATCAAGACACCCCAGTTCCGGGGGTGCAGGTTACTTTACGTAACGATTCTCTGCGAGTGACTCGGGCAACCACAACCAATGCCGACGGACTTTACTTCTTTGCTGAAGTAGTCCCGGCGGAAGGCTACATTGTCGAGGCGTCGGCTCCCGCCCTTTCTTTTGCTCCACAACGGGTAAAGTTCGACGTTCAGGTGGGAGAAACGCGGCACATCCTGCCTTCGTTTATTGGCGACAAAACAAGCTCCGTAACTTCCAGCCCGCAGGCACTTGTTCGTCCAAATGCGACTATTTTTCTGCATGCACAATGTCCTCGGCTCGCAACCGAGCTAATCCCGGCCTTTCCGACTGCAACTGCTAGAGCCGTGCCTCCAACTCTGGCGTGCGCGGTTCACCGATCGGGTGACTTGCCATGACGCGCCAACATACCGTTGGGCTAACATACCGAAGCAAATCCGGAATGCGGAGAATTGGTTTGCGACAGGCGATCGGTCGATTCCTCAGTTGGACCTTGGCGTCAGCGTGGTGGATGATTCTTCTTGCAGTAGTGGTTGGGGCCGCTCACGCCCAGGTTGCTACACCGAAAGATGAGATCTTCGGCGGGTACTCGTGGCTGTTCCCGAATGGTTGGGGTGGCCTGAACTACAAGGTCAACAACATTCCCAACGCCTTCGACGTTTCGAACACCTACTATCTGCCGCATGCTCGTAATTGGGGATTGGTCCTGGATGGCAGCGGCCATTTTAAGGGCAGCACAACTCCACCCAATTTAGATAACGGGGCGAATGATGCAACGGGTGTAGGCTACGCCCTTGGTGGCGTGCAATATAAATTTCGCGGGGAGAGGTTGTCGCCATTTGTTCGTGGCCTACTCGGCGTAGCCAACCTTTCGCCGGACTGTTGTCACGGAATGGAGTGGAGTTTCGCATTTGGTGGTGGTGGTGGTCTGGATTTGAGTCTTAGGCGGCGCTACTCGATCCGCTTGATTCAGGTTGACTACATTCATTCCAACTACAGCCGTGATCTTGCAGCCGGACAAGTGGGGGCAGCACCCGACGTTTTTTCCCCGAGAAGTCCGGCGGCTACATTTGGTCACCCTTCGGGATGGAACAGTGTGCGTTTGGCGGCTGGAGTCGTCTTCAATCTCGGCAGCTATCCGAGCCAGAATTCGACTGCTGGCAGACATCCGCCCGCCCCGGTGTTGCCGGGCAAGAAGTCTGCACCACGCAAGCTTGCTAAGACAGAAGGTTCGAGCGCTTATCTCGATACACTCGACACGTCTGTGAGCACCGTAATTACCAGCGGCCAGCTTCGCAGCCTGCCGCTATTCAATCGCAACTTCCTGGCTGTGGGGCTATTGGCTTCCAGTACCCATGACGTTCCGGCGTGGTCTGAGTTGAAGGACACGACATTTAGCATCTCTGGGCAGCGCCCAACCCAGAACGCCTTCCTTCTGGACGGAATGGAGAATGTCGCCTCCAGCAGCAACCAAGCCATTCCGTTCCAGGTTAATGATGCTGTACAGGAATTCCGGGTTGTGACTGCTAATGCAAATGCGCAGTTTGGCCGCAACATCGGAGGATCGGTGAACATCATTACCCAGCGGGGAACTGCTAAGTTTCACGGCAGCGCGTTTGGTTTCTTCGCCGACAGCTCGATGGATGCGACTTCTCCGGTATCCGTTTACGGCGGGTCAGGATTTGACCGGGCGGCGGCCTTCGCGGGCCCGGTGAATTCCGCGCCGGCACCCAACACGAATCCGCAGTATTCGCCGATCTATCAGCCGTCGACCTACAACCAATACGTAAGTACGATCGCTGCGCTGAATTCCAATTACGGAACCAGTTTTTGCGCGGCCCCCGGCGCCCAGTACGGAACGCCTTCGTGCTTGCAGCGTTTCGATGCGAACGCGGTTCTGGCGCAGCACAACAGCCACACCGTGCCGTTTTCGTCGCAGCAGTTTGGCGCCCAAGCGGGTGGGTCGTTCGCCAAGCGCTGGTATTGGTTTGGCGACTACGAGGGGACGCGCATTGACAACCCTAACCCGATCTTTGAACGCGTGCCGAGCTCGTACGATAGAAGCCACTTGTCCGAGTTCGCAGGTCAACCAGGCTATCCGGACGCGGCACTTGCGCAGGCGGTGCTGGCGCTCTATCCGCAGTCGAACGTGACGGCCATCTCCGACGTGCTGGAGTTCTACCAGGGCCAGGCCCCGAATTACACCAACGTAGACAACTACCTCGGCCGCCTGGATTTCACCCAGTCTGACCGCACCGACTGGACCTTCCGGTACAACCTGCAGCACTTGTCGCAACTGCACGACGACTCGCTCCCTGGTTCCTCGACGTACCCGGGCAATGGGGCGCAGCGAGCGGTTCTCAATCAGAACCTGGTCGGCACGTTTACCCATCGGTTTTCCGATCACCTTTCGAACGTGATTCGCGGTGGGTTTACCCAGTTCCAAGTGAAGGAGACTCCGCAAGACGCCAGCTTCAACGGAAGTCAGGTGGGCTTGCCCAGCGGACCTATGCGTACCTACCTGTTGTCTGGTCTTGATCCCCAGTACGCGGGAGCCTCGCCCGGCGTCAATGGGGCGTGGGGTGGGTGGTATGACTCCGTGTGGCTTCCGCCGTCAAGTACGCCGGTCATCACTCCATCGCTGGATGGACTGTTCCCCTTCGCCCATATCGGCGCCCCCTTCAGCGCGCCAGGTTTGCGTCAGGACAGGGAATTCCAACTGACCGACAACCTGGTCTGGTTCAAGGGGAAACACACGATACGGGCTGGCGGTGACTTCCGCTGGCTGCACAACGTTTTCAATAACGGCGGATACAGCCGAGGAATGGTCGTCTCGGGCAACATCGGCGAATTTACCAGCGACAGCGAGACATGTGTGACGTGTTTCATCACAAATGCTTTTACTGAGCCTTCGTACGACTATTCGCTGAGGCAGCCAAGTTCTTTCAACACTACGTTTCACTCATACGCGATTGCCGGATACGTTCAAGACACCTGGCGCATCAGGCCGAACATCACCATCAATGCCGGACTCCGGTACGAGTACTTTTCTCCGCCGAACGAGGTGAACGGCCAGATCTGGAACTACGATCCCGCGGCCAATGGACTTGTCCAGCAGGGCGGAAACCAGGTGCTCGATCCATATGGCGACGTCTGCGGCAAAGACCCGAGCACTTGGTACTCGGTATATGGAGCGAGTATTGCACTGCCCTGGAACTGCAAGCCAACCGGGAATTCCAACTTCCTGGTTGCCAGCAAGACCAATTTCGAGCCACGTATCGGTATTGCCTGGTCAACGCCAAGCGGCGACACCGTTATCCGCGCTGGCTTCGGGATGTTCTACGACCAGCTTCCTGTCAGCTTGTTTGGGCAACTGGCCTTCAATCGGCCGGTGACGTATTCAGAGACGAATCCGCAAGCGGTTTATGACCAGAATTTTGGGAGCTTCGGCTGCTACTACCAGCAGTGCGGCTTCGGCAACTCAAGCCTGGTGAATCTGAATCCGCAGAATTCCGGTTATCAGCAAGCTAGCATTCCATTCGGCCTGAGCGCGATTGATCCGGCCAACTTCAAGAGCCCGCTCACTCGACAATTCAACGTTTCCGTTGGACGGCAAGTGAATCGCAGCATGACCGCAGAGGTGGCCTACATCGGCAACTATGTCGCGAACCTCCCTACGACCACCAATACCGGCTACAACAACGAGTGGTTTTGCACCACCTCTGCCACGGGCAATCTGAATCAACCCTGCGATGCCTTCAGCTTTCTCCCGGTGTTCACGCTGGCGAATGTCGGTTACGGAAACTACAACGCGTTTGTGGCGAAGTTTACGGTCAAAGCGTGGCACGGACTACAGACTCAAGCCTCCTACACTTACTCGAAGGCGCTCGATAACGCTTCCCAGTCCGGCGCTCCCTTGATTCCCGGCCCCCTGATGACGCAATTGTCGGCGTTAGCAATTAACGGTACAGGCAGCCCGCTCCGCTATGCCCTGGGAGTCAACGCGGTTGCCTTTCAACCACCGTCGGGAGTTTTCGGGCCAGGCGCGGTGTCCGCGAACTTTTCTGCCATGACCGGACTGCTGACCGCCGGTGTGAGTACTACAGGAGTTGGCCGAGTCCAGGTCACGCCGTACACGATCCCGCAGGACCCCAACAATTTCCTCACCAATGACTACGGCCCCTCCGATTACAACCAGACCAACCGCTTCATCTTGGACTACACGTGGGACGTTCCGACCTCAAGCCAGTCGCGGTGGCTAACTGGCTGGATGCTGAGTGGAGTTCTCATTGCCGAGGGCGGACAGCCCTTTACGATTTTTGCCGGCCCCGTCGCCGGAGAATTGAATCAACGGGTCAGTCTCACAGCACCGCTGACAATGACCGGCAATCCCAACGCGTACATCGGGAACACGTCCGTCATCACCTTGCCGGGCAAAACATGTGAGTCCCAATCCGGCGCCCAGTCTCCTTTTGTGCTGCAATCGTCCGTTGGTATTCGCGCCGGGACGGTGGGCACTCCGTGCCTGGGCAACTCCGGGCGAAATCAGTTCACCGGACCCGGTTACGTGGACTACGATATGGCGATACAGAAGCTGTTCAAGCTCCATGAGAAGCTTTCTGTGTCGCTGCGCGCGGAGTCGTATAACTTGTTCAATCACCCGAATTACTACAACCCGATTAGCGCCTACAGCCTGGATGGCATTACCCAGTATTCGCAGTTTGGCAAGATTGAATCCGCCCATAATGCGCGGCAGTTTCAGTTCGGAGTTCGCTTGAGTTGGTGACCAGCTGCGATGACCTTCGAAAAACAGGTCTTCATTAGTTACGCTCACATCGACAACGAGCCCCTGACCCCCAACCAGCTGGGGTGGATCAGCCGCTTCCACGTGTCTCTATCCGCCATGCTCAGCATGCGACTTGGCCGCAAGGCCGAGATCTGGCGTGACGTGAAACTCACCGGCAACGATATCTTCGCCGACGAAATCATCCAGCAGTTTCCCAAGACGGCCCTCCTCATCTCAGTCCTTACGCCTCGCTATGTCGAGTCCGAATGGTGTACGCGCGAGGTGAAGGAATTCTGCAAGACTGCCGAGACAACCGGCGGGATCACGGTGGACAACAAATCCCGCGTCCTCAAGGTCATCAAGATTCCGGTGGACAACGAAAACGCCCTCCCGGACGTGATGAAGTTGGCCTTGGGCTACCCGTTCTTCATCTTCGATGAGCAGCAGACTCCGCTCGAACTCGATCCAGCCTACGGTGAAGAATTCACCCAGAAGTACAACCTCAAGATGGCCAAGCTGGCTTTTGACGTCGCCGAGCTCATTAAGAAGATTGATGCTCAGTCGCCCAAGGCCCCAGCACCCGGCGCTACTCCCGCTGTTGAAAAGCCGGGCGTGTTTGTTGCCGACACCAGCGTCGACCACCGCGAGGACCGCGAGGCCGTCATCGCCGATCTGCGCCTGCATGGCTATCCCATATTGGCCGACGTGCAGTTGCCCACGGAAGAAGCCAGCTTCGTCGGCGAACTCGCTGGAATGTTAGGGCGCTGCAAGCTGTCGGTACACATCATCGGTGCCAACTACGGAATGGTTCCCGATGGTCCCAGTGAGAAGTCCGTCGCAGTGCTCGAGAATGAACTCACGATCGAGTACGTCAAGATATTCGGTCTCAAACGCATTATCTGGATACCGGAAGGTACAAGGTCTTCATCTCCTCGCCAGCAGGAGTTCATCGATCTCCTGTTGCGCGATCCCCAGTCTCAGTCTGGCGCCGACCTCATTACTGGCGACCTGGAGGCACTGAAAGCCGCCATTCACGTGGCCCTGAAGAAGCTTGAGACCCCACCGCCGCCGCCGCCGCCGATCGCCTCTGCTGTTGCAGGCGCAGGCGGCAAGTTGGTCTACATCATCTGCGACGAGCGCGACCGCAAGGCGACTATTCCTTTGCGAAAGCTACTTAAGAGCCAGGGTCTCGACTCCGCGATTCCTGCGTTCGAAGGCGACGCAGCTACTGTCCGCCACACAAATCAGGATTTGCTCGCCGTATGCGATGCCGCCGTCATCTTTTACGGCGCGGCCGACGAAGCCTGGAAGCGCTCCGTGGACGCGGAGATTCGCAAGTCCGCAGGATACCGCTCCGGCAAGCCCCCAATTGCTGCCTTCACTTATCTCGCCGAGCCTTCGACAGGCGACAAAACCGACCTCATCGACCTCGAAGAGCTGCGCCTCATCAACTGCATGGAAGGATTTTCCGAAGTGGCCTTGGCTGAATTCTTGGCCACCATGTCGGGGAAGGCGACAGCGTGAGCGCAACCGCGCCAGCAGCTGCACGTCTGTCCAACCCGTTTCCGGGACTCCGCCCATTCCTAGAGGAAGAGCAGCACCTGTTCTTTGGCCGCGAGAGCCAGGTCGACACCATGATCGACAAGCTCTCGGCAACCCGGTTCCTCGCGGTTGTTGGTACTTCGGGCAGCGGCAAGTCGTCACTGGTGAATTGCGGTCTCAAACCGGCTTTGCGTCGAGGTACCATGGCCTCCGCCGGGACTTCCTGGCGCATGGCTCACTTCCGTCCGGGCAGCGATCCTATCCGCGCGATGGCGCAGGCGCTTGTCCAGCCCGACGGCCTCTTCCGTACCTCCGACATCGAAGGAATGTCTGTCCAGGAGATTGTTGAAGCCAACCTTCGCATGAGCAAGCTTGGCCTCATTGATGCTTACGAGCAGTCAGTGATCGATCAGTCTCCCAACTTGTTGGTGATCGTTGACCAGTTCGAGGAACTCTTCCGCTATCGCAACCTGCAGCCGTCCAGCGACGGTGGCCAAGGCAGTGACGAAAAGGCCATTGCGTTCGTCAACCTGCTGCTCGAAGCTGCATTGTCTCCCCATCCCATTTTCATCGTCATCACGATGCGCTCCGATTTCCTCGGCGACTGCGCGCAATTCGAAGGACTCCCCGAGGCGATCAACCGCGGACAGTATCTCGTGCCTCGTATGTCTCGCGACGAGCGTCGCTCAGCCATTGCCGGTCCAGCGGCGGTTGCCGGCGGCCAGATCAGTCCAATCCTGCTTACGCGCCTGGTCAACGACGTGGGCGACAATCCCGACCAACTTTCCATCCTGCAACACGCTTTGAATCGCACTTGGGCGGAGTGGCAGCGCCAGGGCGGTGCTGGAGCCATGGACTTGCCGCACTATGAAGCCGTCGGCACCATGACCCACGCTCTCGACTACCACGCCGAGAAAGCTTACGGAGAGTTGCAGGGCGACCAGCAGAAGCGTATCTGCGAAAAAGTATTCCAGGCCATTACCGACAAGGGGACCGACGCCCGCGGTATTCGGCGTCCCACCAGTGCCGCGACGCTTTGTGCCGTCACCGGAGTGAGTATTGACGAACTCACCTCGGTGCTCGCTGCATTCCGAAAGCCGAGCCGCTCGTTCGTGATGCCTCCGGTTTCAGACGTAATCGCGCCGGATACCGTAATCGATATCTCGCACGAGAGCCTGATGCGCGTCTGGAACCGGCTGAAAGCCTGGGTGGACGACGAAGCCGAGTCCGCCAGGCAGTACCAGCGTCTCGTCGAGAATGCTTCGCTACACGCCAAGGGCGCTGCGGGGCTGATGACCGAACCGGAGCTTTCACTGACTCTCGACTGGCAGCGTAAGCGGCAGCCCAACGCCGCGTGGGGCGAGCGCTATCGTCCGGGATTCGATTCTGCCATCGCGTTTCTGGAAGAGAGCCGCAAGGCGCGCGATGCCGCCATTGAAGCCGAGAAGGAGCGGCAGAGAAGGGAACTGCGTCGCACTCGCATGGTTGCAGCGGTTCTAGGCGCTGCATTCCTGCTGGCGCTCGTGTTCGGTGGTTATGCCATCTATCAGCAGCGTCGTGCCTCCACCGAACGGGCAGCCCGGGAACAAGCCGACACGCTGGCCTTGGCGCAGCACAAGCTGGCCGAGGAGCAGGAGCGCGGCCGCAAACAGGCAGAAGAGCTTAACCAAAAGCTGGCGGTGGCGCTCAAAGAAGCGGAGCAGGCGAAGGCAGAGGCCGAGGCGGCCAACGCTCGCGCTGAGCACGAACGCGACATCGCGACCCGCACTGCGCAGATGTTCATCACCGCCATCAAGGCCCAGGCCATTGCCCAACTCGCCGCATTCGAGCAGCTTGAGAAAGAAGAAATCCTGCAGCAGGACACCGACGCGAAGAAGAGTGCCGGCGTGCTTGCCCGCGACCGTCAAGAGCGCGATGCCAGCTACAACCGGGCCAAGGAACTCAGCTTGGATGCGGCTCACAAATCGGCGGAAGCCGCCGCGATCGTCGCCAATGCGCATCTTCTGAGCCCCAGCCAAATCAGCGGCACCGATCTTTTCGATGTCCTGCATGGCGATGCGAAGATAATTGGCTACAGTGGCGGCAGCGGCACCAAGAATCCGGCCGATATGTTCAGCGGTTCCGGTGGTTCACCCGATCGTGCCACGGTTTTTGCCGACGGACAGCCGGTTGGTACCGAGCACTGGATCGAGTGGAAAACCAAGCACGAAATTACGTTGCGAAGTGTCGGCTTGTTTGCTGCCCATGATCGGATTCGCCTGCGCCGGTCGTTTAGCACCTTCAAGCTTTACGTGAAGAAACAAGGAAAATGGTCAGAGGTGACGCAGTTTAGCCCAGCCCTTATGTATGGCGGCAGTTGCGGATCGCAACCCTGTTTCCCAGCGCCAGCCATCCCTTACGCTCCCGGAACCGTGCTGGCCGCCTGCCTTAACGTCTCGCCCACCACAGGCCAGGATTTTCGCGCCGTCTTCGTGCAGTCCGTTAGTTCGGTCGAGAAATTCTCTGGCCCGCGCGTGCTGCAACTCGACGGCTACTCAACTCCAGACTGCTCGAAGTAGAACCTTCCGGGTCTTTCAGTTTCACGACATCGTGCACTGTTTTCCAGCATCCCCGTTCCACCTCGGCAGAACGTATAATCGAATCTTCTTCCATGAGTTATCAGGTTTTAGCCCGCAAATACCGGCCGCAAAAATTCTCTGACGTCATTGGTCAGGACCACGTTACTCGTACCCTGAAGAACGCCATTGAGCAGCAGCGAATTGCCCACGGATACATCTTCAGCGGGCACCGGGGCATCGGCAAGACGACCATTGCGCGCATCCTCGCCATGGCCTTAAATTGCCGATCGAAAGATCATCCTGTGCCTGAGCCATGCGGAATCTGCGAATCCTGTACCGAGATTCGCGCCGGCAATGCGGTGGATGTAATCGAGATCGATGCGGCCACCAATCGCGGCATCGATGAGATTCGCGAACTGCGCGACGCCGCTCGTTACCGTCCGGCGCGCGACCGATTCAAGATCTGGATTCTCGACGAAGCCCATCAGATCACCGATGCTGCCTTCAATGCGCTGCTGAAGACGCTGGAAGAGCCGCCTTCGCACGTCATCTTCATGATGGCGACGACGCAGCCGGAAGACATTCCGCAGACCATCCGCTCACGCTGCCAGCATTTCAGCTTTCATGCCGTCAGCTTTGACGACATCGTGGGGCAGCTTCGCGACATCGCCAAGCAAGAGGGAGTTGCCGCCGACGACAACGCTTTGGCCATGCTTGCCGAAGCCGGTGATGGTTCCATGCGTGACGCACTCAGCATCATGGACCAGGCCATTGCAAGTTGCGGCGACACACTCAGCAGCGACGTCGTACGAGGGCTCGTTGGCACTGTTGGCTCTGACATTCTCGAAGTCGTGATGGATGCCGTCGCCCGCAATTCCAGCAACGAAGTTCTGCGCACGATTGATCGTCTCCTCGTCGAAGGGCAGAGCGCGCAGCATTTCGCCCGCCAGATGGTGCTTTTTCTCCGTAACGCGCTGGTCGCCAAAGTTGCCGGGAGCGATTCGCCGCTGCTGCAGATTTCTTCCGACGAGCGTGCCCGCGTTTCTCGCGTGGCCGACCTGTTCAGCGAGGAGGACCTGACGCGATTCTTGCAGATCATGCTTGCGCACGCACTCCGATCTCGGCTACAAGCAGGAGCAGCGTTTCCATCTCGAACTCGGCATGCTGAAGCTGGTTCACGCGCAGCGCTTGCTGCCGCTTGAGCAGCTGTTGAGCGGCGAAGCACTGAAGGTGCCAGCCGCTCCGTCGCGAAGCGCCGGTGTCGCAGCTCCGAGTTCATCGTCAACGCGACCGGCATCGCCGAGTAGGCCGCAGTCGCCGGAAGCGCCCGCCTCGCGCACTGCTGCAACATCTCCCTTCAAGGGGCCTTCGCCGTTCGAGTCCGATCGCAGGCGCAAGAGTGATCCCGAGGCGGAGGCTCCGGAGTTTGCGCCTCCGCCTCGGGCGGAACATAACAAATCGGCGCCGTCTCCAAAGGCTGAGGTCATCATGGGAGCGGCGGTGGCTGTAGCCGTCGCCGAGGATCCAGCACCGATCCCGACCGCTGACTCGCCGATTGAGTCACTACGGAATGCGGTTCTCGTCGCGCTCGAGGATGCCAGCCAGCAAATGCTGGCGCACAATCTCGAATTGGGCGAATGGTCGGTGCGCGGCAACGAGGTCACTGTGAAAGTAGCAATGTCACAAGTCATGTGCGACGTGGCGATGGGCGATGCGCCACGGCGCATCGTGACGGAAGCGCTGGCGAAATTGTCGGGCAGACCCATGAAGCTCAAGATGATCAGCGGCGGAGCACAGTTTGCGCCCAAGGCTGTTGCACCGGCGACTCCGCGCGCCGGCAACGGCGCGAGTGCGCGCAGCCGAGCGATGTCTGATCCAGTGGTGCAGCGGATGCAGGAAAAGTTCGGAGCGGAAATCCGCTCGGTGATCGATCACAAGGAGCGCGGGTAAGCAAGCACCGCGCAGTTTGGAAAACCATGAGCGGAATCAATATTCAGGAAATGCTGGCGCAGGCGCGGGAGCAAGCGGAAAAGCTCCAGGAAAAAATGCAGCAAACCGTGGTCGAGGCGTCGTCGGGTGGCGGCAGCGTCACCGTCAGAATGAATGGCCAGAAGCAAGTCTTGAGCGTCGTGATTGAGCCGGACGTCGTGAAGTCGGGCGACATTGAAATGCTGCAAGACCTCATCACGGCTGCAGTCAACGCCGCCTCGCAAAAAGTTGAAGACGCGATGAAGTCGAGTCTCGGCGGCATGCTCGGCGGACTCGGCCTGCCGGGCATGTGATACGTTTCGAGCCTAAGCATCACTTTTTGTCGCACGATACCACCTTCACCGGTAATTTGATCGAGGTACACGTTGTCCCGATTTGCCGAGCCGCTGGCTCGCTTGATTGACGAATTCAAAAAGCTTCCCAGCGTGGGCAGCAAGACCGCGCAGCGCTTCGCCTTCCACATCCTTCGCTCGACCGACGAAGATGCGGACCAGCTTGCTGACGCTATTCGCCAGCTCAAGGCCAGCCTTCACCTGTGCTCGGTGTGCAACAACATCACCGACGTTGACCCCTGCGTCTATTGCTCGAATACGAATCGCAATCAGCGGCTGGTTTGCGTGGTCGAAGAGCCCACCAACATCGCCGCCATCGAAAAGACCCGCAACTACAGCGGCGTCTATCACGTGTTGCATGGGACCCTCTCGCCGTTGCACGGTGTCGGGCCGGACCAGTTGCGCATCTCCAGTCTTGCTCGCCGTATCGAGTCCGGTAGCGTCGACGAACTCATTCTCGCAACCAACCCCACGGTCGAGGGCGAAGCTACGGCGACGTATATTTCTAGGCTCTTCAAGTCGTTGGGGATCAAGGTGACTCGTATTGCCACCGGAGTCCCCGCCGGAAGCGACATCGAGTACGCCGACGAAGTGACGATGCAGAAGGCACTCGAAGGCCGCCGCGAACTCTGATCCTGACTGTTCGGCCTATCACCATAGCAGGCCATCATTGCCGTTCTGATCTGCGGCGCGAGGTTACTTTAGTTTTCCGACCTCGTTGATTTTTCTTGCTTGCGTGGGCCCATCCGCGTTATTGCTGAATTGTGAGGGAGAGGATTTGTGTCTCTCCCGCGAGGCGCGTAGCGCGCCTCCTCAATTGCTCTTTGACAATCTGCTGCGGCCTTTAGGAGAGGGGAACACATCTAGGAGAGGGGAACACATCCAAGTTGTAGAAAAGCTTCTTTAAGTACAATGTTTCTGCTACTTTGCACGGTATTCTCAGCTAAGTAATTGATTTTAAAGTCTTGTATTTTTACGATGAGGCATTAACTCCTTTGTTTCTACGACTTTACCTGTAAGTCCAATGTTTGTGCTACTTTGCAAGTGATGATCGTGGAAGTCTTTTATTTCTGCGACTTTGCAATTTTGGAGGGGGAGGGGTCTGGACTGCTACTGGCGAAATAGCCATTGATCATCTCCGCCCAACGGGGTCCGCTGTTGGCGTCGGCTTGGGCCATGTGGATGACTTGCTCGTTGGCTTCGGGACGCAGCGCCGTGCGTTCGTAAGAGACATCCACTTTCATTTCGTTGGTTCCGGACCGGGAGACGTGAATGTCGATCAGCGCCACCATGAGATCAGAGATCCAGTAAACGTACTGGACGTGTCCGGTGGCGGCGTCAAAAGCAGTGTTGACCCACACCCGAGGCATGTCTTCTTGCACCGTAGTGAACACCATACCCGGTTGATCGTGGGCGGGAACGGGGTGGAGGAATTTAGGCTCGAAGCCTACGGCCCATTTTCTTTCTTCATGAGCACCGAAAAGCGGGAAGACGTCCGCATAGGGTGCTGACATGACGAAGCTGAATGCCTCGTGGGTATGGGCCGGTTTTGCGGTCTCGGCCGCCGGGGCCGGAGTCGGTGACGAGGCAACAACGCCGGCGAAGGCGGCGAGCAGGGAAAATGCCAGTGCGTGATTCATTTCCGCTTCTCCTTCAATTGGTGGCTGTCGGTCGCGCGCAGCGTCAGGCCGTAAATGCTGCGCAGCTTTTCGATCTCTTTCAGGGTGTTTTCTGAAAAAGGCGCCTTGCCTTCGAAGGCGTGCAGCACGATGCCTTCGAGCAGGTCGCCAAGCGTCATGTCTTTTAACTCGGCCAGTCCTTTCAGGACTTTCAGCAGGCGCTTTTCCATGCGTACGCCGGTTTGTACGCGATCCACGACGATGGGGTGCTCGGGTTGTTCCTTCATGGTACTAATGTACCAATGTACCAAGATATTGTCAATTGAACACGTCGAAAATAGCGGACATGGACGGTGCACAGGGGCGCAAGCGGGTCACGTATTGGCAGTGCTTTGCGGCATGACTGAAACGGCTGCTGAGAGAGTCGGGAAAGCAGATCCCTCGGAGGCTGAAGCCTCCCCGTGGTGACAAAAATAAACGGGCTTGTGCGGCGCACCCTTAGGGTTCGCTCAGGGCATGGCTAAAGCTGCGCCCTTTCGCCAGTTGTGCGTTCGCTCACAACAGCAAAGTGACGAACATCACCGACCCTTTGTGCGCTTACTTTGTACATTGAATTTGGCGGAAGAACCGCCAAGGCTGCTGCCGGTGAGGGTGGCAGGCGACAAAAGATCGAGGAGAACAGCAATCATGGCGTACACAATTACTGATACCTGCACCAAAGACGAGCTCTGCGTAGAAGCTTGCCCGACCGACTGCATCCACCCCAAGAAGGACGACGAGAAATTTGAGGCCGCGACCCAGCTTTACGTTGATCCCGATGGCTGCATCGACTGCGGCGCTTGCGTGCCGGTTTGCCCGACCAACTCGATTTTTCCGAACGATGAAGTTCCAGCCGACAAGGCTGAGTTCATCGAAAAGAACGCTGCGTACTACGCGTAAAGCTTTTCTCGTCGGCTCGCGGCCTGGCTTCATGCCGGGCCGCCCGGCGCACTGACTCCTATCCATTCATAGTGGGCATAGCTGCGGCTGTGCCTTTTTGTATTGTGAGCATCGGCTCTCATCATGTTCGGGTTACAATTCCGAGGCTGAAAGTACAAGACTCAGCACAAGACATAAGGAGTCACGATGCGGACACTTGCAATGAAGGTCATCCTCACGCTGGCTGTATTTCTGACCACGCTTGCCGCTCAGGCGCAGTGGGTCGCGGTCGCCCGGGCCGTCTCCGGCCGCATCCAGCAAATGCAGCAGAAGAGCGCCGACGGGAAGGGTGGATACGATGTCGCTACGGTGGTGATCGAGGCGCCGGCGCAGAAGGTCTACGACACCGCGATTCAGCGTCTGCAGGCGCACTCGACAGAAGTGAAAATCCTCAAACAGGACACGAAGAAGCGCGAAGTCACTTTCACGAACGGCATCCAGAACGCCGGCTTGCAGGCCAACCCACTCGGGGACAAGCTCACGCAGCTGGTAGTCTCCTCCACCCTTGATGCTTCGCAGCCCAGTGCGACATCGTTGGTGGTGAAGAGCATTCAGAACGTCTGTGCCGAGCTGAAAGTGGAATGCACACTGCAAACTGACTAGAAAGAGGCTCACCCATGATGCGCATGCCGAGCTTCGAGTTCCCTCAGGGGCCGAAGCCACGTCTCTAGGAGGCACGGAGCGGCATGGCTAAAGAGGCTGCTGAAAAAGTCGGAAACACGTACGCCTCGCGGACTAAAGTCCGCTCGGCGGGTCGAAAATAAACGGCTTAGACGCTGACCTAAAGGTCAGCTCTACCCAAAACAGCTTTTTCAGCAGCCTCTAAAGCCGTGCCCTTTCAAGTCGCATTTCTGACACCAGTTCTGGCGTTCAGTCGAACGGTTCGAGACTCTACCACCAAGTCTCGCCCTGCACCCCGAAGTTCCAACCCGATGTTTTGTTTTTGAACGCTGGTCCGCCGACGAAGCCTTCGAGGCCCTGCGACCAGTTCGCATAGGTGATGAACGCGCGCAGCACGGGCCGGCTGAAGAACTTTCTCCCGGCGCCGATCTGGGGAGCAATGGTGAATTTGCGTAGCCAGCCGTCATAGAGTCCCACGCCGTTCGAGGTGTGGTCGAAGCCGGCTTCGAATGCCAGTGAGACGTGATCGGTGAAGAACCATACCGGGCGAGCGCCAAATGAAATCCAGGTGTTGGTGCCGTCGGCAGGATTGCCGTTAGTTTGCGATTGATAGATGAACACGGGCTGAATCGCAAACTTGTTATTGGGCTGAATCACAGCGCTGTCAGTAAGGCGGAAGGTGTGGGCGTTGGGCAGATAAACCGTGGGCTCGTCGATGCTGGTGGAGAAGTTTGCCGCGTTGCCGATTCCGTACTGCAGCGAGATGCGGTTGTAGCCGCCTAGCCACTCCTCGCGCGTGTGACCGGCTCCGATGGCCCAGCCGCCGGAGGAGGGTACTTGGGTTCCGTCGGCGAGCGTGCCTCCCTTGGAATACGAATAATCGAACCAAGCTCCTATGTGACCCACGGGTGTCTTCACGCCGTAGAGACGCACATCGAGCAGGCTCTTAGGATAGGTGCCGTTGTTGGTGACCAGCGCATCATTTGCGCCGCCGAGGTAGGCCACTGACATTTGGCCGATCTTCACGTTCAGGTTCTCGACGCCTCCGCCGTAGCCGCTGGTGTCGAGGATGTAGAAGTCATTGATGTCGATGTTGAGGCGACGGTAGTAGCGTTCGCCTGCCCAGAATTCAGCCGACGGGTTCGAAGCCAAAACGTTGCCCACCTCGATGAAGGCTTCGCGGAAACGGAACTGATCGGTGTTGGAATAAGACTGCGCCTGCGTGGTGTTGGCTTGCACCAGCACCTCGGTCTTCATCCAGGCTTTATCGGGATCGCGGCTGGGATTGATCCAGTTGTTGACGAAGATCATTTCGCCATAGGTCTCGGCTTCGTTGCCAAGGCGGTATTTCGCAGGAGCGCCGGGCGCCTGGAAGGCGACCATCTGTCCGCCTTCGCTGTTCAGGCCCTGGCCGGAGCGCAGGTAGCCGTGGAACTCGAACGCCTTGGCCTGCTGTTTCAGCTCCGCAACCACCTGCTCGGAGTCCTGCACGGCGTCATATCGCGGAGTGTTGGCCAGCTCTGTTTGTTCCAGCTCCGTCTTCTGCGCTCGGGTGAGCTTGGGTTCTTCGTGTGCCGACATCTGTTTTTCAACCTCGCTGTGCAGGTCGGTAACGGAGATGGTGTTCTCTTGCACCGCGTGGGCGGCTGCGCGATTCGCCTGCTCCAGCGATGCGATACGGCCCTCGAGGGCGGAGATCTGCTGCTCATAGAGCTGCTTCATTTGCTGGATCTGTTGCTGCAGCTCCTGGGTGGTTTGCGCATGAGCGGGTTGTGCGGGCAGCGCGAGTGCGACGGCCAGTAGCGAGGTCAGCAACACTTGCCCGTCTAAGCGAGTAGCAAGACCAGCGAAGAGGGAGAGTGCGACGCGGAAGCAGATCATCAGATAACGCTCCTGGATGGGTTGAGCAACATCGCGCGGATTATTGCACCACGCGGCATCGAGAGCCAGAGCAAACATCACGCCAACGTTGGTTGGCCAGGTACAGCAGGACAGACGACTTCCTCATTGCGGATGCAACCAGCTATAATCCGGCGTCATGCAATCCCTGAACAACCGTTCGTTCTCTCCGTTTACAAAGGCGCGGCTCGCCTGGCTGGTGGTAATTCTTTCGCTGGCGCAAGTCTGGGCATTCGCCCAGGCGACCGCGACTGCTCCTGCGCCGGCTCAGACCGCGGCCGCCGCGCAGGAGAACATCCTGCCGTACATCAAGAACGCGTGGAACACGCTGGGCCGCTCGATGAATGAGTGTTCGTCGATTTCCGATCCGAAGTTCGGAGCGGGCGCGACTTCGGTGCTTTATCTGCCGTTTGGAGTGCAGGCGCCTCCGGCGGTGGCGGCGTTGAGCAAGTGCGGCGTAAAGGTCGAGAACCTGCCCAAGAAGATCACCGGCCTCGGCACCATTCCGGTTGCGGATTTGAACGCGCACGGGCTGCTTTACTTGCCGAACAAGTACGTGGTACCCGGCGGGCGCTTCAACGAGATGTACGGCTGGGACAGCTATTTCATCATCGTGGGACTGCTGGAAGACGGAGAGCGCGACTATGCCCGCGGCATCATCGAGAACTTCTTCTACGAGATAGAGAACTACGGTGCGGTGCTCAATGCGAACCGCGCCTACTACCTCACGCGCTCGCAGCCGCCGTTTCTGACATCGATGATCATGGCGCAGTACGCCGCGGACAACAAGGCAGGGAAGGCCGATAAGAAATGGCTGACGAAGGCCTACGAGTACGCCGTGCGCGATCACGACCTCTGGATCAAGCCTCCGAAGGTGGCAGGCGATACCGGGCTGGCGCGCTACTTCGACGTGGGCGAAGGCCCGGTGCCCGATATCGCCGACCATCCCGAGTACTACGCCGCGATTGCCGATTGGCTTCTCAAGCACCCGGACGATGAAGAAAAGTACGGATACATCGCTCCCACGCTGGAGAAGGGAATTGGTCCCGAGCTGATGGTGCCGCTGTGTGACAACGAGGCGTGCCCGAACGCGCATGCGGTGAAGCTGACAGCCGAGTTCTACGTGGGCGATCGCGCGATGCGGGAGTCGGGGTATGACCCGTCGTTCCGGTGGGGGCCGTTTGACGGGTCAACGCAGCACTACGCACCGGACTGCCTCAATAGCCTGCTCTACAAGGCCGAGATGGATCTGGCGCAGATGGCTGAAATTCTCGGCTACTCAGGCGGAGTGAAGAAGTGGCAGGCTGCCGCAGAGCAGCGCAAAAAGCTCATCAACAAGTACCTGTGGAACGCCGAAAAGGGAATGTTCTTCGACTGGGACTTCACTACCGGTACTCAGTCCAGCTACCACTATGTGACTACGTTCTTTCCGCTCTGGGTGGGGCTTGCGACTCCTGAACAAGCCAAGGGGGTGATGAAGAACCTCGGCATCTTCGACCACGAGGGCGGATTGGCCATGAGCGATCAGCAAACCGGCGTGCAGTGGGACCTGCCGTATGGTTGGGCGCCCAACAACCTGATTGCCATTGAGGGAATGCGCCGGGCGGGATACGACGCCGAGGCAGACAGGGTTTCCGTGCAGTTCCTGACCACAGTGCTGACCAACTACAAGCGGACGGGCACAATCCGGGAGAAGTACAACGTGGTGACCGGAAGTGACGAGGCTCCGGTGCTGGCGGGATACCACGAGAACCTGATCGGGTTCGGGTGGACCAACGGGACCTTCCTGGTGCTGTATCACGCGCTTCCACCGGAGCTGCAGAAGAAGGTGATGCAGGACAACGGAAACAGTTCACTAAACTGAGACCAATCATTTATTGGCGATGCTAGGTCATGGTTCACTCGTGGCAGAATTTCGCCTTGCCGCAATCATTGCGATGATCGTCTCCTGGGGCCTCTGCTCAAATCGGGGACATCCTCGCCCAATGCGGTGGCCAGGTCGATCTGGTGGTCTTGCTCCTGGACCAGGATCTGGCGAATCTGTTCCGCCAGGGCATATTCACCCAAAGCTTCGCACTGCCGGACACGTTCGCGGTAGTTGCGAATGGTCTCGTTTTCGTTTTCCAGATCGAATCGCAGCATCTGTTTCGGATTTTCCGAAGTCCGCACCGGCTTAGGTGTGACCGTAGGCATCTTGCCGAGATAGTCGATTTGTCGCGAAATGGTCAGTGCGTGATCAAGTTCCTGCTTGGCATGCAACTCAAGCTGCGAAGCGATGTCCATGTAGGCCGCGCCCTTCAACACTTGCGAATACACGACATAGGAAATGATGGCCTGATATTCGCGGGAGAGATCTTCGTTCAGGAGTTCTGCGAGTCGCTCACGGGAAATCTGAGAATCGTTGGTGGCGGGCGTGACGGGTTCAGATTTAGGCATTCTCGTCTCCATTCAGATGATTTGTGTGTCAACAAAAACCTCGTGGTGATGAAGCCAAGCGGCGAGTGGCCGGAATCCTGCGGACAATCTGACCGCTTGTGGTAGTGATGCCCGAACCGCTGGTTGAGTCACTTTTTCCTGATCGTCGGCGCTCTTGAGCATTCCGAGACAGTCACTGCCGGTAGCCGGACTCGGCCACTTGCTGGGTCCGCGTGTCGTAGGCGCAGCGATATCGAAAACCGCCGCTGCCTCCGCTGTTACTTTGATATTGACCTTCGCCCTGGACGCGCACGACACCGCTATTGTCCTGCAACACCTGCGTCGTATTTGGGAGCATTTGCACGTTTGTAACGTCAGAATGTTCGCTTCCTACGCGGCGGGCGATGAAGCTTTGGCACACCTGAGCGGCTGTCGAGTTCGATGCACCGCCGTTCCAGCCTGTGGTGTCGGTCCATTGCAGCGCCGACTGCTGGTAGCCCGAGTTGTTCCCCCAGGCATTCGAGTAGCCGCTAGCACCTTTCCAGGTGATATCTCCGGTGTAGCCCTCATTGTTGCCGCGGTTTCCGTTATCGATGCGGATCACCGCTACGCCATGGTTGGAACCGGGATACTCGACTAGCGATTGCTTACCATGTCCGTCGACGCCTGAAAACTTGAAGGAGTTGGGATTGGCAGGAAGCGGCTGGTTGCAATCCAATCGTCGCCAGGTTGCTGGATTCCCGCTGATGGTGCGGAGTCGCCCCTGATCGCCCCGAATCTCCACGTCGGCTACTCCGTTCACAACTACCTCAAATGTGCACTTGCCGCTGCCTCCGCTTCTGGATACCTTCGCGCGGATGGTTCTAAATTGGCCTCCCCAGCTAGAGGACCCGTTACCCCAAAAGCCGGCATTGCTGTTCCAACCGTCGTTCCAATTACTTGAGGGATTTCCCCAGTTAGTCCCCCTGTTGGAGCTGCCGTTCCAGAGGATGTCGCCGGTGTAGCCTTCGTTTCCGTCACCGTTGTTATCAATTCGGATCACGGCCACACCATCGTTTGAATTCGGGGCCACCAAAAGCTTCTGCTTTCCATGACCATCAATTCCTTTGAAGTGAAAGTCCGTAGGATTGGCTGGAAGCGGCTGGTTGCAATCGAGCCGGCGCCACTGGGCTGGACTTCCCGAAAGCGTCACCAGTCGGCCCTGCGATCCGCGAATCTGCACTTCCGCTGAGCCTTGCACGGCAACCTCGAATGTGCATTTTCCGCTGCCGCCGCCACCGGACACGCGCGCGTCGATCGTTGTCGCCTGCTGCGCGTATCCCGGAACAGCAAAAACGATTATCAGTCCGACAATACTGCCCCAAATCGTTGAAACTCGGTTGTTGGTCATGGTGCACCTCCGATGGAAATTTCTCGGTGATGGCAGTAACCTGCACACCGCATTGCTGAAACGAGGCCAGCAACTCGCTTCACTCTTCAGTCTAGCTAGGATTGGCAGCGGAACATCTCGGTGTGATTCCGCAATTCCAGTGAGGAAAGACCTTAGCGTAGTTGATCAGGATTACGTGACGCGCGATTGCGAAAGTGCCGCCCAAAAATACGGATATTACCTGATGGCGAATGACCTGCTGCACTAGTAGTTTGTGTATCAGACGAAGTGGCGCAATTGGGGACCCGACAAGCGTTTCACTCGCCAAGCTAGCTGGTGGCAACTGGTTTGGCGAGTGGAACGGTTTTAAAGGTCCCCGAGTTATTTACCAGGAACTCCGGTTGTTGTTGGCAAGCAGCCGACGACTGACTGGCCGGGTGACGTACGAGACGAAAAGAAATGCCAGCAAGATTAGCGGTGTGACCGACTCGGCATGCTGCCCTGCGAGATAGTGCGCGACCGTTGCTGCGATCCAGGCGAAGGTGAATCCGGCGTATGCCCATTCTTTCAGCCTAGGCCAGCCGGGAATGAGCAGAACGATTGCGCCAAGCGGCTTGGCGATGCCGAGCAGAATTCGCAACTGCTGAGGATAGCCCACGAGTTTGAATCCTTCGATTGCCTGTGGGCTGCCAGACAGGTAAGCGAACGCCGCCATGAGTCCACTGGCGGCGACTAATGCAGTGCTGGCCCAATAGATGATTTTTCGCGCCATGCGCGTAGCTCCTTCGTCGGGCCAGATTATGCGCAATAAGATGCGGGGCGCGGGAAGGGAGACTCAAACCGGAAGGATTGGATTCCAAAAATTGTCCCGCCCAAGTAGACACTGAGCGGGACATTGCCTAGCTGAAAGCTAATGCTGTATCAGAACGGTATGTCTTCGTCCGTAATCTCTCCTGCCGGCGTCGGGGCTTCGTCGTGGTCGGGAGTGCGCTGGTCGAAGTTGTTGGACTTTGCGCCGCCGGATTTCGAGCCGCTGTAGCCGCCGCTTGCGCCTTCGCCGCCGTCGCGCGGACCACCGAGCAGGACGAGTTCATTGACGATGATCTCGGTCTTGTACTTCTTCTGGCCGGTTTCCTTGTCGTCCCAAGACTCGCTGTGCAGCCGACCCTCGACGTAAACCTTGTTGCCCTTCTTGAGGTACTGGGCGGCAATCTCGGCGGTGCGCTGGAAGGCCTTGAGGTTGTGCCACTCGGTACGGTCCTGCCAGTTGCCGTCCTTGTCTTTGACGGACGAACTGGTGGCGAGCGAAAAAGTGGCAATCGCCATGCCGCTAGGGGTGGTCTTCAATTCCGGGTCCTTGCCCAGGTTGCCGAGAAGAATTACTTTGTTAACGCTCTTTGCCATGAGAAGTGCTCCTATCTAAAACAATGAAATTGAGCGGAACGCCTGCGGGCGGAGGTCAGCTTCGCCAGCATTGCGTGCGGTCCACGCCGCACCCGCCACAGAACGGACAACAGACCGGGAAGGCAAAGGATATCAGAAAGGGGCGAGGGAGTGATTGAGCTGGCGCCGCGCAGTTCGAGATGCGCCAATGTGCCGCCGGCTGAAGCCGGCTCAGGAGGGCAAAAGGCGCGATTTCCGGGGGCTTACGCCCACGGCTAAGACAAATTACGCCCTTCGGGCTGCAGGAGTGGTGCTCTATCTGACGGAGAGTGAGTCGCCGCAATCTAGTGCACGAAAATCTTGTACAGCATGACGTAAATCACGACCCCGGTGACCGACACGTAAAGCCAGATGGGAAAGGTCCAACGGGCGATGGCCTTGTGGCGCGCGAAGTTGCCCTTAAGCGCCCGGTAGAGCGTCACCAGGATGAAAGGGACGACCACGACCGCCAGAAAGGTGTGCGACAACAGGATGGAGAAGTACACTGGCCGCCAGATGCCCTCGCCCTTGAAATGAGTGACGCCTGCGCGCAGCACAAGATGGTAGTAGAGGTAGGAGATGAGGAAGAGCGTCGAGGTGACGAAGGCCGTGAGCATGAAGCGCTTGTGGGCGACTCGGCGTCCGGTCTTGATGCAGTAGTAGCCAGCGCCGATGAGGACGGCGCTGGTGCCGTTGAGGCAGGCATTGAGGGCGGGGAAGAATGATGGGGAAAATTGCATAAGACGAATTTCTGTCAGGACGCGTCTTTACGGGCTCCGGGAAGGGTCCAAAAGGCAGGTTCCTCGACTCCGGTCGCTACGCTCCCTTCGGACGGGATGACAAAACTTAAAGATGGCACTCTACGGCGTATTTCTTATTACGCCACATTACGCCGCGGGCTTGGTGGTGCGACGATTGGCCACCAGGAAGCAGAAGCTGAACATCACCAGCGTGAATACGGCCAACACAAGCAAGTTCGTGCTCAACGGAAAAGTTGTCGCCAGCTCTCCCGGGTAGAGCAGCATGCGCAGGGCGTCGGTGCCGTAGGTCAGCGGGTTGATGCGCATGATGGCGCGAATCCAGAAGGACGCCCCTGACAGCGGGAACATCGAGCCCGAGAATAGCCACAGCGGAATCAGGAACAGATTGATCACGGCGTGGAAGCCGCCAGTCGAATCCATGGGCCAGGCGATGATGAAGCCGAGCGCGGTGAGCGAAAACGAAACCAGGAAAATCACCACCACGGTCAGGGCGAAGCTTACAAAGGTGAAGTGAATTCCGAGGAACGGCGCGAAGACGAGAAAGATGAGTCCTTGCAGGGTGGCCAGCGTGGCTCCGCCGAGAACTTTGCCGAGCACGATGACTGAGCGGCTGACGGGCGCGACCAGCACCGAGAGCAGAAAGCCCTCCTTGCGGTCTTCGATCACCGTCATCATGGTGAAGATGGCGGTGAAGAGCACGATCATGATGAGCGCGCCGGGGAAGAAGTAGTCGAGGTAGTGCTGGCCGCCTGCTCCCGAAGAGCGGAACGACGAGCCGAAGCCCGAGCCGATTACCAGCCAGAACAGCAGTGGTGAGGCGATTACGCCGACCACCCGGCTGCGCTGGCGGTAAAAGCGGACAATCTCACGCCACCACAGAGAAATGGAGGAAGCACGATTCCGACTGCGCGCGGGGGCGTGCAGGGATGTTGCCGGTAAGGATGCGGTTCGTGTCGCCATAAGAGTTACTTCTTCACCACGGATGAACACGGAATTCGCACGGAGTCGACTCAGTTCTTAACCACCTCTGTGCCTCAGTGTCTCTGTGGTTCAATGCTTGTCTTCTTCCTGCTCGGTCCAGAATCGATGCCCGGTGCGGCGGATGAAGACGTCTTCCAGGCTTGGCTTGTGCACTGATACGCCTTCGATCTCGCCGGGAAAGGCTTCGACCACATCGGTAACGAAGCGGTGGCCCTGCTCGATTTCGAGGCGAACTTTGTTGTCGATGACTGCGGCCTGCAATCCAAAGCGCTGCTCGATGTGCTGCGCCAGGGCGTCGGGCTCGGCGGCTTCGAGCAAAATCACGTCGCCACCGATTTCGCTTTTCAATTCGGCTGGAGTACCCAGCGCGACGACATTGCCTTCAGCGTATATCGCCAGACGATCGCAACGCTCGGCTTCTTCCATGAGGTGCGTCGTGACCAGAACGGAAACGTGTTCCTCGTCGCGCAGGATCTGGAGGTACTGCCACAGATCACGGCGCGCGCCGGGGTCTAGGCCGGTGGTGGGCTCGTCGAGTAACAGCACCGACGGATGGTGCAACAGACCCTTGGCCAGTTCAAGCCGGCGCTTCATGCCGCCGGAAAAGGTCTCGACCTTTTCTTTCGCGCGGTCTGCGAGCCCCACGCGCGAGAGCATCTCCGCGACGCGCGCCTTCAACGCAGCGCCGCGCAACCCGTACACGTGGCCTACCAGCATGAGGTTTTCTTCCGCTGAGAGCTTGATGTCGATGCTCTGCTCCTGGAAGACGACGCCGATTTGGCTACGGACCTTGCCGGGTTCCTTGGCAACATCGTGGCCCATGATGAGCGCGCGTCCGCCGGAGGGAACCATCAACGTCGAGAGGATGCGAAAGGTCGTAGTCTTGCCGCTGCCGTTGGGGCCGAGCAGTCCGAAGATCTCGGCCGGACGGACCTCGAACGACACGCCCGCCAATGCGATGCGGTCGCCGTACTGGTGGCGGAGGTCCTGCAGTTGAATGACGGGCGCGGCATTACTGCGCAGGGAAGAAGCGTGCGGGTCTTCTAACATCAGTTGTGGCAGTCTTGGAATTCACTCTGCTTCTATTCTATGCCGCGCGGTTGAGCATCATCAGGGCAAACAGCAGCGGCAGGTAAATCACCGTGGCTTTCAGCAAGTGACGCGCGTGAGTTTTGGAATCGGGCGCAATGGGAGCCAGCTTCATGGTCCACATGCGCAAGCTGAACCACAGCAGGCCGACGCCCAGCAGGAGCGCTCCGGCGAAGTACGTCCATCCGGTCATGCCCATCAGCGTGGGGGCCAGCGTAACCGGCACCAGCGCGACAGCATACAGGACAATGGCGCGGACCGTGGAGCGGCCGTCGGGGTGAACGACCGGCAGCATGCGAACGCCAGCGTTCTCGTAGTCCTCTCGGTAGAGCCACGCGATGGAGTGGAAGTGCGGGAACTGCCAGAAAAACATGATGGCGAAGAGAACGACGGCTTCGGGATCGATGCGGCCGCGCACGGCCACCCATCCGAGCAACGGAGGCATCGCTCCTGGAAATGCGCCCAGGAATGTGCAGATGGGGTGCACTTGCTTCATCGGGGTGTACACCAACAGGTAGCTCGCTGAAGTCAGGCCGGTGAGCAAGGCAGCTTGCCAGTTCGTCGCGAACCACAGATACGCAAGACCGCCGAGGGTCATGCCGAACGCGATCGCCGAAGCATGAACGACGCTCATGCTCTTGGTGACCAGCGGACGCAGGGCTGTACGCCTCATGTGCGCGTCGAGGTCGCGCTCCATGACCTCGTTGATGGCGGCAGTTCCGCCGCTGACCAGTCCGATGCCGATCAGAGCGTTGAAGACCGACCACGAGAGTCCCGGGATCCCCGACTTTACCGCCGCGAGGTACGCGCCGCACCACGTCGTGAGGATGATGAGCGTGGTGACGCGCGACTTCACCAGCACGGAATAGTCGCGCAGTGCCGACGACAGTCCTACGTGGGGAATCGCCAATGGCTGGGTGGCAGTGCTCATGCAACTACGGCCTTTCGTGACGAGGGCGTCATTGCTCTTTCTTGTCCGCCGACGCTGATCATGCGGCGGGTTTGGATAGCCAGCACGACCGTGGCGGCGAGTACGATTGCTCCGCCGGCTACATGCGCCACCGTGCTCATGACGACGTAGGTGGCTGGCGCGGGCGCATTCAGCATCCAGATGAGGCGGCTGGTGTAGGCGGCGAATCCCAGGCCAAGTTGCACCATCAGCATGGCAAGGATCAACTGCGCCGGGCGCCGCAATTGCGCCGCATTGTTGTAGCGCGTCAGGATACGTACTACCGTCCAGCAGAGCATGGCGGTCACCACGCAGGCGCCGATGACGTGCGGCAGCAAGCGAATGCCAGTGTGGCGAAAGGCCGCACCGAGAATCAACTGGACCCAGACACAGGCCGCGGCGAGAGTGGTCAGCGCGGGAGTGCTCGGGGCGAGTTCGTCTTCTGCGATGGGATTGGTGTCTTGCAGCCAGCTCTTGCTGGTGAAGAGCGCCATGGCGGTCACAACACAAAAGATCGTTTGAGCGAGCGTGGCATGCGCGGTGGAGATATACCAAGGCAAGCCGAACAGCACCGTCAGTCCGCCCAGCACGCCCTGGCCGATAACCGCGGCGAGGGCGATCCAGCCCAGGGCTTTCATCCACGTGCGTTGCTCCACGCGCTGCGTCCATACCGCTATCACGATGATCAGCAGGCCGACGAACTCGGCAAACATACGGTGGCCGTGTTCGTATTTCACACCGCCTACCATCGGAGGAATCTTGTACAGGGAACCGAACGAGGTCGGCCAGTCAGGCACCGAAAGCCCAGCGTCGTGGCTAGTGACCATCGCTCCCAGCACGATCAACGCCAGGGTCATGCTCGCGAGAAAGACAGCGAAGCGATGGTACGCCTGGTTGTACGGAATCGTCGGAGTGGTCAGAACAAGCTCCTAATCACCGCTGGCGTCGCGCAAGGCGTCCCCGGCAACGGTAGGCCGTAAATCCAGTTAAATGTCTGCGTAGGAGTGACGAATCAAAACTGTGCTCAATTGCCGTGCCGTTACGTCCAGTCGGCGTGAACGACCGTAGCGGTATTGTATCAAACGGGTTAGCGGGCAGCCGCCGTTGCGGGGCTGCCATATTGCGCGGACAAACCCGCTACAGTTCCACTTCCCGCGTGACCGGCGGCGGAACCGGAATCGTGTGCAGCGCCTCGATAACGGCGTCGGCGAACTCACTGGTTCCGGCCGTACCTCCAACATCGCGGGTGACATGCTGTTTGGCGGTGTAAACGTGCGCCAGCGCGGCGTTAATGTGGTTGGCGGCGCTGTGTTCGCCGAGGTGGTGTAGCATCAACACGCCTGAGCGTAATACAGCGGTCGGGTTCGCCATGTCTTTACCCGCGATGTCAGGGGCGGAGCCGTGTACCGCCTCGAAGATGGCGCAATCGGTGCCGAAGTTCGCGCCCGCTACCAGTCCAAGTCCGCCAACGAAAGCGGCGCAAAGGTCAGAGATGATATCGCCGTACAGGTTCTCCAGCAGCAGCACGTCGTACTGGTAGGGATTCATCACCAGCTGCATGCAGGTGTTGTCCACAATGTGCTCGCCGTAGGTGATTTCGGGGAAGCCACGGGAGACCGTCCGCGAGCACTTGATGAACAGGCCGTCCGACATCTTCATGATGTTGGCTTTGTGGATGGCGTGGATCTTTTTGCGCTTGAACTTGCGCGCATATTCGAAGGCGAACTTGCTGATGCGCATGGAAGCCTTCTCGGTGATGATCTTCAGGCTTTCCACTACGCCGGGGACGACTTCATGCTCGATGCCCGAGTAAAGACCTTCAGTGTTCTCTCGCACTACGATCAGATCAACGTCGGGATACTTCGTCGGCACTCCCGGCAAGTTGATGATGGGCCGGAAGTTGGCGAACAGCTCGAACTTCTTGCGCAACGCCACATTAATGCTGGAGAAGCCGCCACCCACTGGAGTCGTGACCGGCCCCTTGAGCCCGATGTGCGTGCGCTCGATCGACTGGGTGAGTTCCTTGGGGATGTACTCCTGGTATTTCGCGAAGGCCTCGGCGCCGGCAGCGAAACTCTCCCACTCGAACTTGACGCCGGTAGCTTCCAGAATGCGAACGGTTGCCTGCACTACTTCCGGCCCGATGCCGTCGCCGGGAATCAACGTAACTGTATATGCCATGTGCTCTCGCGGTGCTAGTTTACGGTCTTCGATTTTGCGTTAGCGTTTTCTTTGGTATCCAGCAATTCTTTCAACTCTTCCATGAACTCTCGGACATCTTTGAAGTCGAGGTACACCGAGGCGAACCGCACGTAAGCGACCTTGTCGATGCGCTTCAGGCGATTCATGATGAGCTCGCCGACTTCGCTGGCGGTGCGCTCGCGCTCGGGCGAATCCACCACCAATCCTTCGGCATCGTTGACGATCTGCTCCAGCTTAGACATTGAGACCGGACGCTTCTCGCACGCCCGCAGCAGACCGTTCAAGACCTTTTGGCGCTCGAACTTCTCTCGCCGGCCATCTTTCTTGATGACCATGTATGGAATCTCGTCAATGCGTTCGTAAGTGGTGAAGCGCTTTTCGCACTGCAGGCACTCGCGCCTGCGGCGAATGGATTCGCCTTCCTTGCTCTCACGCGAATCGACGACTTTATCGTTTTCAAACCCGCAGAAGGGACACTTCATGGATGAAGGAAAAGGCAGGCCAAACCGAGCCCGCAACACGATTGTAGCAGGGGAGAATTGGCAGATCGAAAGTGCCTAGTCGGCGTCGGCATGTTTGGCTCCATAACTTTGTTTTGGGAACGGAGTCTGCTATTTGCTGTCAAATGGGGGAAGTGGCCTACCCAGAATGCGCAAAAGTTTGCGGTTCACCCGTGAATCGGTCATGCAAAATGAGGCGTCATTGCCCGTCTTGCAGCGTTACTGATCGAGAAATTCCCAATAACGGAATTGATAACTTAAGCACTAACACCACGTTAGTGGTATTTGAACGGAAGTGGAATCTTGCGGCACAATCTTGCGCGACCGACAGCCTTTTGGCAGTGTGAGTGCACTTGTACAGAGTGAGAACGACTCGGCCGTACTCCCAAATCGGGACGTTCTCCGTTCGTGGCGTGATCGATCCGTTCCACGAATGACGGCGGCATACCCCCACATGCCGTGACGAAGTCATTCGCACGACGCAACAATTTTCATGCGCATGGAGGTGGAATTATGAAGCTAGTTCTCAGGGCTGCTTTGGTCCTGACTTGCTGTCTGGCCATTGCATCACCGGCGGTCGCGGGTAAGTTTGTGAACGGCGGGTTCGAGGATGGAAACTTCAACAACTGGACCCAGGGTGCGGGTGTTTGGTACGGCGGTTGGCCGATCGATCCCAGCACCTATCTGCCGGGTGGATCCAACTACAATCTTGCTTACAACGCCTCGGCGATCGTAGGCCAGGGCTTCGATCCGGTGGTCGGGAATCGGCTGAACACGGTCTACAACGGCGTGTACGCGGCGCGGGTCAACGACTGGAACAACAACTACAGCGTTTCGGTCATTAGTCAGACAGTGACCAATTACACAGATCCCTACATCTACTTCGCGTGGGCTGCGGTACTGCAGGCTTCGCACGGCTCGACCGACTCCGACAACTTCACCCTACAGCTCATTGACGAAACAACCCATACAGCGTTGGTAAACCTGACTTACAACTCATATGATAACGGCTCGATTTTCAATTATTACGGCGGATGGTATTACACCGATTGGCAGGTCCAGATGTTGGACGTCAGCGCCCTGCAGGGTCATGACTTTACCTTGACATTGCTCGGCTCTGACTGCCCTTACGGCGCTCATGCCGGCTATGTCTATCTGGATGGATTCGGGGGAACGCCTCCGCCACCGGGTGTGCCGGAGCCGGGGACGATGCTCATGCTTGGATCGGGCGCCATCTTTGCAGCGAAGTGGCTTCGCGGGCGCTTTTAGCGAAGCCGCAGCTAGCGCTCGCGGCTCGTGGGGATGAGCAGGCGCCACAGATATCGCGGGCCATGGGACCCTTGGTTCGTTAGACCCTCCCCGAGGGTCCCTCAGTTCGCGCAGGGTGTTGGGGCGAATCTTCCGCATCCACTGCGGAAGCTACTTCTCGAGGGCAGCTTGTTCGCTTTCTTCCGCCGCCGCCACGGCCCGCAGCGAGAGCCGCTCGCGGTGGGCCAGCAGCAGCCCGGGTAGGATCACGGACATGAAAGTGGAGAGCCAGATCAGCATGCCGCAGCTGACGGCGACCTCGCTTTCCACGCCGAAAATTCCATTAAGCACGGCGATGGTGGCCAGTTGCGAGCCTCCGCCGACACCGGGCAATTGCAGCAGCGATCCAAACATGGCTGCAACCAACAGCACCATGATGCTGGCCGGACCAAGTTCCGCCAGCCGTCCGCCGTAGGCGTGGATGACCAGCCAGTACGCGAGTCCGACTCCTGCCCACATCACGAATGATAGAGCGAGCAACTGAATGAACGAGGATGCGTCACTGATGACCTGCAAGCCGTCGGTGAAGGCATCGATTTTTGTCCGCACTCCGTGTGCTAGACCGTGGCTTCGTCGCGCGAGCCTCTGTTCGAGGCGCTCGGCGATGGCATGACCTGACCGGCGAAAGACTACCGCGGCAGCCGTGAGGGCCACCATTCCGGCAAGGAAAACGATTGCCGACCAGCGTACTTCGGAATCCAAATGCGTGTTCGGGAGGGTCTTCCACAGCGGGTCTCCGATGAAGACTACGACCACATACATCAGCGCGACCGAGCCCATGTCGAAGATGCGTTCGACGGTCCACACCCCGAGTTGTGACGTGAGGGTGAGATCTTCTTTCTTGGCGATGAGGTAGGGACGAACCACTTCTCCGGCGCGGCCCAGCAGCGCCAGCCCCGCAAACCCGATAAACTGCGGTGCGATCAGGCGGCCGGTGGTGGTTTCGCACATCGGCTTCAGGAAGATCCGCCAGCGCACCGCTCGCAATACGTACAGAAGATAGATGATTGTCACCGCTCCCGCTACGTAGATCCAGTTAACGTGTTGGGTGTTGCTCCAGAAGGTCGTCCAATCGAACTTCTTCCAGGCGTGCACCTGCAGGTACACCAGCAGGCAGAGCACGACTACGATAACGACGGTTACCAGGGTTCGTTTCTTGTTCATGAGGAAATCAGCAGCCTTGCGACCATCGGCCGCTATGGGTGTCCAAACTCAAAAGGTAAACGAGCGGGCGAGCGGGGTCAATGACCAACTACCTGCCCCTCGCGACAGGGGGGGCCGCCATCGCTTCCTCTTGCGTGGAGGCGGGATGCGTCTTGGTTTGTTTTGCGGCCCGCTTCGCCGCTGCTGTTTTTTTGCGATTGTAATCGTTGATCACTTTTGCCACGTAAGCGCGCGTCTCGCGGTACGGAGGCACACCGTGGTACTGCTGCACCCGCTGCGGGCCGGCGTTGTAGGCGGCCAACGCCTTGGCGGCATCCCCGCGGTATTGCAGCAGCAACTCGCGGAGGTAGCGCACGCCGCCGTCCACGTTCTCTGCAGGATCGAAACTGTTCGTCACGCCCAGAGCGCTGGCCGTCTGGGGCATAAGCTGCATTAGTCCCTGCGCGCCTTTGGGAGAGACTGCGCGCGGATTACCACTGCTCTCCGCGTGGATCACGCTGGCGATGAAGTCGGCATCAATGCGGCTGCGGGCGCTTGCTTCGCCGATGATCGCTGGCAGGTCTCGTGCGGAAGATGCCGTATTCGATACGACCGGATCGGGCGGCGCGGCTTCGAAGCTCTCGATTTGCGCCGTGGCAACGTCAACGAATCCGCCGGAAGCATCGCTGCCCAGGTACAGCCGCGTGGTTTCGCCCAGCGTTTCATGCCGCTCGTGGCGGATACTGAACCCGTTGCGCAGGTTGGCCATCTCCGCCGCCGGAAGCTGCGCCACAAGCAGGCCCAACACAAGCCCGAGTTGGAACACTCTACGCATTCAAGGTTGCCGCGTTCGACTCCAGTACGTGTTCGATGGTGGCGGCTACACCATGCTCATCGTGGTTCAGGGTCTCCGTCCAGCCATTCTGCTTCAGTGCGTTGCAGGCATTGCCCATGATCACCGGATGTCCGGCAAAGGTCAACATCTCGACGTCATTGTAATTGTCGCCGATGGCCATGACCTCGCTGCGATCGAAGCCGCGGTGCCGGGCCCAGCGCTCCAGCGCATGGCCCTTGGAGCAGCCCGCATTCAGGATGTCCACGATGCACAAATCACGGAAGTCGTATTGCGTGCGCAGTGTCGTGAAGTCGTCGCAGAAATCGAGGGCGGCAAGCTCTGCCTGGGCGCGCCCCATAAACTCCACCGGACCGCAAACCATGGCCTGAATTGGATCTTCAGTCAGCGACTTCTCGATTGGGCTGACGAACTCGATGAATGGCGCGTTCTTTTCCATCCAGCGTTGGATGACACCGTAGAGCTGGTCGTGGTTTTCGCAAATGATGGCGCCCATGGCCGGCCGGTCGAAAGTCAGAACCATGTAGTTGCGGTATTTGTGCAGCGCCTCAACCAAACGGATCGCCGTGTGTTTGGGCAGCAGGTCGCGATGAAAAGTTTCGCCTTGCGTGGAACGCGTCACGGCGCCGTTTGAGCTAAGCAGCCACAGGTCGAAGCCCAGAGATTGCGCTATGGGCAGCGCGAAATCATGTCGCCTGCCCGTGCCTAGGACAATTTCGATTCCGGCCTGATGGGCGCGGAGGAGCGCGTCGCGATTTTCCTGCGACAGTTCGACCCTGGAATTCAGCAGGGTGCCATCGAGATCAATGGCGATGAGGCGGATGGGACGGTTCACGCTCTCATTCTAACAACGCCGCATCACCAGTTGCGGTTGCCGCCTAGCGACTTTTTCCTGAGAGGACACACCCAGCTCTGCAAAATACGAATTGTGACAAACGGAAAAGCCGTTTGCTCCTTCCCTGAAGGCAGCTTACAGTAACAGCACCATGGAGTTGCGCAAGGACCCCATCACGCGTTCGTGGGTGATCACCGGTGACGACCGGGAGAACGAACGAGGCAGTGACTTCCTCTGCCCGTTCTGTCCCGAATCGGGCCTGCAACTGCAGGTGCTGACCACCATGGCCACCGTCAACGGAAACCCGTGGTCGGCCCGGGCTGTCGTCCATCCCAAGCCGTTGTACCGCGTGGAAGGCGAACCCGGCCGCGCCGGCAACGGTCTGTATGACACCATGCAGCCGGTTGGGGCGCACGAGGTCATCATCGAGAACGCACGGCACGACCGCCAGCTTTGGAACGCCGACGACCGCGAGATCGAACAATATCTCGCGCTCTGCGCGCAACGGATCCTCGACCTGAAGAAAGACGGCCGATTCAAGTTTGTCAGCGTAATTAAAAACGTCGGGCCCCACTCCGGCCAGGAGTTCGACCACCCTACCTCGGAGATTGTCGCTACCACGTTCGTTCCGCGGCGGGTGCTGTACGAACTTCGCGCTGCCCGCGAGCACTACAAGGTGAAGGAGCGCTGCGTGTTCTGCGACATTTTCGCGCAGGAGTTGAAGCAGGAGAAGCGCATTATCGAAGCTCGGGGCGACTACCTGGTTTCCTGCCCCTACGCCTCGCGCACTCCCTATGAGACATGGATCGCACCGCGCGTCCACGAGGCGTATTTCGAGCGGGTGGCTGCGCGTTCCGGCGGGTTGCGCGATCTCGCCGCGCTTCTGCGGCGCACGCTGCACCGCATACGCAGCGTCGCCGACGGCTTCCACATGGTGCTGCACACCTCACCCAACACGCTGCACAAGTCCGAAACTTTGGGATACTGGAAGTCCATCGAAGACGACTACCACTGGCACATTGAGATTCTTCCCATTCTCGGGGCGAAGGTCAAGTCGTACGCCTTCAAGGAAGTGTATGCCTCGTCCGTGAACCCGGAAGCGGCCGCTGCCCGTCTGCGCGAGAGTCCGACGGAGGGGTGAGTAGTACAACGCAGAATCGCGCTCTTGGAGTTGCCATGACCGTCCGCCGTGTTAAGACTTATACCGCCCAGACGGGATACGTGTATGAGTACTACTTTGTCGGCAGCCGGGCGGCGCTGGACGGTGACCCATTTGCCCCCTCCACCGAGTTCGTTTTCGATGTGAGCCGCGACCGCAAGTCCGTGTTTGCGGTGAGCGTGTTTTTGCAGCCGCGCTCCCTGGAAACGTTTGCTGAGGAACATGGACGCCTGCTCAGCGATCCTGAGCAATACGCCGCTGCGAAACTCCGCCTGCTGCAAAGCTTTGACGAGATCCCTAACATGCTGCAGGACGGCCGCCGCCTCATCCTGGATTCCGCCTCGCTGACCACTCTGCTGGAATCAGTCGGAATTGATTAGGCAACGAGTGTCGCGGCCGTAACCTCAATGGCCTATTCAGGCCATCGCTTCCGCTCACTTCCTGCGGTAAATTATGTCTAACGTGCTGATGGGTGAGGGAATCTGTGTTTAGCGAGATGAAGCCGACTGGACGCAAGCGCTGGGACATCGCGCTGCTGCTCTCGTTCGCCGCGCATTGTGTGGCCCTGTTCCTGCTTACCCACCATCCTGCGCCTGTGTTCATCATGCCGTCTGACGTAGCCCTGGGAACGCCGGGTTCGTCGGGCAGCATCACGTATCTCGCCCCGGTCGGCGCCGAGAAAGAAGCCCAGGTTCCGGAGAAGCCAAAACTTAACCTGCATGCAGCCTCGCTAAATACGCCTGTCGTCCCCAAACCATTGCCGCTGATTCACGAAGACGACAACGCCACAGCGGGTGCTACGCTCGATACGGCAGCGAAAGGCGGGTCGCTCTATGGGGCTCGTGTACCGGGCGCGCCGCTCACCGGCCACGAAGTCATCCCGGCGCTGCCGCAGGTGTTTCCCGACCCGGCAGTGTCGCGCGCAGATTTGCCGCCGGGCGTCGAGGGCGACGTGGTGGTCGAAGTCACGATCGATGAGCACGGCAATGTTATCGAGCTGAAGCTCGTCCGCGGCATCGGCTACGGCATCGAGGACCGGGTGCTGGCTACGCTGCGGCAGTGGCGGTTCCGGCCCGCCTCCAAAGACGGCGTGACCATCGCCTCGCAGCACATCGTCACCTTTCATTACCCCAGCTAGTCGAGGTCGTACACCCCGCTTGTGACCGACATCACACCCCCGTGTGATAGGCATACTCGGTCCTGCCGCCCTCCCGTTTATACTGACTCTTACAGGAACGATTCAGGACCTATCCTTAAGGGTCTGTGGGGTTTATGCCTCTAGTTTGGCTTAGAGTTGCGGTGGCGTTTTATGCGGTTGGCCTGCTCTATTCCCTGCTTTTGCTGGGGAAGAAGGGCAACCTTTTGGCCAAGGTGGTCGAACCCGCAGTCGGCCTCGGCCTCATCTTTCACTTCGTTTCGCTGGTCGAATACACCGTCGTCATCGGCAGGCTGTCCTGGGCGTCGGTTCATTACTCCGAGTCGCTGCTGGCGTTCGTCGCCATGGTAGTGTTCTTTATCTTTTTTGTGGGATACCGCACCACCACGCTGGGCGTCGTTATTTTTCCCATCGTCTTCGTGTTGACCTTCGCCTCTGCAGTGGGTCAGCAGCCGGTGACGATCACTTCGCCTGCGCTCCGCAGCAGTTGGATATTCGTCCATGTGGCCTTGATCTTTACGGGTTACGCGGGCCTGTTTGTCAGCTTCGGTGCCAGCGTCCTGTATTTGATGCAGGAGAGGGCATTGAAGGCCAAGAGCCTGGACGCGCTGGTGTCGAAACTGTCGCTGGAAACCATCGACGACATCGGCTATCGATCGCTGCTCTTCGGCTTTCCGTTTATGACCTTTGGCCTGATTGCCGGCTCGGTGCTGGCCATTGCCAAGTACGGACCGCTATTTTTCACCGATCCCAAGATTCTCCTGTCGTTCATCATGTGGTTTGTGTATCTGCTGCTGCTGTATACACGCTGGAGTTCAGGCTGGCGCGGACGCCGCGCGGCACTGTTGGCAACATGCGCGTTCGTCATTGCGCTGGGCGTGTGGGCCGCCAACAGTCTCAGCCGAGTCCACAGGTTTCCTCAGCTATGAACCTGATCGTCATCGGCGTGAACCACCAGACCGCTCCCGTGGAGGTGCGCGAGCAGTTCGCCATCTCCGAAGCGCGTTTGCCCGAGGCGGTAAAGCTGCTGGTGTCGCAGCCTGGCATCGAAGAGGCGATGATTGTCTCCACTTGTAACCGGGTGGAACTGATCGCCCGCGCGAGTGACGCAAACGTCGATTTGCATGGATGCCTTCACGAGCTCTATGGGTTCGATACACAAGCCTTTCGCAAGTATCTCTACGAGTACCGTGAGCGTGACGCCGTGCGTCACGTCTTCCGCGTAGCGTCGAGCCTGGACTCGATGGTGGTCGGCGAGCCGCAGATTCTCGGCCAGGTAAAGGAAGCCTACGCCACTGCCCGCGCCGTGGGAGCGGTGAATTCGCAGCTCGACGCGCTTTACTCGCGGGCGTTTGCCGTGGCCAAACGGGTCCGAACGGAGACGGCAATTGCGTCGTCGGCGGTTTCCATTGCCTCGGTGGCGGTCGAGCTGGCCAAGAAGATCTTCGGCAATCTGGAAGGCAAGAGCGTGTATCTCGTTGGTGCCGGCAAGATGTGCGAACTGGCGGCGCGTCACTTGATGGCTCATGGGGCCAGCAAGCTATACGTAGGCAATCGCACCTACGAGCGGGCAGCAGCGCTGGCCAAGAAGTTTGGCGGAGAACCCATCGCGTTCGAGCAGCTTTACGACACTGTGGATCGCGCCGACATCGTAATCAGCTCGACCGGCGCTCCGCACACCATTTTTCGCAAGGAGCACGGTGAGAAGTTCCTGAGCCGTCGCAAGAACCGGCCGATGTTCTTCATTGACATTGCGGTGCCGCGTGACGTCGATCCGGAGCTGAATAAGCTCGACGGCATGTTCGTGTACGACATTGACGATTTGCAGCAGGTGGTGTCGTCGCATATCTCCGACCGGCGCGTCGAGGCCGACCGCGCCGAAGCCATCGTGCAGCTTGAGGTGGATAAGTTCCAGGCGCGGCTGCAGACGCTGGACGTGGTTCCCACGATTGTTTCGCTGCAGGAGCACCTGGAAACGGTTCGCCAGGCCGAGATTGACCGCGTGCGAGGGCGTTTGGGAACTCTGACGCCCGAGCAAGAGTTGGCGGTCGAAGCGCTCTCGCGCGGCATCATCAACAAGATCATGCATACACCGATTACGACCCTCAAGAGCGCGGCGCGCGAATCGTCGGAGTCCACGACGGTCATCGAACTGGTCCGCAAGCTCTTCAACCTGCGCGATGCGCGCAAAGCCGCGGCCGAGGAAGAGGCAGCGGCCGCCGAGAAGACGGGAGCGCGACGTTAATGGCGCGCCTGCGAATCGGCTCCCGCGGCTCCATGCTTGCCTTGTGGCAGGCCAAACACATTACCGCTCTGCTGGTCGAGCAGGGACACGAAGTCGAGCTGGAGATCATCAAGACCACGGGCGACAAGATTCTCGATGTCGCTCTGGCGCAGGTCGGCACCAAGGGCATGTTCACCAAGGAGATCGAGGACGCGTTGGCGGAAGGGCGTGTCGATCTCGCGGTGCACAGCCTGAAGGACCTTCCGACAGAGTTGCCTCCGGGATTTGAGATCGTGGCGATTACCCAGCGCGTCAATCCTTGCGATGTGTTTCTCTCGGTCAACTACGACTGCGTGGACGCGCTGCCGAAGGGCGCCAAGGTCGGCACGAGCAGCTTGCGTCGGCAGGCGCAGCTCAAGGCTTTTCGTTCCGACCTGGTGATTCATCCGCTGCGAGGAAACGTAGATACGCGCGTGCGCAAGCTGGAGGAAGGGGAATACGACGGCATCATTCTCGCCGCTGCTGGATTGACTCGGCTGGGCAAGACGCAACTGGTGAAGGAGTATTTACCGGCGGAGTTCATGTGTCCAGCAGCAGGCCAAGGCGCATTGGGCATCGAGATACGCGAGGGCGACAAGGAGATGCGCAAGCACCTTGCGTTCCTCAATGATCCAGACTCGCGGGCCGCAACTGTGTGCGAGAGAGCGCTGCTCAATAAGCTCGGCGGAGGTTGCCAGGTTCCGATTGGCGCGTTCGCCGAGGTGAAGGATGGAACGCTGCATCTGACAGGTGTGGTTGCGCGGCCTGATGGTTCTGAGGTGCTGCGCGAGCAGCAGAGCGGAAGCGATCCGGTTGCGCTTGGCGAGCTCGTGGGTGAAACGTTGCTTCGCCGGGGCGGCGACAAGATCCTGGAATCGGTTTACGGGGAGAGTGCAGCCGTTCCGCAACAACCGTGAACGCATGACAGCTGACAAGCCACTTTCGGGATGTCGCGTGCTGGTGTCGCGTGCCAGGAAACAGGCAGGCGCGCTGTCGTCCACGCTGAAGGAGATGGGCTGCGAGGTCATCGAGATTCCATTCATCGAGATCCGCAAGCCGTCGTCTTATGAGCCGCTCGATACTTCGCTGCATAATCCCGGCAATTACGACTGGCTGATTCTCACCAGCGTGAACGGTGTGGAAGCGATGTTCGCGCGGATGGCGAGGCGCAAGGTCGGCAAGTCGGCGTTGGAGCACCTGAAGATCGCGGCGATCGGGCCGGCGACAAAGTCGGCGATCGAGAAGCATGGACTCACAGTGACAGCGACTCCGAAAGAGTACGTCGCAGAGTCGGTAGTGAACATGTTGCAGACGCGGGTGAAAGGGAAGCGTGTTCTGCTGGTGCGGGCGAAGGTCGCTCGCGATGTGATTCCGCGCGAGCTGCGCAAGGCCGGAGCGACAGTCGATGTGGTTGAGGCATATGAAACCGTTGTGCCGAAGGCGTCAGAGCGGCGACTGCGCGCGGTGCTCAAGAGCAAGCGCAAGCCGCACGCGATTACGTTTACCAGTTCGTCGACGGTGAAGAACTTCGTTGGGTTGCTTGGATTGCGAAGCGCAAGAGCGGCGCTGAAGAAGCCCGCGCCGAATCGTGGTGTTCATTCGGCTTCGATTGGGCCAGTAACTTCGGCAACGCTGCGCGAGTTCGGATTGCCTGTCGACATCGAAGCCAAAAGTTTCGACATTCCGGGACTAGTCGCGGCGATCGTCGCGCACAAGAAGAAACTAAGTTAAGCAAGTCTGCAACTATTCGTAGATCGAACATCCGCAGCCGGGTGAGGGGACGCGGACCTTCAAAAAGTCGGAGACGCGCTGGTAGGCGTCGATATTGTTTTCGACCCGTGAGAATTGATGTCCCTCGTTCTCGTAAACCTTGATCTGCACGAAGCCACCGTTCTTCTTGATGGCGGCAGCGACCTGCTCGGCTTCGCTCTTCGGGCAACGCGGATCGTTGCCACCCGCAAGCAACAAGAGCGGCGCCTTGATACGATCCACGAAATTGATGGGTGAGCGGTCGGCATACAGAGCTTTGTTTTCGTCAGGATCGCCCATGATTGCGAGGTCGTTTTGCCGGATCGCCGGGTCTTCATTCGCAAGTTCGGTCGTCCAGTTGACGAAGGGAACAATCGCCACGCCTCCGGCCCACATGTCAGGAGCCTTGGTCACGGCCATCATGGTCAGGTAGCCGCCATAGCTGCGGCCCATGACGACCAGCTTCTTGGGATCGACAAACGCTGACTTCTTGATCCACTCTCCCGCATCCAGTACATCGTTCAGGTCGTTGCCGCCCTCGTCACGGTAGTTCGCGTCCATAAACTCCTTGCCGAAGCCGGTGGAGCCGCGATAGTTCGGCGCAATCACGAGGTACCCCTGATTGACGACGTATTGCACCAGGCGGTTGAAATCGTCAACAAACTGGGAAGCCGGACCGCCGTGGATGTACACGATGGCGGGGAACTTGTGGTTGGGCTGAATGTTGTTGGGCACGTAAACGTAGGCCGAGATGGTGAACTTGCCGTCGCGGCTGGGATAGTGGACGAGGTACGGCTGGACCATGTCTCGCGCTGTGAAGCCCGCCGACCAAAGCATGTGTGACCTGTTGCGACTCTTTGGTCGCAGAGTCGTAAACCCAAGCGTCGAGCGGAGAGTCGGCGCCCTCGTGGAAGAACAGCAGCCTCGATCCGTCGGGAGAATACGGCTGCGGATTGCCACCCAGCGTGTTAACGCCGGGCTTCAGGGGCAAGGCTTGCGCCTGTTTGCTCGCCAGATCGTAGCGGTAAATCGCAGTGCGACCATCGACGTTGGCGGTCCAGCAAACCGAGCGGCCATCGGGCGAGAACGATCCCCCGCTGATTTCCCACTTGTCGCTGGTCAGCCATTCCGTTTTGCCGCTTGCGACGTCGAGCAAGGCAACATTCAGGTATCCGTTATGGGCGTCGGAGGTGATAAGGGCGGTCTTTGCGTCGGGGGAGAGGTCGGAGATGAAGTCGAGGTGATCGCCCTGATGGGGCGTGAGGTTACGGCTCTTGCCGGTGGCGAGGTCTAAGAGGAAAACGTTGGCGTCCTTGAAGTCGGCGCGGACCTGGGTGAACGCGATCGACTTGCCGTCGCGACTGAAGCCCTGCACGTAATTCGACAGGTTCGCGGGAGTGTTTTGAGTGACGTGCCGGACACGGCGGGAGTACACGTCCATCAGGTCAATTTCGAAGCTGGAGCCGTCTTTGGACTTCACGTCATAGGCGATTTGCTTGCTGTCAGGCGACCAGACCGGTGACTCCTCGGAGATCGCTTTACTGGTTGTGAGATTCAGGACCTCGCCGGACTTGGGGGAGACGAGGAAGATGTCCCATTGCTCGTTGCCGTCGGTGTCAGAGTTGTAGGCGATCCAGTTGCCGTCGGGCGACCAGGAGGGGGAGACCTGACGCTGCTCGCTGATGGTGAGCTGCGTGAGGCCAGCCGCCAGTGGAGGGGACCAACCAGATATTGTTGCGTCCGCTGATGTTGGAGACGAAGGCGATCTGCTTACCGTCGGGCGACCAGGTGGTTCCGCCGATGTTGCGAGTGGTGTAGAGCTTCTCGATGGTGAAGTTCTGCATGTTCTCGACGGTCTTGCTTTGGAGATTGGCGGGGTCGGTGAGGGCGTCTTGAGAAAGTGCTGGAGAAATCAGGAGAAGCAGGAAAAGACCCACACAAGCAAAGAACGCTTGTGTGGGGCACCCGGCACCCACCCTGTCGCCAAAGGAGGGAGACAGGGGCGGGGCACCCTGCGAAGGACCCACCCGGCCAAAGGAAGGCAGTATGGGGCATCCGGCTTCCCCCCGCCCTACCGCCCAAAGACGGCGGTAGAACAGGGCAGTCGGCGTGGTACCCCCCCTCCCCCCTATTTTTGCAAAATCCTGCAAACAAAGGAGTTGAGGGGCATAGTGTGCGCAAAATCCTGAGCGCGTAGGAGTTATACGGAAAATCTCGTGGAATAAGGACTTAGCGGAATCATAACAGGATGAAGATATTCCGGGAGGTGGGAAGTTGGCAAGAGCGGCCGTGCGTAGGTGTCTGCATGCGGTCTCGATGGCGAGGGACAAAAATCCCCTCGTCCTCTTCACGGCGATGTTAAGAGGAAGGGGACGGTCGGCGCAAGGACGTAGGTCACGGAGGGTTGTGATAAGGCGCGCGGGCTGAGCCCTCGCGCGACTGTGTCGTCCCCGGGGGCTAGGGAGAATTCAACCCGCATACCCAGCGTTGAAGAGGCCGTTACGAAACTGTGCGTCCCTACGGGACTCGCAACAAATTTCCCACTTGACCCGGCACTCCGCCTTCGGCTGCGTGCCGGGCTACGATTGTTCCGTGCCTTCGGCACTGGATTTGGTGATTCTTATCCCACCGCCATGTGACCACACCGAGTTTCGTAACAGGCTGTGAAACGCTGGGCTTTCTTATGACGTCCCGCGGGGCGGGACTGGAGTAGTCGGAAGTCCGAGCAACTTTGAGCGCCGCGCGGCCACATATCGGCTACTCGTGGTCGGATCAGGTTTTTGAGCGGTCGGCCATGGCATTGAGCACGAGTTCGCGACTGCTCAGAGCCGGACCGTAGTCGGGCTTAAGGCGAATGGCCTCATCGTAGTCTGCGAGGGCACCCTCCAAGTCGCCTTTCGCGCGGCGCACGTCCCCACGGCTGTCGAAGGCTTCGGCAAGGTCGGGCTGTAGGCGGATGGCCTCGTTGGCGTCGGCAAGGGCGCCCTCCAAGTCGCCTTTCGCTTTGCGGTCAACGCCGCGATTGTTGTAGTAGAGCGCGTTGTTCGGCTGTAGGCGGATGGCTTCGTCTATCTCGAAGTGCGCGATCGAGGTCGCCCTTGTCGCTGTATACGATCCCCCGGCTGGTGAAGGCATCGGCGTAGTCGGGCTTGAGGCGGATAGCCTCATCGTGGTCTGCGAGCGCGCCGTCCAAGTCGCCTTTGGCCTTGCGCACGATGCCCCGGTTGTTGAAGGCGATGGCGTAGTCGGGCTGGAGGCGGATCGCCTCGTTGTAATCCTTGATCGCGCCATCCAAATCGACTTTGTTGTAGCGCGCGTTGCCCCGGTTGCAAAACGCATTGGCGTAGTCGGGCTGGAGGCGGATGGCCTCGTTGTAATCCTTGATCGCGCCATCCAAATCGACTTTCGTTCGTAGCGCGCGTTGCCCCGGTTGCAAAACGACTTCGGCGTAGTCGGGCTGGAGAGCGGATGGCCTCGTTGTAATCCTTGAATCGCGCCGTCCAGTCGCCTTTGTCCGCGTGCCCGCGAGGCGCACGGGCGCGGATCTGGTTGAAGTCGTCGGGCGTCGTCCGGGGGGGGGTCCCTTGGGTTAGGGATTGGATCGGGCTGGAGGCGGATGGCCTCGCTATAGAAATCGCACCTTCTCGTCGAGGTCTCTGGCGTTGAATCCGCGCTCGAACCATTGCTGGGCGGTCAGCTCTTCTTTCGGCGACCCGCGGAGCCGTGGCGGCCGCGGTCTTCTGTCTGCGATGGCGCGCTTCTTGAGCAGCAAGTCGATGCCGGGTGCAGCACGGCATCGAGAGGCACATTGAGGAATTTTTCGCGCAGTTTTGCCATCGCCGCCTCGAAGTAGTCCGGCGGAACCGTCATGGCGTTGTAATGTTTCAGGGAGGCCAGCTTGCCGGTGAGCTGGCTGGCGATGGTTGGTGTACCGAAGCCGAAGCCTTCCAGCATCACGGGCACGATGTTGCGCAGGCTGTCGAGGGCAGCCTCGACCTCGCGGCGAAGCCAGTCGCCGGGCTCGCCGCAGCGCTCCAGCGCGGAGGGGGACAGCAAGACGAGGAAGTGCGCCCTGGAATGGATGTTTTCCAGTATGACGCTTTCGAAGTCGCCGCTGGCGAGGCCAGTGTAGTCGAGAAACACATCGAACCCATGCTGGGTAAGGTCCTGGGAGATTGCCAGTGCCCAGGGAAGATTGGTGCGGCGGTAGCTGATGAAAACGGTTTTCTCGATGCGTGGCATGGCTGGTTGCAGTCGAAACGATAGCAGAAGCGTGGTGGCGCGGGAAGAGAAAGCAGATCCCTCGCCCGCTGCGCGGGCTCGTGATGACAGATCGGACTAGAAATGTGGTGATAGCACGCCGGACAAACAGCCGGTCCTTCGACTACGCGCTCGCCCGATCCGTCCGCCACGGCGGACGGATCGAAGAAACACAGGCGAGCGCTTCGCTCAGGATGACAGTCGAGAGAAAAAGCAGATCCCCCGGCCGTCCGCCGCGGCGGACGACCGAGGGATGACAAATCGTAAGGGTTGGGATTTCAATAGCGTCAGTTCGCGCTCTGGCGCCAAGGGTGTTCGGTTTTGTGACAGTTCAGTCCGAAGTTGGGCAGGGGGAGACGCCGCGAGGCGCAAGGACTGAGATTTCTCGGTGAGTTAATGGGATGCTAGGTGGCAAGTGACGTGCATTTACCGGGTGGGGCAATTTGCTTCCGACGGGAGTGGGATTCATGCGGACGCTGCTGCAGGACTTGCGGTATGGGTATCGAGTGCTGAGGAAGAGCGCGGGCTCGACCACGCTGGCGCTGGTGACGCTGGCGCTGGGTATTGGGGCGAACACGGCCATCTTTACGGTGGTGCACGCGGTGCTTTTGCAGCCGCTGCCATATCAACAACCGGACAAGCTGGTCACGATTCGGGGAGGCGACTCGGCGCTCAATATCGCGGATTTCGCGAAGCAGAGCCGGACGTTGACCGGGATGGGCGGCTTTACGGAATGGCCGCTCGAGTTCACCGGACAGGGGGAACCGCGTAGTATTCCCAGCGCGCTGGTGACGGGAGCGTTCTTCGAGACATTGGGCACGAAGCCGCTGCTGGGGCGGACGCTGTCGGCGAGCGATGACCAAGTGGGCGGTGCACGAGTAGTGGTGGCTAGCTATGGCTTTTGGAAGTCCAATTTGAATGGAGACCCGGGAGCCATCGGCAGCAAGCTGACGCTGAGCGGGGAGCCATACACGGTGGTGGGGGTGATGCCCGCGGGATTTGCGATGCCGCGTGGCACGGGGCAGTTGTGGGTTCCGGCGGCAGTGGCTTACGCCGAGGCCGCTCCTGCTCGAGGCGCGCACATTTTCTATGCGATAGGGCGGATGCGGGATGGAGTGCATCTGGCGGCAGTGCAGGCTGACATCGACGCCGTGGGGAAATGGCTGAGCGAGAACTACCCGGCGGAAGAGCGCGATCGGAAGCGTCTGGTGATGCCACTTCAAGAGAGGGTGGTGGGGCAAATTCGAAAGCCGCTGTTGGTGCTGCTGTCGGCGGTGGGATGCGTGCTGCTGATCGCATGCCTCAATCTGGCCGGGCTGGTGCTGGCGAAGGCGGTGGCGCGGCGGCCGGAGATTGCGATTCGGACGGCGCTGGGTGCGACGCGATTTCGGCTTGTGCGGCAATTGCTGAGCGAGAGCCTGGTGCTGTCCGTAGCGGGAGGGATGGCCGGGATTCTCGTTGCTTACCTGGGACTCGACCTACTGCTGGGCATGAAGCCCGAGGGCGTGCCGCGGCTGGAGAATGTGAGCATCAACTGGATCGCGCTGGCGTTCACGCTGGGGATATCGCTGCTAGCGGGAGTGTTGTTCGGGCTGGTTCCGGCGTTCCAGTTGTCGCGCAGGAGTTCGGCGGGCGAGCTGCACACCTTGGGAAGGGTGGTCAGCCGGGGGTTTCGCGGCGATCCGTTGCGGCGAGTGCTGGTGGTGGCGGAAATTGCGATGGCCTTGGTGCTGGCGACCGGCGCCGGACTGCTGATTAGAAGCTTCTCGAAGCTGCGAGATGTTGATCCGGGGTTTAAGCCCGATCATCTGGTGACGCTAAGCGTGCAACTGCCGGTGACGCGGTACGGACCAGTCGAAAAGCAGGAGAACTTCTGGACTGAATTGGAGCGCCGCCTACAGGCGACGCCTGGAGTTGCCAGCGCCGCGATCATCTCGGAGCTTCCACTGGGCGGTAGCAGCATCTACCACAACCTGGTGGTCGAGAAAGAGCCACCGGTGGCTGTGGGGAAGGAACCCGAGATCCTGACGCACGAGATCAGTCCGGGATATTTCGCGACGATGGGAATTCCGCTGCTGCAGGGACGCGACTTCAGCGAGCGCGATGCGGCCGGTAACGAACGCGTGGCGGTTGTCAGCGAGAGCTTCGTGCGAGAGCACTTCAAGGGGCAGAACCCACTCGGGGAGCGGGTGCGGTTTGCGCGCGACGAAAGCAATACGTGGTACACCGTCGTGGGAGTGGCGGGCGATACCAAGCACTCGGCGCTCGATGTCGATAACGGCCCGGCAATTTACACCTCGATGGCGCAAAAAGGCGAGCCGTGGAGACGTTGGGGCGTGGTGGTGGTTGGGAGCAAGAGCGCCGACACGAGCGCGCTGGTGCCGTTGTTGCGACAGCAGGTGTGGGCGATCGATCCGCAGCTTCCGGTTGCGGAAGCGGAGACGATGGACGAAGTCATGGCGGCGTCGGTCGCACAGAGACGATTCAGCATGACGCTGCTGAGCCTGTTTGCCGGATGCGCGCTGCTGCTGGCGATTGTGGGAGTGTATGGCGTGTTGTCGTACCTGGTGACGCAACGGACGGGAGAAATCGGCATTCGCATGGCGCTGGGAGCGCAACCGTCGGACGTTTCGAGGCAGATCGTGGGGGAGGGCGGCAAACTGGTGGCGGCGGGTATTGCCATAGGCCTCGTCGGGTCTGCGCTATCGATGCAGGTGCTGGGCGCGCTGCTGTTTGAAGTGAAACCAACCGATCCGCTAACACTGGTGGTTACGGCATTCGTGTTGGCGGCAACCGCGATGCTGGCGAGCTATTTGCCGGCGAGACGGGCGAGCAGGATTGATCCGATGAGCGCGTTGCGGTGCGAGTAGGCGCGGGGCAGCATGAGGTTGTGTGCAATAAGAACGCCGGAGCTGGGCGTCTCCGGCGGACGAAGTGTGAAGCGGTTGAAGGACTATCGATTCAGCTTGCGGCGGATGACGCCGGCGAGTCCGAGGACGCCGGCGCCGAGCAGAGCAAGGCTTCCGGGTTCGGGAACGATCGGGGCGAAGCCCTGGACCTCATAAATCTCGGAGCCGCTAATGAAGGTGGAAAATAGGAAATCCCCGGTGATGGGATCGGTGAAAGCTCCCTCGGCACCGACCAATCCGAGGATGAAGTCCTGGCGGGAGCCGAGGATTGGGTCGCCATTGCTATCGACCAAATAGGCTCCGACGGTATCGGCGGAATACTCGGCCATGAGCAGGTTGTCGCCGGGGAAGAGCGGAGAGCCGTGCGGCACATAGATGAAGCCTTCGGGGCCTCCGGGGTACGAGTTGATGTAGGTGGCGGAGGTGAGATCGTAGGTGCCGGAACCGTCAGAGGCGAAACTGACGTCGTACCACTCACCGCCTGCCCAAGAAGAAATCTTGAGATGGCCGGCGCCGGGGTACCCTGCAGGGACGAAATTCAAGGCGCCGGTGGAGCTGACGATGCCGAGTGCGGACAGGTCAACGATCTTGTCGTCAGCAGTGCTGCCGGGCTTGATTTCACCGACTTCATTCGTAGGGTAGCGGGTGTAAAAGAGAACGCCGCCGGGGCCGTAGGCGAGGCCTCCGTCGTTGTAGGCGCCAGCGGTACCGAGTGGAGTCGGCGTGCCGAAGCTCACGATATGGTTGCCGGCGCCCCGGGTCACGGGGACTGTGTAGAAGAGTCCTCCTGAACCATTGGCGTCGCCGCCCAGCAAGAGCATGTTGTAGTTGCCGGCGACTACGTTCAGTCCGCCGAAGGGATCCGGAATGCTGGGGATTAATCCCAAGTCAACCAAGGTGTAGTTACTGCTGTAGTACGGTGCGATGGTTGCGGTGGCAAAGAGGCTGGGGCTGAGCGCCAAGACGACCAGGGCACAAGTGATGAAAAGAAGCGGACGCGATGGTTTCATAGTCTCCTCCCTACGGGCGCTAATTTATCTCAGAAAACGCCATTGCTCAAGTCGAAAAGCGTCTGCCGGTCGGTAGCGTCTGCCGTGACCGAATTTCATAGAGAGTTGGGATTGGGATGGCGTAGCAAAAGAGGCTTCGACTCCGCTCAGGATGGCAGCCTAAAGAATTTTCATTCCTATCCTATCGCCGAAGACGGCGATAGGATGGGGCACCCAATTCATCGGTCATCGCTTGGTCGCGAAGCGGAGGACGTCGTCTTTGATGGGCGCAAACTTCATGGTGATGGCATCGAGGATGTAGTTCTGGCGGATGAACCAGGGCTTGGTCGAGGCTTGCTTGGGAAGGTCGGCGAGGGCGCGGAGGACGTAGCCGGAGTTCAGGTTGAGCAGGGGCCTGGGGTCGAGCCCGGTAGGGTCGCAGGCGGGTACCACAGTGTGGTAGTTATGTCGCTGCATGTGATTGAGTAAACGCGTGACGAAGAGCGAGGAGAGGTCGGCGCGCAAGGTCCAGGAGGCGTTGGTGTAGCCGACACAGAAGGCGAAGTTGGGGACGTTGCCGAGCATCACGCCTTTGTAAATGAAAGAGTGACCGGGATCGACGGGGGCGTCGTCCACGGAGAGGCGGACGCCGCCGAGAGCGAGCATCCGCAGGCCGGTGGCGGAGACGACGATATCGGCGGGAAGTTCTTCGCCTGATTTGAGGCGGATGCCGTCGGCGGTAAAGGTGTCGATTTCGCCGGTGGCGATGGAGGCGCTGCCGGAGGTGATGGATTTGAACAGGTCGGAGTCGGGCACGAGGCAGAGGCGCTGGTCCCAAGGGTTGTAGCGCGGGTTGAAATGGGTTTCGACGTCGTAGCCGAGTGGTAGATGTTTGGCGGCAGCGCCTTTCATGAGGCGCTTGGTGAAGTCGGGCGCGCGGCGTGCGAGTTGAAAGATGCCGAGGCTGATGAGGATGTTCTTCCAGCGCACCATGCCGTGAGCGGTGTGCTCCGGCAAGAGGCGGCGCAGGAAGTTGGCGATGGGATCGCGCGCGGGGAGAGTGATGACGTAGCTGGGCGAGCGCTGCAACATGGTGACATGTCCCGCAGTGTGGGACATGGCAGGCACGAGGGTGACGGCGGTGGCGCCACTACCGATGACGACGACGCGCTTGCCAGTATAGTCGAGATTTTCGGGCCAGTGTTGCGGGTGGATGAACTGTCCGCGGAACTGCTCAAGGCCGGGGAACTCGGGCTGGTAGCCGGCGTCGTAGCGGTAGTAACCGGTGCATCCGTGGAGGAAGTTGCAGGTGTATTCGAGCGTCGCGTCGTTGTTTTGGATGGTGACGCGCCAGAGTAATTCGTCGGACGACCAGGCGGCAGAGACAACGCGGTGGTTAAAGCGGATGTGGCAGTCAATGGCGTATTCGCGCGCGGTCTCGCGTACATAGTTGAGGATGGAGGGGCCATCGGCAATGGCCTTGGCTTCTTTCCACGGGCGGAACGGGTAACCGAGGGTGAACATGTCGGAGTCGGAACGGATGCCGGGGTAGCGGAAGAGGTCCCAGGTACCGCCAATGGCGGCGCGGGCCTCGAAGATGGCGTAGGTCTTGCCGGGACAGCGCGTTTGCAAACGGTAGGCGGCTCCGATGCCGGAGAGGCCGGCGCCCACGATGACGACATCGAAGTGCTCGACGGGCATGAGGGTAATTTACAGGAAGCAGTGGATAGTGGTTAGTGGAAAGTGGATTGGAAAATCTACACGAAGCAGCTTCGTGTTCTGGGTTTCTCAGGAACTACAAATCCAAAGCCGGGTTGTGTGGCGCACCCGGAAAAAAGCGTACTGTACAATCCCGCGTGTAATCGTGGCAGAGGAGAAACGACAGTGGCAAAGCAGGTTGTGTTTCGCGGGGCGAAGATTTTTGACGGCGAGTCGGCGCAGTTGCGGACGGGCGCGGACGTGCTGGTGTCGGAGGGAGCGATACGGCAGATCTCGGACGCGCCATTCACGGTGGGAGACGACACGGAGATCGTCGAATGTGGCGGGCGGGTGCTGATGCCGGGGCTGATCGACGCGCACGTGCATGTGTATGCATTTGGGCTGAATGTGACGCGCGTGGTGCAGGCTCCGCCGACGTATGTGGCGCATTTCGCGACGCGGTTTCTGAAGGCGAGCCTGGATCGCGGATTTACGACGGTGCGCGACGTGGGTGGCGCGGATGTAGGGCTGGCGACGGCGATCCGCGATGGGTTGCTGGGACTGACGCCGCGGTTGTTCTACGGCGGACGAGTGATTTCGCAGACGGGCGGGCATGGGGATTTTCGTCCGGGAGACCACGCGCTGGAAGTGGGCTGCTGCGGCTGCCATGCGGATCATCTCGCGGTGTTGGCCGATGGGGTGGATGAAGTGCGTCGCGCGGTGAGGGAAGAACTGCGACGGGGCGCGTCCCATATTAAGGTGATGGCTTCGGGTGGAGTGGCGTCGCCAACCGATCCGCTGGAGCGATGCCAGTATTCGGACGAGGAGATTCGAGCGGCGGTGGATGAAGCGACGCGAGCGGGATCGTATGTAGCGACACATTGCCATCCGGCGGAGGCGATTCGGCGGTCAGCGATGTTGGGAGTGCGGACGATTGAGCATTGCACGCTGGTGGATGATGATTCGGCGGCGGTGGTGGCGGAGAAAGGCGCGTACGGTGTGCCGACGATGGCGGTGATCATTGCACTGCTTGAAGAAGGAGACAAACTCGGGCTTCCGCCAGTAAGCATGGAGAAGTTGCGCAGGTTTCGGATTTTGCGTATTCGGGACTGGAGGTTCTGAAGAAAGCAGGAGTGAAGATGGGCCTGGGGACAGACCTGCTGGGGCCGCAACACGTGAGGCAAAGTACGGAATTCAGCTTGCGGGCGAAGGTGCTGCCGTCGATCGATATCTTACGCTCGGCGTGTTCGGTGAATGCGGAGATCTTGAACCATGCGGGCAAACTGGGCTGCGTGCGCGAGGGAGCGCTGGCGGACTTGCTGGTGGTGGAGGGCGATCCGACGGCAGATGTGACTGTGCTGTGCGAACAGGACAGCCTGCGCGTGATCATGAAAGATGGGAAGTTTCACAAGAAGACGATTTAGGAAACTGGTCCCACCCTGTCGTCAAAAGCGGGCGACAAGGGCGGGGCGTCTCCCAAAAGTAGTTGCAGTGACCTAGCTCACAGACGGGCAGGTCGGGCCTCGCTATGGTTGAAAGTTAATTTCTTCTTCCTAGCGAAAGGCAGCAATCATGGCTACAGCAGTACAAAGCACATCGCGCGTTTTGAATTCCAAACTTGCAGAAAAAATCATGAGCGCCGAGGAAGCTGCGGCGCTGATCCAGTCGGGCGACCAGGTGGGGATGAGCGGCTTCACCGGATCGGGCTATCCGAAGGCGGTTCCGATCGCGCTGGCGCGCCACATTGCTGAAGCGCACATTCACGGACAGAAGTTCCAGGTGAGCGTGTTCACGGGCGCCTCGACGGGGCCGGAACTCGATGGCGCGCTGGCGATGGCCGGTGGCATCAACCTGCGGCTCCCGTATCAGTCGGACCCGGAGACGCGCAAGCGGATTAACGCGGGCGAGATGGACTACATGGACATCCATCTGAGCCACGTCGCGCAGGTCATGGAATACGGCTTCCTCGGCAAGCTGGACGTGGCGCTGATTGAAGTGGCCGCGGTGCTGGAAGACGGGCGGCTGCTGCCGAGTTCGTCGATCGGCAACAACAAGACGTGGATTGACCAGGCAGAGCGAGTGATTCTGGAAGTGAACTCGTGGCAGCCACTGGCGCTGGAAGGGATGCACGATATTTATTACGGGTTAAAGCCGCCGCCGAATCGGGGGCCGATTCCACTGGTGCATCCGGGGCAGAGGATCGGGTCACCCTATCTGGAGTGTCCGCCAGAGAAGGTGGTGGCGATTGTGCTGACGGATTCGCCGGACAGGAACAGTCCGTTCAAGTCGCCGGATGCGGCGTCGAAGAAGATCGCCGGGCACATCCTGGAGTTTCTCAGCTGGGAGGTGCAGAAAGGACGCATGCCGGCGAACCTGTTGCCGCTGCAGTCGGGCGTCGGCAACATTGCGAACGCGGTGCTGTTTGGGTTGGAAGAGGGGCCGTTTGAGGGCTTGACGTCGTACACGGAAGTGATTCAGGACGGCATGATTGGGCTCTTGCAGTCCGGCAAGCTCACGTGCGCATCGGCGACGGCGTTTTCGATGAGCCCCGAGATGCTGATGAAAGTGAATGCCGACATGGCAAGCTATCGCGAGCGCATCGTGCTGCGGCCACAGGAGATTTCGAACCATCCGGAGATCATACGGCGGCTGGGGGTGATTGCCATGAACGCGATGATCGAGGCCGACATGTACGGCAACGTGAACTCGACGCACGTGATGGGGTCGCGGATTCAGAACGGCATTGGCGGCTCCGGGGACTTTGCGCGCAATGGGTACCTGTCGATCTTCATGGCGCCTTCGACGGCACAGAAGCGGACGATCTCGACGATTGTTCCGATGGTGTCGCATGTGGACCACACCGAGCACGATGTGCAGGTGATCGTGACGGAACAAGGGCTGGCGGATTTGCGCGGGCTGTCGCCGCGGCAGAGGGCGAAGCTGATCATAGAGAAGTGTGCCAACCCGGATTATAAGGGCGAACTTCTCGATTACTTAAATCGCGCGGAGCGGCTGTCGTATGGCAAACACACGCCACATTTGTTGACGGAGTCGCTGGGCTGGCATAGCCGGTATCTGCGGAGCGGGAGCATGCGGGTCAGGGAAGAGATGTAAGGCATAAGACAGCGGATAGTGGTTATTGGATCGATAAGGACTCGCCAATCGACAAGAACTTGGGCAGGCTACTGACCTGGAATAGCGGGGACACGCGCGGCGACTGACGTCACCGCGCGTGCGATCGTCAGCACGGTAAAGAGCAATCATGGAAGACATACTTGCAACGGACAACCTGAAACGGGTTGCTGACTTTGCGGAGTTGCGCGCGCTTGCGCGTGAGCTAGGCCCGCGGCGAGTGGCCGTGGTGGTGGCCGACGACGACGTAGCGCTGTCGGCGGCGGAGCAGGCGATGAGACTGGGCATCGCCGTGCCGGTGCTGTTTGGAAATGCGGCGAAGCTTCGCGCGAAAGCTGAGGAACTCGGGCTGACAGGCTTGCTCGACACATGCGACGTTGTGGACGCAGAGAACGAGGCGTTGACGGCGGTGCAGATGGCGAGGGCGGGAGAAGTGGATGTGTTGCTCAAGGGGCATCTGCGGACCGATGAGCTGCTGCGTGCGGTGCTCGACAAGGAGACAGGACTGCGGACGGAGTGTCTGCTCAGCGATGTGTTGCTATACGAAGACACGCTGGCGGGGAAGACGCGGCTGGTGGGCGTGACGGATGGCGGGCTGAATGTGGCTCCGACACTGGAGCAGAAGCGGCAGATCGTGCAGAACGCGATCGAGGTGATGCGGTGCGTGGGAGTCGCGCGTCCGAAGATGGCGATCATGAGTGCGACGGAGGCGGTGAGCAAGTCGGTGCCTTCGACGGAAGATGCGCAACGGCTGACCGAGATGGGAGCGGCGGGGCTGTTTGGTGAGGCGGAGGTATTTGGGCCGCTGGCGCTGGATGGGGCGCTGTTGGAATCGGCGACAAAGGCTAAGGGCATCACGAACGCGGTGGCAGGACACGCGGATTGCATGGTGGTTCCGAATATCGAGGCCGGGAACTTGCTGGGCAAGGCGGTGAAGTATCTGGGCGGCTCGCAGTGCGCGCACGTGGTGGTGGGCGCACGGGTGCCGATTTTGATTCCGTCGCGGGTGGAGAGCGTGGACGACAAAGTGAACTCGATTGCGCTGGGGGTGCTGTTTGCCCGGCGATGAGTTGGTGCTGGCGATTAATCCGGGATCGACCTCGACGAAGTTCGCGGTCTTTGAGGGCGGGCGCGAAGTGCTGGTTCGAAACGTGAAACACGGCGACGCCGAGATGGAGCGGTTTCGCGGACGGCCGATTTTGGAGCAGCAGGAGTTTCGCAGCGCGCAAGTTGAGGCGGAGTTGCGCGCGGCTGGTGTGGATGTGGCGCGACTGAACGCGGTAGTGGGGCGGGGAGGATTGTTGCCTCCGCTGGCGAGCGGGACGTATGAGGTGAACGGCGCGATGCTGGACGAACTGCGGCTGGCGAAGCGCGGGGAACATGCGTCGAATCTTGGGGCGTACCTGGCGAAGGCGATTGCCGAGAAGGCGGGAGTCGCGGCGTACGTGGTCGATCCGGTGAGCGTAGATGATTGGGACGAGGTGGCGCGGTTGTCGGGGTCGGCGCTGCTGGAAAGGCAGTCGCTGTCGCACGCGCTGAATTCGAAGGCGGTAGCGAAGCGGTATGCGCGCGAGCAGGGTGAGGCGTATGAATCGCTGCGACTGATTGTGGCGCATCTGGGGAGCGGGATTTCGGTGTCGGCGCACGAAGGCGGGCGGATGGTGGATGTGAGCAATCCTAGGGAAGAAGGAGCGTTTTCGGCGGACAGGGCAGGCGGCGTGCCGGCGATGCAACTGGTCGATTTGTGTTTCAGCGGGAGGTACTCGCGCGCGCAAGTCGAGGGGTTGTTGTTTCGCGAGGGCGGGCTGTATTCGTATCTGGGGACAAAAGATTTGGTCGAGGTTGAGCGGCGGATCTCATCGGGGGATGAGCGCGCGAGGCTAGTGTTTGGGGCAATGGTGTATCAGATTGCGAAAGAGATTGGCGCGATGGCGACGGTGCTCAGCGGGCGGGTCGATGCGGTGCTGCTGACGGGCGGGATGGCACATTCACAGAGGCTGGTGTCGGAGTTGGAAGGACGCGTGAAGTGGATTGCGCGGATCACAGTTTATCCGGGTGAAGATGAGTTGCAGGCGCTGGCCGAGGGCGCGTTGCGAGTACTGAGAGGCGAAGAGAAGGCGCGGGAGTTTAGCACCGAGCAGGTGTGATCTTGAGTTCCACCGCTACCCAAAGGAAGGGTCTGGATGTGGCACCCAGCTTGATTTCAAGAAAAGTCAAAGACCCACTCAAACAAAGAACGCTTGAGTGGGGCACCCAACAATGGAACTTTCGGGCACTACGGTTTCGCACTCTTGTGAATCTCGACCGTGGACCAGGTTTTGTCGGCTGCGTGGCATAGGGTCTCCAGTGGGCACTCGGCGCACTTGGGCTTGCGGGCGATGCAGATGGCGCGGCCGTGATGGATGATCTGGTGGGAGAAGGCGATCCACTTGTTTTGTGGGATGACCTTCATCAGGTCTTGCTCAATCTTGACCGGCGCTTCTTCTTTCGTCAGTTCGAGGCGGCGGGAGATGCGCTGGACGTGGGTATCAACGACGACTCCGGCGGGAATGCCGAACCATGAGCCGAGGACGACGTTGGCGGTTTTGCGGGCGGCGCCGGGAACGGTGAGAAGCTCTTCCATCGTGTTGGGGACTTCGCCGCCGAAGTCGTTGATGATCTTGCGGGCGGCCCCGACGATAGATTTTGACTTGTTGCGGAAGAATCCGGTGGAGCGGATGTCGGGCTCGAGGTCTTCGGGCTGCAGCGCGGCGAAATCCTGCGGCGTCGGATATTTCTTGAATAGCCCTGGCGTGACCATGTTGACGCGCACATCGGTGCATTGCGCGGAAAGTATAGTTGCTACCAGAAGTTCCCAGGCGCTGTTGTGGTGGAGAGCGCATTTGACATTGGGGTAGAGCTCGTCGAGATGATGCAGGATGGCGGCGATGCGTTCAGGGGCGAGGGGGTTGTAGGCTTTCTTCGTCGATGACCTGGCCGGCGACTTCTTGGCCGGCGTGGGTTTCAGAGGCTTGATGGCGTTGGTTCCCCGCCCTACCGCCAAAGGAAGGCGGTAGAACGGGGCACCCGGCGAGGACTTGACTTTGTCGTGGCGTCCGGCTTTGGAAGGTTGGCGAGGGATGTTGCCGCGGGGCATAGGGAGTCTCCGAGATGATGAAACAGTTTATAACGCGCCGCGCGACGAACCCAGGTTAGCGCCCAACAGACGGGCGCGAGCCTGGGGCACCGAGACATTTCGTGTTTCGAATGATGCAAAGACCCACACAATCCAAAAACAGGATTGTGTGGGGCACCCGCTTAGGACGTCGTGTCACGCGCAGATTACAATGAAAGAGTTCCATCAATACGATTGCCGATTGCGGGGTTTGTGAATGGCTTCAAAGGCAGAGGTGCGGGTGACGACCGAGTTGCCCGCGGTTCCGTTAACGCTGGAAGGTTACAGCGTATTGCACCAGATGTTTCGGTTTCGCTGGGCGGAGTGGCGGAAGTTTGACGACGTGCGTCGGACGGAGATTGCGCGCGAGTTTGCAGTGGCGTTTGGCGATTTGGAGTCGGCAGGGCAGGTTGCCGCGTATTCGATGCTGGGACACAAGGGCGACCTGATGCTGGTGCACTTTCGCGACTCTTTCGATGACTTGAACCAAGCGGAGTTGACGCTGGACCACACTGGTCTGCGCGAGTTCCTGGAGCCGGCGCACTCGTATGTGTCGGTCGTTGAGCTGGGGTTGTATGACTCGACCGTGAAGCTGTTCAAGCAGCTTACTGAGCGCGGGCTGGTGCCGCTGACCGATCAGTGGAACAAGGAAGTGGAAGAGACGATGGAGCGACAGCGGCAGGCGATGAAGCCGCGATTGTTCCCGAAGATTCCGGACAGCCGGTATTTGTGCTTCTATCCCATGGACCGCAAGCGCGACGAAGAGAAGAACTGGTACATGCTGCCGATCGAAGAGCGCGCGCGGCAAATGGAAGAACACGGCATGGTCGGGCGGCGGTACGCGGGCAAAGTGCAGCAGATCATCACCGGCTCGATTGGCTTCGACGACTGGGAGTGGGGCGTGGATTTGTTTGCGCCCGATCCGGCGGTGTTCAAGAAACTGATCTACGAGATGCGGTTTGACCGGGTGAGCGCGGTGTATGCGCTGTTTGGGCAGTTCTTTGTTGGGTTGCGCTGTCCGCTCGCGAAACTCGGGGAGTGGGCGGATGGGAAGTTGCCGAGGTGAATCGTAACTGGAAACTGGTTGCTGGTAACTGGTGCGCGCGTATCGAGAATTCTTGAGAGCCAGTTACCAGTAACCAGTCACCAGACCGATGCGTAACGAGTCCGACTGCATCCTAAGGTAGCACGGTCTAAATACAAATCATGATTGCGCACATTATTGAATTTCTGGCGGCGTGGATTACGTCCGTCATTTCGGTCATGGGGTACGGCGGCGTGATGCTGCTGATGGCCATTGAGTCGGCATGCATTCCGCTGCCGTCGGAAATCATCATGCCGTTTTCGGGATACCTGGTGTACACGGGGCGGTTCTCGTTGCTCTGCAGTGGCGACGTGGGGCGCGATCGGCTGCAATGTCGGGTCGATCCTGGCGTACGAAATTGGGTATTACGGCGGGCGCCCGCTGGCGATGCGCTACGGGCATTACATCTTCGTGACCAAGCACGACCTCGACATGGCTGACCGCTTTTTTGCGCGCTGGGGATCGCTGGCGGTACTGATTGCGCGACTGCTGCCAGTGATTCGAACATTTATCGCACTGCCGGCAGGCATCGCTCGCATGCCGCGGCTAAAGTTTCACATTTACACGTTTGTGGGATCGTGGCCGTGGTGCTTTGCTCTGGCATACGTCGGCATGAGACTGGGCGAGCAATGGGACAAAGACCCGCGTCTGAAGATGTGGTTCCATCGCATGGATGGCGTAATTCTTGCGGTGTTGGTTGCGGGCGTGGCGTATTTCGTGTGGTCGCACGTGAAGGGCCGGGTGCGCGCAAACTCGGGACCATCGGAAGAAACCGCTGACTAGGAGCGATTCCTATGCACGACATTTCCGCGACAGCTTTTGTCGTGAATGTGTCGCGATCGATGCGAGTCGATATCAGTCATGACACCTACGCCCGTTTGTGGGTGACGGAAGAGGCACGGCGTCTGTAGGACCAATCGGCTCGCGAGGTCTATCCGTACGACCAAATTTCCTCGAGCCTGCGAAATCGCTTCTACCTCGAGCGGCTCACAAAATTCATCAGCACCAATCAAAAACCAGCATTCACAAATATCGCAGCGGGCTTCAGCAATTATCCGTTCCTGGTGGATTCGTCTTGCCGGTGCGCAGAGGTGGACTTCGAGCACATCATTGCATACAAGCAGGAGCGCCTGAAGAGGTGGCAGCAGACTGACGCGTTGCCGCGGCGCGAGGTTGAGATGCTTGGTGCGGATTTGACGAGTGACTCTGACAGAGAGTAGCTAAGTCAATCGCTGGAGGCATGGTGTGGCGGCGGACCGTCGTTCGTGATGATGGAAGGACTGACGTACTACCTGAGCCCGCAGGTGCTGTCTGATTTGTTGAGGCGAATCGCGGAGCGACAGAGATCCGGTTCGGTGCTGGCATTCGAGTATTGGACGCCGGATGCGGACGACTATCCGGTGTATCGCCGGCTGAAGTCTTTCCTGGCGGAGGGGTTCGGCGAGAAGGACCAGCACTGCCAGTTACTCGACTCGCAGTTCGTCCGCGCTATTGCGGAATACGATGTTGTGGAGACTTCGGACATCGCCGCGCAAGAGTTGTTGTACTCCGATACCCGATCACTGCAAGACCGAAACAATCGATTGCCGATCCACTTCGCGGTGCTGCGGAAACGCTAAGTGCCGTCAGTGTTAGACGTGAAACGCACCGAACTCTGCAATTCGGTGCGTTTCGTGCGTAAGGGGACTCTCACGCGGCCTTTCCGAGCTCGGTAGCTTCGGGCACTTCCAGCAGCTTTCCGTTTTTCACGTCATAGATGTAGCCGTAAATCGGGATACTCGCCGGCACCAGCGGGTGCTCGCGGATGCGTGCCACATCGTCACGAACGCTCTGCGCCTGGTCTTTGATAGTGAGCCACTCGATGTACTCTCCGGCGCGCGAACCGGGGCCCTTCCCGATGTCGTGAAAACCGCGTTCGGTGAGGGCTGCGGTTTCGAGGCTGCTGGCCAGCAGACCGCGAATGACTTCGTTGGTGAAGAACTGCATGCCGCAATTGGTGTGGTGAATGACGAACCACTCGCTAGTGCCGAGCAATTTGTAAGAGATAACGAGGGAGCGGATGGCGTCGTCGCTGGCGCGGCCTCCGGCGTTGCGGATGACGTGGGCGTCGCCTTCGGCGAGACCTGCGAACTTCGCGGGGTCGAGGCGGGCGTCCATGCAGGTGAGGACGGCGAAGCGCCGCGCCGGGGGCATGGCGAGGTCGCCCTTTTTGCCGAAGTCGGCACTGTAGTTCTGGTTGGCGGTGAGGACTTCCTGGAGGATTTTGCTGCTCATGACAGTTGGCTCCTTGAATTGAGATAGGTGGAGGCCGCCTGTAAATGGCGGGTCCGGTTGAGAAAATTCCGGGGGCGAAACGCTCTAGCTAGAAATGGGAGATCCGCAGGCGCGGGGAGACGAACTTAGCGACAGCAACAACAGCAGGGGCGAACGTAGAGAATGGAATTCATTCGATCAATCAGTTGCGAACTCAATAACTCTTGAAATCGTTGCACGTAAGACGGGCAACCGTCCTAAAGGTCAACCGATAGCAACTAAGATGTACCGGTCGCCGCCGGGGATTCTATAAATCGATCTTGGCGAATTTGGCTACCATGCGCTCGTAGCGATGCCATGGGAGCAGCCGCTTGAGCCAGACCTGCATCTTGGCGTCGGCGCCGATCATGTAACGCAGTTTCGGGTTGGGGTCGTTGGCGATCCGCAGGATGAGTTGCGCTACTTCGCTGGCGTCGCGACGATGTTTGGAGCCCTTCTTGATCACGCCGACGAGACGCTGGCTGCGTTCTCGGTTGGGCGAATTGGGGTCGCGGGCGCCTTGGGCGACGACTACGTTGCGGGTCCAGATGTCGGTGTCGAACGAACCCGGCTCGACCAACACGACGCGGATGCCTAAAGAGTGAGTCTCGATGCGCAGAGATTCACTGAAGCCCTCAAGGGCAAACTTGGAGCTGCAGTAGGCGCCGAGGAGGGGGTTCCCCACGCGCCCTGCCACAGAAGTGATTTGGATGATGTGCCCCGATTTCTGGCGCCGCATCACAGGGAGTACGGCCTGGCTCATGGCAACGTTGCCGAAGAAGTTGGTTTCGAATTGATGACGAATCTCGCCGAGGGACAAGTCTTCTCCGAAGCCGCTCATGCTGAATCCGGCATTGTTAACCAGTACGTCGATGCGTCCGTGGTCGCGGACGATGGCGTGCATGGCTTCGGGGATGGAGTCGAATTCCGTAACATCGAGGCGGCGGAGGTCGAGGCGGTCGCGGACGCCAGCGGTTTGCGGCAGCTTCTTCGAGGCGGCCACTGCGGCCCAAGTCGCGCATGGTAGCGACAACGAAATAGCCATGGTGCGCAAATTCGATGGCTGTGAGAAGTCCGATTCCGCTGGAGCTGCCGGTGATTACCGCAATTTTCTGGTCAGGCATGGTCTCCGCCAAATCCTTGATATTGCCAACGAGGGCTGAAATGGCTCCGTTCAGGCTCGATGGTTTGCTATTCGTGCCCTGAATACGAGAACATAACAGGTTTGAGAGGTCGCTGGAAAAGTCTATAGTGGCATGTTGCGCGGACTGAAGTCCGCGCGGACTATGCAAGGAACCGGCCTATCGGCGCGGCTGAAGCCGTGCCCCTTCAAAGCGGTACGCCGGAAGAATTTGCCGACGGCATCTTGAACCCACTTTTCATGAAACGGACTGATACGAATGCCAACCGATAATACGCAGGACAAGAACAAGACCACCAACAACGAAGTCGCCCCAGCAAAGGGAAAGCTGGGGATCATGATTCCGGGCATGGGCGCCGTGGCCACCACGTTTGTCGCAGGCGTCGAAGCCGTCCGCAAAGGGATCTCCAGCCCCATCGGGTCGGTGACGCAGATGGGAACCATCCGGTTGGGCAAGCGCACCGATGGGCTCTCGCCCAAGGTGAAGGATTTTGTGCCACTGACCGAGCTCAACGATCTGGTGTTCACCGGCTGGGACATTTTTGAAGACGACATGTATGCCGCGGCAGGGAAGGCGGGGGTGCTCGACCGCTCGCTGCTGGAGCAGGTGAAGCCGTTCCTGTCGTCGATCACTCCGCGCAAAGCCGTGTTCGACAAGAACTACGTGAAAAAGCTCGACGGCCCGAACGTGAAGAAGGGGAAGAACAAGAAAGAACTCGTCGAGCAGCTGCGCGACGACATTCGCGACTTCAAGAAGACCAGCGGTGCGGACCGGCTGGCGATGATCTGGTGCGGTTCGACGGAGACATTCATTGAAGCGGGCCCGGTGCATCAGACGGTGGAGTCGTTTGAGAAGGGACTACTGGCGAACGACGAGAACATCGCGCCGTCGATGGTCTATGCTTATGCGGCCATGCAGGAAGGCGTGCCGTTCGCCAATGGCGCGCCGAACCTGACGGTGGACATTCCGGTGATGCAGGAGTTGTCGCGCAAGAACGAAGCGCCGATTTGCGGCAAGGACTACAAGACCGGTCAGACGCTGATCAAGACGATCCTGGCGCCGGGCTTCAAGGCGCGCATGCTGGGCCTGAGCGGATGGTTCTCGACGAATATTCTGGGCAACCGCGACGGCGAAGTGCTGGACGATCCAGGCTCGTTCAAGACGAAGGAAGAGTCGAAGCTGTCGGTGCTGGAGCACATTTTGCAGCCTGACCTGTACCCCGAGCTGTACGGCGACATCTATCACAAGGTTCGCATTAACTATTACCCGCCGCGCGGTGATAACAAAGAGGGTTGGGACAACATCGATATCTTCGGATGGCTGGGCTATCCGATGCAGATCAAGGTCGATTTCCTGTGCCGCGATTCGATTCTGGCGGCGCCGATTGTGCTCGACCTGGTGCTGTTCATGGATCTGGCGAAGCGGTCGTCGGCTCTGCGGGGCATCGGCATTCAGGAGTGGCTGAGCTTCTACTTCAAGTCGCCGATGACGGCTGCCGGGACTGTATCCGGAGCACGATTTGTTCATTCAGTCGATGAAGCTGAAGAACACGCTACGCCACCTGATGGGCGAGACGATGATTACGCACCTAGGGCTGGAGTATTACGACTAGAGATTATTTTCAGGAGAAGACTGCAAGCGGCTTCGCCAAGCAGGCGGGGCTCTTTTGCTTTACTGCGCCGTCGGCTGCCGTGACCCGGATGTTTCCATCTGTTTCTGGAACAGCTCGCGAGCGCTCAGGATGGTATCGACGGCGATGTTGATGCCCATGGCGGAATTGACCATGAGGTGGAACTTGCTGCGGTCGGGCCATTCGACGCCGAAATAACGGCGAATGAAGTCGGCGCGCTCCTGATCGACGGTCTCAGCGAGGTGGGCCGCATCGCCTTCTGACTTGCCGGTGCTACGCAGGCGCCGCACCTTGTCTTTCAGCGGGGCGTAGACGAAGACGTGGAACGCATCGCGCCTGGCTTGCAAATAATAGGCCGAGCCGCGCCCGACGATAACGCAGTCGCCACTGTCGGCGACTCGCTTCACGATGGACTCCGTTACTTCGCGAATACATTCCGTATCCGCCAACTTCAAGCGCGGGGCGTTGAGGCTGCCTTCATAGCTGCCGCGCATAAACGACTTGAGCAGGCGGTAGTAAAGGGGGTCGCGTTTCTCTTCGTGTTCCTCGACCACACTGCGATCGCACTCCATATAACGGGCGATTTCGTTGGTGAGGGCCTGGTCCCACAATTTCCAGCCAAGACGGTCGGCGAGGGCCTTGGCGATGTCAGCGCCGCCGCTGCCGTATTCGCGATCGATGGTGATCACGCGAACCGAAGCGGGATCGCGAGGGACCTGCGGATTAGCTGCTTCGGGCACCATTGATTACTCCGCCATGACGCTGCGCGCGCCAAGTTCGTTCTTCTTCAGGAAGAACGAAAGAAAGAACATCAGCAGGCCGATTCCGGCCAGGATCACGTACATATCCACGTAGGCTAAGGTCGTGGCCTGAAGAATAACGGTCCGATAGATGAATAGCGTAAGCCTGCTTGGCCGCCACGGTTGCGTCGGCGCCGGACGCCATGAGGCGGGCGGTGAGGCCATTGACGGCTTGGGCAAACGAACTGTCGCCGGAGGTGACATTCGCCACAAGGTACACCTGGTGAATCTGCGCTTTGCGGGCGATGATGGTGGTGACCATCGAAGTTCCGACGCTGCTGCCGATGTTGCGCATGAAATTGACCAGCCCGGCGACGCTGTTGCTTTTCTCCTGAGGCATTCCCACATACGAGCTGAGATTGATAGGCACAAACAGAAACGCCATGCCGAATACCTGCACGATGCGAAGAATGGTGGCAGTGCGGAAGCTCATGCCCAATTCCAGTTGCCGGCTGGAATAGTACATCGCCAAGGCGAGTGTCAGCCAGCCAAAAGCGATCAGATAGCGGGCCTGAATTTTCGACGAGAGCACTGCCGATCACCGGCATCATGAAGAGCAAGCAGCAGCCCGCCTCCGGAGAGCACCAACCCCGCGGATTCGCGCCGTGTAACCCAGCAGCGACTGCAGAAACAACGGCAACATCACCAGGCTGGCGAAGAGCGCCACGCCGAGGATGAACATCATGCCGTTGGCGGCGAGGAAATTGAGGTTCTTGAACATGCGCACGTCAATGATGGGGTGCTTGTAGAACCACTCCCAGATGACCAGCGAAACCAGCCCGACGGCGGCGAGAATCGCGAGGGTCACGATGAAGTTGGAGCCGAACCAGTCGTCTTCCTGGCCCTTGTCGAGCAGGATTTGCAAAGCGCCGACGCCGAGGACGAGCAACGAAACGCCGATGTAGTCGATGCGGGAGGCCGCGCCCGCCTTGCGCTTCGCCCAGGGCGGGTCGTCGATCAAGCGGTACACGAGAAAGAGCGCCAGGATTCCGACCGGAATGTTGATGAAGAAAATCCAGCGCCAAGTGTAGTTGTCGGTGATCCAGCCGCCAAGAGTGGGGCCGATGGTAGGCGCGACGATGACGGTGACGCCGTAGAGCGCGAAGGCCAGGCCGCGCTTCTCCGGGGGAAACGTGTCAGCGAGGATTGCCTGGGCGATGGGCTGCAGGCCGCCTCCGCCGGCGCCTTGCAAGATGCGGAAGAAGATAATGGCGCCCAGGCTGGGAGCGAATCCGCAAACAGGGAGCTGACCGTGAAGATCGTCAGGCAGAGCATGAAGAAGCGCTTGCGGCCCAGGACGCTGGAGAACCATCCGCTGATGGGCAGCACGATGGCATTGGAGACGAGATACGAAGTGAGCACCCAGGTGCTTTGGTCGGTGGTAGCTCCCAGATTGCCGCCGATGTAGGGGAGCGCGACGTTGGCAATGCTGGTGTCGAGCACCTCCATGAACGCGGCGACCGCGACAACCACGCCGATGAGCCAGGGGTTGTAGCTCGGATGCCAGACCAGCAGCGCCGGGGCTTCCGCAACGGCGAGACTGGGCAGGTCCGGTTCGTCGAGTGTTGTCGAGCTGGCTGCCATGGGTCAAAAGTCAGATAGATGCCAGTGCCGGAAGGATTCGATTCCGTGTGGCGACACTGAACCATTTGCGACTGAGAAATAATGCCGAGCGTATCGTGGCCGTCAGTCAGGTTGGGGATAAGACCCCCAACCTGCGGCAACGGCGATTAAAGCTTGAGCGGCTCTACATGCCAGATGTCGCGGGCGTACTCGCGGATGGAGCGGTCGGACGAGAACTTGCCCATGCGCGCGGTATTGAGGATCGACATGCGCGTCCAGTGCTCCTGGTCGCGGTAGGCCTGCGCTCACTTTCTCCTGACAGTCGAGGTAAGACTGGAAGTCGGCCAGAAGCAGATACTCGTCACTGTTCAACAGCGAATCGACGATGGGGCGGAACAGGTTCTGGTCTCCGGCGGAGAATGCGCCGGAAGCGATCTGATCGATGACTTCCTTCAGCACAGGATTGCTCTCGTAATAGTGGCGCGGGTTGTAGCCGCTGCGTCTTGAGCTGCGTCGACCTGCTCGACAGTGAGGCCGAAGAGGAAGAAGTTCTCGGCGCCAACTTCTTCGCGGATCTCGACGTTCGCCCCGTCGAGAGTGCCGATGGTGAGTGCGCCGTTCATGGAGAACTTCATGTTGCCGGTGCCGGAGGCCTCCTTGCCGGCGGTCGAGATCTGCTCCGACAGGTCGGCGGCAGGATAGATCACCTGTCCGCTCTTGACGTTGAAATCGGGGATAAAGACCACGCGCAGAACGATCGCGCACGGCGCGGTCGGCATCGATGGTCGCGGCAACTGAATTGATCAGCTTGATGATGAGCTTGGCCATGAAGTAGCCGGGCGCGGCCTTGCCGCCAAAGATGACGGTGCGTGGTGTGATCGGCGCGTGGCGCGTCGCGCTTCAGGCGGTTGTACAGCGACACGACGTAGAGCACGTTCAGCAACTGGCGCTTGTACTCGTGGATACGCTTGACCTGCACGTCGAACATGGTGTCGGGGTTCACCACAACGCCGGTGCGTTCCTTGATCAAGGCGACCAGATGCTGCTTGCAGCCGCTGTTTGACGCTTCGCCACTGGTCGCGGAAGGCCGCGTCTTCCGCGAACGGTTCGAGCTTGCGCAACTCGTCCTCGTGGCAGAGCCAGTCTGTCCCGATCCTGCTGCTGATGAGCTTGGACAACCCCGGATTGCTGAGCGCGAGCCAACGCCGTGGCGTGACGCCGTTGGTGACATTGAAAAACTTCTCCGGGAAGATTTCATAGAAGTCGTGCAGCGTGGTCTGCTTCAGCAGTTCGCTGTGCAGAGCGGCGACTCCGTTGACGGCGTGGGAGCCGACGGTGGCGAGGTAGGCCATGCGCACGTAGCGGGGACCGCTCTCATCAATGAGCGACACCCGAGCAACGCGGCTTCGTCATTGGGGAACCTGGCGCGGACCTCGTCCAGAAAACGGCGGTTGATTTCGTAGATGATCTCGAGGTGGCGCGGCAGCAGGCTGGCGAAGAGGGGCAGCGGCCACTTCTCCAGGGCTTCCGGCAAGAGCGTGTGATTTGTGTAGGCGAGGGCCTTCTGCGTGATGCTCCAGGCAGTGTCCCAGTCGAGATCGTGCAGGTCAACCAGCAGGCGCATCAGCTCGGCGACGGCGATCGAGGGATGAGTGTCGTTGAGTTGAATGACGAAGCCTTCATGGAATGTCTCAATGGTGCAGCCGCGCATCTTGTGGATGCGAATCATGTCTTGCAGCGAGCAGGAGGTGAAGAAGTACTGCTGATGCAGGCGGAGAACTTTGCCGGCTTCGGGCTCGTCATTGGGATACAGCACCTTGCTGATGGTTTCACTCGAGACCTTCTCGCGCACCGCATCGTAGTAGTCGCCTTTGTTGAAGGCCTGGAAGTCGAACGAGTCCACGGCTTCCGATGACCACAGGCGCAGGAAGTTGGTCATCGCCGTGTCATATCCGGCGACGACGATGTCGTTGGCGACGCCCTTGATGACGTTGTCGGGAATCCATCGCACGCGGAGGCGGCCCTGCTCATCGTGATATTGCTCGGTGTGGCCGCCGGTGCCGACGTAGTGGCTGATCTCCGGGCGGGTGATCTGCCAGGGATTACCGAGGCAAAGCCATTTGTCCGTCTTCTCCACCTGCCAGCCGTCTTGGATGTCCTGGTGAAAGAGCCCGAACTCGTAGCGAATGCCGTAGCCAATGGCCGGAATATTGAGGGTCGCGAGCGACTCCATGTAACAGGCCGCGAGGCGGCCAAGGCCGCCGTTGCCGAGGCCCGGCTCAGGTTCGTGAGCGAGCAGCGTCTCGAGGTCAAGGCCGAGTTCGGAAAGTGCGGCTTCTACCGCGGGACGGATATCGCCAACGTTGAGCAGGTTGTTGTCCAACTGAGGGCCGATGAGGAACTCCGCCGAAAGATAGCTCACGGTTTTTGCGGGCAGCTTGCGCGCGCGATGGAACGCATCGATCCATTCGTTCATCATGCGATCGCGGACGGTGAACGCCAGCGCCATGTACCAGTCGTTCGTCGTCGCAACGGCGGGGATGCGGCTCTGGACGTAGTAGAGATTGTCGAGAATGGCCTGCTTCAAATCGGCTGGCGTCATGCCTGTACGGGCGCGGTCCTGAACGGATTCCATGATTGCTCCTCAGAAAGTCGGCATTGCGCCACACCGAGGATGTGAGCAACCTTCGTTCATATCACGCCTGCGAAAAAAAGTGAAAGATGTGAACAGTTTTTCACAGAGTCGATCGAACGGCTGCTTGCGCCCTTTTGATGTACTTGCGTGAATGGCGCGGTTTCAGGGAACAGCCCCCGGATCGTTTCGATCACGGGGGCGTCCGGGCTGTGAAGTTCAGGATGCGGGATGGATGTTCTGGTTCACGCGGAAGAAGTTGCTGGGGTCGTACTTCTTCTTGATGTCCGCCAGGCGCTTGTAGTTGTCACGGTAGGTGGCCTGCACGCGGTCCTGGCCTTCGTCCATCATGAAGTTCACATACGCGCCACCGGCCGAGTAAGGATGCAGCGCGTCCCAGTAGTCCTTGCACCAATTGGTGATGGCGGGAGCGTTGGCGGGATCGGGATCGACGCCGACGATTACCTCGGCGAACAGTGCTTCGCGAAAGCTGTAGGCCGTGTCGGTCTTGCCAACACGCTGCGCCGCGCCATTGACGGGATACAGGTGCATGGTGGAGAGCATCGAGGGGAGCTTCGAGCCGTGCTCCACGTGGCGGGCGATGGCTTCATCACTGATTTCGGTGAAGTTGTCGGCGCGCCAGTACCATTGCAGGCCGGGGACGAAGAGGCCGTCAAACATGCTCTGCACCGCAGGGAATGGTGCGGGGCCGACGTGATCGAGCAGGGGATGGCCGAGCGAGCGTATTGATTTGGTAACGGAGTCGGCTTCTTCGGCCGTTCCCGTGGAGCACCAAACGATTCCGCAGACCTTTTTGAGATGAAGCGCCTCGGGAAAGGGCGGGCGCGGGCGGGACGACGAGAAATCCGAAGAATCCGCCGATGTATTCGGGAGCGGTCTGGATAAAGTCGCGATAAGCCTTGAGCACCATCGCCGGCTTCGTCGAGCGGCCAGAAGGTCGGGCCGAACTGGACCGTGTCTACCGGGTGCATGCGGAATTCGAACGATGTGACCACGCCGAAGTTGCCGCCGCCGCCGCGCAGCGCCCAGAACAAATCGGAATTTTCTTTGTCGCTGGCGGTGACAAAGCGGCCGTCAGCCAGCACCACATCGGCGGAGAGCAGGTTGTCGATGGTAAGGCCGTAGCGGCGGGTGAGATAGCCGATGCCGCCTCCCAGCGTTAAGCCGGCTACGCCAGTGGTGGAGATGAATCCGCAGGGCGTGGCCATGCCGAACGCGTGCGTGGCGTGGTCCACGTCGCCCCAGACGCATCCGCCTTCGACGCGAACGGTCTTGGCGGCGGGATCGACGCGAATACCCTTCATGCGGGAAAGGTCGATGACGAGGCCATCGTCGCAGGTACCGAGACCGGCACCGTTGTGTCCGCCGCCGCGAATCGCTGTCAAAAGATTGTTATCTCTGCCATAGTTCACGGCGGCGATGACGTCAGCCACGTCCACGCAACGGGCGATGAGGCGCGGGCGCTTGTCGATCATGCCGTTGTATACCTTGCGGGCAGAGTCATAAGCGGAGTCAGCAGGTTGAATCAATTCGCCGCGGAAAGCAGATTTCAATTGGTCAAAGGACTGTGTAGGCATGGAATCCTCCAGGACAAAAAGTAGTTTGCTGTGAAGTGGCCATGGCTCACGAGCTGCCATCGGAATGCGACTACCAGATGGCGCGATCTGGAAACGCGGAGTGCAGCATACCACATTTGTGATGGGTGTTTGGGCGGGTTGGCGAGCCGTAATTCGGTTAGGAAATGGATAGTGGCAAGCGGTGTCTCTTAAGCAGGCGTTGCGCGAGCTGTGGTCTGAAAATTGATGCGCGTTGGATCGCCGTTAACGGCGCGCAGCAGTCGTGGATCCATCACGCGGAACCACAGCGGAGGGAAGTAGGCGAGGGTGAACATGCCGAAATAGCCGTTGGGCAGCGTGGGCAGATCGTCGAAGTGGCGGAGGGACTGGTAGCGGCGGCCGGGATAGGTGTGATGGTCGGAATGGCGCTGCAGGTGAAAGAGCGCCCAGTTGCTGAACATGTGGTTGCTGTTCCAGGAGTGATGGGGTTGGCAGCGCTCGAAGCTGCCGTCGGGCAGCGTTCGGCGCAGCAGTCCGTAGTGTTCGACGTAGTTGGCGGAGGTTAGTTGGAAATTCGCCCACAGCGCCGAGAGCACGAGGAAGGGAAGCACGCGAAGGCCGAGCCATGCGCTCATCACGATGTAAAACAACATCGTGAGCAGCAGCGGCTGCAGGATTTCGTTGTGCCAGCTCCACAAAGGTTGATGGAAGCGGGCGAGGCGTTCTTCTTCGAGCATCCAGGCGCGACGCGCGGCGCCCGGCATTTCACGTAGTGCGAACCGCCACAAGCCTTCGCCCATGCGAGCGGACGCGGGATCGTGTGGCGTGGCGACGTCGCGGTGATGTCCGCGATTGTGCTCGATGGTGAAGTGGCCGTATCCGGTAGGGGCAAGAATGATCTTCGTCAGCCAGCGTTCGACGGTCGTCTTCTTGTGCCCGAGTTCGTGGCCGACGTTGATACAGAAACCACCGGCAGAGCCGGCCGAGAGAATCACGGCGAGCACCCCGTACCACGGCAGTTCGTAGTGCGCGATGAACCAGGCGGCGAAGATGTAGGTCATCCAAAGAACTGGGACGACCGCATACGTGATGTAGCGGTAGAAACGAACTTCTTCCAGGTCAGCCACCGCGGATTCGGGCGGGTTGCTGCGGTCTTCGCCGAGTAAGTAATCCATCGCCGGCATAACGAGGTAGATGACAGCTGCCGGCAGCCACAGCGCCAATGCATTCCGCCAGAAGCCGATAGACCAGCAGGCCGACATTCATCATCGCCGGCACGAAGATCGACAGCAGCCAGAGGTATCGCTTGCGATCGCGATAAATGGGATAAGCGGAAGTTGCTGCTGCGAGCATCGAGGTGGGGTAATTGTGTGACAAGATCGCAGCAAAGGCAAGGCCACCGAGGCATTGGACGCTCCCACCCTTTCCCCAAAACGGAAAAGGGCGGACCGCGTGCTTCTTCGAGTCCTGCTCCGCTACTGCGGTTTAGTGGGAGGCGTGGTCGCCTTCTTGGTGGTGCTCGTGCCAGTTGTGCTCTTGTGAGTGGTCGAAGTTGCGGGCTTCTTCGCCGCCGCCGCGGGCTTGTTGGGATCGACGATCTTCACGTGCGTGATCTTCACCGGAGTGAACGGGCGATCGTTGCGGGGATCGGTGGCTAGCGCGCGTGATCTGCTTCACCAGGTCGAGGTTGTCGCACTGGCCGAAGATGGTGTGCTTGCCGTTGAGGTGCGGCGTCGGAACCTCGGTGATGAAAAACTGCGAGCCGTTGGTATCCGGGCCGCTGAATTCGCCATCGCGAGGCGTCCGGGCTCGTCGAACGTCAGGTCGCTGAATTCGTCTTTGAAGCTGTAGCCGGGGCCTCCGCTGCCGTTGCCCAGAGGATCGCCGCCCTGGATCATGAAGTTGGGAATCACGCGATGGAAGATGGTGCCGTCGTAGAGCGGCCGGTTATGCATGGTGGCGCCGCTGGCAGGGTTCGTCCAGTCCTTGGTGCCGGTGGCGAGGCCGATGAAGTTGGCCACGGTGATCGGCGCCTTGTCGGGAAAGAGCGTGCAGTTGATGTCTACCCGAGGTGGTCTCGAAGGTGGCCTGCATCGGCTGCTTGGGGCAGGGATAGCTGGTTGTCGTGGCGGTCGGTGCGGCGGCTGGCTTTGATCGTCAGGGTTTGGCGGTGGTGGATTTCGGCGCGGTGCTGCTGGTTTGCGCGGCGGCGAATCCGGCCAGTGCGAGAATCAAAATTGCGGTTAGAAATTTACGCATGGTACCTCCGAAAGGATTTACCTCAGCGGCTAAAGCCGCCTCTAACTAATCAAATCAATGCACCGCTAAAGCGGTGCTCCACCCGATACGCCCAAATCAGCCGGTGTTCACTGTTTGGGCTGCGCTTCGGGCGCGATTTCATGGCGCGTGTCCTTCGGCGGGGCCGCTTCTTCCGCCTGAATCATCTTCGCTGTCTTCTCCACTTCGCCGAAGACGCGCATCAAGTTGCCGCCGAGAATCTTCTGCATGTCAGCCGCTTTGTAGCCGCGCTGATAGAGCGCCTCCGTGATCTTCGGCAGGTCGGCGGCGGAGTCGATGCCCTGCGGCGAGCAATCGATGCCGTCGAAATCGGTAGCCGATGCCCACGTGATCGACGCCCGCGATCTTCACCATGTGGTCGATGTGGTCGATCAGGTCGCTGAGCGGCGGACGCGGCACCTTCTTTTCGACGCACTGCTTCAGCCTCGTACATCTGCTTCGCCATATCGGGCGTACGCTCGGCCATGAAGAGCGACTGAAGCTTTTCATAGTCGGGATCTTTCTCGTCTTTGAGCTTCTTCATGCCGTCGGCCCACTTCTGCGAGATGAATCCGCAGTAGAAGTTCACCTGCGCGACGCCGCCATTGCGGGCGAGCGCGACCAGCATGTCGTCGGTCATGTTGCGCGGGGCATTGGTGATCGCGCGCGACGACGAGTGCGAGGCGATGACGGGTGCGCGGCTGGACACCAGTGCCTGGTAAAACGTGCGGTCCGCGACGTGCGAGATGTCCACCATCATGCCCATGCGGTTCATCTCGCGCACCACCTGGCGTCCAAACGGCGTGATGCCGTTGTGGTGCTGGATGTTTTTGTCGGTCGAGGTCGCCGCTGGAGTCGCCCAACTCGTTGGTGTTTGACCATGTGAGCGTCATGTAGCGCACGCCGAGGCGGTAGTAGTCGCGCAGCACGCGGATGTCGCCCTGAATGGCGTGTCCGCCTTCGACGCCCATGAGCGCGGCCAGCTTGTGCTGGCGATGCGCGGCGAGGATGTCCTGCGTGCTGTAGGCCATCATCATCTTGTCGGGATGCAGACGCGCCTGCTCGTACACCGAGTCGATCATGTCGAGCGCGCGCTTGATTTCCTTGCCCTTGAACTCCGTGGGATTGACCCAGATGGAGAAGAACTCGGCGCCGAGGTTACCGGCCTTGATCTTGTTGAAGTCCATGTAGCCGTGACCGGCATCCTGCGCGAGGTCGAAGTTCTCGTCCACGAAGCGGCCGGGTGTGTCGGCGTGGGTGTCGATGACCAGGGCAGAGTTGTGGATGGCTTGCCAGCCGGTGGCGAAGCCTTGAGGACCCGCGGTAACGCCGTGTGCCTTGGGCTTGGGAGAAGGTGGGGTCTGCGCGGTTTGGGCGAACGCGACAGCAGAGAGCGTCAGGACGGAGAGTAAGACCCGAATTCGGGGCATGAAGATAGAGGGGCTCCGGAGATAGATTCGGCACGATTGTAAATGATGTGGCAGAGTGTGAAGTGGCACCCAGAGAAAGTGCACCCCAGGTTATTGCGTGAGTAACACATCAGGCGAAGGGATTCTCGATACGTAGGTCTCCGAACCGCCTGCCGGATTGCAGGTCTTCGCTGTAGAGCAGGCTGCAACCCGCTTCTGTGGCGGCGGCAACGATTAGGGAGTCATACCACGACAGGCGGTGTTTGCCCGTCAGGCGCAGGGCTTCGGAATACAGGGCCGGCGACGACTGCACTGCCAGCAGCGGGCGGAACACGGTCCCCAGGTATTGCTCGGCTTCGGCGGTGGTCATGGGCTGCGCAAATCGTCGCAGGGCAACATTGAAGAACTCCTGCACAACCTGATAACTCACCGTGCCCTTTCGGGTCGCCACGCCCTCACGAATCAGTTGCGTAGCGCGGCGGGCCTTGGCAGCGGCACCTCGGTCGAAGCTGTAAACGAAGATGTTAGTGTCGAGGAAGAACCTATCGCTCATTCATTTCGTCCCGGCTGAAGCTGCGGCCGGCACCGACGTGGTGAAGTCTACGCATGAGGGCGTCCACCTCCTGGCCGCTGCCCGCCTGAGCAGTGAATTGCATTAGCCACTCCCGAAAAGCCGCGTTCAACGTCCGCCGCTGAGTGCGGGCCACCTGCCGGGCCTGCTCGATAAGGTCTTCGTCGGCACTGAGGGTGACGTTCTTCATACGGTTGTAGTGTACACGAGAACCGTGTGAGCATCAAACCATACGGCAGGGTCGAGTCCTACGTCCGGAACAAATCCTTCACCGCCTGCCACATGACCTGGCCGCCGACTTCGGCGATGGACTTGGTGAGCGGAATATCTTTGGGGCAGACTTCGACGCAGTTCTGCGCGTAGCCACATTCCTGGATGCCGCCGTCGCCCATCAGCGCCTTCAGGCGTTCGACCTTCAGCGCCTTGCCAGTGGGGTGGTTGTTGAACAGGCGCACCTGCGAAATGGTGGCCGCCCCGACGAAGCCGGTGTGCTCGTTGAACTGCGGACAGGCCTCCATGCAGCAGCAGCACGAAATGCAGCGCGAGAGAGGATAGTTGACTTCCTGCTCGGCGGCCGACTGGCGCGGGCCGGAGCCGAGATCGTAGGTGCCGTCGGTCGGCACCCAGGCCTTGCACCTTCTTCAGGTTCTCGAACAGCACGCTGCGGTCAACCGACAGGTCGCGCACGACGGGGAACTTGGAAAACGGCTCCAGCTTGATCGGCTGCTCGAGCTTGTCGATCAGCGCCGAGCACGCCATGCGCGCCTGGCCGTTGATGAGCATGGCGCAGGAGCCGCAGACCTCTTCCAGGCAGTTGGAGTCGTAGGTCACCGGCGTGGTCTGCTTGCCGTCTTTGGTCACCGGGTTCGCGGCGATGTCCATCAGCGACGAGGTGACGTTCATGCCGGGACGATAGGGCAGCTCGAACTCCTCCCAGTAGGGCTTGGAGCTCGGGTTGTCCTGGCGCTTGATCTTGATGATTACAGTTTTGCCGTTGGTAGCCATATATCGTTATTCGCTCTTCGCTCCGTTTCGCAAAACTCAGCTGTCAGCTGTTCAGCCGTCCGCCAAACTTCAAATCTACTACCACTAGCCACTTCTTTACGTCGCCGCGTCGTAACGCCGTGGACGCGGCAGGAATCAGCGACGTGTCCACCGGTTCGAATTCGAAGCGGGGCTCGTCGGCATCGGCCGCGAAGTACGCCTTCGTCGTCTTCAGGAAGTTGGCATCGTCGCGCTCGGGGAAATCCGGCTTGTAATGCGCGCCGCGCGACTCGTTGCGCCACGCCGCGCCCTGCGCGATCACGCGCGCCAGTTGCAGCATGTTATAAAGCTGCCGCGCAAACACGAACGACGTATTGGCCCACATGGTGCGGTCGCTCAGGTTGACGTGGCGATAGCGCTCCAGCAACTCGACCAGCTTGGCGTCGCACTCCTGCAGGTTCTTGTTGTAGCGGATGACCGTACAGTTCTTGGTCATGATGTCGCCCAACTCGCGCCACAGCAGGAACGGGTTCTCGGTGCCGTCGTTGTTCATCAGGCGGCTGGTTGATTTCCTCCTGCCGCTTCTTCTCGGACTCGTAGACGTGCTGCGGCGCTTCGTAGCCGCTCTTGTGGACGCCGCGCGCGTAGTTCATTGCGTTTGGCCCGGCCTGGAATCCGCCGGTGATGCACGACATCAGCGAGTTCGCGCCCAGGCGGTTGGCGCCGTGAATGGAATAGTCGGACTCGCCGCAGGCGTAGAGGCCCTCGATGTTGGTCTTCTGCTCGAAGTCCACCCACAGGCCGCCCATGGTGTAGTGCATGCCGGGGAAGATCTTCATCGGCACGTCGCGCGGGATCGTCGCCGACAAACTTCTCGTAGATCTCGAGGATGCCTTCGAGCTTGCGGTCGAGCGTGGCGCGGTCGATGTGCGTCAGGTCGAGATAGACCATCGGCTGGCCGTCGATGCCGAGGTGGTGCTCGTACACGACCTTGTGGATGGCGCGGGTCGCGACGTCACGCGGCACCAGGTTGCCGTACTTCGGATACCACTCTTCCAGGAAGTACCAGCGCTCGCTTTCAGGAATGCTCTTGGCATCGCGCTTGTCGCCCGGCTTGCTGCGGCACCCACACGCGTCCGCCTTCGCCGCGGGCCGACTCCGACATCAGGCGCAGCTTGTCTTCGCCCGGAATCGACGTCGGGTGCACCTGGATGAACTCGCCGTTGGCGTAGTACGCGCCCTGCTGATACAGCGCCGACTGCGCCGATCCGGTGCAGACCACCGAGTTGGTGGACTTGCCGAAGATGGCTCCGATGCCGCCGGTCGCGATGATGACCGCTTCGGCAGGGAAGGTGACCACTTCCATGCCGCGCAGGTCCATGGCGCAGATGCCGCGGCAGACGCGGTTCTCGTCCATCACGCCGGAGAGAAACTCCCAGCCTTCGTACTTGGTGACCTTGCCTTCGACTTCGTAGCGGCGCACCTGCTCGTCGAGCGCGTACAGAAGTTGCTGCCCGGTGGTGGCGCCGGCGAAAGCGGTGCGGTTGTAGAGCGTCCCGCCGAAACGGCGGAAGTCGAGCACGCCTTCGGGAGTGCGGTTGAAGGGCACGCCCATGCGGTCGAGCAGGTCGATGATGCCCGGCGCCATGTCGCACATGGCCTTGACCGGCGGCTGGTTGGCGAGGAAGTCGCCGCCGTACACCGTGTCGTCGAAGTGCTGCCAGGTGGAGTCGCCCTCGCCCTTCAGGTTCTTGGCGGCGTTGATGCCACCCTGGGCGCAGACCGAGTGAGACCGCTTGACCGGGACGATGGAGAAGAGGTCAACGTGACCTCCCATCTCGGCAATCTTGATGGTGGCCGCCAGTCCCGCCAGCCCGCCACCCACGACGATGATCTTAGGATGAGCCATAAGAATTTCGATTTTACGCAACACAAATATGGCGGCCGCAGCCGCCGGAATTAACGCAACAGAGTTGCTCTCAACCGACTCTGAGCGCGCTCGGCTCCGGAACCAGCGGAGCGCTGAGAAGGCGCGGATCGTACCAGCCCAATCGCAATCAGCACAACCGCCAGAACCGACGCAAACATAACCGAAGCTTCTTGCGCGCTTGCTCGCCAACGGTGATGCCCCACTTGGCGGCAAACAGCCACACGCCGTAGGAGAAATGCCACGACGCCGCGGTGATGCCGATGACATAGGCCGCCACCGCCCACGGGTTCTGGAATTCATGCTGCACCTTCCAGAAGGCCGCGTTGTAGCCGCCGCCCATCAGGTGCACGCCGCTGAAGCGCATGTAATACAGGTGGTAGCAGATGTAGAAGAAGGCGATCATCCCGGTCCAGCGCTGTGAGGTGTACAGCCAGTTGCCGGTCCAGGGATACTCGCCGACGTTCGACTCGCCGCGATACCAGATGTAGAAGCCGTAGAGCGAGTGGTACAGCAGAGGAAGGAAGATGAACCCCCACTCCAGCACCGATGACGAACGGCAGGCTGGTGAGGAACTTCACCTGGTCGTTGTAGGCCTCCGGGCCCTTCATCGCCTCCGAGTTGGAGATGAAGTGCTCCAGCAGGAATGCGCCGATGGGGATGATGCCGGTAGAGCGAGTGCAACCGGCGCAGCAGGAACGAGTTGCCCTCGCCCGCGCGCAGCGACGGAACGCCCTTCGGAATCTGAATGGTGCCTTGTAATAGGACTGGCGGATGAAGCCACGACGCCGACTCCTTAATGATTCGCGGGATGATGAGGCGAACCTTGCATTATCAATTTCGCAAACTGCGCAAGTCAAGAAACTCAACAACTTGCTTTGATTTCGAAGAAACTGTGAACCAATGGTTCGTTCGCGCCTGCCATCCGTTCGGCGAGTACTTCTTGTTTGCTCGCCGATTTCGAACGCTCGTTCAGAATAGCGGACAGGGCTGGCGCGTGTATGGTGACGAGCGTCACTGAGCGTTGTGAGGATGCAAGTCGTCGAGGTGGTCGGCCCACTCCAGAAACTGCCGGAAGGCGGCGCCGCGATGGCTGTACTTCGCTTTCTCCTCGGCGGTGAGTTCGGCGAAAGTCTTCTCGATCTGCGGAAAGAAGAACAGCGGATCGTAGCCGAAGCCGTTCGATCCGCGCGGCGCGTGCAGAATGATGCCCTCGGCCTTGCCGTGAAACGTCGCCAGGGTATGGCCATTGCGGGCGACGGCGATCACACAGACGAAGCGCCCGGTGCGGTACTCGTCGGGAACCTCGTGCAGCTCGCGCAGCAGGCGGGCGTTGTTGGCCTCGTCGTCGGAGTTGCCGGACTCTTCATCCGGGCTGTGCTCGTCGGCGGCATATCGCGCCGACCGCACGCCCGGCGCGCCCTTCAGCGCATCCACCTCCAGCCCGGAATCGTCGGCAATCACCAGCTCACCTTCGCTGTACTGGCTGTAGTGCTCAGCCTTTTTGCGGGCGTTGGCCTCGAAAGTCAGGCCGTCCTCCACCACCGAGGGCAGGGAAGCAGAAGTCCGGCAAGGTGGCAATCTCGATGTCGTGCGCGGCAGCCGCGCCGACGAGGTCGCGGATCTTGCCCTGGTTGGATGTGGCGACAAGAACTCGTTTCATGACCGCTGGGTCACACATGTACCCCGGCGTGGTGTGCCTCGTGAATGTGGTTCAGTTCTTTCAGCGACTGGTAGATCTTCCACAATGACATCAACAGCGCGACCGTAACCAGCAGGTTGGCGATGCCGAACATCGAGATGGTGAAATCGAGTGATATGCGATGGCGGGCCAGGCCAAAGATGCCGAAAGCACTGGCGGCGATGAAGACGACGCCCGAAATTCGACGCATTTGCGAGGTGTGATGATTCAGGGCGATGGCAAGCCCCAGAAACAGGCAGGCAAGGAAGAAGAAAGCCCACTTCCATTCGGAGAATTCTGCGATGTCAACCGCGAGCTGATCGGTGAAGGGATGCACGCGCAGGGTGGAGAGAATAGCCCCGTTTTCCAGGACGTCAGCCACTGCGGCGCCACTGATGCAGATGGCGCTGCACGACGCGAAGAACGGCTTGCCCAGCCTTCCTGCCAGGTACGCGAGACTGAGGAAGGTGAGCCAGTAGAGAAAAATGAACATGAAATCCAGGCGCGTATTGAGAGTCAGCAAGTCGCGGTTCCGCGCAATTCCGCCCGAATCTCCATTGCCGTTGGCTTGGACGGCAAGGTTCAACGAACTCGCGTCTGAACCGAGTTCCGCAAGTATCACGCGGTTCGACTGGCTGCCCTGAAACTGCAGGTTGGTCGCCGCTATCATGACGATCGCCCATACCATGAGTGCAAGAATCAGGATGCCAGCGATCTTCTCGGTTGTTCGCATGAACGCGCCTCCAGCAAGAGTGAATGACGGTGGCCACGAAACCACGAATTGTCCGGCATACTGGCCTGTGCAGTCCCTAAGACGGCGACCGGCCGAAGCGTGTTACCTTAGCTCGACCGGACTCCGATAGGGCCAGAGTCCCATGTCGGCTGATGCCGTGATCTACACAGTTGGTTGTACACGGGCTGTGGTTGAGCCGCAACCACTTGCCTACGTCACTAATCTGGCACTCCCACTGGGGTCGCGACCCGAATGAGCGGCGAATCTCCGACATCATTTCCTGAACACGATCGCGCCATGGCCCGCGAACAAGGGTTGGCACGCCAGCTTTCGCAGCGCCAGTTGGGAATGATCGCGATCGGCGGCGCGATCGGCACCGGACTCTTCCTCGGTAGTGCGATCGCTGTTCGCACCGCTGGCCCCGGCGTCATCCTAACCTACATCTTCGCGGCCATCATCACCCTTTTGCTGATGGCGTGCCTGGCGGAGATGGCCGTCGCCCATCCCACCGCAGGCTCGTTCGGAATCTATGCTGAGCTTTACGTTTCACGCTGGGCCGGATTCGTCATTCGCTACACCTACTGGGCGGCGCAATCCATCGCCATCGGTGGCGAGGCGGTCGCCGCGGCGATTTACACGCAATGGTGGTTTCCAAATACTCCGGCGTGGATGTGGGTGCTCGTGTATTCCGCGGCGCTCATCGTCATCAACTCCATGAGCATCGGGGCGTTCGGAACGTTCGAGTACTGGTTCTCGATGATCAAGGTCACGGCGATCCTGGTGTTCATCATGCTGGGCACGGCAATGATCTTCGGAGTGCATCAGGAGCATCCCATCGGCTTCGCCAACTTTCGCAACTACGGTGGCTTTCTGCCGCACGGGCTGTTGGGGACGTGGTTGGCACTGGCGGTTGTGATCTACAGCTTTATCGGAGCGGAAGTGGTCGCCGTGACAGCGGGCGAGGCGAAAGACCCGGAGAAGAGCGTGCCCCGCGCCATGCGGACGCTGCTAGCGCGCCTGGCCATCTTCTATGTTGGGGCAATTGTTGTGCTGGTGGGCGTCATCCCGTGGACACAAGTGCAACCGGGGCAAGACATCACCGTCAGTCCATTCGTGCGCGTTTTCGAGGTCATGCACATTCCGGCGGCCGCGCAGATCATCAATTTCGTGGTGCTGACGGCGGCGCTTTCGAGCATGAACTGCAACTTATATATGGCCACGCGCATGATCTTTTCTCTGTCACGCGCCGGGTATGCGCCGGAAAGCCTGGGCCGCATTTCGCCCAAAGGCACTCCCTTCGCGGCCCTACTGTTTTCTGCCGGAGGGCTGGTCGCTGCGGTGCTGCTGGCGTACGTTTTTCCCGGCACTGCCTATCTCTATATGCTTGGCATTTCGCTGTTCGGCGGGCTCTTCGCTTGGCTGATGATCTTCATCACCCATTTGCGATTCCGCCGCCACTGGGACCGCCGCACCGACCGCACGCTGCCGATTCGGGTCCGATACTTTCCGTTTACCACGGTTCTCGGCGGCACCGCGGTCCTGACCATCCTCATTTCGACGTGGTGGGTCGAAGGCATGCGGGTTACCTTACAGGCCGGGGTGGCGTGGCTGTTCCTGCTCACGATTGCGTATTACTCCGTGGGACGTCGGAGAGAAGTTGCGGCGCAAGCGCGACTCGCCGCCCGGGAAACCGAAGCCTCCCCCAGCGGCGAGTGATCCACCAGACTACTTTTGCTTGAACGTTCCGTAAGGCGACTGCGCCGGAGCGGATGCATCTTTCACCACCCAGCGCCGCATGGCAGCGTCGGCGACCGCATAGCCCCAGTCGATCAGTTGCTCCTGCAATCCATTGTCCACGGCAGCCAGCCGGGTGGCCGTCTCCGCCAACTTGGTAGTGACGTCGAGCGGGCATACCAGCGCGTCGGGCAAATTGTAGTTCAGGATGTTCGATCCTATGCCCCAATACGAACCGTCGCGCACTCCGAGCTGGAAGAGCTCCACGATTGACCGGGTACGCAAGATCACTACCTGGCTGTAGATGATGTTCAGCACCCGGTTGGTCTGGCCGAGCCAATCGTGCTTCGGATCAGCCTCCAGCCCCAGTGCGCCACCACCGTTGCTGACCAGGACGGTCTTGCTGCGCTTCCAGGCGGTTTCCAGCCCGAGGTTGTCGTACACTCCGCCGTCCGCCAGCACTGCCTCCTTACGGAAATCAGGCGTGATTCCCGGCGCTGGCTTGATGTTCGGGTCGAAGCTGTTCGGATCGAGTTTCAGCACGCACGGCGACAGCACGGGAGGGAACGCCGACGACGCGGCCACCGCAGTCGCCAGCTCGACCCCGGGTTTCTTGATCAGGCCGACCTTCCAGTCGCCCATGTAGGGTTTTTCGAAGCGCCACAACACTCCCGTCTGCAGACTGGTCGCATTGAAGACAAAACGCGGCGCATCCGGTATCTGCTGCAGGGTCGCGTGATTGTAAAGAAACTTGTTGTAGTGATCAGCGATGTGCTTCGAGACGCCGCCGAAGATGCCTTCGAGGATCGAAGTGACATCCACCGTCTGCCTCGCCAAATTGCGAATGGGCTGCGTCACCTGCTGATCGAAGTTAAGGGCAAAACCGTTGGCGTCGAAGCCCAGCTTGCTCCAGTTCAGGGCCAGCGCGCCATTGGTGATGGAGCCGCCGGAGACGCTTGAAACCATATCCAGCTTTGGCAGGTAATGCAGCTCGTTGAGGCGCCACAGCGAGCCGAGGTGAAACAGCATGGCGCGGTAGCCGCCTCCCGACATGCACAGCGCAATGCCCTCTGTAGGCTGGTCGGGATCGCCGGGTTGGTCATGAACGGGCGATAACGCAGTCGAAATCTTTGGATCGTCGGGCATAGGGCCTCCACAGTCGCGCTGAGCATGACGTGGCCAGCGCAGACACGCGCACTCTAGCACTGTTTGCTCGCCGGAGAAAGTGCGAACCGCTGGCGCCGTTAGTAGATTTTCCCGTTTGAGGAATGCAGCACGCCGTCCACGGCCGAGAGCACGTAAGATGTCCCGCCAGTGCCGGTCCAATCCGGAATGCGGAAACTGCCGCCGCGTTTGATCTTGTACACCTCGATGTTGCGGAACGTCAGCGGCATGCCGGCCTGGCAAACTTTCGGCTTCTCCGTAGGACGCAAGAAATAAGCCGCACCTTTTCCAATTAGTGTGGCGTTGCCGTTCTCGTCCACCAGCACCGCATTGCGCTCATCCACCGCAATCTCGCGGATCGACGTCGCCATGCTGTCTTGCAGGATGCGCGCCAGAAAGCCGATCGACCGTCCTAGGCGGTCGCGCTTCACGAAGTGCTGGTCCATAAGAATGCTCCGCATGTACGGCACGTCGAGGAATCCCTTGCCCAGCGTCACTTGCTTGTTGTACGGGTCGGCCAGCGGTGTCATTCATCGCCGTGAACACAAATTCCCCGAGCACCGCCAGCCCGGCGCTGGTGCCGCCGATTGGAGCGTGCTCGTGCAGCCGCTCGTTAATCGCTGCCTGCACCGGTGTGCCTTCCCAGAACTTCACGTAGTTCGACTGATCGCCGCCCGTAATGAAAATCGCCTCCGCGTGGCGAATGGCATCGGCGACGAACGGATCCATCGCCGCGTCCCTATCAGGAATCGCAAGCGTCGCCACCGAGTTCACCTTGCACAGCTTCTTTACGTATGGGTTGTAATCGTCTTCGCCCGTCGCGGTGAGAATGAGGAAATCGCCTCCATGCGCCCGTTCGCACAGCCAACGAAATGCCGGGACCTGGTCGTCGCCGCCTCCCATCAGGGCAGCACCCTCTTGCGGCTGCGTGATAATGTCATTCGGATGGCCGACACGGGAGTAGCGATAGTGGGGCTTCTCGCCGGGATGCGCGGCCTGTCCCTTCGCCAGAATCGGCGCGAGCAGAACAAAAATGGCGCAGAACAAAAATTTCGCTAGCGATAGCAGACGCTTGACCTCTCACTTACTTATCCATGACTCTACAGCGGATGCCATCGATCGCATTCGGGCACCACTCGCCCAAAGTCCTACTATCGAGCCAGTTGAAAAATGGTAAATTCGTTGGTAGATTTCCGTAATAGGGTCGAAAAAGTTCCCAAAACTGGACAAACTTACCCAAAACTGCCAGTTATGTGAAGAACTGTAAAATAATTCAGATTTTCATGTTGCAAATGCGACTTTTTGGGGGAAAATGCGTCTATACGAGTAACCCAAATCAGGTGGGCGCCGCAACCCCGACAGCAACCCAATAGGCGCCCACCGCCCCCTTGTTCGGCAAGCCGCCGCATTCAGCAAGTCCGCGAGAAATCTCACACCGATCAACGTTGCAATCCTATTCCTTGAGCAGTGGGAACCAGAATGTTGAGTGTGTGCTTATGGCTGTTGATGAAAAACATTCCATTCGCCGTATAGCAGAGCGCATTCCAGACTGGTCGAGGACACGGTGCTAGAACCATTTGCGTCATCTCGCCGGTGCTGGTTTCGAATTGCGCATATAGCGGCTCACGCTTGGCGTGTTGTTCTACAGGGATCAAGGCTGCAAAGAGTCGGTCACCGGCAACTCTTGGATTAATGATCCGGAAGCCTTTCGGAGGTCTGAGTCTTGTAGTGAAGATCACGTCGCCGTTTTCCGAAATGGCAGACACTACAGGCGTGTTGCCCGTTCGAACCAGCCAGACATTATCCGTGCCCGGTGCTGACATTGGAATTGGAATCAAAGGCCATTCGTAGCGCCGATTGGGTCCCGGTGCGGACAGTTCCGGCGGAAGGCCGACTTCTCGCCCACGAGTCCCATTCGAGTCGTAGAGCAGTGCGACCAACACTCCCGGATTGTGTTCCTGCGGATTCGCTCTCCCGATTACCAGAACATTCCCGTCGGCGAAGGCCGCTAGTTTGCTCCCGGCTAACTGTGGCTCAAGGTGAATTCGTGAAACCAATTCGCCGGTGCTGCTGAATCTTAATAATTCGGTCGTCGGATTCGTCGTCCCGCGAACGACAACCTTGCTGTGGCCGTTTTCAAGGATTTCGTCTTTCCACGGATAGCTGCTTTGCAGCAGGAGATCGGTTTCGCCGTTCGGAGCGGGAGAAAAGTAGTAATTGAGGTCAGCTGTGAATCCTGGCAAGTGCTGCATATCGATACGAGCCAGCACGTCACCGTTTGGCGAGAAGCGAACGATATCTGGGCGAAATTCGTCGTGCCCCTCATCCGCGAAAATGGTCATGCTGCCGTCATCGCCGCAGCCTGGCAGGGAACCAGAAAACTCCAGCTTGCCCCGTAGTTCGACCGGAAGTGCGACGCTGGAGGAGATCTCGAGCCGATCCTGGGCGCTGCTGGCGATAGCAAGCAGAGAAATGCCGAGCACGGACATGAACAGGCGATTGACCATGGCTCGCCAAGAGTTTGGACCAATACTCCCGGCAAAGCAAGCGATGGGGGATCCCGCGCGGCGCTACAATGTTCGCAGGTAGTGTTATGAAGTCTGAGGCCCATGAAGCCCGCTGGTGGCAGACCATGCCTGACGGCCGTCTGCACTGCTACCTTTGCCCGCGCCATTGTCACATCGGCGAAGGCCAGCACGGCTTCTGCTTCATTCGCAAGAATGACGCTGGCCGCCTCGTGCAACTCGCCTACGGCCACCCCGCTGCCGTAGCGATCGACCCAATCGAAAAGAAGCCCCTCAACCATTTCTTCCCCGGCACGCAAATCCTTTCGATGGGCACCGCCGGATGCAACATGGGCTGCTTCTTCTGTCAAAACTGGGACATCTCCAAGGCCAAGGCCGACCAGGTTCGCTCCGCGGACCTCTCGCCCAAGAAAGTCGTCGACCTCGCGCTCGAACACGCCACGCCTCACATTGCTTTCACCTACAACGAGCCAACCATCTGGGGCGAGTACGTGATCGACATCGCGCACGAAGCGCATGCAGCTGGCGTAAACACCGTAATGGTGTCCAACGGCTACATCACGCGCGAAGCCTTCTTCGACATCTACCGCCACATCGACGCCGCCAACATCGACTTGAAGGCCTTCACCGAGCAGTTCTACTCCAAGGTCACTTTGACGCACTTGCAACCTGTCCTCGATGTACTGAAGTGGCTGCGTCACGAAACCGACGTCTGGTTCGAACTTACCAACCTCATCATCCCTACGCTGAACGACGACGATTCCGAATTCAAGCAGCTTTGCGACTGGGTGCTGGAGAACCTTGGCGACGACGTTCCCCTGCATTTCACGGCCTTCCATCCCGACTTCAAACTGCAAGACAAGCCTGCGACTCCGCCCGAGACGCTGCACCGCGCACGCCGCATGGCGATGCAGATGGGCCTGAAGTACGTGTACGAGGGCAACATTTGGTCTGACGGCGGCAACACCATCTGTCCCGGCTGCAAGCAAATCGTGATCAAGCGCTCTTGGCACTCGGTAACTGCAAACAAATTGAAGGATGGCCGCTGCGGCAACTGTGGCACGCTGATTGCCGGAGTATTCTCGCAGTCCACGGCAGGGAAGCGAAGACAGTGGGCTGAACGTGTGGCGGCTGCTCCATAGTCGAGCAAACAAATGATCGTGCCAAATACGGTGCAGAAATGAATTTCATCAAGCTATCTAGACGCATTCTTGTCTTGCTGGTGCTGCTTTCCGTCACGTTAGCGGCATACGGTCAAGTCACCGTCATCCTCACCCGCCACGCCGAAAAAGCCGCGACGCCCCCCAAAGACCCGCCGCTCAGCGAGGCCGGGAAGAAGCGCGCCGCAGCGTTGGCTTCCATGCTGGCCGACTCCGGTGTCGACGTCATCTACACGACGGAATTCCAGCGCACCCAGCAAACGGCGGCAGTGCTCGCCGAACGCGTCCACGTGAAGCCCACCGTGCTGCCCGCGAAAGACGCCGACGCGCTTGTGAAGGCCATCCGCGCCCGACAGAGCGGCGTAGTGGTCGTTGTCGGACACAGCAACACGTGCCGGAAATCATCTCAGCCCTGGGAGGACCGCCCGTGAAAATCCCCGAGTCCGAGTACGACAACCTTTTCGTGCTGACGGTCGGCCCTCACTACAGTTCACTGCTGCGCCTCCACTACGGCAGCTCCGCACCCGCTAAAAGCGGCAGCATGCAAGACATGATGACCCCGCCTTCGAAGCATTAAGTTCTAGCCTCAGTGTGATGCTTCCGGAGCAGCCTCCGCACGCTTCGCTAACGCCTCGGCGAAAACCTCGCACTGCTTCTGCCGCAAGTGAGAGCTGACTACCGGCCCCCCATCGGTGAACTCAAGAAACTGCCCCTCGCTGGCCTGATACTTCGGCCACGCCGGAACTTCCTTGCCATCGGGGTCCCCGGTCTTGGCGAAGTTCGTCCAGTACTCCTGCATACCTTTCGAGATTGCATAATCAGCCGCGTCATACTTCGCCTGCATCGGATTGACCTCGCCTAAGGTGCCGAACACATACGGAACCTCGCTGGCGTGCACTGCACCGATTTCCGGATGTCCTGGCACGCCCCGGTTGAATTGATACAGATAGGTCGGCTGCTTCGATTCGGAATTCCATCCTGCGACGACGATCGCCGGGCAGCGGAAGGTGATGTCAGTCATCCACTGTGCGCCAGCGTCTCCGTAAAGCGGATCGGGCGACGACTGTGCAACCTCGCCATTGGCTGCTGTCGCAATTCCGTACAGCGGAAGCGTCTGGGCGGCAAGCTTGCCGTAATCTTTTTCAATCGCTTTCTTCACATCAGCGGCGTTCGGCGGTCCGCCAAACTCGCGGGCATTAATGCCAATGATCAGCCCTGCCGCAATTTGCTTGCCCGACGCAAATACCTCTGCGGGCGACTCGGGAAGCACCCATCCATCCACATCCACGCCCAGCCCAGGCGGAATTCCACCGGGTCCTGCATACTTGCCAAATGCCTCCAGAAGTTGTTCGACAGGCATGCTGCGCAGAGCTTTAAGAGTGCCTGCTCCCGACGGGGCCTTGGCCAACTCGGCAAATCTCTCCCCACGTTGCTCGGCCGTTTTGAGGGGCGCAGCTCCGTTGTCGATAAGAACGCTTCCGCTCTCGGCAATGACCCGATGGAATAAGCCCTTGGTCAACGGAGAGGTCATCAACAAGTTGACATCCATCGCGCCCGCCGACTCCCCGAAGATCGTGACATTCGAAGGGTCGCCGCCGAATTTCTTGATGTTTTCCTGCACCCACTTCAATGCCGCAATCTGGTCCATGAGTCCGTAGTTGCCCGAAGCGTGGTGCGACGATTCCGCCGTCAGCGCCGGATGCGCAAAGAATCCAAACACTCCCAGCCGGTAATTGAAATTGACCACGACCACTCCGTGGCGCGAAAGGCTCTCGCCGTTTTCGCGTCCCGACCCGGCGACATTTCCGCCGCCGTGGATCCATACCATCACCGGCTTCAACGATGTGGGCGGCATCGCCGGCGTCCATACGTTGAGATAAAGGCAGTCTTCATTCACCACCTTCGGGATGTCCCCACATCGGATTCTGCGCGCACTCGCCGCCAAAGGTTGTTGCCTCGCGCACGCCTGTCCACGGCTTTACCGGCATCGGCTCGCGCCAGCGCAGATCGGCAAGGGGAGGCTGAGCGAACGGAATCCCGCGAAACACCGAGCCGCCGTCCTTCAAGGCTTGCCCGCGCACCTGACCGCCCGGCACGCTAACCACCGGGCCTTGCTGGGCGTAACCAGAGGAGATGATTCCCACCAAAAACAGGACAACTAAGGCTGAGCGCTTCGTTGGAAAGTTCACGGATTTGTGCTCCATTCCCGCGTGTCCGACTTGTGCGGGAAGCAAGAAGGCTATAGCCCGTACAACGCGCTTGTAAAGTGGGGATTTGCTGGAGGTAAGCTCGCCACAGCCAGCGGCCGCGCCGCGAGTCCCGCAAAGACGCCACTGCTTCTACCGTTCCACTTCCCATATCCACTTGTCGGCGGGAATCGGAACAAACTCCGCCATTTTTGCCAGCAATCCTTCTGGCTCGCGGTCTTCCAACACCAGTCTGCGGTTCTCTTCGCGCAAAAATCCCTCCGTCACAGCCTGATCAAACAACTGGAGCAGGGGATTGTAGTACCCTTCAACATTCAGCAACCCGCACGGCTTCGACTGGATCCCAAGCTGCGACCAAGTGACAACCTCGCAGAATTCCTCGAACGTCCCAAAACCACCCGGCATGGCGATGAACCCATCCGACAGGTCAGACATGATGGCCTTGCGCTCGTGCATGGATTTCACGATGCGCAGTTCAGTCAGACCCTGGTGGCCGACCTCTTTGGCCATGAGGGATTCGGGAATCACGCCGATTACTTTCCCGCCGGCAGCCAGCGCGGCGTCCGCCAGGATGCCCATCAGGCCGATATTTCCCGCGCCATACACGATCCCGATGCCTCGGCTGGCGAGCAGTCGGCCCATCGCGACCGCGGAGTCCCGGTACGCGGGCCGGTTTCCCATATTGGAACCGCAAAACACGCAAATTCGCTGGAAGTTCATCAAGCCCTGTGGAAGAAAGATTACGCTTTCAGTTTACCGGACTGCGATTGGCATTTCGTAAATCCTCTTGCTTAACAACATGAATCGTTTGATAATTATTATCGTCTGATAGGTATGCACCGGGAAACTTACAACCAGTTCCGCCACTTGTGCCGCGAGCACAACCTGGCGGCGACCCACCAGCGGCAAAAGATCTACGAGGCCCTGGTGTCGCGTCCCGGTCATTATTCGCCCGAAGAAATCTACGACCAGGTAAAACAAGACCTGCCGTCGATTTCCCTGGCGACGGTTTACAAAAGCCTCAGGACCTTCGTGCGGGCGGGAATGTTGCGCGACGTTAGCCCGCATCACGGGGCCTGGCGGGTGGATGCCAACATCAAGCCTCATCACCACTTGATCTGTACGCGTTGTCACTCTATTACCGACCTCGATATCGATCTCCTCGAACCCGTCAAGCTGCAGGGCAAGCTGCCCGCCGGATTTCGTCTCGAGAAGTTCAATGTCGAAGTGCAGGGTGTCTGCAAGGCGTGCGCGGCCCATGGGGACATCGCGCGTGCGAAAGCCAGGATGAGGGCACAGTTTGTCAAAGCCCTGTGACTGATTGGAACGGAAGCTGAACGAATCAACCAGCAACTTACTGCCGCAGCAGGGGACAACAGTCCGAGAATAAGGAGCGAGCCTTGTCAACCGAATCGAAATGTCCAGTTTTACACACCAGAGCTGGAGCCACGAGCACTGCGAAATGGTGGCCGAGCCAGCTCGATGTGAATATCCTTCACCAGCACTCATCCCTGTCCGATCCCATGGACAAAGAGTTCAACTACGCCGAAGAGTTCAAGAGCCTTGACCTGGATGCCGTGGTCAAAGACCTCCATGCCTTAATGACCGATTCGCAGGAGTGGTGGCCCGCCGACTTCGGCCACTACGGACCGTTCTTCATTCGAATGGCTTGGCACAGCGCGGGTACCTACCGCATCGGCGACGGTCGCGGCGGAGCAGGCTCAGGCGAACAGCGCTTCGCGCCCCTCAATAGCTGGCCCGACAACGTCAATCTCGACAAAGCGCGCCGGCTGCTCTGGCCCATCAAGCAGAAGTATGGCAAGAAAATCTCCTGGGCCGACCTCATGGTTCTCGCCGGGAACGTTGCCTTGGAGTCGATGGGTTTCAAGACTTTTGGATTCGGCGGCGGTCGTGAAGACGTGTGGGAGCCTGGCGTGGATATCTACTGGGGCTCCGAGGGCAAGTGGCTCGCCGACGAGCGTTACAGCGGCGATCGTGACCTCGAAAATCCTCTCGCTGCCGTGCAGATGGGCCTGATTTACGTCAATCCGGAAGGGCCCAACGGCAACCCTGACCCCATTGCTGCAGCGCGCGACATCCGCGAGACCTTCGCCCGCATGGCGATGGATGACGAGGAGACGGTCGCGCTCATTGCCGGCGGACACACTTTCGGCAAGACCCACGGCGCTGCCGAACCGCTCAAGTATGTCGGCCCCGAGCCCGAGGCTGCTCCCATCGAAGAGCAGGGCCTGGGCTGGAAGAACAAGTTCGGTACCGGTAGCGGGGATGACGCCATTGGCAGTGGTCTGGAAGTAATTTGGACCACGACGCCGACGAAGTGGAGCAACAACTTCTTTGAGAACCTCTTCAAGTATGACTGGGAGCTAACCAAGAGCCCGGCCGGCGCGAACCAGTGGGTGGCCAAGAATGGCAACGGAGCCGGCACCATTCCGGACGCGCACGATCCGTCGAAGAAGCACGCCCCGACGATGTTGACCACAGACCTTTCCTTGCGCTTCGACCCGGCGTACGAGAAAATTTCACGCCGCTTCTACGAGCATCCAGAAGAGCTGGCGGCAGCATTCGCCAAGGCTTGGTTTAAGCTGACGCACCGCGACATGGGGCCTCTCTCGCGTTATCTCGGCCCGCTCGTTCCCAAGGAGCCGCAGCTTTGGCAAGACCCTGTTCCCGCAGTGGATCACGAATTAATCGGGAACAAGGAAATTACTGCTCTGAAGGCTAAGATCCTCTCATCCGGACTGTCGATTTCCGAGTTGGTCACGACAGCCTGGGCGTCGGCGGCGACCTTCCGCGGCTCCGACAAGCGCGGTGGTGCCAACGGGGCGCGCATTCGCCTGGCCCCGCAAAAGGATTGGGAAGTGAACCAGCCCGCCCAACTGGCGAAGGTCCTGCAGAAGCTGGAGGCGATTCAGAAGGATTTCAATGACAAGCAGTCCGACGGGAAGAAGGTTTCGCTGGCGGACCTGATCGTTCTGGGCGGGTGCGCAGCGGTCGAGAAAGCTGCGAAAAAGGCCGGGCACAAGGTAAAGGTTCCCTTCGCGCCGGGGCGCACGGATGCTTCGCAGGAGCAGACCGACGTGCACGCCTTCGCCGTACTGGAGCCAAAAGCCGACGGCTTCCGTAACTACAGCCGCAACGGACACGGAAGTTCGGCGGAGGAGATGCTCGTGGACAAGGCGCAGTTGCTGAAGCTGACTGCTCCCGAGATGACGGTTCTCATCGGCGGCATGCGCGCCCTCAATGCTGCCTTCGGTCAATCGAAGCACGGTGTCTTTACCAGCCAACCCGGGACACTGACGAATGATTTCTTCGTCAACCTGCTCGACATGAACACGACATGGCAGCCTTCTACCGCATCCGAGGGCGTCTATGAGGGACGCGATCGCAAGACAGGGGAAGTCAAGTGGACCGGCACCCGTGTCGATCTCATCTTTGGTTCGCACTCCCAGCTTCGCGCACTCGCCGAAGTCTACGCATCGAACGACTCGAAGGAGAAGTTCGTGAAAGAATTCGCGTCAGCGTGGGCCAAAGTGATGAACAATGATCGCTACGACCTCGCAGCGAAAAAGCACGCTGCGAACTAGATACCAACCCCGGGGTAGTGTCTCGAACTGAGACACTACCCGGCCCCCATTCGTGTTGTTGGGTATCAGGGCGCGAACGCAGTCGTGTCGTAACACGTATGGAAATCTCTGGCTTTTCGGTCCTGAGGGTACAACCGTTATGGGATAGAACAATTCTCGAGACTCGCTCTCGTGGTCTTCATCCCGGCTTCTGAACTTCGCACCAACCGTTCTGCAATATTGTTGTCGGCCTGCAGTTCAGGCTGATCTCACGCGTTCTACATCGATCTTATTCTGTCCCCGTTCGGTCGAAGGATCCGTTGCCCGAGGCCTTTAGTGGGGAAAAGTTCCGCACCGCATCTCACGTCGCTTGCATGGCGTGCTTTGCACCATAAAACAAGCAGCATTAATTCAATTCATCATGGAGAGTGAACCACTATGTTAGGAGTAGGCGAGAAGTTCCCCGATTACAGCGTCACCGCAACCGTCAGCCTTGAAAAGGGCAAGGAATTCACCACCATCACCGACCAGGACTTCGCCGGCAAGTGGAAGATCTATTTCTTTTGGCCGAAAGACTTTACTTTCGTATGTCCTACTGAAATCGCAGCCTTCGGCAAACTGAACAAGGAATTCGCCGATCGCGATGCCCAGGTTCTGGGCGGCAGTACCGATTCTGAGTTCGTACACCATGCCTGGCGCACCCACCACGCTGACCTGAAGGACCTGCCGTTCCCCATGCTGGCCGACATCAAGCGTGACCTCTGCGGACAGCTTGGCATCCTCGACGAGAACGCGGGCGTCGCCCAGCGCGCCACCTTCATCGTCGATCCTGAAAACATCATTCGCTTCGTGTACGTCACCGACCTCTCAGTCGGCCGCAACCCGCAGGAAGTTCTGCGCGTACTCGACGCTCTCCAGACCGACGAGCTGTGCCCCTGCAACTGGCAGAAGGGCCAGGAGACCCTCCACGTCTAAAAGAAGACTTTCGGGGCCGCAAAAACGGCCCCGATAACAATTATAATGTTTATTATAACAACCACTTTTTGGCTCCCTTGAGGAACAAGATGAGACTCGATGCATTGATGGACACATTGCCGCCTTACGGCAAAGATCTGAAGCTGAATTTCTCCTCGGTGGTCCGGCAGCAGACCGAGTTGAATGAACAGCAGTTGTGGGGAACCGTGGTGGCTTGCGCCATGGCCTCGCGTAATGAAGACCTCACCGCGGCCGCACTAGAAGAGGCCGCTAACCATCTGACGCCGCAAGCGTTAGAAGCTGCCAAGGGCGCCTCGGCCATCATGGCGATGAACAACATTTTCTACCGCTTCACCCACCTGGCCTCGAACGAAAAGTACGCCACCATGCGCGCCGGCCTGCGCATGAACGTGATCCGTACCCACGGTATCGATCAGTTGGACTTCGAGCTGTGGTGTATCGCCGTATCGGCCATCAACGGCTGCGGCGCCTGCGTGGATTCCCACGAAAAAGTGTTGAAAGAAAAGGGCTTTGGCGAAGAAAAGATCATCGCGGCGGTGCGCGTTGCGTCTGTATTGCATGCGATCGCCGTAGTGCTGGATACCGTGCGAGTGACCGCCGACCAGCCGGTTACTGTGTAATCGGTAGGCTGGAGCAATCCGGCAACTCCAGAACAAAACGGCGGCGAGGAAGGGATTCCTCGCCGCCGTCTTTCCGTGTTGCCGGTTCGTTACTGCTGTGTTTGCTACTACTTCCCGCTCAGGCAGCCCTTCTGACCGCTGCTGTTAGCATAGCCGGTGCCCGCAGTGTAGGCTTTGTTCGACCACTCGCCCTGTATCTTCCACTGCGTCCCATTTGTGAAAGTTACCAGCGGCGCGCCAAACGTCCAAGCGCACTTGTCGCCGTTCTCCGCACCGCTCGAGTCATACCACGCGCCGGGGCTCGCCGGATCCGTCAGCGCCTCGGCCAACTCATGGCCGCTCACGTTCGCAATAGCCGCAAGTCCTTGAGAATGCAGCCCTGAACTGTCGCTCGGATCGCAACCAGCGTCGCCGTCGAGCTTCCAGAAGAACGCGAACTGCACGGCCTTTCCTCCGCACGAGCCGGCGCTGTGCCAGGCGCAGTACCCAGCATTTCCACGCGGAAGATCGGTGTACACCGGGTAATAGCCGTTACCCGACGGGTCGGGGTTGATGATTTCCTTGCAGACCTCGGCCAGAATCGCGCTGGTGCTGCCACCTCCAGAAGCTTTGCTCGTGTCAACCAGGTGCGGTATGGCGTTGGACGTGGCTCCCACAGTCCCGTTGCTGCCCGTATATTCGGTTGTGGTTTTGGCGTAGTTGGAGTTGTTCCAGCCAGAGTAGTAGCTGTCAATTCCAGTCATCTTGTCGCCGCTATAACTGGCCCAACTCGTGCCCCAGAAGATCGGGGTGACGTTGGCGGTCGTCATGATCTTGCCGCCGTGGTAGGTCATGTTCGGGCTACGCCTGGCACGCTGCGCCGCAGGGCTGACCCCCTTAGCCCAAGTAATGCCGAGAACGGGTGGGTTGGCGGACTTGCCGGCTTCGATTTGAGCGACCAGACACGACGCCGACAGGGCGACTAGCAACAGCAAGGAAAGCTTTCGCACGTAGGTTCCTCCAGAGTGGCCGTGGCCACCGAAATTGGCCTAATAAATATCAGGCTGAAATAAAAGCTGAAAAATGGAGATTCCGGCGAATGGACGCGCCCCCAAAATCCTCGATAGTGGCGTTAGTTTGTGGTCTTAACGTTACATGTGTCAATTCCACTTAAGAGCCGGATGCGTTGACAATACGGTTCGGCTTCCGGCTGTGCCAAGGGGAGTGGAACCCTGGAATATCACTCGTAATCGGTGACTCACGACCGGAGTTGGCGGCAGTGGCCCACTTTCGTGGAGTCTGGCTAAACCGCGCATTTGCTATGTCTTAAAGTGATAGGCAAGTTGCATCGGTGGTGACTCTGGGTTTTGTATCACATCCGGTTGTGACTTCTGTACTTGTTTCATGTGCGCTAAAAGCAGTCTGCTAGGTATGTCTGGAGCGGGGTCGGGTGCGTCCGAGCTTTGCGGAAATTGCGAATCGCCCTCGATTACGAGGACGAATGGCAGTTTTTATTCCGTCACAAGATTACGTGACGGCTCGCACGGCACAGAGTTCGGCGTCATCACTCTCCAACTCACAAGACATCTGTTTCCAGATGCGCGCGCCGCGCGCGGGCCCAAGCCGTGCCAGATAGGGGGACCAAGTGCTATCACCTTATGGGTTGGACATCATCGAAAATTGTTTGACCTGCAAAATGCGGGCCGACCATATTTTTTGCGACCTTCCCGCTGCCGCGCTGCAGGCATTCGAAAATATTAAGTACGCTACGGCGTATCCCAAGGGCGCAGTGCTTTTCGTCGAGGGCCAATCGCCGCGCGGAATTTTCGTGTTGTGCAAAGGCAGGGTCAAGCTCTCCATTTGTTCGACAGACGGCAAAACGCTCATCCTCAAGATTGCAGAGCCTGGAGAAGTCCTGGGCCTGAGTGCTTCCGTCAGCGGGAAACCGTATGAGCTGACGGCTGAGACCGTCGATCCGTGTCAGATCAACTTCGTGAAGCGGGAAGACTTTCTGCGTTTCTTGCGGGAAAACGCCGACGCTTGCCTGCGCGTGGCCGAGCAACTGAGTGAGAAATATAACACCGCTTGCCGCGAGATCCGCTCACTGGGGCTTTCCCATTCGGCAGCCGAGAAGCTGGCAAAGCTGTTGCTGGAGTGGACTGCGAAAAATGGAGAAGCTGCCAAGGCTGAACCTCGCCTCAAGCTTGCGCTCACGCACGAAGAGATCGCGCAGATGATTGGTACGTCGCGCGAGACTGTTACCCGGCTGTTCGCCGACCTGAAGAAGCGACAGATAGTGCAGGCCAAAGGGTCAACGCTGCTGATCAGAAACAAGGCTGCGTTGAAGGCGATGGCGATTACGCAATAGTTAATCCTGAATCGGGAACTCTGCGCTGCAGTATCAGCGCTGTGCACCTGTGTGCCCATCCCTGCATGGAATAAGGGCTTTGATCTCGCCGCGTGCGCTGTTGATCGCACGTGTGTGAAGAAGGTCACGAAAAGCGGTGACTGGAATCACTGCGCTGCTCTAGGGATGAGACGTATCACCAGAGCATGGAAACCGATCCAATCCCGAGTTGCCAGAGTTGCGAGTTTCGACCGGACCGGATTTTCTGCGATATGCCAACCGGCTCATTGCAGGCATTCGACCAGATCAAGAAGCTAGGCACATATCCACGGAACACAATTCTGTTTGCCGAGGGGAGACCGGTCCGCGGCATTTATCTGCTGTGCGACGGGCGCGCCAAGCTGTCGATTTGCGCAGAAAAGGGCAAACGAATGACCCTGCGAGTGGCAGGCCCCGGAGAAGTGTTGGGATTGGGTGCGGCCCTATCGAATACTCGATACGAGATCACCGCCGAGTTGCTCGATGCCTCCCAGGTCGTCTTTGTCAGGCGCAAAGACTTGATGAGGTTCCTGCGCGAACATCCCGGCGTCTGCATGCAAGTAGTGCGGATGCTGAGTCAGGACCTGCACGGCGCCTACGAACGGGTGCGGAGCATCGGAATGATACGAACGCGCCGTCCGCGCACAATCGTGCGCCCGCGCGCAGTGCTGGCCTGACTGCCGGCGCTCTGCCATTCGAAGCCTGCGATTGATCGCGGGCTTTTTTGTGCCTTATACCGATTGCCGTGGAATGTGTCGCGGCCCGACCGCGGCGGACTTGGCGCCGATCCATCGCTCCCGCGCAGGCTTCCGGACGATTCAGGGGTGTGTGAACGAACACTCGTTCGTGGAAGCCCGGTGTTCTACTTGTGGGCGCCACAGGTTGCGCCAGAGTGCCAGATCACCGTCGACTTCATCGTGGGCAGTCGCGCGAACATGCAGCTCGGCGGTTCCGCCGATAGACGGGGTCAGGGTGAAATTGCTCACATGGGCGGGTGACGAACCTAATTCCCTGTGAGGTAGGTCACAAGTCGAAGTGAGGCGACTCACTGCCGCATTCAGCGACAAACTGCGAAGGTAGAATGTTGTCCGCGAACGCCTTTGTGGGGACCATGCATCTGTGCAAGGATCCTTACCACAGGCGCAGCGCGGAAACGCGTAAATCTCACGGAGGAAAGAGCAAACTATGAAGATCAAGGTTCTGGTTCTGATTGCGGGCATTGTGCTGGCGACTACAGGGCTCGCGGCGGCAGACGGCGCAGCCACATTCAAGGCGAAATGCGCCATGTGTCACGGAGCTGACGGTAGCGCCAGTTCGGGCATGGGCAAGAGCATGGGCCTTAAGGCGCTGGGCAGCCCGGAAGTGCAGAAGATGTCAGACGCTGACATGACGGCCCTGGTGACCAACGGCAAGGGAAAGATGCCGGCATTCAAGGGCAAGCTAAGCGATGAAGAAATTGGCGCGGTCGTGAAGTACGTCAAAACCCTGAAGTAGCCCTGAGTACTGAACCATCCGGTCATCTCTTTTCCGGATGGGTTGAAAGAGAGAGTGATTTGCGTGAAGCGTAGCGGGTGGATTGTTGTACTTGCTTTGCTGCTCACAACGTTGGCAATGGCCGCTCCTAAACCGGCGGCCAAAGCCCCAAAGATGAGCAACGAAGATTGTCTGGCCTGTCATAGCGACCCGACCCTGGCGAAAGACGAGAATGGGAAGCAGGTCAGCCTGCATGTTGATGACGAGAAATTCAAGGCATCGATCCACAGTTCTTTTGGCTGCACGGACTGCCACACCGACATCAAGGCATTCCCTCATGAGCCGGTGCCGGCCAAACCGGTTTGCGGCACATGTCACTCCGATCAGCAGGCAGCTTACGAGCATGGCATCCATGCCAAAGCCGCAGCAGCCGGTAACGCCAATGTCGCTAAGTGCCAGGACTGCCACGGAAATGTGCACGAAATCCTGCCCGCCAGCGATCCGAAGTCAAAGGTCGCGCACGTCAACATTCCGGCGACATGCGGCTCCTGCCACGGCAAACAATTGGTGATGGCCGGCAGCGGCATAAGTTCAGCGCCATTTACCTCGTATGAACAGAGCGTTCACGGAAAGGCCGTTACCGGCGGGTCGGAGTCGGCCGCCGTGTGTACTGACTGCCACGGCGCACACGATATTCTCACCGGAGCCGATCCAAAGTCTCCGATTGCCAAGGCCAATGTGCCGGCAACGTGCGGCAAGTGCCACGCCGACGTGGAGGCCGAGTACGTTCAGAGCATTCACGGAACGGCGTTAGCTAAGGGCAATTGGCAATCACCGGTCTGCACCGACTGCCACGGTATTCATACCATTAAGGCACCGAAGGAATCTGACTCGGCGGTGGCGGCGGGCAACGTGGGCGCTACATGCGCCTCTTGTCATGCCAGCGTAAAGCTTTCGTCAGAGTTTGGGGTTGCAGGTAACCGAGTCTCGACCTACCTCGCCAGCTATCACGGTCTGGCGTCCAAAGTCGGCTCTGCGACTGTCGCGAATTGCGCGAGCTGCCATGGTGTGCACAACATCCTGCCGTCGAGCGACCCGCGCTCCACCATCAACCATGCCAACCTTGCGAAGACATGCGGGCAATGCCATCCGGGAGCGAACGCAAAGTTCATCACCAGCAAAGTTCACCTCGATGGCGTGCAGCAGGCCGACTTCGGCAGCAAACTCATTGCGTTTATTACCAAGTTCTACATCTGGATGATTGTCGTCGTTATCGGCGGGATGGTGTTGCACAACATCCTGGTATTCCGCAAGAAACTGATACTGCATCGCACAGGGCATCCGCGCACAGTGCTGCGCATGAATCAGTCGCAGAGAATCCAGCACCTCATGCTGCTGATCAGCTTTATTACGCTGGTGCTTACGGGATTCGCGTTGCGCTACCCGTCTTCGTGGCTTGCGATTGCGTTTGTCAATGAACACGTTCGCAGTTTGATCCACCGGATCGCCGGCGTGGTGATGATTACGGCCAGCCTGTACCACGTCTGGTATCTCCTCAAGACCGCCGACGGCCGGCAGATGCTGAAAGACATGCTGCCTGACTGGAAGGACGTCACGGACGTGCGCGACGCGATGCTCTACTACATTGGCTTCAGCGAACAACGGCCAATGTTCCGTCGCTTCTCGTACGCCGAGAAGGCGGAGTACTGGGCACTAGTATGGGGCACGTTTGTTATGGCAGGCACCGGTCTAATGGCCTGGTTCAAGGTCTTCATCGGCGGGCGGGTGCCAGGCTGGTGGATCGACGTGGCGCTCACAATTCACTGGTACGAAGCCATACTGGCAACGCTGGCGATCATCGTGTGGCATTTCTACGCCGTGATCTTTGACCCAGACGCATACCCGGTCAACTTTGCGTGGTTCGATGGACGGATGTCCGTCGAACACTATCAGCACGAGCATCCGCTCGATACGGCAGCTCTCCTGAAGGCTGCGTCAGAAGGCGAAGAAGACTTGAAGAACTCCGAGGCAGAGCCTGTAGAGAGCCACAAGTAATGCGCAGATGCGACGCACTCAGTTAAGCAGCGTTAACTGGGGGTCACATGTGGGTGGCCCCAAACTCGATTTGTATTGTGTTCCTGGTTCGCTGTGATAACTTCAAAATCATTTTCAAATTGCTCGAACACAGAGGTCGTTAAATGTCTGCGGACTCGCCGGAAGAGAATCCCAACATCGCCCATCCACCCGTGAGCATTAAGCTCTACAAAAACCCCATGACCCTGGTGGGCATGGCACTGGCTGCGGTTGCTTTCGTGACCATCCTGTTTTTGATCTTTGTGGATGTTTTCAGTCGCAACTCCAGTCCCTACGTCGGAATTCTCGCGTACATGGTGGGTCCAGCGATCATGTTCGTGGGCCTCGTGATGATCCCGATTGGAATGATCATCGAGCGCCGCCGGCGTCTTCATTCGGTGGGTGTTCCGCACCACATCCCCCGCCTCGATCTGAATAATCCGGCGCAGCGCAGCACCGCGGCTTTTGTGCTCAGTTTTGTAGTGATTTTTACCCTGATGAGTGCGGTTGGCAGCTACAAAGCCTACGAGTTCACCGATTCGGTGCAGTTCTGCGGACAACTCTGCCACTCGGTCATGAGTCCGGAGCTGACCGCATACAAGGCATCGCCGCATGCACGGGTTGCATGTGTGGAGTGTCACGTGGGCTCGGGAGCGGGCTGGTACGTGAAATCCAAGCTTTCGGGGCTGAGACAGGTGTATTACACCGCGATGGGCACGTATCCGAGGCCCATTCCCACGCCGGTCCACAATCTACGTCCGGCAGCCGATACGTGCGAGCAATGCCACTGGCCGAAGAAGTTCTGGGGAGCCCAGTTGAAGGTCTTCTCGCACTACGGTTCGGACGAGCAAAACACTCCCCGCGTGGTTCGCATGCTCATCAAGACGGGCGGCGGCGATCCCGGTTTGGGGCAGTCCACCGGCGGGATCCACTGGCATATGAACATCGCCTACAAGTTCTCGTATTTCGCCACCGACGAGCAGCGCCAGGTGATTCCCTGGGTGCGGATGGAGGACAGTAAAGGGAACGTCACCGATTTCATCAACAAGGACGCCCCTCCGACGCAGGCGCAGATCGATTCGGCCACAAAGCGACGGATGGATTGCATCGACTGCCACAACCGGCCCTCTCATGTGTACACGCCGCCGGACGCCTCCGTTGACCGGAGCATGGTGGCCGGTAGCATCGATCCCAGCCTGCCGTTCATTAAGGCGCAGGGAGTCGAGGTCTTGACCGCCGACTACAAGTCGCACGACGAAGCCAAGCAGGCCATCGCGGAGAAGATTCCCAAGTTCTATGCCGAAAAATATCCGCAGATCGCTGCCAGCAAGGCCGGTAGCATCAACAAAGCGGTCTCCGAACTTCAGTTGATCTACGACACTACGTTCTTTCCGACGATGAAGGTGGACTGGAAGACGCATCCCAACAACATCGGGCACCTCTACTACCAAGGTTGTTTCCGCTGCCACGATGGCAATCACGTCAGCAAGGACGGCAAGGTCATCAGTAAGGACTGCAACTCGTGCCATACGATGCTCGATGAGGAAGTGGGAGCAACGCACGTAGCGCAAATGCCGATCGAGCAGTTCAAGCATCCGGTGGACATCGGCGACCTAACAGCGGTGAACTGCTCGGATTGTCACTCGGGTGGAGTGGGACCGTAGGTTCTAAACCTTACACTTGAGCGTAAACCGCGGGCAGGCGAAGAACTCGCCTGCCCGCCGGCTATGCGAAGGCAAGGCATGAGCGGCCGCATTAGTGACGCGCGTCACAGGAGCAAGTGATAAGACTCACGGCTCTGCCGCCGGTATGACCCTATCGTTAAGTACAGAATTGATGAGCCGGGTAGGTAGTAGCGCAGAGGGGAGCGAGATGGCAGAAGGTAATGGAAATTCGCAACATGGGGCGAGCAAGGAATTCAAACCGCGACTGGTCTTCTGGGAAGTCACCAAGGGTTGTAACTTGCGCTGTATCCACTGCCGCGCAACGGCGACGGAACTGATGTCGCCGGCCGACCTGCCGACCGCCAAGGCGTTAGACATCATCCGGCAAATTGCCAGTTTTGGGAATCCGATCCTGGTGCTGAGCGGCGGGGAACCGCTGTACCGTCCTGACATTTTCGAATTGGCGGAATATGCCAACAGCCTGGGACTCCGGGTCGCGCTCGCCACCAACGGTACGCTGGTGACGAAGGACGTGGCGGAGAAGGTCAAGCACGCCGGCATCAAGCGGGTCTCGATTTCCCTGGACGGCTCGGACGCGGCCACCCACGACTCGTTCCGCGGTATTCCGGGAGCGTTCGACGCAGCGGTTTACGGCATGCGGAACCTGCAGGATGTGGGCGTTTCCGTGCAGATCAACATGACGATCGCCAAGCACAATGCGCACCAGTTGCCCGCTGTGCTGGATCTGGCGCGCCGCTTGGGCGCCGACGCACTGCACACGTTCCTGCTGGTTCCGGTGGGCTGCGGCGTTGACATCGCCGAAGAGCAGATGGTGGCGCCAGACGAGTATGAGCGCATGTTGAATTGGTTCTACGATCAGTCGCTGACCGGCGACATCGAGTTGAAGGCTACCTGCGCTCCACATTACTTCCGCGTTGCACGACAGCGCCGCGCGGCCGACCGTCGTGCCGGCAAGGCTGTACCTGACGCACCGATTGCGCATCATCCTCCCGGACACATAGGCCCCACCGAGATGACCATGCCGGGCTCCACCGGAATCTCGCTGAAGCCAGGTGGCGGGCCGCCCGTCGGGCATACTGGGCACACTGGCGGGCATCCCAGTGATATGAATGCCATGACCAAGGGCTGCCTGGCGGGCACCGGCGTATGCTTCCTGTCGCATGAGGGCGAGGTTTTTCCCTGTGGCTATCTACCCGCAATCGCGGGCGACCTGCGCAAGCAGATCCTTCGCCGACATCTGGACCAATTCCGTGGTCTTCAACCAACTGCGCGACGACGACAACCTGAAAGGGAAGTGCGGCTGCTGCGAGTTCCGCCACGTTTGCATGGGATGCCGGGCGCGGGCGTACGCCGCCAGCGGCGACTTTTTGGCGGAAGAGCCATTCTGTGTGTATGAGCCTGGCACTTCGGGCAAGATGATTCACGAAATTGCGGAAGCAAAGAAGTAGAGGCTCTGATCGTCATTCTTCTCCTCCTCCTTCGGGGCCCCTTGCGGGCCCCTATTTTTGCGCCGAGCATTGCGACCACTTTGAGTAGCTCCTTGTGGGTAAGGGCAGCGAATGCGCACTCGCCTCTGCTGGGCGAGTTAGGGTATCTTGGTATCCACGGAAAAGGGTCGAATCCCGGTGCCGGGGGGGCCTTCTGTGAGCCTGTCATAGCACGTACGGAGACTCGTTATAACTCATTGGAAAGAAAAGCCTTGGCCGACTCTACCGAGGTGCGAACGGAAGCGATGACCAGCGATACCCTCAGTCACGTGAGCGAGCCTGTGGTACCGACTACGGTAGTACAACCGCGTCGGCCGTTCTGGAACCTTGAACTGGGCCACTTGTGGGAATACCACGAGTTGCTGTTTTTCATGGTTTGGCGTGACGTTAAGGTACGGTATAAGCAGACAGCGCTAGGTGTGGCCTGGGCGATTCTGCAGCCGCTGATGGCAACGTTGATATTCAGCATCTTTTTCGGGCGACTTGCCAAGATGCCGTCTGACGGTATTCCTTACCCAGTTTTTGCGTACGTTGCACTCGTACCGTGGCAGTACTTCGCGAACGCTTTGACCGAGTCTTCGAACAGCCTGGTGGCAAGCCAGAACCTGATCAAGAAGGTCTATTTTCCGCGCCTGATCATACCGATGGCTTCGGTGATCGCGGGGATTGTGGATTTCTGCTTCGCGTTCCTCATCTTAATCGGAATGATGTTCTATTACGGCATTCGACCCAGTAGTTCCATCATCCTGTTTCCGGTGTTCCTGCTACTGGCTGTGGCCACGGCGCTAGCGGCGGGGCTGTGGCTTTCAGCACTGAACGTCCAGTTTCGTGACGTTAGGCACACGATTCCTTTCCTGGTGCAATTCTGGTTTTTCGCTACGCCGGTCGTTTATCCGAGTTCCATCGTTCCCGAAAAATGGCGAATCTGGTATGGGCTGAATCCGATGGCCGGAGTGGTTAGCGGTTTTAGGTACGCGGTGTTAGGCAAGGGACATCCCGGCCCGATGATATGGGTGTCGGCCGCCGCGGTCGCCCTGATGCTGATTGGCGGCATTTTGTATTTCAGGAAGATGGAATCGACATTCGCGGACATTGTCTGAGGACTTTGTGACATCTCTGAGGTTGGTGAAGGAGCAAAGTTGAGTTCGATCGCAATCCGAGCCGAGGGACTGGGCAAGCGCTACAAACTCGGCAGTTCGGCTCCGTACAAGACGCTGCGCGAATCACTGCCCGAATTTGTTCGCGGGGCTGCGCGCAAGGTGCGGTCGTTGGGCTCCGGAAGCTCTCAGGACGAAGTCTTCTGGGCGTTGCGTGACGTCTCGTTCGACATCGGGCACGGTGAAGTCGTAGGGGTGATCGGCCGTAACGGGGCAGGGAAGAGCACGCTGCTGAAGATTCTCTCGCGGATTACGTGGCCGACTGAAGGGCGTGCTCTGATTCATGGGCGCGTGGGTTCGCTGCTCGAAGTGGGCACCGGATTCCACCCGGAATTGTCGGGTCGCGAGAACATTTTTCTGAACGGCGCCATCATGGGGATGCGCAAGGCGGAGATCGCGGCGAAGTTCGACGAAATCGTGGCTTTTGCCGAAGTGGACAAGTTCGTAGACACAGCGGTGAAGCACTACTCCAGCGGCATGTACGTGAGGCTGGCGTTCGCAATTGCCGCGCACCTCGAGCCGGAGATCCTTATCGTGGATGAGGTTCTGGCGGTTGGAGACCTGGCATTCCAGCAGAAGTGCCTGGGCAAGATGAGCGAAGTGAGCCAGGCAGGGCGGACGATCCTGTTCGTATCGCACAACATGGCGGTCGTCGAAAAGCTCTGCCAGCGCGCCATTGTGCTCCAGGACGGTGAGATCGATTTTCAGGGCGAGACGGAAGACGCAGTTCATCACTACACGCACAAAATGCTTGCCGCCAGCCGGGCGGAAGGACACACGTTCGACTTCAGCAAAACCACCGACCGGCGGTCTCATGTCGGCAAGCTGCTGCAGCGGGTTGAGCTTTATACGGATGACGGCCTGCCGGTACGCGAGGGCGTGCGGCTCGGCTCCGGGTTGAAGTTGAAGGTGTATTTCGACCTGCCCAAACCGACTCGCAGCTTCGATGTGGGGCTCGGTTTTGAGAGCATGTTCGGGCAGCGCATGTTCACGGCGCATAGTCTGTTTGAGCCAGACCGACCAACCGGAGAGCGGGTTGGCCCCCAGGTATTTGTGTGCGAAATACCCAGCTTCACGCTGATGCCGGGACTCTACACCATCAAGATTTGGCTGGACATCAACCACTCCGAGGCAGACTTGGTGAACTATGCTGCGCGTGTCAATGTGCTGGAGTCAGATTATTATGGGTCAGGCAAGGCTCCGTGGAATGGAACGGTGGTGCTGAAACACAATTGGTATGTGGAGACAGCCAGTCATTCGACGGTTTCCGGTTAGCTGGCTGCCGCGACCAAAGCTGACCGAACCGATTCAGCGCGCAGCACCGGCGAGGGACCTTTTAACCTGAGCCACTTTGTCGACGACTGCGGCAGCCATTTCAGCGGGCTTTTTTTCCGAGTTGAAAATCAGTCCTCCGAGAACAATGCCGTACGGTACACCCGACGTTTCATGTGGGATCATGATTCTCTCCAGATTTTCCATGCTCCCTCCTCCCGTCAACAAGGGCAGGGTCTTGGCAATTGGCAAGTCGCAAGTGAATGCCCGGACGATCTCGTGTTCGTCGGCTTGGGACGCACGGTAATAGTGGGTCTCGCCAATCGGACTGATGAATGCGTCGCACCCAAACAGGCGATGCAGTTGAGCGTAGAGCCTATGACTAAACGAGCTCGCGTACACTCCCTGCATAGACAGATGGCTGAGAATTGGGACTTTGGTGTGCCTGCGCAGTTCGTGAAGAACCGGGAATCCTACAATCGTACCGTTCACCATCACCATGCCGATCTCGGATCGCTGCAGCACTTTGGCTGTGTCGGCTGGATCATCGAAGTTGAGAGCAGGAATGTACCTGCGATTGCGCGATGCTAGATCAAGGCGCGCGTTCAAGGGCAGATTCGGGAAATCGCCCTGCATCTCATCATCTTTAGCGGCATGAAAACCGGCGGCGGTGGGTTCCGATACGCGTTTGGCGAGGCCTTCGAGGGTAAGGTCGAAATCCAGCGACGGCTTGAGAATGGCGAGGAGCAGCGGGCCTTTCGCAGCGTCGAACCTGTCCAGTACCGCGGAAGCACCGAAAGCCGGCCCACGAAACCATTCGTAAACTTCTTCGGGGAGTTCCAAGTCTTCAAACCGAGCGCGCCCGAACGCTCTCATAAATGGAATTTCGCCGAAGAGGACAGCCATAAACTGGCCGACGCTGCGATCAAAGATCGAGAGCGGGAAGCCGATCTTCAAGATAAAGGTCGAAGGAGAGCGGCGATCGATCTCCAGTGTCCCCGACGGTAAGTCCTTCAGCTTCTGGAGATCGCCAAGGAACTTGTTCAGCGCGTTCTCGTCGGCATCCTCCGCGCGTATCGTGAGCTCAATATTGCTCATGTGCCGTCACTAGCCCTGTCCCTGTGTTCCGAGAACCCATTTCAAGCCTTCGGGGTCTTCGCTGTTTAACAAGCGACGCTGGTAATAATCGCGGAGCTCACGGTGGAGAATCTTCTTGGTTGACCCCTTCGGCAACTCGGGCATATCTGCGAGCTTGTTGATGATGACGATTCGCTTCGGCTGCTTGAATCGCGCCAACGACTGACCACAATAACTCAGAAGTTCGGTCTCCGTGCTGGTAGCGCCCTCTTTTAGCTTCACGAAGGCACAAATCTCTTGTCCAAGTATGGCGTCGTCGATTCCAATGACCGCAGACTCAGAGACGTTGGGGTGGAGCGATAGTACATTCTCGACTTCTGCCGGGTAAATTTTTTCGCCGCCCTTGACGATGAGATCGTCTTTTCGGCTGCGGAAATAGTAAAAGCCGTCGGTGTCGCGATAGCCAAAATCTCCGCTGTGGTACCACCCATTTCGGAATCTGAGTTTCTGAAGTTCGGGAAGTTTGAGATATCCGATAGCAACATTGATGCCTCGAATGCACAACTCTCCCTCAGTCCCGTCGGGCACTTCGTTGTCTGCATCATCAACAACCTTCATTTCGCAAACCGGTAACACCTTGCCCACAGAACCGAGCTTTCGAAGTTCCGCGGGATATGGGTTGAAACAAGAGTATGAAGATGCCTCTGTCGATCCGAAGCCCTCGAAAATCGGAATGCCAAAGCGGGCTTCAAATCGCTGCGCAAGGCTCAGTGGCAGCAACTGACCACCGCAAATAATTCCCTTCAAGAGACCGGGCCGACCTTCAAATCCAAATGCAAGGATCGCGGCCAGGATGGATGGCATCACACTCGTGAACGTGGCGTGATAGCGCTCCACTAGGGCCCAGAACGACCGCAAGCTTGATTTGGGGTCGACCATGACGATCGAACCGCCCTGATACAACGTCGTCGTTAGAGATACGACAAGCCCGTTGTTATGAAACAGCGGGAGAATACAAAGACTCCTGGTGTCAGGAGTGAACTGGAACCATTCGGACATTCCTTTGCCGTCGGCGAGGAAGTTCAGGTGGCTGAGGATGACGCCCTTTGGATAGCCCGTTGTTCCAGACGTGTAGATGATCGCCGCCGGCGTGTTTGGCTCCACATCCGGCAGACTCGCCTCCGCTGCCGCAATGTCACATTTCGGCAATTCCGCGACATCGCCGAAGGGAATGTATTTTGTCGCCGTTGCGTCGGCAACTAATCCGGCCAATTTCGCCTTCAAGGCAGGGTCGTAGAAGACGGTAGCGCTCTCGCTGTTCTCGATGATGAACTGAATCTCAGGAGCAGCAAGATCTGGATTAACGGGTACCACGGTCCGGCCCCAGAAGACGGCACCGAAGTAGATGGCAAGAAACTCAGGCGTGTTGCGCAGCACCACGCCAATAGTGGACCGACCGGGAGCGATGGTTTCCAACCAGGATGCCGCAGAGAGTGCCAGTTCATAGAATTGTCCGTAGGTATACTTGCGTCCGCTTTCAGGGAATACGAGGAATTCTCGCGCTGGGTCCTCGTCGGTATGAGCCTTCAGCAGGGCGAAGTAGTTGGCATAAGGCAAATCGACGTTCTGTTCTGATTTCTGATGAGGTAGTAATAGTGGGGCGGTCATTCCCTCACCTCCGATTGAAGCTTCGTGTGCAAATGCTGGATCAACTTGTCAGCGGAGGTGAGCCGGAAAGCGTCATCCGCGTCAATCTCGATGCCGAACCGCCGTTCGATGGTGCTGAGTAGCTGGATGTGTCGAAGAGAGTCCCATTCCGGCGTGGATAACATGCTCGTAGTTTCGTCGAATTTGGGAATTTGCAGTACCTGCTCGGCCAGCGGCGAAACGGCTGTAAATAGCTCTTGAACTGTCATGGGCACCTCTGCACCTAATATTTATCGAGAATTCGAGAGATTGCCTGAAAGAACTCTTCCTGTCCGTCAGTGAATTCAACCGACACGCCAGAAGGCTCTCGTTGAACTACGCGCGCGTTTACATTGAACAAGCCACGTTCTGAAAGGGTCAGAGAAATCAATCCATCGGGTAGAAGGTTGGGATCGCACGCGAGAAAGGCGCCGTTGGTGTTGAGATACTGCGTCATCAATGCGGTGTCCCGGTCGGGGCTTCGCCAGATGAGGGCGATCTGAACAGGCGCCCTGTTAGGACGAAAGTTATGACTTTCGACTTTGGCGATGCGACGAACCCTGTCCATTCTGCGATCAATCGCCTCAAATCTTGTCGCGAAAAACTCTGAAATGATTCGGGTGTTTTGTAAAACGTCCGTCTTGGCGGAAAGGCACAATACGTTAGCGTTGTTGATCACCTTGCAGTCAACGGCATCCGTTGGAGTCACGCACCGTGCGGCGTAGATACCTCGATGCTTGTTGGCGACGATTGAAACTCCGATTCCCGTCCCGCAAATGATTACTCCGGTGCCGTTGTTGGCCAGAGTCATAGAACAAACCCGGGAACTGATGTCTACATAGTTGTCCAGTTTTGGCTCCATGGCGCCGGCGTCCGTGACCTCTCCAAAATGCGACAATTCGAACCTAAGTTGTTCGCTCTGCCATTCAGCATTGTGGTCTGCACCGTACACGATTAGCGCGCTTGGCGGGGAGGTCGCGAGGGGTAGCGACGGGCCTGGATCGCGAGCTGGCGGTTGACTCATACGCGTTGCACGCCGGATTGGTCATCTGGAGTTTGTAGAGTGGCGGTCCAAGTTCCCGGGCTCACGGCGACGTCTCGCAGACGACTTTCCACTGAAGCGACATCGACGACATAACCGATGCCCGCTTCAGCGACCGTAATGGATTCCAGGAATTTCTGAATAGGCAGATTCCTGGGAGCTGGCTCGAACTTGAACACAATCCGGTGAAGGCCATTTTCGGTCGCATATCGCGACAGCGCAGACAGGACTGCAAACTCTACCTGTTTCCCCAGAACCACGCAGCTCAACGCGAAGGAGTCAACAACGAGTTCATTTTCTGCCGCGGAGAAAAGGAGGAAGCCGCTAGCGCCGTAATGCGAAAGTCGATCTGAAACTGAAATCACAAAACAGCTGTGGGTTGTGATTAGTCGCTCGACTTCCTCGTCCAGCATGTACGGCTTCTCACCCGTCAGAGAGAAGTCCGCTGCCGTCCGTAGCAATCGATCAATCTGAACGCGATCGTTTTCAGCTGGCCTGAAAAGTGCAACTTGAACCCTCAACCCAGCAAGATACGCCTGAAATTGCCCTTGCTGAGAGGGAGTCGAACGCTGCACTTCATCCGACTGGTGGTTGCGGCTGCGTTCAATTTCGGAAGCGAGATATGCACCGAGCTTGTCGAAGCCTTGCTGCAGGTACGGCAGCTGTCCCAAGCGATCCGCGGCGTGATCGTCATACGCACCGTCCGCCAGGAAAGATGGAAATTCCACGACCGTTACTGGCAGCTTTCGGGCTCGTGCCGTACACACGTTGGTGTATGTCTGGCAAAGCGTGCGTAAACCATGTTTGGTGGCGACCCAACCGTTAGACGGGCATACAAGTAGCCAAACCTGCGGAACCCTTTGGGAGAGATAGGCTAGCGCGTTGGTGAACTCGCCGGTCCGACTCAGTAACCGCTCCCTTGCCCAAGGTGGCGGGGAAGTATTCGAGGGCGCGGACTTGATTTCGTCCCGCAACCAGTCTTCCAGACGAAGCAACACACTCACCCCCGAAATATCCAGGTGGTCGGGCTGGAGCATGAATGCACCCAACTGTCCGTACATGGTAAAGCCGAGATCGGACGCGATTCCCGCATTTGCGAGCGCAGCCCGGAGGGACGCTGCTATTGGCGTGGCAGTAAACGTCGAGGCCACTTGAAGTCGTTCACTTGCCATTACGCCAACCCTCGGATGCACCCGGTACGCGTCCTCAGCATTGCGCTGAGGCTAACGCTTTCAGCAAGATAGAATCGTGAATCCTCCGCCAAATCATACCATCATGGCGTATGTGCAGCTATTGTCGATTCGCCGATTAGTTTCAAATCAGCGCGATCGACAGATTTGCGGAGTTACTGGCCGTCGGGCCGAGCGGTGTCAAGCAAAGCAGAGATCACCCGAGTGGTAATGCGCCTCCAATTCGCTTGACCACAGCTGCAAAAGTATTCAAAATAAAGCCAATTGCCCATTCAGAGGCACCGGATTTTCTGGCTTGAGTATCGCTGGTGCCGTGCAGGTCGGGACTACAACATCAAACCCTCACCGTGTATAGGCAAGGTACGACCCAATGCGGGATATTTGTCTATGAGTAACGCATTAGGGGCCATTTGGTGACGCAACCATGGAGTTTTGGAAGGCCGCACATCCCGACGAAGCTGTGGCGGCGGTTGATGCCCGCAGCGGGCAACAGTGGCGCTATGAGGATCTGCGCCGGGATGCAGCCCTCATGCGGCAGGCTCTGCCTCGTCTTGGGCGTAAGTCCCTCGGGCTGTTAGTCGCCCAAAACCGCTATGACTGCCTGGTGACCTATCTTGCCGCATTAGACGCCGATAGCGCGCTGATTTTGGTTAACGCTTCGCTCAACCATGATCTGTTGCGCGAGTTTGTTGCTGCGTACCAACCCGATTGGATTTTCACTCCGCACCCGGAAAAAGGCTTCGAGGACTACCGGGCCGGCCAGTCTGGAATCGATGGCCTGCTCGAGAACTCAGAGCAAACAGATGTGAAGATATACCCTGAGCTAGCAGTGCTGCTCACGACTTCCGGCTCGACTGGCAGTCCTAAGCTAGTGCGATTGAGCCGGAGAAACGTGGAGGCCAATGCCCGTTCAATAGCTCGATATTTGCGTCTGACGCCTGCCGAGCGTCCGATCACCTCGCTTCCCATGTCGTACTCATATGGACTGTCGGTTATCAACAGTCATCTGGCGGCCGGCGCCAGCATTGTGCTCACTGACGATGGCGTAATACAGCGTGGGTTCTGGGATGCCTTGGATCGCTACGGGTGTACGTCGTTGGCAGGGGTTCCGTATACGTACCAGATGCTCTTGCAGACGGGCCTTCTCAAGACCAAAGGAGCGACGCTGAAAACCCTGACGCAGGCCGGAGGAAGGCTGGAGGAGCGATATATCCGGCAAATGCACGAATTGGCCCAACTGTTCGGCTGGAACTTCATCGTCATGTATGGCCAGACGGAAGCCACTGCGCGAATTTCCTACGTACCGGTTGAAATGCTGGGCGCGAAGATCGGTTCGGTCGGACTGGCGATACCCGATGGGAAGTTATGGGTAGATGAGGCGACGGAAGAGTTGGTCTATCGCGGCCCAAATGTCATGCTTGGCTATGCGGAGAACCGCGCCGACCTTGCCAAGGGGGACGAATTGTACGGAGTGTTGCGGACCGGCGATCTGGCGCGCCAGGACCAGGACGGATACTTCTACATCACGGGTAGGCTGAAGCGGTTTCTGAAGATGTTTGGCAAGCGATTCAACCTAGACGACGTGGAAAAGGTGCTGGCCCGACGCTGCGAGACGAACATCGCATGTTATGGCCGAGACGACTTGCTCATGGCAGCGGTGGAGAACTGCGACAATGGAGAGGGAATCCATCGCATGATCTGCGAGATGTTCGATTTGCCTCGGCCTGCAGTGAAAGTCATTACGCTGGAGGTTCTGCCGCGCACTCCCAATGGCAAGCTGGACTACCGGCGACTTGAAGAATCAGTTACCGTGCCAAGCCCGGTAATTACGAATTAAGGGAAAAATGGAGAACGACGCGAAAAAACTGAGCGTGCAGGGCACCACGGGCATGAACGGAGGACTGAAGTCCGTCGAGGAGGCACTGGCCAATATTTGGTCAGGAGTGCTTCGCCTGCCGCGGATAGACAAATACGCGAATTTCTTCGAGATTGGCGGCGACTCGCTGAAAGCGATGGAGGTCATCTCCCGCGTCAGGGATTTGCTGCAGGTCGATCTGCCGTTGATCAGCTTCTTCGAGGAACCTACAGTCCACCACCTGGCGGAGGTCTTGTCAGGGGGGCGCTTCGAGTTGGAACAGACCCTAACGGGCATTTGGGCCGAAGTCCTGCATCTGGACGAGGTTGACCGCGGTGCGAATTTCTTCGAGATGGGCGGCGACTCGCTGAAGGCGATGGACGTGATAGCGCGGGTCAATGAAGAACTTCATTTTGACTTGCCACTGATCGCGTTCTTCGAAGATCCGACGATTCGACACTTGGTGGATATGATGTCGGCGGGGCAGGAGAACACGGCCCACCAGCTCGCAAAGATTTGGGCGGAAGTGCTGGGTGTTCCGCAGGTTGCCGCCGACGCCAACTTTTTCGACATCGGTGGCGATTCTCTCAAGGCAATGGATGTCATCGTCCGAGTCAGTGATGCGCTGCACATAGATCTGCCTTTGATTGCATTCTTTGAAGATCCGACAGTGGCGCACCTTTCGCGGGTCGTCGAGGAGCTAAAGGCAGAGGGAACGACGCCGCCCATCGTGCGGGTGGCCGACAAGCACGAGTTCCCTTTGTCATATTCGCAGCAGGTTTTCTGGCTGCTGGAGCAGCAAAATCCGGACACCGGCATTTACAACAAGCCACGTGTTTTCCGAATTCACGGCAAGGTCGATGTGTCGGTAATGGAGCGGAGCCTAAACGAACTCCGGCAGCGGCATGAAGTTCTTCGGGTTCGGTTCGTATCGGGTGTGAAAGGGCCGGCACAAGTCGTCGACGACGCAGGTGTGCTGCAGTTCGACGTCAGTGATTTGTCAGCGTTGGACCCGGTCGCGCGCGAACAAGTTGGCATGGGGTTGGCGCTGGAGACCGTCCGGGAGCCGCTTGACCTGGCTAACGGGCAGGTACAGCGGGCACGGTTGATCCGCTTCTCAGACGAAGAATATCTGCTCTGTATTTCCGAACACCATGTGGTCAATGACGGGTTTACCGGTAGCATCCTGCTGGACGAACTAGGCGCAATCTATGATGCCTTCGCCGCTGGGGAGCCGAGTCCGCTACCGCCATTGGAATTGCATTACCCCGATTTTGCCGCCTGGGAACAGCAGTGGATGCAGGGCCAACGCCTCGAAGATGAGGTCGAATACTGGCGGTCCTTGTTGCGCGATGCGCCCACACATGTGGATCTTCCGACCGACTTTGGCGCTGCCGCCGATCAGGATCGGCGGGGCAACCTCCGCACGCTCATGCTCGCGGGCGAGTTGTTGCGGAGCATTCAGCAACTTGCCCAATCGAATGGAACCACGCGCTTCACCATCATGGCGGCGGCGTTGCGACTTTTGCTGTATCGATGGTCGGGGCAGAGCGACTTTCTGCTGGGTACAACAGCCAGCAACCGTAGCCGCAGCGGGACCGAGCGGATGCCGGGTCCGTTCGTAAATCCATTGCCGTTGCGAGATCCCGTACGGGGTGGACAATCGCTGGTGCAATTTTTGGAGCGCGAGAAGAAATCCATCATGGAAGCCTTCGCGCACCAGGATTGCCCCTTCGCCAAGATTGTTGAAGCAGTGAACCCAGACCGTAGCAAGAACGACAACCCGCTGTTTAACGTCGGGCTGGTGATGGAGAATTTCCCTGAGATTGAGCTGAAGGGCTGCAATTTTGAAGCTGAATACCTTAATTTTGACCCGGAAGTATCACTGCTAGACTTGCGCTTCATCGCCGTGGAGAAACATGGCGGGCTGCGTCTCTCTTGCGAGTATAAGAGTGCTCTGTTTACAGCGGAGACCGTTGACTCGCTGTTGCAGGCGTACGCAGATGTGTTGAGTGCGATGGTCGCAAATCCAGGGCTGCAGCTGGATGAGGTCGTGCTGCCCGAGGCGCTGACACGGCAGAAGGAAGCCAGCGCTATTGCGCGGAGACAAGTCGTGACCATCGCGGCGACTTTCACTGCGGAGCCGGTCACAGAACCGCTGGAGTTCTGGTTAAAGCAGCTCGGCATGCCGGAAGACATCCGATTCGCTCCGTTTAATCAGGTATTTCAGCAATTGCTGGATTCGACCAGCCTGCTAGCGTCGAATCAGCATGGCGCAAATGTAGTAATGCTGAGGATGGAAGACTTGCGCACGGCGGAAGCAGAGAGCGCGGAAGCTGTTGCCAGGAGACTGCACAGGTCGGTCGAGGAATTGTTGGAGGCAGTACGAGCGGCTTCTCAGCGCACGACTGCGCCTTTACTGCTGCTGATTGCGCCAGCGTCTGAATGGGCGCGTTCGAATTCTGAGCTCGCAGCGGCTATTGAGGCTGAGGAGAATAGGCTGATCGACGCTGCGCGCGGGATTCGGGGCCTGCAGGTAGTCGGCTCGGCGGAATTGCTAGCGCTCTATCCGGTAGCTGAGTACGCCGACGAATACAACTACAAGATCAGTCATGTCCCCTACAAGCCGGCGATGTTCACAGCGCTGGCTGCGATGATCGCGAGACGAATTTATACCTCGCGTCAAGTAGCGCCTGAGGTGATCGTACTGGATGGCGACAGCACGTTGGGTGATGGGCAGGGTAACGCCACCCGTGACCCATTGGCAGACTTCCTGCTTGCGCAGGAGCAGGCGGGCCTGATTCTCGGTATTTGCAGCCGGAACGATGAGGCGAAATTGTCGAGTAGATTTGACGACAACCCGGGACGGCTAGGATGGCAGAACTTCGCTTCGTCCCGCGCCGGAGTGCATGCCATGTCGGAGGCAGTGAAGGAGATCATCGAGGAACTGGGTCTGGGCCTAAATCGATGCATCTTCGTGACAGGCGATCCGATCGATGCAGCTGAGGTGCGAGCGAACTGTCCATCCGTGGTGGTGGCAGAGTCGCAGGCGGATCCGGAGTCAATTCCAGACTTCCTAAAAAACTTCTGGGCGTTCGATCAACGGCCGCCGATCAGCTTTCAGCACGATGCACCTACAAAGCCCGGATTTCTGAGCCTCGTTGCCACACAACTTTCGTCCGTGGACAAGATCACTCAGGCGGTTGAGTCGGCCAGGGTAATCCGAGCGCGCGGCTCCGAAGGGTATGCAGCGCCACGATCACCCGAAGAAGAATTCCTGGCTGATGTTTGGTCACGTCTGCTGCGAGTCGACAGACCCAGTATTCACGACAACTTCTTCGCCCTGGGCGGTCACTCTCTGATGGCAGCGCAGGTAATCGCACGCGTACGCCAGACTCTCGGCGTCGAGTTGCCTCTGCGGGCGATGTTCGAGGCACCTACCATTGCGCAGTTCGCGGAATTGATTGAGTCCGAGCGGCGTGCGCGGCACCGGTATCGTCTTACCGCCGATCACTCGGGTTTCACGCCAGGGTACCCTCTCTTTGTCGTACGCGCAGCAGCGCTTGTGGTTCATCGACCAGCTTGAGCCCGGCAGTCCTGCGTACAACATTTCGGCAATGTACCGGTTGCGCGGGAACCTCAACGTTTCGGCGTTGGAGCGCACTGTCAATGAAATCGTGCGCCGTCATGAGTCGCTACGTACAACTTTTCACAACGTCGACGGTCGCCCCGTGGCGATGCTTGCGCCCGAGGTTGTGATTTCACTCACGCCGTCGCAGGTGCAAGGAAAGGACCAGCTAGGGAGAGAAGAGGAACTCCACCGTCTGGCCCGCCGGGAGGCGACGACAGCTTTCGATCTGGCCACTGGTCCATTGATTCGAACACAACTGCTACGAATCAGCGAAGACGATCACGCACTGTTGATCATTGTGCATCACATCGTGGGCGATGGATGGTCCGGTAGCTTGATCGCCGGAGAGTTGGCGGCGCTCTACGATGCGTTTGCCCATGACCAACCTTCACCATTGCCAGAGCTCGCGATACAGTACGCCGATTTTAGCGCGTGGCAGCGCCAGTGGCTGGAAGGGGAAGTGCGCGACCGTCAGGCGGAGCTATTGGCGGCGACAGTTGACGGGTGCTCCGGCCGTCCTCGAGTTACCCACGGACCGGCCGCGTCCAGCGGTACAGAGCCATCGCGGCGATGTTCGGACGCAGGTTCTTTCCAGTGGATTGATCGAGCGTTTGACGGTCACGAGTCAGGGCGAAGGCGCAACACTTTTCATGACGCTGCTGGCGGTTTTTCAAGTGTTGCTGTCGCGTTATTCCGGGCAGGAAGACATTGTCGTCGGCTCGTCGATTGCGGGCAGAACTTACGCCGAGATCGAGCCGCTCATTGGGTTCTTTGTTAATACGCTACCGCTGCGCGCGAACCTGTCGGGAAGTCCTACTTTTCGTGAACTGCTGGCCCGCGTGAAACAGGTCGCGCTCGACGGCTATGCACACCAGGAATTGCCTTTCGAGAAGCTGGTGGAGGAATTGCAGCCGGAGCGAAGCCTGAGTTACAACCCAATCTTCCAAGTACTCTTCGGTTTGCAGAACATGCCGCGACGTTATTTCGAGGCGTCGGGCCTTAGCGTGGAACGTTCGTCGATTCACCAATCCACTTCGATCCTTGACATGTCATGGTTTGCATACCCAACCCCGGATGGAATGCTGCTGCGGGTGGAATATGACACGGACTTGTTCGATGGCACGACCATCGATCGCATGCTACGGCACTACGAGCAATTGTTGCGGGGGGTGTTGGAGAATCCCGATCAGCGCATCTCACAGTTGCCGCTGCTGACCGACGAAGAGCGCCACCAGGTTCTGATGGAGTGGAACGCGACCTCGACTGAGTATCCACGCGACTCATGCGTACACGAGTTGATCGCCCGGCAGGCGCGCCGGAGTCCAGATCGGGTTGCGGTAGAGTGCGTGGGCCGAACCCTGACCTATGCCGAGCTAAATGCGCGTTCGAATCAGCTAGCGCGATATCTGCAACGGCGCGGTGTAGGGTCGCAAACGCTGGTTGCGCTGATGGTAGATCGCTCGCCGGAAATGCTGGTGGCAATCCTGGGCATACTCAAGGCCGGGGGTGCGTACCTTCCACTTGACCCGATGCATCCCCGTGACCGCAGCGGATTCATAGTGCAGGATGCCGGCGTCTCAATTTTAGTGACAGAGAGTTCGCTTGCGGATGCGGCTCCACAGTCTTCGGCAGAGTTGATTCATCTCGATACAGTGTGGCCGGATGTGGGCGCGGAGAGCGAGGAGGATTTGCCGCCCACGGCGAAGCCCGATCATCTCGCCTATGTCCTTTACACGTCAGGATCTACTGGGAGACCGAAGGGCGTACAGATCGAGCACCGGAACCTTACGAATTTCCTCACGACGATGCAGGTAAAGCCGGGAATCTCCAGCGATGATGTCTTGCTGGCGGTTACCACTCTGTCATTCGATATTGCCGGGCTAGAGATGTATCTGCCGCTGATCAGCGGCGCGAGGGTGGTACTCGCGACGCGCGAGCAAGCTTTGGACGCAGCCGAACTCATACGGCTCTTGGCGGAACTACCCGTCACGATAATGCAAGCAACGCCTGCTACGTGGCGAATGTTGATAGAAATCGGCTGGACCGGTGATCCTTCGCTCAAGATCCTGTGCGGCGGAGAGGCTTTTCCGGCGGACCTGGCCAATCAATTACGGCCCCGCTGCGGTGAGCTGTGGAACATGTATGGCCCGACCGAGACGACCATCTGGTCGTCGGTGTACCTGATCGATAGGGAACTGACTCAGTTGGCGTCTATCGGTAAGCCGATCGCGAACACCACGATGTATGTGCTGGATGCGCACAGCCAGCCCACCCCTGTTGGCGTTCGCGGAGAACTCTATATCGGCGGCGATGGTGTGGCGCGAGGGTATCTCAATCGTCCGGAACTCACGGCCGAGCGATTCCGGCCTGACCCATTTCGTTCGGGAGAGCGCATTTATCGCACCGGCGATCTTGCGTATTACCAGCCAGACGGCAATATCCAGTTTTTGGGTCGTGCTGATTTCCAGGTAAAGCTTCGTGGTTTTCGAATCGAACTCGGTGAGATAGAAGCCGAACTGGCAAAGTGCCGCGGGATCGAGCAGGCGGTCGTGGCAGTCCGCGAGGACCGACCCGGCGACAAGCGACTGGTAGCGTATTTCATCGCTAGGGCCGGGGAGGAGCCGAGTCTCGCCGACTTGGGAGGACAACTGTCTGTCAGCCTGCCCGAGTACATGGTCCCGGGCGTCTTCATGCGGATTGATTCTATGCCGCTGACACCCAACGGAAAGATCAATCGCCTGGCGTTGCCCGTGCCGGAGATTTCGCGAGATGAAGCGGAAGCCTTCGTAGGACCAAGAGATCCGGTCGAGCAGAAGTTAGCGGAGATTTGGGCTGAAGTGCTGCACGTCCCAGAGATGAGTGTCCACGACAACTTCTTCCGCCTGGGTGGTCACTCGCTGCTTGCGACACAAGTTGTTTCGCGGGTACGCAAGGCCGCCGATGTTGAGATCCCTCTGAGGTACATGTTCGAATGGCCCACGATCGCGGAGCTTGCGTCCAAGATTGAAGAGGCACGCGCGAGCAAAGCTGATGTGTTGCCGCCAATTCAGCGTGCGTCGCGCGACCAGTCCATTCCGCTGTCTTACGCGCAACGACGTTTGTGGTTCTTAAATCAACTCGATCCCGACAGCCCCCTCTACAACGTTCCGCTAACGATTCGCTTGAGCGGCGCGCTCCATGTCGATGCACTTCGACGAGCACTGAATGAGATTATTCGGCGGCACGAAGCCTTGCGCACCAGTTACCAAATACGGGACGACGCACCGGTCCAGGTGATCGCTAACGAAGTCAAGATCGAAGTTCCCATACAGGACTATACCGGCCTGCCGGTTGACGCGCAGGAACGTACGATCCGCCGAATCGCCGTCGAAAGCGGCAAGCAAGTGTTCGACCTTCAGGTGGCACCGGTATTGCGTGCCAGTTTGCTGAAGATTCGGAGATCAAGACCACGCCCTAATATTGAGCACCCACCATATCGTGAGTGACGGCTGGTCGGTGTGGCGGTTTGTTGGCGAGTTGGCGGCGTTTACGAGGCGTTCCTGGAAGGGAATCCGTCGCCTCTGCCGGACTTGCGCATTCAATACGCGGACTACGCCGTGTGGCAGCGTGGCTGGATGGAGAGCGACATCTTCGACCAGCAGCTCTCATATTGGAGGAAGCAGCTCGAAGGGGCCCCGAATATTTTGGAACTGCCCACGGACTATCCACGGCCAGCTGTCCCCACCTATGGGGGCGCGATGTACCGCACGATCTTTTTTCCCCGACCTGGCAGCGAAACTGCATGAATTGGCCCGCCGCGAAGACATGACGCTCTTCATGGTGCTGCTGGCGGCCTACCAGGCTGTGCTGTTCCGGCACAGCGGGCAGGAAGACTTTACGGTTGGTTCTCCCATCGCCAACCGCATCCGCTCCGGAGATGGAAGAGCTGATTGGCTTCTTCGTGAATACGCTGGTCATGCGCGGAGACCTGTCAGGGAATCCCTCGTTCCGCGAATTGCTGCAGCGAGTACGGGAAGTGGCGTTGGGGGCCTACAGCAATCAGGACCTGCCATTCGAGAAACTAGTGGAGGCTCTGCAACCCGAACGCGACTTGAGCCGGATGCCGCTGTTTCAGGTCCTGTTCGTGTTGCAGAATGCCCCGCGAACTGCCGTTCCGGCTCCCCGGAATCGATATCACGGCCATGGATGTGCACAACGGAACTTCCAAGTTCGATATTGGAATGTTCATGTTTGACAAGCCTGAAGGTCTGGTTTGCAATGTTGAGTTTTCCACCGAAGTGTTTGATGCTAGCACCATAGAGCGCCTGGTCAGCCATTACCAGTTGCTGCTGGAAGCAATCGTTAAAGACCCGAGTGTCCGGATTGGTGAGATACCGCTGGTGACGGATGACGAGCGGCACCAGATTGTTGTGGAGTGGAATGATACCCACCAGGATTTCCCGCCGCGCTCGTTGCATGAGTTTGTCGAAGAGCAAGTTGAGCGAACGCCTTCAGCTCCCGCGTGGTCGTTCGGAATCTAAGCATCTTACTTACCGCGAACTGAATGGGCGGGCCAACCAACTTGCGCACTACCTAATGAAGCGTGGCGCGGGTCCCGAGGTGCCAGTCGGGATCTACTGCGAACGTACCGCCGACATGCTGGTCGGCATACTGGGTGTGCTCAAGTCAGGGAGCGCCTATGTGCCGCTTGACCCAAATTACCCCAAGCAGCGCATACGGCACATTCTCGAAGACGCGAAGGCCCCAATTGTGCTCACGCAGAAAGCGCTGGCTGAAGACCTGCCGAATTTCGGAGGTCGACGGATATGCCTCGATGCAGACTGGCATTTGATATCGCCTGAGCCGGAAGTGAACCCTGTCACCTCCGTGAAACCCGGCAATCTGGCGTACGTCCTGTTCACCTCCGGCTCCACCGGTCGGCCCAAGGGAGTGGCCATCGAGCACCTCAGCGCTGCCACCTTCGTTCAATGGGCGAACGGCGTTTTTACGCCAGACGAATTGGCGGGCGTTCTGCTCTCCACGTCGATCTGCTTTGACCTGTCGGTATTTGAAATCTTCGTAACATGGAGCGCTGGCGGAAAGCTCATCCTGGCGGAAAACGCGCTGCTACTTGCCAACCCTTCCGGCAAGGAATGAAGTGACGCTGATCAACACAGTTCCGTCGGCCATGGCGGAGTTGGTGCGCATGAACGGAATTCCCGATTCGGTGAGAGTATTGAACTTGGCTGGCGAAGCGTTGCCGGAGGCCCTAGTCGAACAGATTTACGCCAACACCGCAGTGAAGAAGGTTTACAACCTCTACGGACCTACCGAGGACACGACGTACTCCACTTACGCGTTAGTGAAGCGTGGGACTCCCGTGACCATCGGCCGGCCAATCGCCAACACGCAAGCCTACATTCTTGACACTCGCCTAAACCCGGTGCCGGCCGGAGTCGCGGGAGAACTCTATCTCGCTGGCGCAGGGTTGGCGCGCGGCTATTACAGGCAGCCGAATCTAACACGCGAACGATTTGTTCCCAATCCATTTGGCGGCGAAACGGAATCGCGTATGTATCGGACTGGCGATCTCGCCCGCTTCTTGCCAGACGGCAACATCGAGTACTTGGGCCGTATCGATCACCAGGTCAAGCTGCGTGGTTTCCGCATTGAGTTGGGCGAGATCGAAGCGGTACTTGATAGCCATCCTGGAGTGAGGCAGAGCCTCGTGATGGTACGTGAAGATGCGCCGGGTGACAAGCGATTGGTGGCGTACGTGATACCCGATCCCGGCTACCGTGGCAGCGACGAATCCGAACCTGCCGAAGCTCTGGCCAGCGAGCAGGTTTCGGAGTGGACGGAGGCCTTCGATGAGGCTTATCGTCGTGGAGAGAACGTTGCGGAGGCCACTTTCAATATCGCCGGATGGGACAGCAGCTATACCGGTGAGCCCATCCCTGCGGAGGAAATGCGCGTCTGGGTGGAAACCACCGCTGAGCGCATTCGAGGGCTAGGGGCCGAAGACGTATTTGGGAAATCGGTTGCGGAACCGGCTTGCTTGCTTTTCCGAATAGCTCCGAGCTGCGAGCAGCTATCATGGCACGGACATCTCGCAGGCTGGCGTTGGATTTCTTGGCGCAACAGATTGAAAGGGTCGAACCCCCGCTGCGAAGTGTGACCCTGGATCGCAAACCGGCGCACGAGTTCGATCGGCGCGGTCACCTGCGGGAAGTTCGACGCAGTAGTGCTGAACTCGGTCATTCAATACTTTCCCGACCTCGATTACTTCATGCAGGTGCTGGAAGGTGCGGTCGAGTCTGTACGACCGGGGGGCGCTGTGTTCGTCGGAGATGTGCGCAGCTTGCCGTTGCTGGAGGCGTTTCATACATCGGTGGAGATGTTCCGGGCCGAAGACGATCTCAGCCGGCAGGAACTCGCGCTACGGGTGCAGAAGGGAATCCGCCAGGAAGGCGAGTTACTGCTCGACCCTGCATTCTTCAACGCCATCTGCCAACGGTGGACGCGCGTCACGCATGTCGAGATCCAGATCAAACGCGGACGTGCCCAGAACGAGCTGACACGCTTTCGGTATGACGTCGTGTTGCATGTCGGCGAACAGGCTCCGCCCACGTATTGAATGTCCCTGGCTCGATTGGGAGAAGCAGGGGCTTACCGTGCATCGCTGGCAGAATTGCTGGAGAGGACGCAGCCCGAGATGCTGGGTCTCACCGGAATTCCCAATGCACGACTGCGGGCCGAGGCTGTGGCTGCGGAGTGGCTCGGCGCAGAAGACGGTTCGGGTATGGTGTCCGACTTACGCAAGCGCATCGCAGAGAGCTCTGAGGTGACTGTTGAGCCGGAAGATCTGTGGAGCTTGGAACAAGAATTTCCGTACCTGATCGAGGTCCGTGGGTCGAAAATCGCTGTGGATGGGCGTTTCGATGTGGTTCTGCGGCGTCGCAATGCGGAGGGCGCAGTGGCCGACTATGCTATCGCGCGTTTCCCTGGCGAAAGCGAGAATGTCAGGCCGTGGGCTTCTTACGCAAACAATCCGCTACGCCAGCGAGTGGCGGGGAAACTGATTCCGCAACTTCGGTTGTTTGTTGGCGGTAAGCTCCCGGAGTACATGGTACCGTCGGCTTTCGTGCTGATGGATTCGATGCCGCTCACATCCAATGGCAAAGTGAATCGGCGTGCGCTGCCGGCTCCGGAGCAATCGCTTACCGAGGGGTTGGGTGACTACCGGGCGCCGCAGACACCGCTGGAGGAGATGGTTGCCGCGATCTTCGCTGATGTGTTGCGCATCGAGCGTGCCGGTCTCGACGACAACTTCTTTGAACTCGGCGGACATTCCCTATCTGCAACCCAAGTGGTTTCGCGTATCCGCCAGAACTTGCGTGTTGATCTGCCGGTGCGCACTGTGTTCGAGTCACCTACCGTGGCGACCCTTGCTCAGGCTGTCGTATCGAAGCAGCGTGGCGACCAGGGACTCGTCGCGCCTCCGATCGAACGCGTTTCGCGCAGCCAGCGATTGCCGCTGTCTTTTGCGCAGCAGCGCTTGTGGGTGCTGGACCAAATCGAGCCAAACAATCCGCTTTACAACATTCCGCGTCCGCTCCGCTTAACTGGCGTGCTGAACGTCGCGGCCTTGGAATCTGCGCTCAATGCGATTGTCGCGCGTCATGAGGTACTGCGTACAACCTACGAGGCCGACAAAGGGCAGCCGTTCCAGGTGATTGCCGCCGAACGCAAGCAGCCGCTCAAGGTGGTCGACCTCACAGCCCTTCCTGTGGCCGAGCGCGAGAAAGAAGCCCACCGCCTGGTCGACCAGGAAGCATCCACCCCGTTCGACCTGGCCAAGGATCCGATCGTCCGATACATGCTTCTGAAGCTGGCGGAGGAAGACCACATTCTCGTCTTCAGCACACATCACATTGCAGACGACGGCTGGTCCACCGGCATTTGGCTGCGTGAAATGACAGAGTTCTATGAAGCTGCGCTGGACGGCAAGTCCTCGCACTTGCAGCCTCTCGAGATTCAATACGCCGACTACGCCGTATGGCAGCGCAACTGGCTGCAGGGAGAGGTTTTGGAGCAGCAGCTGGCATATTGGCGGCAACGCCTGGAGGCCGCGCCGCCTGTACTGGTGATTCCTCCAGACAGACCGCGGCCTCAGAAGCCTTCCTTCCGTGGTGCGATGCACAGATCTCTGCAGCCGCGGAGCTTGCTGGAGGCGGTGCGAGCGCTGAGTCGCCAGCAGGGAAGCACGTCATTCATGACCTTGCTGGCTGGTTTCCAGACGATGATCCTGCATTACACCAAACAGCCTGACATTGTACTGGGAACCGATCTGGCAAACCGCACCACGATGCAGACCGAAGCGCTGATTGGCTTCTTCGTCAACTTGCTGGCGTTGCGCACCGACCTATCAGGTGATCCAACGTTCATCGAGCTGATAGCGCGAGTGCGCGAGGTGGCGCTTGGCGCGTACGCTCATCAGGATGTGCCCTTCGACAAGTTGGTGGAGGAGTTGCAGCCGGAGCGCAGCCAAAGCCACAATCCGTTGGTTCAGGTGTTGTTTGTGCAGCAGAACACGCCGCGTTCCGCCAAGCCGATGCCGGGGCTTACCACGAGTTGGTTCCCGATGGACGTGCCGTCGAAATTCGACATGGCGGTGTTCGTGTCCGAGACCGACAATGGTCTCGGTAATAACTGGGTCTACAGTTGTGATTTATTCGACGCCACCACGATTGCCCGAATGGCAGGGATGTATCAACTGGTACTGGAGAAGGCGACTGTCAACCCGACGCTGCGGTTGAGCGAGCTGCTGAACTTCCTGGCAGAGGAACACCACAAACAGCTTGCTGCACAACACCAGGAATTCCGGCAAGCGGGAAGCCAGAAACTAAAGTCCGCAAAACGTAAGACGCTATCGTAGGATTCAAGTACGGAGGAATCGGGGCCCGATGAGCGATCAGGCAGTTGCAGGATTTCGCCTTTCCATTCAGCAGGACCGGACATGGTCGCAGTATGATGGTGAGGATTGGTCCTACTGGGCGGAGAGTGCGCTTTCCGTGAAAGGCGGATTGGACGAGGCGAAGCTTCGCGACGCGATCCGCGTGATCGTGACCCGCCACGAAATTCTGCGAACTGTATTCCACCGGCACACGGGCATAAAAGTTCCATTCCAAGTGATTCTGGAATCTCCTGAGTTCCTATGGCGAGTCTGTCGACCTGAGCGGAGTGTCTGCGGATTCGCATGCCGAGAGCAGCTTCGCCAGTTGTCCGAAGAGCGGACTGCGAATTTCGACTTGGAAAAGTCGCCGCCGCTTCAAGTAGTTCTTGCCAAGCTATTATCGGATGAGCACATTGTTGTATTCAGCCTGCCGTGCTCTTTGTGCTGACCTGCGGACGTTGGAAGTTCTCAGGCGAGAGATCATTCTTGAGTATGCCGGAACTGATGACGCTGCAGAAGAGATCATGCAGTATGCCGATGTCGCCGAGTGGCAGCAGGAACTGCTGTCCAGCGAAGAGTCCAAGGCTGGACGCGATTACTGGCGAGACTATTGCAAAAACATAGACTGTTCTGCCCTGAATACGGCGGTGGGAGGCTTTCAAAAGAACGGTTCATGCGTTTTCACGCCTGAGGCTGTACGGCTGCAGATTGAGTTAACACCACTTGGTGCCAACGCACTGAGTTCACTGCCGGAATTCCTGCTGGCGAGTTGGGGGGCTTTCCTTTCGAGGATGACAGGCAGGCCAAGTGTAACCGTTGGCTGCTACTTCGATGGCCGGAGCTACGCAGAACTCGCTAGCGCGTTGGGTGTGTTCGCCAAGAGTCTTCCGCTCAATTCTAATTGTGCAGACGGAGTTACCTTCCAATCGCTGCTGGACCAGACGAGACGCGACTACTCCGAGTTCCGGAACTGGCAGGACAGTTTCGCATGGGCTGACGCCGGAATGACTGCGGGCGCAGGGACCGGTTCTGCCATTCGCGTTTGAGTATGCGGAGTTGCCCGTGCCCGAAACCGTCGGAGGGCTGGAGATTTCCACCCTCCGGGAGGAAGTGTGCAGCGAGCGTTTTCAGATTAAGCTGACTGCACATCGCAGTAGCCAATCACTGAACCTGGCATTTGAGTTCGATTCCGATAGTCTCGACCGCGCTACGGTCGAACGGTGGAGCGCCCACTTTCTTACCCTGGTGCAGCATGCTGCCGTGCGTCCCGGCACGCCAGTTAGCGGATTGCCCCTGCTTGATGGGGCGGAGCGCAAGCGGTTATTCGTGGAGTGGAATCAGACACAGTCGGACTATTCCCGCCAGCAGTGCATCCACCAATTGTTCGAAGCGCAAGCTCTAGCATCGCCCACCGCTCCGGCTGTTCGGTATCAGGACGACTACCTCACGTTTCAGCAGCTCAACCAGCAAGCAAATCAAATGGCGCATTACCTGCGCGACAATGGTGTTGGAGCGGACCCCTCGTTGGCCTGTGTTTGAGCCGCAGCACCAGCATGATGGTGGCGGTGCTGGCGATTCTGAAGGCGGGTGGCGCATACGTGCCGCTGAGCGCTGACCATCCCAAAGCCACGGCTTGCACAACAATTGGCAGATACGACCGCGTTGATCACCGAAGCGCAGTTTGAGTGCCAGATGCCCTCATTCAGCGGGAAGACGATCTTGATCGACCGAGATCGCGAGCGATGGTCGGCGGCTCCGGTTACGAATCCAGAATCGGCGACTACTCCCGAGAGTCTGGTCTATGTCATCTATACCTCAGGATCCACCGGCACTCCGAAGGGTGTCGCTGTTCGCCATCGCAATCTGGTGAACTACACGGAATTCATTCAGCGGCGATTGGAACTCGAGAAGCATGCGTGCGCCGCTGCACTTTGCAACAGTTTCAACGCTGGGTGCGGACCTGGGCAATACCTGCATCTATCCATCGCTGGTGTCCGGCGGCTGCCTGCACATCATCGGCTCACGATGTTGCCGCCGATAGCCAGCGGCTGCGCGAGTACATGGCGAAGTATCCAGTCGATGTTCTGAAGATTGTCCCGTCGCATCTGACGGCGCTTCTCAACTCGGGCGGTGGTGCAGGACGTACTGCCGCGTCAAGTTATCTCATTTTGGGCGGCGAAGCGTTTACGCCCGCGCTGATGGAGAAGATTGTCGCTGCCGGAGGGACCTGCGAAGTACTGAATCATTATGGCCCGACAGAAACGACTGTCGGATCGCTGACGCTGCGGCTGAATGACTTTGATTGGAAGAATACTTCTGCCCAGACGATTCCGATTGGAAGGCCCATCGCGAACACTCGCGTGTATGTGCTCGATCCGCATGGTGAGCCGGTTCCCGTCGGTGTTGCTGGTGAGCTCTATATCGCAGGAGACGGCGTCGACGGCGGGATACATCGCCCAGCCCGATCGCACCGCTGAAAGATTTGTGCCTGAGAGGTTCGGGCCTGATCCGGCGGCGAGGATGTACCGCACTGGCGATCTCGTGCGATTACTGCCGGATGGCAACGTCGAGTTTCTCGGGCCGCGTTGACGACCAGGTGAAAATTCGCGGATTCCGTATCGAGTTGGGAGAGGTCGAGGCAGTTCTGCTGAGACACGCCGGAGTAAAACAGGCCGCGGTCTTAGCTTGGCCGACGAGCGGGGCGACAAGTCCCTTGCTGCCTATGTTGTCGCCTCGGCCGACGGCGATGAACTGCGGCGTTATTTGCGCGAGAATCTGCCGGACTACATGCTGCCCTCGGCGATTGTCGTATTGCCGAAGCTGCCTCTCAATGCCAATGGCAAGATTGACCGGCAGGCTTTGCCTAAGCCGGAAGATGTTAAAGCGGCCGCCAAGGAACCGGTCGCGCCGCGAACGCCGAGCGAAGAAGTTGTCGCGTCGATCTGGGCCGAAGTATTGAAGCGCGATGGCCTTGGTGTGGAGGACAACTTTTTCGAAATTGGCGGCCACTCTTTGTTAGCGACCCAGATTGCATCAAGGCTTCGGGAGCATTTCAAAACACCAGTGCCGGTGCGCGCGATCTTCGACTCGCCCAGCATTGCTGAATTAGCCAGTCGCATGGACGCGGCCCGCCGCGAAGAGCAGGGAATGGTTCCGCCGCCCATCACGCCGGTCCCGCGCAATGAAGACCTGCCCCTATCGTTTGCCCAGGAGCGTTTGTGGGTTCTGGATCAGATTGAGCCCAATAACCCGCTCTACAACATTCCGCGAACGCTGCGGATGCGCGGTCCGCTACGGGTCGATGCCCTCGAGGGCGCGATTAACGAGATTGTGCGGCGGCATGAATCGCAGCGCACCACGTTTACCGTCAAAGATGGCAATCCCGTTCAAATCATTGCGTCGGAATTGTCAATTCCGATGATCGTTCGGGATTTGACGTCGTTACCGGACGGGTCTCGCGAGGCAGAAGCTCGCCGGATTGCAGTCGAAGAAGCGATGTGCCCCTTTGATCTTTCCACGCCTCCGCTCGTTCGGGCGCACTTGTTGCGCTTGGCGCCGGAAGACCACGTCCTGCAACTAACCATGCACCACATCGTTAGTGATGCCTGGTCGGCTGGAATCTTCTTGCAGGAACTAGGTGTTCTGTACGAGGCCTTCAGCATGGGGAATTCGTCCCCGTTGCCGGAACTGAAAGTTCAATACGCCGACTATGCGGCGCAGGAGCGCTCGTGGCTGAAGGGCGAAGTGCTGGAGAAGCAGCTTGCGTTCTGGCGCGAGCGTTTGAAGGGTGTTCCTTCCGTACTGGAACTCCCGCTGGATCGTGAGCGTCCTCAGGCCCGAACGTTCGCTGGCGGGTGCGAAATGCTTCACGTTCCAGCCGACAAGCTGATCGCGTTGAAAGACCTCGCTCGCCAGGAAGGTGCAACGCTCTTCATGGCCTTGATGGCGATCTACCAGACGATGCTGTCCAAGTACTCTGGCGCGGAGCAAATCGTCGTAGGTACTGACTTGGCCAACCGCACGATGCCTGAGACCGAGCGGATGATTGGCTTCTTCATTAACCTGCTGGCCGTGCGCACCGATCTCTCTGGCAACCCAACATTCCGGGCGTTGCTGGGCCGGGTTCGTAATGGATTGCTGGAATCCTACGCGCACCAGGAAGTGCCATTTCCAAAGATCGTGCAGGAAGTGCAGCCGGAGCGGAGTGCGACCCACAACCCCATCGTGCAGGTTCTTTTCGTGATGCAAAACATCCCGCGTGCGAAGCGCGAACTTGCTGGGTTGCAGGTGGAGCCGTTCGAAGTGCCGCTCACTACCTCGAAGTTCGACATGGCTGTTTTCGTCGTTGAACGTCCCGATGGCCTTATCGGCTACTGGGTCTACAGCACAGAACTGTTCGAACAGGCGACAATCCGCCGGATGATCAGCCACTTTGGCAACCTGCTAGTGGCTGCGACTGCCAACCCCGATGGGAGATTGGCTTCCTTGGCAATGTTGAGCGCCGAGGAAGTCGCAAACCAGGAAGCGGAGAAACAGGCGCGGAAGCTATCGCAATTCAAGAAGCTGAAGGCGGTAGCTCCAGCAGCGGTTGAGTTGACGGGGAAGCCATAAACAAATTGATCGAGGCCTATCTGCGCAAACTTCCCAACTGCGCAGCTAGCGCGGCCACGTAGCCTTCCGGAGCAGTTAATTCGCGTAGCATCCAGCGCGCAGCCTCATCGCGGTCAGGTCGGGTAGAGAGTAAGGCCGCCGTCGACCCTGGCTTGATCGACACATCGAAGGCATCGAGAGGGTGCGAAAGCCCCTCTCCCAAGGCCTTGATAAAGGCTTCCTTTCTAGTCCAGCAGCGGAAGAACGCCTCGTGTCGCAATTCGGCTGGCAGGCCGCGCAGAACGGCGCGTTCCGACAAGGAAAAATAATTCTCAGAGATTTCCAAGGGCTCGAAATCCCGCCGCACTTTCTCAATATCGATACCGACTCGATGGAACCGTGAAAATGCGAGAAGTGCCAAGCCTGCGCTGTGGGAAATGTTGAATTCGATAGGCGCACAGCTCGCAGTATCAGCCAGGCTCGGCCTTCCGTACGCTGAGTATGCAAATTGCAATTGTCGAGCCGGTATGCCTTGATAGGCCTCAAGCAATAGGCGGAGCGCGCCACGCGATACGATGAACTCCGTTCTCCCAGCTTCGAAACGAAATCGTTGCGCGCGGATCTTCTCGTCGTTGGACAGGACGCTATTGAAAGACGCGACCAATGTTGACTCGAGACTCAGACTCTGGCGCCACACATGGATTTCCCCCTCGCGGAGGGTTGGAATTCTCCAACTCGCCGGAAGCGTTTCACACTCGCGCTCTAAGACGATGGGAACAGAACATGGGTGTGTGCTCATCGCATCAGGACTTACGTGGAGGCTTCCATTCGCTGTTGACTCTCGGCTCTCTCCAAGGCGCTCTCACGCTGGTCTGATTGGCTAAGATACTCGAGCAGAGCCCGACTGACGATCTGAACATGCGGTTCCCGCAGCACCTCGTGGTGGCTGGCATTAATTTCGTAAGTCTGCACGCCGCCTTCGCTGCGCTTGCCCCACCCCATCAGGGGATCGTCGACATAGTAATAAGGCTGCTTCGGTCGCTTGAACAGTATGACCGGCGCGCGAAAGCGCGGTAGCTTGAAGTCTTGCGGCCAGTAGGCTTCTGCCCAAGGCTGCGACGCCTTCGACTTGCCCATCCATACTTGTGCCCGCTTATTCAGTGCGCGGCGTGCCCAGTCGAGTTTCTCGGGAAAGCTCACCCGCCTGAGCCAGCGCACGCGCTGCTGGAATCCGAACAAACGCCATCTCCAAGGCCGATGGACGCCTTCCAGAACCCACGTATCGAAAATGGCGAAAAGTGCAACTTCCTGATGCTGAGATTCAAGCTGCAGAATCATCTGCTCTGCGATTTGACAGCCTCCGCACATCGCCGCGAGAAAATACGGGCCCTGCGACTGAACGGCACGCATTCCGGCGACGTACTGCTCGGCTAATGCGCGCGACTCCTGTGGGCTCGGCGGGCGTCCATGAAACAACGGACCCGTAGCTTGCAGCTTGTAGAACGGCTGGTCTTCACCCAAACGACGTGCCAGTATGGCGTACCCTAACGAGCGCACTCCAGGTGCAGCCACGGCGAAAAACGCAGGAGAGACGCCGTTACCCGCCTGAAATTCAACTACCAACGGCTCAGGATCGGATTCTGACCCCTCACGAAGGAGCTTGGCCAGGGACGCTACTGTCGATCCTCGGAAAAGGCTCGCGAAGGGAATCTTTCGCCCCACCACTCTTTCGACCTCCGTTAGCAATCGAACCGCGAGCAACGAATGGCCCCCGAGGTGAAAGAAATTGTCATCCACAGTTACGTTCTTAACGCCCAACACTCGTTCCCAGATCCTGACGAGAATTAATTCGAGCTGATCACTCGGTGCGACTTTGCCGCCCGCCGCGGGATGTGACCATTCCGGAGGGGGCAGGGCACTGCGGTCGACCTTTCCGTTGTTGGTTAGCGGCAGGGAATCCAACTTTCCGAAGCTTCCCGGAACCATATACCTGGGAAGTCTTTGTTCTAGATGAACATGCAATTCCGCAGGAATCAGGTCGTGTTTTGGTTTAGGAACTACGTAGGCCACTAATCTCTTCTCACCCAGTTGGTCTTCACGAACCACTACGACGAGACGCTCGACACTCGGATGGCTAGCCAGGGCTGTTTCAATCTCGCCCAACTCGATGCGGAAGCCCCGAATCTTTACTTGGTCGTCGCCTCGTCCGAGGAACTCTATGTTTCCATCGGGAAGATACCGGGTCAGATCGCCCGTGCGATACATCTTGGCATCGGCGTCCTGAACGAACGGATTGGGAACGAACCGCTCCTCAGTTTGGTCTGGCTGATTCAGGTAACCTGCCGTGACTCCGTCGCCCGCAATATAGAGTTCTCCGGCCACACCAGATGGCACAGGCTGCTGGACCGCATCAAGAATGTATGCCTGGGAATTCGAGATCGGTCGGCCGATCGGAATGCTTGCACCCGTCGCATTCTTCCAGTCATACTCAGCAACCCGCAGGGTCAGCGATCCAACTGTTGTCTCCGTTGGGCCATAGTGGTTGAATACCTCGCAGCTCCCGCCCAAACCCTGGATGGTTTCCAGCAATTTTGCCGTGAGAGTCTCGCCTCCGAGTATCAGATATTTGCGTGGTAGGATTTGCTGCGCTGCCGCTGTATGCAGCAGGGCCTGCAGGTGCGAAGGGACGATCTTAAGAACGTCGAGCGGATGCCTGCCCGTGTACTGGGCAAAGCGTTGCGCATCGGTGGAGTCTTCATAACTGATCACATGCAGGCATCCGCCGGAAATTAGCGCCGGGTAGATGCAAGTGTTCCCCAGATCAGCACCGATCGTCGAAACCGTTCCGAAATGTAATCCCTCGCTTTGCTGATCCAGACGCAGGCAGCGAGCGATAAAGTGGCTGTAATTGGCGAGGTTACGATGACGAACTGCGACGCCTTTGGGCACGCCGGTCGAACCCGATGTGTAGATTACATATACGAGGTCTTCTGGTTTCGTCACGCATTCGGGATTTGCGCGGTGCTGATTGCTCCACAAACTCTGGTCACGGTCGAGGCAAATTGTTTTTCGGGCGAAGTCAGGCATCTGCCGAAGCATTCTTTGTTCGGTGATCAGTGCTACTGCGCCTGCCAATTGCTGAGCCAGCCGGGGTTTAGGATTGTCCGGATTGAGCGGCACATACGCTCCGCCCGCTTTCAAAATTCCTAACAGCGCGACCATCATTTCTGCGGAACGCTCGACACAGAGACCGACCAGCGAATCAGGGCGAATATTTTGGGCCCGGAGGTAATGGGCCATCTGGTTCGCGCGTTCGTTCAATTCCCGATAGGTCAGCAGATCTTCGTTGAATCTTAGCGCAGGTCGATCTGGCGTAAGTGCAGCTTGGGCCTCAAAACTCTCGTGGATACATTTGTCGCGCGGATAGTTGGCGAAAGTTCGGTTCCAATCGATGATAAGCTGGTGCCGCTCCGCTTCCGGTAAAAGCGGAAGGCGATTGACGTAAGCTTCGGAATCTGCCACCGCCGCAGCGAGCAGAATCCGAAAGTATCTGGAAACACGCTCGACCGAATCGCGACCGAAGCGCGAGCCGTCATAGTGGAACTCAAGCGTCAGTCCGTTAGAACTCCAGACGACCGACAGCTTTAGCTTGAAAATATCGCTGCACGCGAAAATCCTCTCTAGCTGTGAACGTGTAGTCACCAAAAGTTTGTGAGATCGAACGCTCTCCATACTCGAAACTGATCGGAGGTTCGACGCCAAAGCCGGTGCCGGGGGCATAGTGTTCCTGCCACTCCGCTGCCCGAGCTATCGAAGCCCGTACCTGCTCGACCACTTCGCGAAAGCGAAACTCACCTTCAAAGTGGCAGTCGATGGGTATTGTCTTTTCAATCAGCCCCACTGTGTCCCGCAGTTCTTCGTACTCGCGTCCATCGAATACTATCCCGAGCGTGAACGTGGTTTGTCCGCTGAGCCGCCACATTAACGATTCCCAGGCAGCGATCAGGACTTCAGCATTTGAGCTTCTTAGTCTTGCCGCAAGTGATTCGATATTGCTCAACGTCTCAGGGTCCAGCGTGGACGTCCATATCCGCGGCGAGAACCTGCCCCTGACTTTGAGCTCGTGCGGCAACGGAAGCGCAGGTGAAGGGCGTTCGTTGTTCTTCCAGAATTCCTGACCCTTGATGGAGGATTCATCTTTACCGTCCAACAGGTCGTTCTGCCATTGCGCAAACTGGACGTAGCGGAGAGGTTTTTCTCCTTCCTCCGTCGCCGCAGTGCCGGTTGTGAGTTGTACAAGTTCACGGATCAGCACTTTTAGTGAGCAACGATCTGCGGCCAATGCCGGCAGACTCAGAATCAGGGCGCAACAGTTGGGTCCCAGAGCTGCAAGGTTCGCCGCTAGCACTGGGCCGTGTTCGGGGGTGAAGCCGTAAACCTGTGCCTCGCGGAAGAGAGTGTCTAACTGCTCCTGCTGGTGTGGAGCAGACATGCCGCTCAGGTCGGCGGTTTCCAAATGAATATCAGCGCTATCAAGAATGACCTGGATGGGAAATACCATCCCAGGCTGGCGACGGTATAACGTTCGCAAGATCTCGTGTCGCGTGACTAATTGGCGCAGAGCGCGGCTTAGGTCGTCGACCGAAAGAAGTCCTTGGACCAGGACTATACAGGCTGTGCGGTAGGAGCCGCCCCCCTGTTGCAGAGTCCAAATCCGCCTTTGCTGCGGTGACAGCCAGAAACCCTCGGTAGCCGGCGCCGCCGTCGTGACCGACTCCTTTTCGCCGACCCCTTCCGCCTCTCGAACCAAGGCATCCTCACCTGCCAAGGCATGGGGAGCGGAATTGGACGCCCGCATTTCTGTACCGAATTCGCCGTCTACATGCATTGCTGAAGAGCCTTTTGATGTCGCGAGAACTAACCCAGTTAGGTCCTATGCCTTGGAACTGTTCAACCGGTCAACTTCGGTCCCATCGATCAGGTCGCCGAGCGCGACCACGATCTTGCGTGGCCCGACATACGAATCGCGAGCGTGAGCGGTCAGCATATTGTCGAGCGAGACCATGTCTCCCTCCCGCCACGTGAAGCGCACGGCATTCTTCTCGTAAATTTCGCCAACGTGATCCATCACCGAATCTTCGATCTCGGAGCCGTCACCATAGTAGACGTGCCGCGGCAGGTCCTCCCGATTGAAGATCGAAAGCAGAGATTCTCGTACGTCAGGATCGAGGCAATGCACATGGTGCAATTGTACCTGGTTGAAAAACGTAAGCTCGCGTGTCGCTGGATGACGCACGATCGCGCGGCAGCGCTGGCGCACACGAAGATTGTCCTTGCCCACCCACTCGCAGGCGAAAGCCCTGCTTCCGGCACGCCTCATCCACTACCGAGCGATCTTCCGTCTGGAAGAAGTGTTGCCAACTCACGTCCAGGCCGTCGGAGAAATTGCGGACGTACATTACCCCTAGGTCTTCGAACTTCTGGCGAATCACGGGATCGAGCTGCTGGTACACCTTGCGGCAGTCCACGATCGGAGAGCAGCCGCCCTCCTTGGCCGCGATCACGCAGAAGAAACTTATGCGCGTGGGCCAACGGTTCATGTGAGAACTCTCGTTGTGAAAAAGGATGCGCTTGTCCTCCGGGTAGGGAGTGGAAGTATAAATACTGCCCCCCACCCCCTCGCGGGGTAGGTCGCCATACTCCGCATAAATTTTGTGTATACGCCCTCCGCCACTCGCTCGAAGTCCTGCGGCGTCTTCAAACTGAATCCGCGAAACAGAACACCCCCATGGGATTCCAGTTTCTCTGCGATGTACTCCCGGTTATTGCGCGCCCAATCGGCCAGGTCCACTGCCTCAGATGCAGGTTCCATTACCAGCGGAAGAGGTTGATCCGGGTTCATCTGGCTTTCGCGGTATGGGACTGAAATGGGCCAAGTCCACTGCCTTGCGACGTATTGCTCCGAGACTCTTGGCATGCGACGTCATAGCGCGTTCCTTGTCGTATACCTCAATTCAAGTTTGCTGATTCGTGCGGAAGCGAGGCTCCTGCTCTTCGCGTCGAGGTAGGGCGCTCAATCCCTCTGCTGTAATCACAACCAGCGGTTCGTTCATGATTTCGCGGCGACCGGCTAGAACATCGTCACCAATTACGCAGTGTTCGATGCGCTCCGCCAGCCCGTCCCATCCCAGATTCGGACCAAATTCCTCGTACCCTCGTCCATAAAACAGCACGATCGAGCCAGGATATCGCTTCGGCTTGTAGTTTTGCTCGCTACGGCCCAGCATATCGGATAATGTACATTTGTGCGCATTCGCAGCCGGAATGCGACGCCCCAAGCCAAGCAGAACGACCGTGAACGTACTTTCCGCACGTCCAGCACTCACAGCGCCAATACGCTGCGCCGATATATTCCTCAGCCGATTTAATTGGCGAGCGCAGGAATCGCGCCAGCCGCGCCCGATATTCGTCGCTGCGGTGGCCGTGTGTCTGGCCGCGGCACTAGGTGGTTGTAGCGCAGCTCGGCACTGAACAATGCTACCAATGCCGGCCGCTCACCCTGTTGCAATAGACAACTGCGCCATCTCAAACGCCACCAGCCCGCCAAAGCAATATCCGCCGATGTGGTAAGGGCCCGTCAGGCTGCACCTTACGAATTTCTTGCAGGTAATGTGCCGCCATCTGCTCGACCGTCGGCCGTTGGAAACGCTTGCCGTCCATTCCCTCCGGCTCGATGCCGTAAAACGGCTGGTCCGGGCCCAGGTGCGCCCGCCAATCGGTGCAGAAACAGCGTACTACCCGCGCCTCCGTGTACGCAGAAGAACGGAGGCTTCGTCCCGTTCTGTTGTATCGAAACCAGCGTCGGATACTCCGCATACTTGTCGCCGGACGGTTCGCAACTCCTTCGCCAGTTGCTCCACGGTCGGCGAGCGGAACAAGGTAGAAAGCGGCAGTTCCTTTCCGAACGTCACGGAGGATCTTCGTGAATAGGCGCGCGGCCAGCATCGACCGACCACCGAGACTCGAAGAAATTCGCCGTGACGCTGATTGGGCTGACTCCCAGCGCTTCTTCCCAGAGCTCGAACCAGTTTTCGTTCAGTCTCATCTCGCGGAGCGACATATTCCAATCTGTGCTTCAAAGTCGCTTATGGCCGGGGCCGGGCATAGCCTTGCGGTCCACCTTGCCATTCGGAGTCAGTGGAAGCTTTGCCATCTGGCACGTACGCGGAAGGCGTCATGTAGTCGGGCAACTGCTTGCCGACATGTTCACGGAGTTTCGCTGGAGGTCAGGCGTCCCGGGCGCCTCCGGTACAATGTAGGCGACCAGTCGTTTGTCGCCGGGCGTGTCCTCGCGCGCCACCACAACCGCCTGGTTACCCGCAGCGTGCTGCTCGAGCACCGCCTCGATTTCGCCCAGCTCAATCCGGAAGCCGCGAATCTTCACCTGGTGATCGATGCGCCGAGAAATTCGACGTTACCATCCGGCCTGATACCGGGCCAGATCTCCGGTGCGATACATGCGCGCTTTCGGCTGGGAACTGAACGGATCAGGAACGAACTTCTCCGCCGTCAATTCGTCTCGCTCGAAATAACCGCGCGCCAGACCTTCGCCGCCGATATACAGTTCTCCTTGCTCGCCATCTGTAACCGGCTCGCCGGTTCCAGTCAAGAATGTAGAAGGTCGTGTTGGCGATCGGCTTACCAATCGGAACCAGCCTCTCCTCCTTGCCCTCGACCCGGTAAACGCTCGACCAGATCGTAGTTTCGGTTGGGCCGTACATGTTCCACACCGGGCGCAGCGCTAGGCACAGTTGCCGCGCCAGATCAGCCGAAAGCGCCTCTCCTCCCACCAGCACCTTCAAATTGGGATCGCCCTGCCATCCCGACTCCAGCAGCACCCGCCAGGTTGTGGGAGTCGCCTGCATGATGGTGGCGCCGCTGTTGCTCCAGTAACTGCATCAGCAACCGCCCGTCGATAGCCGCTTCGCGAGACGCAACAACCAGCCGGCCTCCCACCAGCAGCGGTAGATAGAGCTCCAAACCCGCGATATCAAACGACAAGGTCGTGACCGCCACCAGGACGTCATTCGCGGTCATGCCGGGTTCGCGCTGCATCGAACACAGGAAATTCACGACGCTGCGGTGCTCCAGTTGCACACCCTTTGGCCTGCCCGTTGATCCGGACGTATAGATGACGTAGGCCAGATTCTCGGGCATTACTGCGGAGCTTACGGGGCCGCTGAATCCTCCTGCCCGGAATACATCGCCACTCGGGATCGAGGCAGACCGACTCGGCCGCGGTGCGGGCAAGGAAGCAAGCAAGGACCGCTGCAGTCAACAACAGCCCGACTCGGGCGTCGTCCAGCACGTACTTGATGCGATCGCTCGGATACGCTGGGTCGAGTGGCACGTAGGCTCCGCCAGCTTTCAGAATTCCGAGAAGCGCTACGACCATTTCGACGGAGCGGTCCACGCAGAGTCCCACCAGGGACTCGGCACCAATCCCCTGCCGCTGAAGATAATGGGCCAACTGGTTAGAACGACCGTCTAACTCCGCATAAGTGAGTGACTTTCCGTCGCACTCAACGGCGATGGAATTCGGGCTACACTGCGCGCGGTCTGCGAGCAGTTGGTGCAGGCAACGGTTCCGCGGGTAATCCGCGTACGTCTGGTTCGCTTCCCCAGCACTATTTAGAGCCTCTAGACTTGTCTTGTTGGCGTAGGCGTGATTCGGCATCACATTGCTGACGGTAGGATCGGTCGGCACATAAGAGGCATACAAATCCATGAGCTTGGCCAGAAGCGCGCGGCGGATTCAGGAGAGTGCCCCTGACGCCATAGTGAGTACTAAAGTTTATAGGGCTAATTCGTCAGGAAGTCAACAAAATTCTATTTCATCATGTCAACTTTAACGCCATTCTTATCAATGAGATAGACGATTAGCACGGAAGATTTGAGACCTATTGGCATGTGTAAAGTGAAACTATAGTGCCAATTAGGCGAGACGAAAATTCCCTCTCGCAAAGTTCACCATCTGGTAAACCACAGGCTGGCTACTTTTTCCCCGCGCGGTAGGCCTCTCGCGAGACCCGCGTGATCGACGGAACTCCGGTCTGGGGTCCCGAACTGCAAGCGGTTGCGAGCGCACTGGCAAGCCCGGCAATCGTCGGGTATTCGAACATCGCACGAATCGGCAGCTCGACCCGGAACTTCTCGCGAATGCGGGAAATCACCTGCGTGGCCAAGAGCGAGTGCACCCCCAGTTCAAAGAAGTTTTCATCCGCGCTGATGAGTTCACGTCGAAATACCTCCTGCCAGATGCGCGCCACACTCTCTTCGGTAGCACCGTTTGGAACGACAAATTCCCGGGGCTGTACGGTTTCTGGCGCCGGAAGTGCTTGGCGGTCCACCTTCCCATTCGGGTTGAGCGGGATCTTCGGCAACAAGACTATCGCCGAAGGAACCATGAATTCCGGTAGTTGCTGCTTCAGGAACGACCTTAACTCGTCAGTGGAGTTATTCAGGCTTTGATCGGCTACCACATACGCAATCAAGCGCTTGTCTCCGCGTTCCTCTTCCTTGGCCAGCACCACGGCCTGTTTCACTCCGGCCTTAGCGGTGAGAACAGACTCGATCTCGCCCAACTCAATCCGGAATCCGCGGATCTTTACTTGATCGTCACCGCGCCCCAGGAATTCCACATTACCGTCGGGAAGATATCGCGCTAGGTCACCTGTCCGATACATCTGACTGGGCTCGGAACGGAAGGGATCGCTGACAAATCGCTCGGCAGTCTTTTCCGCTTGGTTGAGGTAGCCGGCAGTGACTCCGTCGCCTCCGATATACAGCTCTCCGACCGCGCCGGTCGGAACAGGCTGAAGCAGCGAATCCAACAGGTGGATCTGGGTGTTGGCAATAGGACGGCCGATGGGAATGCTCGCGGCCTGAGAATTCTTCCAATCGAAATCAGCCAGCCTCAAGGTCAATGAGCCGACCGTTGTCTCGGTCGGTCCGTAATGATTGAAGACTTCACATTCTGCGCGACAGGCAAAGATCTTTTCCGCAAGTGCGGGAGTAAATGTTTCACCACCCAGCACCAGGTACTTTCTGGGAAGAACCTGTTTGGCTTTCGGACTATCCAGCAGCGCCTGCAAATGTGACGGAACAATCTTCAACACGTCGATGGGATTTTTCTCGGTATACGCCGCCATTTGCTCGGCGTCGGTGGACACGTCGTAACTGATCACGTGCAAGCATCCGCCGGAGAGTAAGGAAGGGTAGATACAGGTGTTTCCCAGGTCCGCGCCGATCGTCGAAACAGTCGCGAAATGCAATCCCTCGGGGTGTTTGTCCAACTGCAGCCTGTGTCGGATGAAATGGCTGTAATTCACCAGGTTGCGATGCCGGACGGCAACGCCCTTCGGGACGCCGGTCGATCCTGACGTATAGAGCAAGTAAACCAGGTTTTCGGGAGTGGTACGGTTTTCAGGGTTGCTGCGTGGTTGGTTCGCCCAAACCGCCGAATCGCTATCCAGGCTTAGGGTTTTACCCGCAAACTCGGGCGTCTGCCCCAGTAACTGCTGTTCCGTCAGGAGTGCTACCGCCCCGGCTAATTGCTGGACGAGCCGTGGCTTCGGGTTGTCGGGGCTTAGCGGGACGTATGCGCCACCCGCCTTCAGGATTCCAAGCACGGCCATAATCGTTTGGGCTGACCGCTCGATGCAGAGTCCCACGAGCGAGTCTGGACCGACACCCACCGACCGCAGGTAGTGCGCCAGTTGATTGGCGCGTTCGTTGAGTTCGCAATACGAAAAAACTTCATTGCCAAATCGCAGCGCCGGGCGATCGGGCGTCATCGCTGCCTGTGCTTCGAACAACTGGTGGAGGCATTGGTTGCGGGGATAATCTGCCGAGGTCTGGTTCCACTCGACTAGCAGTCGCTCAAGTTCTGCTTCGTCGAGCAACGGAAGGCGGGTTACAGCAGTATCAGGTGCAGCCAGTGCACCTGCCAGCAGCTTCGTGAAGTATCCCGCCACGCGTGCAACGGAGTCGGCTGGAATCTTGGAGATATCATGATGAAACTCGAGAGCCAATCCGTCAGATTGCCTCCGGACAGAAAGCTTTAGCTTGTACGCGTCGTTGCAGACTGCGATTCGAGCACTAGCCGCAGTCGAATCCGAATTCGCCGCCAGCCACTCGAAGCAGACCGGCGAATCTGTTCCAAATCCAACGCCTGGTACGTAATACTCCTGCCATTCCGCCGCTTTGGCCATTGAGTAATGGACATGTTCGACTACGTCCTGAAAGCTGTATTCGCCATCAAATCGCGCTTCGATCGGAAGAGACTTTGCGATCAGCCCGACGGCGTCACGCAGTTCTTCATACTCTCGACCGTCAAAAACAACGCCAACTGGGAATGAAGTCTGGTTCGTGAGTCTCCACAGCACGCACTGCCACGCTGCCAGTAGAAGTTCCGACTCCGACGCGCTCAACTGCTTTGCCAGCAACTCGACCTGGCTTGCCACTGTAATATCCAGCGTACGCGAGACGACCCGTTCGGAATTGCCCTCCGATGCCTTCCGTTCATGGGGAAGAGACAATCCCGGTGCTGCTCCCAGGCTCTGCCAGAATTGTTTGGCCTTGCGGGGATTTTCGTCATCGCTTTCAATCAGATCGTTCTGCCATTGTGCAAACTGAACATAGCGCAGCGGTTCCTCGCCCGCTTCCATGGTTTGGCCGCGCGCTATCCCGGCTAACTCCTTAACGATAATTTCCAGCGAGGCCACATCGGCAGTCATGGCGGGCAGGCTAATCACGACAGCGTAACGATTGGGAGCAAGTATTGCGAGGGTTGCCGTAGTGACCGGACCCTGTTCGGGACCGACGCTGGCGACCTGCATTCCGCGAAACAGTTCATCCAGTCTTGCAGGCTGCTCGGCTTCGGGCGACTTGGTAAGATCCAGAATTTGGATAGACGGCTCGACAGCATCCAGAACTGCCTGGAATGGAAACTTCATGCCCGGTTGGTGCACGTAGATGGTGCGAAGTATCTCGTGCCGCGTTACCAGTTGTTTCAAAGACGAGACGAGGCCCTGTTCGGAAATGTTGCCGTCAAGGTGCAGGAGGCACACCGAGCGCATGGCCCGCCCCTGCTGCTGCAATGCCCACACTTGCTTTTGCTGCGGGGAAAGCCAAAATCCCGCAGTCACTGGAGAACCCATCGTTCCATACTCCTGGCCGACGCAAACCCGTGGGGTTTGTGGCCCGCTATGAACTGAACCGGAAACAATGTGCCCGGCTGGCTGACGAAAGAGCTAAAGTTAAGTGATAAATGAACATAAGCGTCACGCTCGAAATCGTCGTCTACGCCGGAAACTGTAGCTCAGCGGCACTCTAGCAAGGTTCGCATGAATAGCATTGGGTGTCTAGGATTACACCCTCAATGTTACCGGAACGGATGGCTACCGTGTTATTTCGGATCGACATAACTGAGACTTAGGTAATCGCTGACCGGGACCGTCACCAGTACGGTTCTGCGCTAACGATTCAAGCTGGTATTTTGCTAAATGCGAGACTCAAGTCGATGGTCATTCCCCGCGAGCACGGCGCTTGGGGAATGCTCCTGGTACCCCTGGCCACTGGAGCGGTCGTCGCGGCAGGGTCCAAGGCCCGCTACGGATCGCTTGCTGTCTTCGTTTTCGCGGCAGTGGACATGTTTTGGCTGCGCACACCCTTCGAGGCGTGGCTGGGAACGACTCCGATCAAGGCGCAATCTCCCCAGGAGCGAAGCATGGTCCTGCGGGTTGCGCTGTTGCTCAGTGCCGCTGGCGCCGTCGGAATTGGCTGGCTGTTTTCAGCTGGACTCGCGAAGGGATTGCTGCTGATTGGGGCAGTTTGCGCTGCGGCGTTTTTGCTCCAAGCAATCGTCAAGAGGATCGGTCGGAGCGGTCGCATGCCGGCACAGGTCATTGGCGCGGTTGGGCTGACCGCGACCACAGCAGCAGCGTATTACGTCACGTGTGGCCGACTAGATCGAGTCGCTTTTGCGCTTTGGGCTGCGAATTGGCTTTTTGCGGGGAACCAGGTGCACTTCGTGCAAATCCGAATTCGCGGAAGCCTGGCTGAGACTTCTGTCCATAAGATGCGGCAGGCATACGGATTTCTGGCCGGACAAGTAGTCCTGATGGCTGTGATCCTTGTGGGCTCACACGTTGCCTTTTTTCCACGATTCACGGTGCTCGCGTTCATCCCGGTATTGCTGCGGGGCTCGTTTTGGTTCGTTCGCGACCGACAGCCGCTCAACGTGCAGAAGCTCGGATTCTCGGAGTTGCGGCACGCCTTGCTGTTCGGTGCCCTGATTTGTGCGGCATTTCTCCTTTGACCTGCGGCTCAACTGTGGGCCAGGGCGGAATATCCAAGTCGAACCGGCAAATCAATCCCGTTCCGTTAGTTCCCACTCGCAGGCGTCACCTTGTCGATGTGTACTGAGCCGTTGGCAGTGAGAGTTCCCGTTACCTTGACGTGTTGACCTTCGTGACCAGTGACCGCAGAAGGGTTGTCAATGGCAACGACTTTCTGGTCATTGTCGGTGACGAGCACAGGTTTCTCGCCCGATTCGATGCACTTTTTCGCGCACTGCGCGTGGGCGGCATTGGCACCCTTGGCAGCGCACTTGGAGTCGCTAATCCATCCGTCCCAACTGCTTGCAGCCGGACTCGCCACCGCTGACGCGGCGAACAGCATGATTCCTACCACCGCAATAGCAACTTTCTTCATGAAACACCTCTCTCTCGGATTCACCATGAACTGCTGCGAAACTTGTTTGCAGCAACTATGGATACGCTTGAGTGGCTCAGGGATGCAATCTCTTTGCATATGCGGTAACAGTGCTGTCGGATTCCGGCATGGACCGACGCCGACGGTTCGAAGAGATGGAAGACCGAATCGTCTTATTTCTTGGAGGGGGCGGGAGCGGGGAATGATTCAGCCACCGCAGTGCTGCGCTCTTCCGTCGTTGACCGGGGCTGGACAAGCACTACTTCGCCCGGCAAAACGTAGCCAAGCTTTTCGCGCGCTTCCTTCACGATCGTGTTGGGGTCACCCTGCAACTTCTTGACGCGAGTTTCCAGTTCCTGGTGCTCGACGGTGGCTTTCTGGATGTCATGCTGAAGTTGCTGGTACTCGACCCGCTTAGCCCGCCATTCAACCGTGCCGTTTGCACCGAAGACCACCTTGTAGCCAATAAAGACGGCGAGCAGCCCGATGCACACGGTCGCCAAGACGCGACCGGTTCGGCGCAGCCAACTTCTGAATATGTCTGATCGAACCATCGAGTTACCCAACTTTGTGCCAGAGGCCTTAATCGGCTCTGGTTACCACGCAACCCTCAAGCTTCACTACAGGGTTGGAATGCATCCGTAAATACCTGCATTAGCTAGTGAACGGCTGATTCAGAAGCTGGACAAGCGAAGGTGAGGCGAAAGTCCGTAGGGGGAACCAGTCTCGCCAACGTCTCGTCAAAGGCAAGTAGCGGACAATTTCGGCTTGTGGAAAGTCGGCACTCTGAAAATCCGTCTTTGCTTAAACGTACGCATATTAGGGAGGTCGAGAAATGCCTGGCGAATGCATCGTGCTGACTACGGTCGGTCTTTTGGAGAGGGCGGAACGTCTCGCGAATGCCTTGGTGGAAAGACGACTAGCGGCCTGCGTGAACATCGTCGGGCCGATTCGTTCTGTGTACCGATGGCAAGGTGCGATTGAAAACCAGCAAGAATATCTGCTTGTCATCAAGACGACCCGCGAGCGCACAGCTGATTTCGCCGCTGCATTTGCCGATTTGCATCCTTATGAGTTGCCGGAGTTAGTGGAGTTATCGATTGAAGGCGGAAGCACGGGATACCTTGCATGGCTCGCCGCGCAAGTTGCGCGTGAATAGGTTAGTAGGCGAGCAGAATGCGAAGATCGCGCAAATTGTTGCCGGTCGGTCCGATCAGAATTTCGTCTCCGGTCTGGTGGAGCAATGGGTTGGCGTTGAAATCTGCCAGCGCGATTGATGCATCGAGTGCAAGCTCGCTGGCGCGGGCGGCCGAAGATCCGTCCACCACAGCTCCCGCCGCCGCGCTGTTGCCGTCGATCCCGTCCGTACCCGCGCTCAATACCGTAATCGACTCGCCCGCGATTCGCAGGGCGCAATACAGAGCGAACTGCTGGTTGCGTCCGCCGACTCCGGATCGGTTTCCCACCTGTACCGTTACTTCTCCCCCGGAAATCAGGCAGACTCGCGAGAATTGCTGTCGGAGGGTACACAAACGCCCGAGCAGGAAGTCGGCAGCAGCAGCGTAGTGCCAGTCGTCGCAGCTGTTGTCGACCTCGACGGCAAATCCCAGCGCAGTCGCGAGATGCACTGCGGCTTCAACCGCCGTCTGATTCGACAAGACCGTTACGAATCGGCTGATCGCGAAGGCCGCGTCGCCGGGCTTAGGGGTTTCCTGAAGCTGGTCCTGCATAAAGATCTTGCGGACTGGCTCAGGGAAGCGCTGCAGCAACTGGTATCGCCTCACTATTTCACGGCAATCAGCTACAGTGCTGGTGTCGGGCATGGTTGGACCGGAGGCGAGGGCGTCGAGAGCGTGATCAGGTACATCGGAAACCAGAAGTGTTAGCTGCGCAGCGGGCGCAGCTGCCTGCGCCATGCGGCCGCCCTTGATGGCTGACAGGTGCTTGCGGACGGCATTGATTTCCGCAATTGGAGCACCAGAGTGCACGAGGGCGCGGTAGGTCTCCTTGATATCCGACAATGTCAGGGCAGGGAAAATCGGCTGCTCTGCAATGGCCGATGCGCCCCCGCTGACAAGAAACAGCACCATCGAATTCTCGGGCAAATGGCGCAACAAGCTCAGAATCGCGGAGCCGGCAATAAGCGATTGTTCGTTTGGTAAAGGATGTCCACCGATGAAATATTCGAATCCGGGGACCGGCGCCGCAGGGGCCACAGGACACGAGACGACTCCCATAAGAGGTTTCGGAATGATTTGGCAGAGCGCTGCTGCCATGCTGTGTCCAGCTTTCCCGATTGAGATCACAGCCAGGCGCGCGAAATCCTCCAGCGGGAAGTGGTGTTCGCCAGTGCTGAGTATCCCTTGCGAGTAGGAGAGATTTCGGGCGAAAGCGGGCGAAATGCCGCACTTAGCGAGGGAATACACAAAGATTTCACGCGCGCGAAGGCGCATTTCAGCAACCAGTGGCGCTGATGGCGGAGTTGTTGGCGGAAGCAGCACTCGCCCAGATTATAGGCGTGGTGCCGAAACGATTTGAGTCGCGGACCTCATACGCGCGGGTGGAGTTGCTCATGCAGCCAGCTTTCAATGGTCATTCGCATCTCGTTGAGATGTCCGGCGAAAAAATGATCGCCGGGAATGAACACCAGTTCCTTGGGTTCTGGCGTTCGAGCTACCACTTCTTCAAGTGCATTGTGCGGACCAAACCGGTCGTGGTCTCCGCTGAGAAACAGCTTCGGCTTGCGGCACTCAGCAAGAAATTTGTAGGAGTAGAGGCGGCCTTCGGCTTCCACCGGGGTTCCAAGGGATATCAGCGCACGCACAGCAGGATCTGGGCAGCATGCCCGCAAACCACGCGCTGCACCAAAGGAAAATCCTGCGAAAATGATGGGAAGCGAATACTCGTGCTTCAGCCAATCGAGTGCCGCACGCACGTCATCCACTTCGGCGCGACCGTCGTGCTCGCCTTCGCTGAGCCCGGTGCCGCGAAAATTGAATCGCAACACCGGAAACCCGAATGAGTGAAGCGCCTTCATGGCTTGGAAAACGACTTTGTTGTGCATGGTTCCGCCGTATAGCGGATGCGGATGGCAAACCAGGGCCGCGTGAGTGGCGTCGGCCGCACCGAGGTTGAGCAGCGCCTCGAGACGGCCAGCAGGCCCGTCGAGGAACAGTGTTCGAATCGCTGCGTGTGTCGCTGGCAAGGCTTCCTTCTGTTGGCGCTCCCTGGCGATGATAGCAATTCAGGTATCTTGACTACATATGGTTCGCTTCGGAATTGCCGGTTTTGGACTGCATGCCGTCAGGCGCCTGATGCCTGGATTCGAAAAAGCAAAGAACTGCGCTGTTACTGCGCTGACTCGCCGCGATGCTGACCGCGCCCGCGAGTCGGCCCGCGAATATGGCATAACCCATGCGTTCACCTCAACCGCCGACATGTGCGCGTGTCCCGACGTTGATGCCGTGTTTGTCGCCACACCTGACGCCATGCATTTGGCCGATGTCGAGGCGGCGGCGCGCCACGGCAAGCCCATTCTCGTGGAGAAACCGATGGCCATGAATGCGCGCCGAAGCGCAGCAAATGGTTGACGCCGCCCGCTCGGCAGGAGTCATGCTGGGCGTTGCCCACGTCATGCGCTTTGAAGACAGTGTCCGCTGGTTTCGCGAGCGCATTCATTCCGGCGCCATCGGAAAACCCGTGCTGGCGCGCGCCGTATTTGTGGCCCCGCTCCTGCATAGCGCCCGCACCTGGATCAACGACCCCACACTCGCTACGGGAGGCCCGCTGGCTGACGTTGGAGTGCATTGCTTTGACACCCTGCGGTACATTCTGGGCGAGGAAGTTGAAAGCGTGATGGCGCAGGCCCACTACGACGAACATTGGTCCGTGGAAGCATCGGGTACCACGCTGCTTCAGTTTTCCGGCGGCACTCTGGGCACGATGTCGGTATCAGCCCGTGCGCCGTACCAAACCCTGCTCGAGGTGATTGGAGAAGACGGAATCCTGTCTGCCGTCAATGCGTTGAATGTGGAACATCCAGTGACACTCGAATTCCGGCGTGGCTTCGAAATCGTCGAGAAAACAGAAGTTTCCAACGCCGATGCCTACACGGCGCAAGTCGAGGCATTTGCCGACGCGGTTGAGTCTGGGCAGCCGTTTGTGATTCCGGGCGAAGAAGGCGTGCAGAACCAGAAAATACTGGATGCGATCTTTCGAAGCGTCAAAAGCGGTCAGGCAGAACAACCCTGACGTACCCCCCCATGTACGCCGTCTTTGAAATCACCAATTAGTGTTAAGTCCGTCTAACTGGATGATATAAAACGGCTTATGCTGACGCTAGCGTTGTCCTGTAATCCATACAATCCATACAGCAAATGTTGTCATACTTTCAATACTACACATACAAGCCTGACAATCGTAAAGTGCCGATTTCAATGAGCCATAGGAGTCCGCCGCCTTGGCGAGGACTGATGAGAGACACTAACAACTTCTCCCTGCAATGGATCATGCGCGCGTCACCGCCGGTTGCGATAGGGCAGGGGTCACATCACCGCGTGATAGCAAGTTCAGCGGTCATTCCGAGGGCGCCTTTGCTGCCTCATGGTGCGGCAGTGCCTGTGGCATTTCGGAGACATTCCATGCCCACGCCGCCAGCAACGCGGCGCCCTGGTTGATTTCCTCGGGAATGACTTTGTCGAACGTGTCGGTCTGGCTGTGGTGCGCCTCTCGATAGTGCGCTGGAAGCTGCATGCAGAAGTAGGCGGGGACACCCTTGTCGAGGAACTGTACGTGGTCTGACGCTCCAAAGTATCTGGTGCTGAGCGGCTGAAGATCGAATACCTCTTGCAGAGGCTGGTAAATCTCAGACATTAGCGGGCCCGTTTCCCACAGATTCTCGAGAGCGATGCTGTAAACCTTGCCCGTGCCGGTATCGAGAATGAGCACGGCATCCGTCTTGGCCAATTCCGAAGCGTGGTTCTTGACGTAGGTGTCGGCGCCGATGCCGCCCTGCTCTTCGCCGGTGAACAAGACAAAAGTTATTGTGCGCTTCGGCTTCCAGCCGAGAGTATGCAGAGCCCGGGCGGCTTCCATAACTGCCATCGCACCGGTACCGTTGTCGAGCGCGCCCTGACCAAGGTCCCAGGAGTCCAAGTGGCCTCCGACGATGACCCGTTCATCGGGAAACTCGGAGCCCTTGATTTCGGCAACGGTGATGGCCACTGGCGCAGGCTTGTCCGAGAAAGTGTTGCGAAGATTCGCCGTCAACGTTACCGGCCCGCTCTGCGAGCAGGCGCCAGATCGAGGTCGTAATCTTCATGCGTTACGAAAGCCATCGGCGCTGCGCTCGGCCTGAATGCCGGATGGCCCCCTGTCATGTTGAAGAGGCTATCGGGCTTGCCGCTGTCCAACAGGATAAGCGCAGGTTGCTCGTCGGCGATTTGCCGCATCAGGTCCGCGCGTTGCCGCCACGACATGCCCGCGGCTTTCACACCATGCTGCAAGGGGATCACGGCGTCATAGGCGTTTTCCGGATTTGCCTCGGCCCGGGAGAGGTCCGCCGGCTTGTTGACGAGCACGACAGCGCCTTTGAGCTTGCCGCGAAACTTGTCAAAGTCGGATGGCTCGCTGATCTCGAGGGCGACTACCTTGCCGGTCACGTCGCCTGCGGTCGCCTTGCTCCATCCAAACGCGTGGATGCCAATGCTCCTCTGTATGGGGCTGGTGATGGCCGCAGTTTCCACGCCGCGCGTCCAGGCATGGTCAATCGTCGCCGATTCCAGATGTGCGTCGAGGCCATACGCCCGGAATTGCTTGAGCGACCAGTCGCTTGCCTGCTGCATTTGCGGGGAACCGGTCAATCTCGGGCCGATCTGCGTGGTCAGGTATTCCAGGTTCTTCGTCAGCTCAGAGCGGGCCTTTACCTCGTCGGCAATCTGCTGGTCGGCTGTCTCCATCGCCTTGCGATAGCTCTGCTGCTGCTCCATCGTTCGCGGGGCGGCCTGCTGCGCTTGCGCAAGCACCAACCCGGCGAGATACGTCACCACAACAAATGCCATCACATGACGGCGATATCGAATCATTGGGAATCCTTGGTCGAGAGCATTGCTGAACTTTCATCATAGCGGGTTCGACGCGGACGAAGCACACAGGCGGAGACCTCATGTATTCTGGCAACTCGTTCATGTCGCGCAATTACTTCCTCCGAAAAACCGGATTTCGCTCGCTGACCGCGGCCTTGCTGTGGCTACTGCTTTTCACCGGATGGGCAGCAGGACAGACCTCGACAGCGCCAGGCGAAACCTCCCAGCAGCCCCCACCCGGCGCCGTCCAGGCACCGCCCGCCGCCCAAGGTCCTTCGCAACCCGCAGCGGAATCCATCGAGTCCCCGCAGCCAATCACCAAGGCCGAGGCAAAGGCGTTATTTCGTTCCGTCGATGAAATTCTGAAGTTTGTGAGCCGCGATACCGGCCTGCCCATCAAGCACAAGGTGAAAAAGAAGCTCATCACGCGTGACCAGGTAGAACGCTTCGTCGAGGAGCACATCAAGAGCGACAAGGACGCGCAGCGGATTGAGCGCTCGCAGCTGGTGCTGCGAAAGTTCGGAATGATTCCCCGGAACTACGATTTGCACGCCGAGTTTCTGAAGCTACTTCGCGAGCAGGTCGCCGCCTTTTACGATCCCAAGACCAAGACGGTGAACCTGCTGGACTGGGTGCGGCCTGAGTTGCAAAAGCCGGTGTTGGCGCATGAACTGACCCATGCATTGCAAGACCAGACCGTCGATCTGCGGAAGTGGTTTCGTGCCGGAGGCAGCGACGGTACTCCACTGCCAGACCAGCAGGAGCAGGTCGTGCAAGAGGCACAGTCGGCACGCGAAAACGTTGCTGAAGGTCAGGCCATGCTCGCCATGATCGACTATATTCTCGCGCCTTCGGGACTGAATATCGAGAAGGCTCCCGACGTGGTGAACGCCATGCGGGCGTCAATGACGGATGGCAAAAACCTTCCGGTGCTGGCAGCGGCTCCGGTTTACCTCCGCGAATCACTGCTGATGCCCTATGCGTTCGGCATGGACTTCGAGCGCGCAGTGCTGACGAAGCAGGGAACTGAGGCGGCTTACGACGGGGTGCTGCACCGACCTCCTGCGGATACCTATGAGGTCATGCAACCCGACGCGTACATCGACGGCCACGGCGTTACGCCGCTCACCGTTCCTGATCTCGACAGACTCATCGCTCCTGCCTGCGAACGCTATGATTTCGGATCAATGGGCGCGTTCGACGTGTACCTGCTGGCGAAGCAATATGCGCCTGACGCCGATGCCAAGCAGTATTACTCGCACTGGCGCGGCGGATATTACCTGGCGGTTTACTGCAAGTCAGCGCCGAAAACCGAGATTGGATTGATCTACCTGTCGCGTTGGGACTCGCCCGACTCGGCGCACGCGTTCGCCAAACTCTACAGCGACTACACGCCGAAGAGGTACGAAGCTCCTCAAGGAGCAGCCCCCGGTTTTCATACCGACGGCGGCAGTGAGAATTCAATCACGGGATGGGATTTCGGCGCGGAAGGAAAAGTGGTAATCCAGGTTCATGCCAGCGATGCACTCATCATGGAAGGTCTCGATCCCAGCACGATGGAACGCGTGCAAGCGGCGTTACTACCTGGGTCCGTGCAATTGCGGTAACCGTTTGCCGGGAAAATAGCGATGCTCGCCGAAAGCGCGCGGATTCGAGGCAAAACAGTACATCCGGCGTGTACGATCGCTTCGTGCTCCACGTCACAAACCCCAGTGACATAAGTATTACAATCGCCCGCCCGCAAAGTTGCTAGTCTGGAAATGGCTCTTCCGTGCCTGCACGGAATTACGCACTAACACAACAAGGGGTCTCATGGTTCGACAGGACAAACGCATTAACTGGGTCACGTCTGGCTTCATGATCGCATTTCATATCGGCGCGCTGGCCGCGCTGTTCATGTTCAGCTGGAAAGCCTTCTTCGTCGGATTGTTTCTCTACTGGGTAGCGGGCAGCTTCGGTATCGGCCTCGGCTACCATCGCCTGCTGACGCATCGCGGCTTCAAATGTCCCAAATGGTTTGAGTATTTCCTCACCGTTTGCGCGACGCTGGCGCTTGAGGGCGGACCCATTTTCTGGGTGGCCACGCACCGCCTACATCACCAGGTTACCGACAAGCCCGGCGATCCGCACAGCCCGCGCGATGGCGGCTACTGGGCGCACATGGGCTGGATCATGAGCGGCGAAGGCCTGCACAACAAGATCCAGAAGCTGCTGCCCTACGTTCCCGATCTTCGCAAAGATAAGTTCCATATGTGGCTCAGCGAATGGCATTGGATTCCGATGGTCGTTGTCGGCCTCACGCTGCTTGCCGTCGGCGGCTGGAAGTTCGTTTTCTGGGGAATCTTCCTGCGCACCGTGTTCCTCCTGCACAGCACCTGGTTCGTGAATTCGGCCACCCACATGTGGGGTTCCAAGCGCTTTGCCACCGATGACGACTCGCGAAATCTCTGGTGGGTCGCACTGTTGAGCTTTGGCGAAGGCTGGCACAACAATCACCATGCGCATCCACAGTCGGCGCGTCACGGCCTGGCGTGGTATGAAGTTGACTTCAACTGGTACCTGATCAGCGCGCTTAAGGCGGTTGGTCTCGTCTGGGACGTGAAGCTGCCCAAGCTGCGCGAAGCCCGCATCAAGGCGATCGAAGACACGCCCGCAAAAGCCGAAGAGCAGTTGGTGGGCGCTTACAGCGGCGACTAGTCCCTGGCTTCAGCTATGCTCGAAAGACGGCGCTTCGTGCGCCGTCTTTCTTCTGCGCGAGTGCTATCCTTCCTCTGAAAGCGTCATGCGCATTACCAGCCGCAAGAAAACCATCGCGTTTGCCATCACGCTCGGTGTGCTCGTCGCCGCAGTGGCACTGGTGCTCAACGTCAGTTGGATCGTCCTCAACTGGCGCGAGGTCGTCCCGCTCATTCTCGGCGTTCTCTTCTTCGGATTCATCATCGCGGGCGTGATCCTCAACACGATTTTCCTGGTGCGCGAAGTCAAGCGTAACGAGCAGCAGGACAGCTTTCTTAACGCCGTCACCCACGAGCTGAAGACGCCCATTACGTCCATTCGCCTCTATCTTGAAACCCTGCAACAGCGCCCGGTTGACGACGTCCAGCGCCGCGAGTTTTACCAGATCATGCTTGAGGACACACAACGCCTGATGGGTACCGTTGAGCAGGTGCTGCGCGCCGCGCGCGTCACTCAGAAGAATGCAGCGCTGCACAAGGCCGAGGTCGATGTTGGCCCATTGGTGCAAGATGCCGTGGAACTGGCGCGTGTCCGACATCATCTGGCCCCGGACTCCGTGGCGTGGGACCTGGATGGCCGGACTGCTGAGCGGCTGAGCGTAGCGGGGGACCGGGAAGAGTTGTCTGCGGTGCTGTCAAACGTGCTCGACAATGCGGTGAAATACTCGCCCAAAGATCCGCACATTCGGGTCGACGTAGTGACTCCGGACCTGCAACGGGTACAAATCAAGGTGCAGGACAACGGCATCGGCATACCGAGCAACGAGTTGAAGCGTGTCTTCAAGCGCTTCTACCGTGTGCTGAATCCCGGAGCGACCCAGGTCAAGGGAAGCGGCCTTGGGTTGTTTATTGTCCGCGCCGTGATTCAGCGGCACGGCGGTAAAGCCTGGGTCGAGAGTGAAGGTGCAGGAAAGGGAACCACCGTGACCATCGAACTTCCCAGGTACCGATCATGACCGGAAGCATCCTGTTGGTGGAAGACGAAGAGCACCTCGCAAGGGGTTTGAAGTTCAATCTTGAGGCGGAAGGCTTCACGACCCGGGTCGCCGGTGATGGTGAGACTGCGCTCGACCTCTTGCTAACCCGACATGAGGAATTCGACTTACTGGTGCTGGACGTGATGTTGCCGGGCAAAGATGGCTTCACGGTGGCGACTGAACTGCGGCAGGCCAACCAGTTCATTCCGCTCCTGATGCTCACTGCGCGCGGCCGGCCCGAAGATGTGCTGAAGGGATTCGCCGCAGGCGCCGACGATTACCTGCCCAAGCCATTTGACCTGAACATCCTGCTGGCACGCATACAGAGCCTGCTGCGGAGGCGCGATTGGGGAAGGATTGGCCTCGGAGCGACGAATGGTCGGTCGTCCATGACCGAGACCAAGACCGCGGGTGCCCCAAGTGAATTCGAGTTGTACGCATTCGACGGGCGCCAAGTGGATTTCGGCACGCTCGAGTTACGCGCCAACGGAAAGGTCTTCCGTCTCACGCTGATGGAGGCTGAGTTGCTCCGACATCTCATCCGCAACAGCGGTAAGGTGGTATCGCGCAAGCAGATTCTGGAAGAAGTTTGGGGCTTGCATGAAGATACGGACACCCGTGCTATCGACAACTTTATCGTGCGTTTGCGCAAGTACATCGAGAAGGATCCATCAAATCCCCAGCACTTGCTTACCGTGAGGGGCATCGGCTATCGGTTTTTACCCGCTCCTGCTTCTGCGAAATAAAGTCGCTAGTCCCACTGCGCGCTCGTCTAGCGTGCTCTGGCGAGTACCAAGGTTACGTCGTCAGGCTGCTCTTCGCCGCCGATCCAGTCCACTACCGCGCTTGTCAGCACTTCGCTGATACGCGCAAGGGGTTGTTCGCGGTGGGCCCGTATCAGATCGATGAGGCGGTCTTCGCCGAATTCTCCGAACTCGTTCTCTGGCTCAGTCACGCCGTCGCTGAATGCCACAAAGATATCGCCGGGCTGCATCGGCAGGCTGCTTTCCCCGTATGTGATTCCGTCGAATAGGCCCACCACGGTACCGGAAACTTCCAGGCGCTGGACGCTGCCGTCATTGCAAATCAGTATTGGCGGCAAATGCCCCGCGTTTGAGTAGTTAAGTGTCCGGGTGTTGCCGTCGTAGCAGCCGAGAAACATCGTCGCGTACTTCTCCGGTGGCGTTGAGCGGAAGATCTGGTAGTTAAGGGTAGCCATCAACGATCCCGGCCCGCACTCGCCTTGCCACAAGTCGAGGGTGAGGCTTTGCGCTCCGCGACCGTCGTTGGACGTGGCACCAAGCAATACCGGTTCGAAGGTGTGCTGCGGTTCCAGGGAGTACGCTCGCACAAACGCGTGCACCGTGGCCATGAGCAGAGCTGCCGAGATTCCTTTGCCGCTGATGTCCCCAACCGCCAGCATCAGCCGGTCGTTGCGCAACGGGATGAAATCGTAATAGTCGCCACTCACGGTGCGGGCAGGGCGGCAGACGCCGTGGACCTCAAGGCCGGGCAACCCGGAAACCTGGGCCGGGAAGAGCAGAGTCTGCACTTCGTGCGCGATGGCCAGTTCACTTTCCAGTCGCTGCTTTTCTTTCTGCTCCGTCATCAACTTCGAAAGTGACGCGGACATTGAGTTGAACGACTCTTCCAGCGTGGCCATCTGGTCACGGGTGCGGACTTGTATACGGTGCGAAAAATCGCCTTGGTTCACGGCCTGCGTTGCCGCATAGAGTTCGGCGACGGACTTCGTCATGCTGCGGGTCAAACGTACACCGATGAATAGCGCGATGAGCTCGATCAACCCAAGGAAAATCGCGATTCCCGCCAGCAGCTGCACAAAAATCCCGGCTTTTGTGCCCAGAGTACCGAACAGGACGTTATAGAGCATTGATGGCCTGGTGCCCACCACGATGGCGCCTGACAACTCCTTGCCTGTCTTCCAGTCGATCGCAGTGAACAGCGTCCACCAGCGAAATTCGGGATCGAAACGGCTGGTGGCCGACTGTACCTGACCGGCTTCTACGTTCTGTGGAGCACTGGTGACATTTTCGCCGGCGATCTTCACCGTCGATTTGGAACCACCTATGTCGATGGTGACTGTACCAGGCGTCTTCGAACCAGCTGTCGAGGAATCAGCTGACTTCGGCGCCTCTCCGTCGCTTTCAGGTGACGGGGGATAGAGTTCCACCGAACCGATGCGGGCTGCGCGTTGCAGCAATTCCGCCGTAACCGGAACGTTGGAAATCACCGTGATCCGCCGCGGACCGGCTTCCACCTGCCTCAGGGCCCGCATGTGCAGGCGACCCGAATCGATGACGAAGTTGCTCAGGTTACTCTTTGCCGAAGCCGGCAATTTCTCTTGAACTTCTTCAGTCGCGCCATTGGATTCGATCCGGAATCCCTTATCTCCCTCGAGTACCGTCACGGTCCGGCCATTCATGCCCTCGCCCGAGGCGTTGGCAATCTCCGCTGCCAGTTGCGGGTTCAGCTTGTCTCGCAGCGTGAGTGTTCGGAATTGCGCAGCCAGCCCATCGTTCGCCGTGACCAGATTCTGCAATTCGCCGTCGAGGTCAGCCAAGGCGACGTATGTAGCAAATTGCCCCGCAAACAAGTACCCCGCCAGTAGAGACATCGAAATCAAAAGGATGATCGGGATTACGCCGATGAACACATACGTAACGATCAACCGGTTGCGCAGTCGCCACAGCAGCCTCTGCCGGGCCCACCGGATCCACCTGAGCAGGAGGCACACGACAAACACGAAGCTCATCACGCTTGCCCAGGCGCTCAACATCGTGCCGTTGGGCGCGCGCGCTACAAGCTTCCACAACTCCAATGCCCCAGCGACAACCCCGAACCACAGGGTGGTTTTGCCCAGCTTGCTGGTCGGACGAAGGAACCGCCGCGCCACGGCTCGCGCTTTGTCGAGATTCAGGAGCTCTTTCACGGTTCCCTGTGTCATGTCCGGACTTTTACGGATTATAGATGTGATTCGGCGCGCCAGTAGTCCTTGTTACGTTACAGGTCAGGCCGGCGTTCCCCAAGGCACACTTTATTTTCGCGATGGTCTTACTTCGTGAAGGACGTGGCCTAAATCTCGGGGTAAAGGTCGAAAAACGCATTCATGCTGAGCTGCAATTGCTTTTGGATGTCTTCCTTCGACCCTTCGACAATGTGGCTCGTGACCTGTACCTCTCGGCCATTGGTGAGTTTCACCGTCGCATCGCCCACTTCTTGAATGTCCTCCGACGGGAGAAGACGCATCCCGTACACCAGCGTTAGCTTCGCCATGCAGACCATTCTATCCCTTGCAGAACCCGGCCCGACTCTCCTGCTGGGGACTTCCTGCTCGCCTGTGAATATCACGAAGTCCCGCTGCTTGCTAGAATCCGAGAGGCGGGCAGTTACGGCCCTGCATCGTTTCTGAATCTGGCGAATCTACATTTATTCCCATGACTGAAAACATTCGCGACGTAATCATTATCGGGTCTGGCTGCTCCGGACTCACGGCTGCCCTCTACGCGGCTCGCGCCAACCTCAACCCTCTGGTAGTCGAAGGACACGAGCCTGGCGGCCAACTTGCGATGACTACCCTGGTTGAAAATTTCCCCGGCTTTCCCGAAGGCATTCAGGGTCCTGAACTCATCGACAACATGCGCAAGCAAGCAGCACGATTCGGCGCCGAGTACAAGATCGGCCACGTGGTTAGCGTCGATCTCAGCCAGAAGATGAAAGACGATGGTCTGCCAAACCAATTGAAGTCAATCTCGGGTCGCGAAACCCTTCTGACCCGCGCGTTGATTGTTGCCAGCGGCGCCTCGGCGCGTTGGCTTGGCTTGCCGAACGAGAAGGCCCTCATCGGACACGGCGTCTCCTCGTGTGCCACCTGTGACGGGTTCTTCTTTTCGGGCAAGGAGATCACGGTCATTGGCGGCGGCGACTCCGCCATGGAAGAGGCATTGTTCCTCACCCGCTTCGCGTCAAAGGTCACCGTCATTCACCGCCGCGGCGAATTCCGGGCGTCGAAGATCATGCTCGACCGCGCGCGCCAGCATGACAAGATCGAGTTTCTGTTGGATACCGTCGTTGATGACGTCTACGACGTCAACAAGAAGGAAGTCACGGGTCTTCGATTGCGTAACGTGAAATCGGGCGAGCAGTGGGATCTGCCTGCCAGCGCAATGTTCCTGGGCATCGGCCACACTCCGAACGCTGACTTTGTGGGCGATCAGTTGGACCGCGACGGAGAAGGCTACATCGTGCCCAGTGATGGGCATGTTTGCACCCGCGTTCCGGGCGTGTTCGTTTCAGGAGACGTTGCCGACCGGCATTATCGTCAGGCAATTACGGCCGCCGGAACAGGCTGCATGGCGGCACTGGAAGTTGAGAAGTATTTGGAAGAGATCGGCAAGTAATCGGAACTGTCCGCTTCACCGCGCCCGGATGTCTTCACATTGACCACCACATGAGCCGGACTCCTGACCAATTCGCGATGGCGGAAGCAGCGGCTGGGCTCATCCTGTCGCGCTGCGAACTTCGTCCGCAAATTGCGCTGGTGCTGGGATCAGGGTTGGGCGGATTCGCCGACGAACTGGAAGACGCCACCCGCATTCCATATTCGGAAATTCCATCATTTCCCCGCAGCACCGCTGTGGGTCATGCCGGCAAACTCGTGATCGGAACGGTCGGTGGCGTCGCTGTGGCTGCGATGCAAGGCCGGGTGCATCTCTACGAAGGGTATTCGGCGCAGCAGGTGGCGCTGCCCATGCGAGTCTTTGGACGCATGGGCATAAAAGCGGCTGTCTTGACGAATGCTGCTGGAGGCATCAATCCGGTTTACGGCCAGGGCGCGCTGGTTGCCCTTCGCGACCACATTAATCTTCAGGGACAGAACCCTCTCGTCGGGCCCAATGACGATCGTTTTGGTCCACGCTTTCCCGACATGACGGATTGCTATAACGCACACTTTCGCCGGATGGTCCTCGATGAGGCCAGCCGATTGGGCGGAGGTATCTTCGAAGGGATCTATGTGGCCATGCTTGGGCCGAGCTACGAGACCCCCGCCGAAATTCGATATCTGCGCACCATTGGAGCCGACTTGGTCGGCATGTCAACTGTTCCTGAAGTCATTGCCGCCCGTCATATGGGCATCGAAGTGCTCGCCATCTCATGCGTAACCAACATGGCTGCGGGAATGAGCGGGGAAAAGATCAACCATCAGGAAGTTCTGGATACCGGAGAACGAGTACGAGGGAAGTTCCTGTCGCTATTGCGGGCCGTGTTGCCGCGTATTCAGCAGCTCCTTGGTTCCACTGGCGCCTGACGAGCGCTTTGGCCCACATTTCCTTTTTGAACCCAGCGGGTAGAAGAGAACCGCTGTGGGCTGGCCACGATAATGAGGGAGACGATTGCGCGGGCGGAGGCGATCGATTCGGCGCAGCGCGTGGTGCTGGACTTGGACAGCACAGAGATCCCACCCAGTCGGACCGCGGTGCGCTTTTACCAGGTAATCTTCTTGCCAAAACGAGCAATATTGAACAGACCCCACCTTCGCCGGATGATTTACTTCTTTAAACGTAGGAACACGACTAACCGTGATAGGCTCTGGGAGCCAAAACGGAAATCCTGCTTAGGGGGAATCCTTGAGAACTCTTCACACTTGTTTGAACCTAGCGACTTGGGTTTGCTGCATATTCCTCACAGGAATAGCCTGCGCACAGACGTTCACCACAATCGATTTTCCGGGAGCCATCAACACCCAGCCGACCGGAATCACTTCGTCGGGCATCATCGTGGGGAGCTACACCAGCGTTGATGGAAACAAGCACGGGTTTGTGCTCGCCGCGGGAAAGTTTGTGTCCATTGATGTTCCCAACGGAAGCCAGACCTCCGTGAACTCGATCAACTCGTCCGGCGACATGGTAGGAGAGTACGCGGACGTGGGCGGCAGAACCCATGGGTACCTGTTAAGTGGGGGCAAGTTCACGACCATCGACTACCCGGCGGCCGGAGGCACGCAGGCATTCGGAATCAGCGCCAGCGGCGACATAGTCGGAATATTTGTTGGGCCTGCCCCCCCTCGCGGTTTCCTACTTACGAAGTACGGTGATTTCAGTTCAATCGACTATCCCGGTGCGGAAGCAACTTTCGCCACCATGACTAACGGGAAGACCATTGTGGGGGTGTACTTACGCACACAGAAAGCTCACAGTTACCGACTCACTGGAGGCAACTACCAGACAGTCACCTGCGCCGGTTGGGATCCAGTGCTTGTCGTCGGCATTACCCCCCTCCTTGTTTTCAGGTCTACTCTACAAGTCGAGATGACAGGCAGCGGAACTCTACTGGCCGACGGACGCCAGCACGGGCTCGTGGTTAGCGGTAGCAAGTGCACTGCGATTGATTTTCCCGGATCAATGGGCGGCAACGTTGTCAACTCAATCAACCCAGCAGGCGATATGGTGGGCACATACCAGACTCCAGATCTCAATGGACATGGATACCTGCGAACTAATAACTGAAAGTGTTGAGCGCTACCGGGCCCAGAATTGCCGATCGTTAGCAATTCTGGACTTTGAGCTCGTGGATGGCTGGCGGAGGCCAGCCATTAGCAACTGATTTAAACTGTGGGCGCATGGCTCCCCAATCTTTTCTCATCGGCATTGCTGGTCCATCCGGAGCAGGGAAGAGCTTTCTCGCCCGCCACTTGGCTGAAAAGCTGCACGCTCCCGTTTTGTCGCTCGACCATTACTATCGCGATTTATCTCATCTTTCGTTTGAAGAGCGTGCTATCTCCAACTTCGACGAGCCCGCCGCACTGGAACATGAGCTGTTAATTGAACAGGTTGCTGACCTGCACGAAGGGCGTACCATCGCCATTCCAACGTACGACTTCTCACTGCACACGCGCACTCGCCAGACCCAACTGTTTCAACCTGAAGCTTTCGTGATTATCGAAGGATTGTTTACGTTGCACTGGAACAAATTGCGTCGGCTACTGGGTACCAGTGTCTATGTCGAAATGGCCGACGACATCTGTTTGCAGCGTCGTACCGAGCGCGACGTGCAGGAGAGGGGTCGTACCGCGGAGTCTGTGGTTGCCCAGTTCCGCACCACTGTTGCACCGATGGCCGAACGATATGTCAGGCCAACTCTCCAGCACGCCGATGTCGTCATTCCCGGTTCCATGCCAATTGACCAAGGCATGGCTCGGGTCTTGGAACATGTTCGCCGGCAGGCGCTCCATCACAACATGAAGTCGGCGTTGGACCACTTGTCATCACTCGAGCTTGCGTCAATACATTGAGGAACCGTCATGAAATTGGGCCTTCTTCTCGCTGCAATCTTTTCCGGAGTTTTAATCACCAGCTGTGCCGCGCAGAACAAGCCTCGCGACATTGACCTCCCCACCAGCAAGAGTCTGAGGGCCCCCGCTCCAGGCTCGCCGCAGCGAACCAACAGTTTGCCTGTGACGGCGGCGGTTAGCCCTGACGGGAAGTTTCTTGCGCTGTTGAATAACGGCTTTGGGTCCGCCGAGTCGAACTATCAGCAGTCGATTGCCATTTTTGATCTCACAACCAATCAACCGCGCGATTACCCTGATTCCCGACTCGCAGAGAATGCCAAGCAGTCGTATTTCGTTGGCCTGGCGTGGAACGATGCCGGGACGGAGCTGTACGCGTCATTCGGCTCCATGACCGACCCCGAGGGCAAGAAACCGGGCAGCACTGGCAATGGCATTGCCGTTTATCGCTTTGCCAAGGGAGAGCTGTTGCCTGACCGTTTTCTAAAGCTCCCGCTTGTTCCTATTTCCGACGGCCGAAAGAATACCTATGGCGCGACGTTTGTACCTGCCGGGCAGAGTGCGTCCTTTCCCGCGGGATTGGCGCTCGTGAAACGCTCCGGCGGTGACGCCCTGCTCGTTGCTGAGAACTTATCTGACGACGCCGTTCTCATCGACGTTCGCGATGGCCGCGTGCTGCAGCGCTTCCCACTTGGCCACGGGAAGACCGTGCCCAGCACGTTTCCCGTATGCCGTGGTTGTGAACCGAGAGGGAACCCGCGCGTGGTGCTCCTTGTGGAATCGATCGGCGGTGGCGGAACTCGACCTCACGGTAGGCAAGGTTGTTCGCCAGATCAACCTGCTCCCGCCCAAAGTTGAGACAGATTCATCGTCGCACCCGACCGCGTTGCTGCTGAGTCCCGATGGTACCCACTTGTTTGTTGCGCTCGCCAATCGCGACAAAGTCGCAGTAATTTCGACCGCCGACGGTTCAGTGCAGCGTTATCTCGATACCCGCCTTCCGCACCAGACCTACGGAGGCAATTACCCCATCGCGCTGGCACAATCAGCCGACGCGAACACTCTCTACGTTGCTGAGTCGAGTTCCGACGCCGTCGCCGTCTTCGATCTTCGTGAATCGCGCGGCACACACGCCCAGGCGAATGCCGACCGCGCCTACTACTTCATTCCAACGGAGTGGTATCCGACGGCACTTGCTTTGCACGGCTCCGATCTGTGGATCGTAACCGGCAAGGGTGTCGGGACCGGGCCGAATTCCGGAAGCGAGATCGTGCCACTGCAGGGCAACAAGAATCAGCACCCGTACATCGCCTCAATGATTCGCGGTTCTCTGGCGCGGGTAAATCTCGCAGAAGCCGAACGCGATCGCGAATCTCTTACCGCCGAGGTATTGCGCAGCAACCGCATGGAGGGCCGAACCACGGCAGATCACCTTTGCCGCGGGCGAAAATCCCATCCGCCACGTGATCTACATCATGAAAGAGAACCGCACGTACGATCAGATCTTCGGCGACATCAAGGAGGCAAACGGCGACCCGTCGTTAGTGATGTACGGCGAAGACATCACCCCTAATCAGCACAAGCTCGCCCGCCAGTTCGGCATGCTCGATAACTTCTATGACAGTGGCGAAGTCTCGGGCGACGGCCACCCGTGGTCCCTCGCCGCCATCACTACCGATTACAACGAGAAAGTATGGCCCGTTGCCTATCGCAGCGACGAGCGAGAATACGACTCCGAGGGCACGGTCGGAAGTTCCCGCCCGCTGGACGACGACATCCCTGACGTAAACGAGCCCGCCACCGGATACCTGTTCGACAATCTCGCTCGCCACAAGATGAGCTATCGCCATTACGGCGAATACATCGAAACTAGCTGGTGCGAACAATGGGAGCAGGAATACACTCCTGCCACAACCGGCGCACCCAAGGGAAGTCAGCCCCAGTGCCAACGCGGTTCCATCAAACCCGGCGAGGAACTGCCTTCTGATCTGGGCAGTGGCAAGAGCCCGTACCAATACGAGATCCCGCTGATGTCCTACAACTCTCCCACCAAGGCCGACCTGCGTGATCACTTCGATCCAAAGTTCCCCGACTTCAAAGTGGAATACCCCGATCAGTTCCGTGCCGATGAATTCCTGCGCGAGTTCGCCGATTTCGTAGCTGCGCGCAAGACCGGCAAGGGCGAGCAGTTGCCCAGTTTCTCTCTTGTCCGTCTGCCCAATGACCACACTGCCGGAACCAAGACTGGCTCGCCAACTCCTAAGGCATGCCTCGCAGACAATGACCTCGCAGTGGGTCGCGTCGTCGACGCCGTCTCGCACAGCCCGTACTGGGACGACACCGCCATCTTCGTCATCGAAGATGACGCCCAGAACGGCGCCGACCACGTTGACGCCCATCGCAGCATCGCCCTGGTCGTGAGTAAGTATTCGCCGCGCGCGCCAAAGCCCTTCGTCGACCACAACTTCTACACCACGGTGAACATGATCCATACCATGGAGACTCTTCTGGGTCTGCCGCCGATGAACAATAACGACGCGCATGCTGCTGTGATGGCGCCGCTCTTCACCGGACCGGGCGACCAGCCGGCTTTTGAGGCCGATTACCGCAATCGCGACAATCAACTGATCTACCAGGCGAACGCCAAGGACGCGCCGGGAGCCAAGGAGTCAGCAAAGTTGAACTTCTCCGTCGCCGATGCGGCCGACAACGAAGTTCTGAACGCTATTTTGTGGCGCGATGCCATGGGCGAGCAGCCCATGCCGGATCCGCGTCACACGGTGATTCCGGTTTCTCGTTCGGAGAACTAGAGGCAGAAAGCTTCGTCGGCAGACAAATCTCGAATTCGGCAATGTCATGCCTTGCGCAAGTCATTGATATTGCTTGACGCCGCTGTCTGTCACGCGACGGTACCCATGTCCATCACCTGGTTGTGTCATGGAATAAATCGATTTTGCATTAGAATAGGAAGCTAACCACGCGCCGGGGTGTGGCACTATCGGGAACCAGGAAAAACCTGAAGGATCGGCGAAAGACCAGAAGGATCGCCACGAGCATGTTTCAGCTGCCGCTCTGCGTCGGCCCTTATCCGACCCGTCTTCGCCTTCAGACACTTTCGAGAGCGAGAGCTCCCCGTTCTTTGCTCTTGCCTCCGCGTTTCGTGCGCAGGCGCGTCCGGCTGAGATGCTGCGGGCCGCAATCCTGAATCACGTTCAGTACACGCTGGTTCGCCCGATCTCTGAACTCAAGCCGATTGACTACCTGAAGCCTGTTTCGCTGGCCATCCGCGACCGCATCGTCGATTGCATGCTTGAGACCGAGTCGCGCTTTCACCACAACGACGCCAAGCGCCTGTACTACCTCTCCATGGAATTCCTCATGGGCCGCTCGCTCGGCGACAATGTCTCCAACCTGCGCATCGAAGAACTGTGTCGCGGCGTGCTCGCCGGTCTGGGCGTCAGCCTCGACGAAGTTCTCGACAGCGAGTCCGACGCCGGACTTGGCAACGGCGGACTGGGCCGATTGGCGGCGTGCTTTCTCGAATCGCTCGCCACGCTCGGCATGCCTGGTTACGGCTACGGAATCGACTACGAATTCGGTTTGTTCAAGCAGGAAATCGTCGGCGGTTTCCAGCGCGAGAAACCCGATCGCTGGAAGGCCAACGGTACTCCCTTTCAGATCGAGCATCCCGAAGAGGCCATCAGCATACCGATGTACGGGCGCCTGGACTCGCAACGCGATGCTGATGGCAATCTGAAGCAGACGTGGATCAACTACAAGGTTGTGCTCGGCATTCCCACAGACATGCCGATCGTCGGATATCTTGGCCACACCGTGAACTGGTTGCGATTGTTCACGGCGCGTGCGTCGGAAGATTTCGATATCGAGATTTTCAACCGCGGCGACTACATCCACGCGGTCGAGCAGAAGATTGCCAGCGAAAATATCTCTCGCGTGCTTTACCCGTCTGATTCGGCCATAGCGGGCAAGGAACTTCGCCTTGTGCAGGAGTACTTCCTCGTGGCCTGCGCCATCGGCGACATCATGCGCCGTTTCCGTCAGCAACATGACGACCTGGAACTGCTGCCCGCCAAGGCCGCCGTCCAGATGAACGACACCCATCCCAGTTTGGCGGTCGCCGAACTGATGCGGGTCCTGCTCGACGTGCACGGCCTGCCGTTCGACAAGGCATGGGACATCACGCAGCGGACTCTGGCCTACACCAACCACACCCTACTGCCCGAAGCGCTTGAGAAGTGGTCGGTTCCTCTGATGGAAAAAGTTCTGCCGCGTCACGTGCAGATCATCTTCAGTATCAACGAGCGCTTTTTGCGCCAGATCAGCGACCTGCCGTTCATGAACGGCGAGAAGCTGCGCCGTATGTCGGTCATTGAAGAAGGCTATGAGAAGCAGGTTCGGATGGCCAACCTCTGCATTCTTGGCAGCCACTCGGTCAACGGCGTTTCGGCCCTGCACAGCCACCTTGTCGTGAAGTCTCTTGTGCCCGAATTCGCTGAGCTGTGGCCCGATAAATTCAACAATAAGACCAATGGCGTTGCGCCGCGGCGTTGGCTGATGAAGGCCAATCACGGGCTCACCAACCTTATCAGCCATGCGCTCAACGAGCAGATGTGGATCACAGATCTTGGCCGCTTGCGTGATCTGGAGCCATGGGCGGAAGACCCCGAGTTCCGGGCGGCTTTCAAGGCGGTGAAGCGGCAAAACAAATTGCGTCTGGCCGACTCCATTCAGTCTCAGCTTGGCGTTGCGGTCAATCCGGACTCCGTCTTCGACGTCCAGATCAAGCGCATTCACGAATACAAACGTCAGTTACTGGCCGTCATGCATGTCATCCACCAGTACCTGCGCATTGTTGAACACGGCGAGGAACCGGTCGTCCCCCGCACCTTCGTATTCGCCGGAAAGGCTGCGCCCGGCTATTGGGCGGCCAAGCAGATTATCAAGCTCATTCACAACGTTGCCGAGGTCGTAAACAACGATCCGATCGTCAAGGACGCGATAAAGGTGGCGTTCCTGCCGGACTATCGCGTTTCGCTGGCGCAAACGATCATCCCGGGAGCGGACCTCAGCGAACAGATTTCCACCGCGGGAATGGAAGCCTCAGGCACTGGCAACATGAAGCTCTCGATGAATGGCGCTCTCACCGTCGGTACCTGGGACGGGGCCAACATTGAGATCGCCGAGGAAGTTGGCCTGGAGAATATATACATCTTCGGATTGCGTGCCGAGCAGATTCTAGAGATGCAGCAGAACAGCAGTTACAATCCGCGCGAGCGTTACGACAATGATCCCGTGGTCAAGGAGGTCATGGACGCTCTCGCCTCCGACCGCTTCTGCGCTAACGAGCACGGCATGTTCCGCTGGATCTTTGACGAGCTCGTTCACCGCGGAGACAAGTACTACCATCTCGCCGATTTCCCGGGTTATGTCGAAGTCCAGCAGGAAATTTCCGCGGACTTCCTGAAAGACGAGGTCTGGTGCCGCAAGGCGATTCTCAACGTCGCCCGTATCGGCAAATTCTCCAGCGACCGAACGGTGCTCGAGTACGCGCGCGATATCTGGCACATCGGACCCTACGAACAGTCGTTTACGGGAGCCAAGCACGCCACCAGGCCGGCGTCCGGGAACCATTCCGATCCTGTTTTCCTGACCGGCGAAGCCATCCCCGTGGCGAAACTCGAGCAGTAAGGTCTGCTTTTTGGATTGATTCGAAGTCGGCGGGCGTGGCCACCCGCGTACCAGGAAAGCCCTCTAAGCCGGATCATTCGCTGCCAGCGGGAACTGGGCAGGGGCGGGCTCATTCGCTTCGGGTACCTCCACCAGCGGAAACCCCAAATCCTTCCACGCGTAGAAACCGCCGAGCAGCGGCCTCACGTTGCGAATGCCGTGTCTCCGAAGTTGCAGCGCCGCACGGGCGCTGGAGGCTTCGTTGGGTCAAGTACAGAACAGCACAATCTCGCCGTCGCGGGTAATCTCTCCATGCCGTGCCGCCAACTCTTCCGGAGAGATTTGCAGCGCCCCCGGCAAGGTCCGCGGATCGGGCAGTAAATCCAGGGGATGCCGCAGGTCAATGATCGTGATCGCGTGGCCCGCGTCGAGCTTCGCCTTAAGCTCTTCAGGGCGGATGCGCACCCCCGCGATCTCCTTGATGAACCTCCGCCGCTGGTAAAACTTGTAACCAATGAACCCCGCGATCGCCGCCACAAACACCAACAGCGTCCATGATCCGAATTGCGCCACGTCCTGCGCTACCCGGTCTAACTGGTGGCTGAACACGAGCCCCAGGCCCGCAAAGGCGCTCGCCCACAGCATCGCTCCCAGCCAGTCGAACAGAAGGAACTGCGGCAATCCGACTCCCGCTGTCGCCGATAGCGCCGGGGCGGCAGTATTCAACCCTGGAATAAATTTGCAGATCAGCAGCGTTCGGTATCCCAGCTTGGTGAAGGTTGACTCGGTGCGTCGCACACACGAATCCGGCTCCAGCGCGATCTTGCAGAGCCAGTTCAAAACGACCGCTCCCTTTCGTTTCCCAAAGAAATACCAGAAGGTGTCACTCACCAGCGACCCGGTCGCCGCCGTCAATACAACCAATGCGAATGTCAGCTCATGTTGGCCAGCCAACGCTCCCGCTGCCAACAGCAGTGGCGCTGCAGGGAGCGGCAGCCCCGCCTGCTCAGCCAGGACCCAGAAAAACAGCAGGGCATAGCCGTGCTGCACAACGAATTGGAGCATTTCTGCCATGAAGGAAAATCGGAAGCGACTCTATTCAGATGCCCAGAATGGTGGAAAGTTGCTGCCAAAGCTCTTAGGTTGTTGCTATTCACTGCCCGCCGGCAGCGGCAGCAAAATCCCGGGCTGCCTCACTCGCCTTCCATTGGTTGCCGCCGTACACCTTGATGATTTTTCCGTCTGCCCCGACTAACGCTGTGCGAAGGTTGTGCATAATCTGACCGCTGGTTTGGTCGTACGAGATGCCGAAGATGTCGGCTGCTTTGCGAACTTCTTCCGGAGATCCGGTGACAAACTGCCAGTGCTGAAAGTTGGGATCGATGGCCCTGACGTAGCCAGTACCATAACTATGCAAGACGGCGGGCGTATCGTGTTCCGGATCAATGCTGATGCTCAGCAGTTGAGCCTTCGCAAACGCAGCCGGGTCGGACTGCAACAACCGCAGCACTTCTCGAAAATTACTGCTCATCAGGGGGCAGTAATCAGGAATCGGACAGCGCGTATAGATGAACGTCAGCAGTAGTGGCTTGCCGCGAAACTGTTCCAGCCGCACGGTCTTGCCCGACTGATTGAGGAACACGAAGTCCGGCACCACATCGCCGGCTTCCGGAAGACGTACGCGCGAGGTGCCGTCGCCTTCTGGCTGACTGCTCTTGGTGAACGAGATGTCCGTCAATTCAGCATGTTCGGTCATCACCAGGGTAGCGTGAATATGATCGCCGGGCGCGATCTTGTCGAAGATCCAGTCATCGCTTCGGGCGACGAGGAAGGGCATCGTCATCCCCGGCATCAGTCCGGCCACGTCTCCATGCGCAACCGTCAGGGTACGGCTGGCCGTGTCCACAGCCACCACTCGGCCTTCCAGTTCGTAACGTTTGCCTTCAGGCTTCTTCGAGCATCCCGCCACCAGCACAACCGCCAATGCGCACCAGTATGCGATCCAGCTTCTTCTGGTCGAATTGTAGGGTGGTTTCATTTTGACGATTTGATATTGCTTGGTTCAGCAAGCCGCTGCATCACATGAGTTCCGACGACTGCCCAATCTCACCGCAGACCGCTTCGGCTGCGCGCCGGCCCGACAGCATGGCGCCGTTCAGCGAGGCCGTCCCACGATGATCGCCGCAGACGTACAGACCCGGTCGCACGCGCACTGGAGACATGCTTACTCCTCCGTGTTCCAATGATTGGTCGGGCAGGGCATCTTGAATGCGGTACGACCGCAAATACTCCCACGAGTTCGCTCCATCTCCGAACCAGTCCCTCAGTTGCTGCCGCACATCGTGCAGAAGTTGGTCCTCGCTTAACGCGGAATGTAGAACAGTAACCGATACCAGATGGCAGCCCGCCGGAGCGTATCCCGGCGCAATCACGCTGGGCACGCACAGATTGTTGATGGGTCCGTTCCCCTCGCCATTCAATACGAGGTAGCGCTCGCCAATCGGCGCATCAGCTGCGGCAAAGTACAGGCACTCCACCCCGCGCATCGCCGTACGGATTCCTGCCTCTGGCAACAACCGCGCACCGCGCACCGGATCGCAGGCCACCACCACCGTCGCGGTATTAAACTCCTCGCCGCTTTCCAGCCGTACGCCACCTTCCCACACGTGCTGCACCGGCGAGTGAAACCTGATGCTGCCTTCGTCCAGTCGCGCTGCCAATTGTCGAGGAATTGCCTGCATCCCGCCATTTGGTATCGCGGCCATCCCTTGCGCGAACATTCGGTACACGAAGTGAAACATTCGCGCCGAAGTGTTCAACTCGGGGTCCAGGAAGATTCCACTCAGGAATGGTCGGAAGAACCGCTCAATGATTTTGTCTGAGAACCCATATTCCCGAAGGTTGGCCAGTGTCGACTCTTCTGGTTCGCTCAGGATCTGATCAATTTCCATCCCCAGAAGCTCGCCGCGCAATTCCGCAACCAGCAACTTATCTGCCGGAGTTCCAATCGGCGCGAATGCCGAACCGAGGATCTTTCGCATGCGTCGCATCGGGTCGGCAACGCGGTGAAATTTGCCGTTGTGGCGGATGATAGCTCCCGGCTCAAATTCCTTCAAATCGAGAGCTGTGTAATCCAGGCAACGGCGCGCCTCCGGATAGGCCGTGAGCAGCACTTGGAATCCGCGGTCCAGCAGAAATCCGTCCACGACATCGGTCCGCACTCGACCGCCCACCGCATCGGATGCCTCCAGCACCAGGACGGAATAGCCCCGGCGCTTCAGCTCCACCGCTGCCACCAGGCCGGAAACCCCGGCACCCACTACCAGGACATCGAAATTCATGACGCGTCCAGTTTACGTGAGGCGTGGGAACTTCGAGCTTCGCTGGTTCCAGCGATGTCATGCCTTCCAAAATAGAAAAGTGGCCGACTCCCCCAAGCCGGCCACTTCTCACGGTCCGCAGAAACTCGACAATCTTTTCGCGCACCGCGCGGTCGTCAGACAAGTGCGAATCTGACAGCCATGTATTGACTGTAGCTAAAAGATATTTAACCACAAAGAGAATAATCGCATCTATATAACCAGGCTCGAGTATCAATAAAAGCTTTCGCCATATTTTGCACCACATGAAAAAGTGAGGTTCTCCATGGTCAGCAAAACGATTGAAGACAACCTTCGCCCTTATCAGATCGGCCCGAAACTGCGCGCACTTCGCTTGAAAAAGAGCCTTGGACTGGTCGAACTCGGTAAGCATACTGGTCTGTCTCCGGCGCTGCTATCCAAACTCGAACGTGACAAGTTGTTTCCGACCCTGCCAACCCTGCTTCGCATCGCCACTGGTCTTCAGCGTAGGTCTCGATTACTTCTTCACCGACGAGCGCAAGCGTCACGTTGTCTCCGTGGTACGGAAAGACGAGCGCATCAAGCTGCCCGATCGTCCCGGCACCGCCGACATCGCGTACCACTTCGAGAGCCTTGACTTACAAGAGCAACGAGCGGCGCACCAACGCCTATCTCGCTGAGTTCGAGCCGATTGCGGAGGAGAAACTGAAGTCGCATCAGCATCCGGGCTCCGAATTTCTGCACGTGATGAAAGGCAAGCTCGGACTGAAGATCGGCATGGACGACTACGAACTCGATGCCGGCGACTCCATCTACTTCGACCCCAGTGTCCCGCACACCTATCGTCGCTTGGGAAAGGCTCCCTGCCAGGCGATGATCGTCACCGCCGGCTAAACCACGACCGCCGCATGATCTGAGCGCCCCACAGTATGCCGATTCTGCGGGCGTGGGGTGATCCCAGCAAGATCACTCGATACTCAACGCATGTCCGTCCTCTCCCTCTTGCTACACTGCTTGCACATCTCACCATCGTGCGAGCACTCATGACTCTCTCTCGACGCATCACTACTGTGGCCGTAATCGTCTTCCTGACGAACCTCTTCTCCTTCGCCCAATCCGACGCCGCGTGCCCGCGATCTCGGCATCCCGTTCGACGGCATGCCCGGCGCGCTCAACGCCATCACCGACGTCGCCGGAGTCGAAGTCGGCTTCACCACCCTCATCTCCGGCGAGGGCAAGCTCGTGGTCGGCAAAGGCCCGGTGCGCACCGGCGTCACCGCCGTTCTGCCGCGCGGCAAGCAGAGCATCAACGATCCGGTCTTCGCCGGATGGTACTCGCTCAACGGCAACGGCGAGATGACCGGCACCACCTGGGTCGAGGAGTCCGGCTTCCTCGAAGGCCCGGTCATGATCACCAACACCCACAGTGTGGGAGTCGTGCGCGATGCCACCATCCAGTGGCGCATCGAACACGGCGCCGCCGACCTCAGCGGCTACTGGTGGTCGCTGCCCGTGGTCGCCGAGACCTGGGACGGCGAGCTCAACGACATCAATGGCTTTCACGTGAAGCCGGAGGACGCCTTCCACGCGCTCGATACCGCTGCGAGCGGACCGGTCGCCGAAGGCAACGTCGGCGGCGGCACCGGCATGATCTGCAACGGCTTCAAAGGCGGCACCGGCACCGCCTCGCGCAAGCTCTCCGCCAAAGACGGCGGCTACACCGTCGGCGTGCTGGTGCAATGCAACTACGGCGTGCAGCAGCAACTGCGCATCGCGGGTATTCCCGTCGGCCGCGAGCTTCCTCCCGGCATTCCGCGCAAAGACGACACCGGCTCGATCATCGTCGTCGTCGCCACCGACGCTCCGCTGCTGCCCTCGCAGCTCAAGCGTCTGGCGCGCCGCGTGCCGCTTGGCCTTGGCCGCATGGGCAGCTACTCCGGCGACGGCTCGGGCGACATCTTCATCGCCTTTTCCACGGCGAATCCGGGCGCGTGGGGCGGCGGTAAAGTGAAGCACATCGACATGCTCCCGAACGACGACATGAACCCGATCTTCCTCGCCACAGTGCAGAGCGTGGAAGAAGCCGTCGTCAACGCCATGATCGCCGCCAAGACCATGAAGGGCATCAACGACTTCGAAGTCCGCGCCATTCCACATGCCGAACTACAGCAGGTGCTGAAGAAATACAACCGCCTAGTCGAACCCGGCAAATAGTCATTCAGCAACCTGACCATTTCCAAAATTCGCGCGTCTCAAGTGACATGCGCAGCAGTTGCGAGTACTGCCACAGCAGTACTTCTACGCCTTCTGTCCTAACTGCTTTGCACTAAGAAAAAAGGTACAGCCTCTCACAAAAAAACTTTCGAATACCAGCGACCGCCTCAGCGCTGTGACGTCTAGACAATTAGACGTGCCCAGGCTGGCGCGACTGACAGGAACTCTCCCGGCAATCGCGCGAAGCCCCGGCACCTCACCAGTTGTGAAAGGAGCTTTAGCATGAAACGCATGTTGTTCCTCGCAGCCGCGGCGGTTCTTTTCTTCGCTACCACCGGACTGACCAACCTCTCTGCCACAACCAACCAATCCATGACGCACTCTCAGGCCGTCGAAGTCACCGGATGCCTGCAGCCCGGTCCGGTCGCCAAGGAGTACATCCTTCACGCCAGCAATGGCACTACCTGGGGTGTCAACGAAACCGACATGCTGTTGAACAACTACATCGGACGTTCGGTGACCGTCTCTGGAGACGCTACTCACGCAACCTCCAGTGAGCACAAGGCTGGCGGCGCCAGCCACTACTTGCTCGCCCGCGACGTAGTCGTCGAAAATCAATCCTGCCAGCAATAGCCTGAAGTTCACTCGTTCTACCGCCGTCTTGCGGCGGTAGGGCGGGACGGCAGTTCGTATGCGATGTTGCACCAGCGCTGGTGCAATACCCCCTCCCCCCACCCTGCAAATTCCTCGTTTTCAAGCAGATAGGCGGAAAGCCTAGTGGCTAAATTGTGTTGCTAAGAAAATCTTGATAATTTACTCACTTTTACTTGCCCCAGCGAACATTATCCCCGTCATACCGTGCCACTTTAGAGAGCGATTCTCGCGCGGTATCTGCGCTGGCGATTTCCCCTAGCGTATGACTCTGGCGTGAGCTTCGCAGCCTGCCCTATCGCATCTTAGAGAATCATGAAAAGATCTATCAAAACGATTGAATCTTGCGGTGATTCAAGTTCTTCCCGACGAGTTCGTCAAAGAGACGCCGACGCCATAACCGCATTGAACATACAAAATCTACAAATGCTCGTCCTTACGACCCTCTTAGATCACCTTCTATACCTCGAAACGAGAAGCGATGTCGCGTCTTGCAGTCGCAACGATCACATTCCCAGATATAAAACATTGCCATCTAGTTCTCCGTCAATGTTCCGAGTACCACCAAAAGAAGATCGCAGCGAACAGACCACGGCAAAATCGCAGCGAGCCCAGCCACGGCGTGCAACCATTATCCAATGCACCGAAGCTATATCTGTCGAACAACATGCCTCTGCGTACCATGTCACCGACTATGTAAGCAGCGGCTATCAGCAAAACGATTAATCTCTTGTCGTTGTGAGAACAAATTTCATAAGTTGCTATTCTCTGAAATTCGTGACCCAAGATGAGACCATTTCTATCGCACTCTTACAGTGCCCCTCGTAACAGCGTATGCCGTCAAGTTTCCAGTTGGCACCGCTACTTTCCCCAGAGGTGGACGTGGCGCTTTCCGCAAGCGTATGCACTGTGCGGAACTTCGCAGCATTTCTCCGCACCTTAGAGCTGCATGAAAGAGCTGTCGATAACGATGAATTTTCGAACGATTGTCTGAATGTCCCGTAGAAGATGCCGAGTACCATAACCGCATTTTGCATAGAAAATCTAAAAACCTGTCGTCCGTATAACCCTTTTTGACTGTCTGACATTCCTTGAATCATGCAGCTAGTGAGTTTTGTAAGCGCACCTACATTCCCAAATCGCTAGATACGACATCTAGCCCCCATTAGCAATTCCTGAACCGTCCAAACGTGATCGGTTAACCCCGCTCCCATCGCGGGGGTAGCCTTCACGTTTGATGGACGCGGCAGAAATTATAGAACGCGACGTACAGCGTAATAGCGTCTTTCATGTTCTCCAGTGTTTTGCTGTAAGCGTTCGTGAGGCTCGTAAAGCGGCGAAGATGCATTCGCACATTCAAGTTGGTGCGCTCGACATGCGACGTAGAAATACGGTTCAAATCCGGTCTGCCGATTTTGGTCGTGGGACCGCTCCGATAACCTGGCCACCGCCGTACCAGTTCTCCGAATTGACTTGCCGTAGATCTTGCGAAGTTGCCCGAAGTCAACGCCATCAACCCCGAAAGCGGAGCGAATCGCGCCAACGTAGGCGTTGTACTGGTCAGATGCTGAGCTGATACCTGCCAGTGGTTCTGGCGCGGAGATCGGCCAATAAAAGCGTGAGCGTTGGCACCGCTGCGCGGCCCATGTGATGAGTGATAAGCAGTTTGGTTTCAGCTGTCCAGAGCAAGCCAAACCATTGTGCTACCCCACTCGGCTAGAATCCGCACTCATTCAAGTTCGGCTCGCGCGTATGGACGATACGCCCACATTTCATCCATTTGCACGTACCTGGGGCTATGTTCTGTACTCTGGAATCAAGCACCGCACGCGCTTTTGCCGCTGCCGTTTTCATGAGTGCCAGAATCGTGTGCTTGTGCATTCCAGTGAAGCGCTAGATTGCGCGGACGCTCATTCCCTCAAGCATCATGGCAAGAGCCTTCGCCGCCGTCTCAGGGTCGGTGTAGTGGTTGCCGAATTTGGGAGCGGGTTCAGAAAAGGTGAGTTTGCAGGAAATGCAGCGATACCGCTGAATATGGCGCTTTCCGTAGGTGCCAAACTTACGGACTACGTGGTGACAGCGTTTGCAGGTCATGACGTTTTCCCCTTGCGTTTTAGCGGAGAAAGCGCCACAATAAGTTTGAGGTTGGACTTGTGGCTTACTCCGCGATTTGGATTAGCCCCGCCTCCCGTTGACGCGGGAAGCGGGGCGCTTACTTACAAACTACTCAATTGGTGGTGGCGGCATAGCCTGCACCTCCGGTTCGCGACGGCTCGGCGTCTTGCTCACGTTGAGCCGTTCGTATTTGACACATCAAAGTCATTTCTTCCCCGCCGCCTTCTTCTGAAGGTGCGCCAGAACCCCGAGTTTAACGGGAGCCCATTTGTATTCAGTGGCACCCGGATTGTTTCGACGGCTAACCGCAACTTCGCCAGCCTCGACGAGCCTGTTGATCGACGACGGTGATGGAGGACAGCGGGCGCTTTGTAGTCACTAAGACGGAAGCCGAGTTCTCTCAAATCACGTTGAATGTCTGCTGTCGTCATCCATTCTTTGCGCGAGGACCTCAACACGGTTCTACAGGCTTCCGTCAATCCACCCAGGTCAAGATCAAGAGGAACTTCCGCAAACTCGCCTTGCTCGCACAATTCCGACCACGCAGCAACGCGGCGCTTCTGTTTGGCAATCTCGATCTCGATCTGTTCTCTTTTGACGATCAGATCGGCCAATTCCTTCCGCGCCTTTTCGAGTTGTTCACTGGTATTTACATCTGCCATAATGGAGGAAGAATACATGGCATCGAATGCTAGTCAAGACAAAAAGTATTGTCGAAAAAAGAAAAATGGGATCGGGTTATCGACGAGGCTCAATCGTTATTGGTGAAGGCCGAAAACAGAGTTGCAAGGCTGAAAGGTGCAATCGAGACATTCAGCGACTTGCGTGAGAATGAACATGAATTTAACGGGCCAGAATCAGCAACACAGATTTAGCCCACTACCGGAAAGCCGCGCAAATTCCTGCAAACACGGGAGTTATACGTAAAATATTGAAATGTAGAGGTTTGCATGGCTAGATCCGAGACCTACGTGGAGTGCGGAGGGGGATAGTAGCCTGCTGGATATCGAATAGGATGCGTCCGGCGCGCTGGGTGGAGAGGCGCTGATCGGCCATGGCGTGCAGAACCTCGGAGATGGCGACCTGTACGTCGTAGAGGGACTTCATGCGGGGCAGGCGGGGACCGAGTACGTCGGCGCGGCGGATGACGCCGGCGGCGTATTGGCGGCGTTTGTGATCGCGCTGATGAAAGTAACAGAGCTTCTTGCCGCGCAGGGCTGGAGAGGCGCAGGTGGAACCGTCAGGCTTGGGGAAGTTGCAGATGCGGACGGACATGGGTGCCTCCAAAAACGGGCTACGCTCTTCGCTAGTCGCTATTCGCTTTTCGCCAAGAGCCAGTTGATGCAAGCTGCGGGTATTCCCGAAGCAAAGTCGTACAGCGTCCTATGGAGGGTAACCTCCAAAAAGTTACCTTGCCAGAATTGTGAGGGGGAATGCAAGGAAAATCGGGATGAATTTCGGGGAGAGTTCCCGAATTGGGAAAGCGAGGGATTAAGGCGCGGGGGTATGCTCGGGCTGAAGGCGTCGCTCGATTATGCCGTCCCCAGGGGACTCGGGAATTCTATTTGATCGCTTTCCCGCCGTTGAAAGGGTGGGCTGTACATTATGACGTCCCGCGAGGCGGGCTGGGGTGTCGCGGGTTCGGGGTCAACGGGTGTCCTCAGTCTGCATCGCCTAGTAGAGAATCCCATGTCAGCGCCGAAAAGCACGGCGAGAACGTGGCACCCGGCCGCGGCGGACGGCCTTGAACGGGCACCCTCGATACTATTTTCCTGAAGTAGATGGGTTACGTGGGCCACCCGCCGCCATCGGCAGTCGCGTTTTGGGCGCACGGCGCCGACTCTTGGCGGGAGTTGCGGCAGCTTCTGCCGTATTCACCAGGAGTCGCAACGCACGGTTCACGGATTCCGAGTCGCGGAAAACACGAGTGAGCTCAGGCTCGATCAAGACCAGGTTGGTCCCCGCGATAGCTTGCCGGTAGTACTTGCCGCGAACGCCCCCCGCGAGCCGCGTGAGATCGTACTCCGGGCGTAGGTCGTCGTTGCGTCTATTTGCTGATGGCTTCTTCATATTGCTTACGCTCATTTTTGGTCGCCTTTCGAGCGCTGATAATCCGCGTGCGGTCTCCGCGCTGGCAATGTGACACTAACACGACCCGTTGGACACCGGTATTGCCGATCGTGATCTCCCGCTCCTCTGCAAGAGAATGATCGGGATCGGAAAAGGTCAAGGCCAGCGGGTCGAGGAAGACTGTCGCCGCCTCTTCAAAAGATACTCGGTGCTTCCGAAGGTTGGCTTTTGCCTTCTCCGCATTCCACTCATAGATCACCGTTCAGTGTATCCCAGCTTCTCACCCGGGCCGGAGTCGAAAAGCGGGGCGCGAACCTGGGGCACCCGGCAAATGTTATGATCTGTGGCTGCCTGAGTTTCCCATGAGAAGCGAGAACGCGCTGTCCTTTTGGTCGGAAATTGAAGCTCGCGTCAAACCCAAGCTCCAAAGCTGGGTATCTGACCAATTGGAGTACCTGTTACAGCTTGCTTCCGTGGCGGTTGCATATGCTGGCTTTGCGGCTATGCGTGTGATGGGAATGCAGGGATGGGTTTTAGACGTCCTTGAGACCATGGATCGCATCGCAGTCATCTTGGTATTCGGACTGTTTCTGTTCAACGTCGTGAGACGCGCCGCCGCCGCGACCGCGACCGAGGGGCAAAAGACTAATGTTCGTCGCTAATCTTCATAGCTATGTATTCGGGGATGATAGGAGACGAATACGGGATAACCGCATCAGCCTCATAATCGCCCTGGCATTTTCTGCCTTCATGTTGATGTTGGGAAACGACGAAAGATCGGTCGCACTGGAAAGTATGGCGGTTCTCGCCATCTCGATGCTTTGCATGACGATTTATTCTTGTGCTACTGCTTCGCAAAGAGCTGCCAGTCGGGTTCGCCGTGACGGTCTCGGGTACGGCTTTCTTTATCGTCCAGTTAGTCGCAGGCTCGCGTTGCTAAGCGGGATGACCATAGTATTCCTAGCAGCGTTACCGGCGGTTGAAGCAGTGGCACTAGAGCAGAGACTTCGAAGGCTAACTAGGAACGTGCCGCTTGATCCGGAGTCTATCGATGGGATCACGCAGACGGTACACGAAGCTGCGAAATATAAGATAAAACTTCGAGCTGGCAGCTTGAATACCGTCGTATCAGCACTAAGAGAGACCTCCAAAGCTAAGCCTACTCTCTCGGCTGAGGCGCTCAATGCCGGTTCTGCCGCCGCTTCAGCGGCAACCATAAATCTCGATTTGCCGGCGATGCATGGTAAGGCATTCGATTCATTGCCAGAGGCTAAGGGGTCAACATGGGAATTCGCTGCGATTGCGACAAATACTGGGCCAGACAATTACTCGACTGTAGGAGTGGCTCGCAAGCCCGACATAGCAACAATGGAGCGGATTGGTAACCCACTCCCAGCGTCAGACTATGGCCCAGCCTTTCTCGTGGTTAAGGGCTTAACGGCCACTCTTGATGGGTATTGCCTTAAGCAGATAGTATTTCAAGACATGCATCTTATCTATCACGGTGGCCCGTTACTTCTGGAGAATGTTTACTTTTTCCGTTGTGACTTTCGACTTGATGAGAGTGACGAGGCTTGGAGACTACTTTCCGCGCTAACCGCATCGGTGAACGGCGGCGGGTGGATTAGCTTCTCCTCCCCGCCCCAGTAGTGGAGCTGTCATTCTGCTACCTTGTGCTAATCGGGGGACGCCGCGTCACCACGCCATCGTCGCGCCGTTGTTCCCTCCGGCTCACTCGTCATACTGCATCCCGATATTCTCTCGCATTGACTGGGCAGAGGCGGGGCGGGTAGAGTGTGGCCTTCTGAGAGCATCCGGAATCATCCGTAGCATCGCGGAAGCAAGCGAGGTCATGCGGCCATTGTTAGTTGCCAGTTGCCAGTGGTCAGTGGCCAGTTAAAGTCAAAAGCAGATCCCTCGGTCGCCTTGCGGCGACCGAGGGATGACAAATCATGGGGAACCGCGCAACGCCGGCCTGAAGGCCGGCTCTTCCACCTGAAAAACAAACGCTGGACGCGGCGCTGAAGCGCCGCTCTACCAATTCGTCAGTGACGTGCCGGGCTAAAGATCGGTGAGCGATTCCAGGAGCGGATCGAGGAATCGATTCGAGTGCACGACAAGCTGCTGCTGGTGCTCTCGCAGAACTCGGTGGTGAGCCCGTGGGTGGAGCGGGAGGTGCAGGCGGCGTTTGAACGAGAGCACAGAAGCAAGAAGCTGGTGCTGTTTCCGATCCGAGTGGACGAGGCGGTGATGGAGGCGACGAAGGCGTGGGCGGCCGACGTCCGGCGGACGCGGCATATCGGAGAGTTTGGCAATTGGAGAGACCACAACTCGTATAAGAAGGCTTTGGAGCGGCTGCTGCGGGATTTGAAAAACAGTGATAGTGGATAGAAAGGTCAAAAGACCCACCTGAGCCGAGTCTGAAGGCCCTCGCCGAAGAGTGCCGTCCCCGGGGGACTCCGTGACATTTGTCGCACGCCTTCCCACCGTTGAAACGGTCGGCTTTCTTTTGCCGTCCCGCGAGGCGGGACTGGATTGTCGTGGGTTCGGGATCAGTTGGTGCGCCCGGTCTGCGTAGCCCGCCCCATCGCTGCGCGACGACAGTGGGGCAACCAGCTAACTCGCGATTTCAGCTTTTGGCACTAGCCCCACATCGGCCAACCGCAGGCAAATGTGGGCCACCGGCCCGATGAAAAGTCGTTTCACAGTGTCGCGAACATGCGAACCGGGTGTACCATGGTGCCGTTCTTGAGATCAAAAAGGACATTCCGGTCTAAAGGAATGACCGCTCTGATACAGGTCGCAGCAACGAGGAGGGGTCCATGTGGCGGGGCTTGGTTCTTGTCGTATCAGTTGCATTGATTGAGGTCGTCGGCGTTGCCGGGCAGACACAGGGCTGCGCGGTTCCGGACGGCATGACAAAGGCGCAGAAGTTGCCTTGCATTCAGGCGGCCAGCATCATAATCGACCAGCCGATTCTAACTTCCGCGCAACTCGCGAATGGCCCCGACTTCAACGCTGCCGATCCGGAGAAGAGCCGGTTTCTTTACTTCACCGACGCCGACACCATCGCCTGCTACTTCCGCCCCCATTACGCTTTCGTGAAAGTTCCGGGCGACAGCATGAAGTTCCAATGCTGGCACATGACCGCCGACGGCGCCTTCTACAGCCCCACAGGAAGCGTGATCCGGGTGGACGACATCAAGGTGGTGGTCAAGCCCGACGAGACCGGCGAGAAGGTCGCCCATCTCTACGCCCGCAGCGACGCGCAAAACGAACACGAAATCAAGGCGGATCATGTCAAGGTCAAGTACCTGAAACCGCCCTATCCCAAGAGCGACCCCCGTTTCAATGAAGTCTTCACCTCGGTCGCTGCCACCCGGTTTATGTGGGTACTGGGCTTTCCTGCCGACCACGATTACCCGGTCGGCGCGGCCAATTGCATCGGGTGCACGGACGACCCCTTTGGCAAGAAGCTGGAGGACAACACCGCCTCCCTCAAGGGCCAGCCCTCCGTTTTCAAGGTGGTGAACGTAGAGCGTGAGCTTCCCTGGGACGAAATCAGTCCCGACAACGATGAGACCTGGTCGTGGACAGACGCGGCCAAGTTCTATTCCGATGGCTCGTGGACCCACCAGCAGAAAGTGGAATACGACGCCTACCGGCTGGCCCTGGGACTGATCCACTACCACAACCCGCTGCCCCAGCAGAACCGTCTCGATTGCAGCGAGTGGAAGCAGGGAACCACCGGCAAGGACAAGTTCTGCCAGCGGCCGGTGATTTACGTGCACGATGTCGGTTCCACCTTCGGTAAGAAGCGCAGCCCGCTGGATCTCGCCGGCACCAATCCCCGCGGTAGCTTCAGCGCCTGGGAGCCGCAAACCGTGTTTGTCAACCTCCAAAATTGCGAGCTGCGGGCGACGCTGGACGGCGATAAGCGGGTCCTCAAGGAGGCGCAGGACCTGATGATCCAGCGCGTGGCCCGCCTCGACCGCGACACCGTGAAGGGCATATTCAACGTGGCGCGCTTTAACTTGGTGGACCAGAAACAGTTGCAGAAGCTGCGTTCAGCCGGCTCGGCCGATGCGGGAGAAGCCGCCCTGAATCAGTGGACGGACACCTTCATGAAACGCATCGAAGAGATCCGCACCGCCAAGAACTGTAAGGCCAACTAGCTAACGAGATCTTCGTGCCTCAATAACTACTGTGACCTGACCGATCTTTTGTAGCAAGTGGAATGTTAGTGTAACGCTTTAGTAGAGAATAGTTCGCAATCGTAGCCGGGTGTGGGGATGTGGAAAACGCGCAGCGTTTTCCATTCAAAGTGCTTCTGCGATTTTCGCCATTAATAGGATCGAGAAGGACCTGTTCGTAATTTGGAACTCTTCGGATCCGTCCACGGACGTTTACCTGTCTGCTGCATTCAGCGTTGCGAAGGCCCTTCTATTTAGCCAAAGCGTTGCTGAGAAGAATGCGGATGCAGACCTGCGTGTCATTGAGCGCTCTGTCCGTACGCTCGAGTCGAAAGTGAAAGCTCTGGACAAGATGGAGACATGGACGACGACTATCCAGTCAAACAGCGGGAATATCCTTAAAGTGATTACGAAGCTTCGTGAGGCGGCTCTCGATCACGTGGAAGAGTTGAGGAAGTGTCTCGCGGGCTGCTAAGCGAAACCGAATAGTATTTGCCGTCGCCCGTCGGGTGGCCACTTTTGCCTGCTGTCGACAAATGCGGGCGGCGCAATAGCACGCCGGTACGTCATCGTCGCGCCTCGGTTCACCGACTCAATATCAGCACCGCGGTCGGTTACTTTCTCGCATTGACGGGGCGGGAAGGGGCGGGTAGAGTGTGGCCTTCTGGGAACATCCGAAATCATCCGTAGCAACGCGGAAGCAAGCGAGGTCACGCGGCCATGGCGAACCCTGAACATCTCGAAATCCTCAAGCAAGGCGTCGAGAAGTGGAATAAGTGGAGGAAAGCGCACCCGCAGACGCGCCCGGATTTTGTTGACGCGGACCTCATTGGTGTGGACCTCGGCGGGGAGGACCTCGGCGATTCAGACCTCGTCCGTGCGCTCATCGGCGGGTCGGTGCTCAATGGGGCGAACCTCGTCGGCGCGAACTTCGGCTTGGCAGACCTCAACGGGGCTAACCTTTGCGGGGCATACCTCAGCGGAGCAGATCTGACGGTTGCGGACCTCGCCGGGGCAAACCTCCGCGAAGCGCACCTTGGCGGGGCGGACCTCTTCGGGGCGAACCTCCGCAGGGCGGACCTCAGCGGCGCGGACCTCAGCGGCGCGACTCTTCTTGAGGCCCACCTCAGCAGGACAAATCTCAGCGGGGCGGAACTGCGGCGGGCGGACTTCTCTCGGGCTATCGCTGGTACAACGACGTTTGCCAACGTCGATCTGAGGGCTGCCAAGGGCCTCCAAACCGTCAAACACCATGCGCCGTCCACCATCGGCATTGACACCGTTTACAAATCGCGTGGCAAGATTCCAGAGGTATTCCTGCGTGGGTGCGGCGTACCGAAGGAGTTCATTAAGTTCGTTCGAGATGTAGCGGTGAGTACCATCGAATATTACTCCTGTTTCATCAGCCACTCGACCCACGATCAGGAGTTTGCCGAGCGGCTCCATGCCGACCTGCAGGCCAAAGGCGTGCGCTGCTGGTTTGCGCCGGAGGACCTGAAAATCGGTGACCGATTCCAGGAGCGGATCGAGGAATCGATTCGAGTGCACGACAAACTGCTGCTGGTGCTCTCGGAGAACTCGGTGGTGAGCCCCTGGGTGGAGCGGGAGGTGCAGGCGGCGTTTGAACGGGAGCACAGAAGCGGGAAGCCGGTGCTGTTTCCCATCCGAGTGGACGAGGCGGTGATGGAGGCGACGAAGGCGTGGGCGGCCGACATCCGGCGGACGCGGCATATCGGAGAGTTTGGCTATTGGAGAGACCACGACTTGTATAAGAAGGCTTTGGAGCGGCTGTTGCGGGATTTGAAAAACAGTAATAGTGGATAGTGGATAGAAAGGTCAAAAGACCCACCTGAGCCGAGTCTGAAGGCCCTCGCCGAAGAGTGCCGCCGGTTAAAACCGGCTCTGCCTTTGTTGACGGTAGCGTACCGCTTACGCCCACGGGTCACACAAATGACGCCCTGCGGGCTGGATGAGGCCGGGAATAAAGCCCGTCGTCGTTGTAGGGATTCGTGTTCACCGGGCTGAAGCCCGGTTCTTCCACCTGGAAGGACAAACGCGATAACGCGGCGTGAAGCGCCGCTCTACCACAACCGCCACAGGCTACAACAACTCCGAAACCGCTCTAGCCGCGTTGGCAGTCAGTGAGCTGTGCCGGTCGTCTGAAACCGCTGCGCTTTTGAGCCGGAATCCTTACTCCTTCCAGTCTCTACCCACCCTTCGCAGAAAGTGGAGCAAATGGTAGGATTAGCTCCGTGCAGAGATATTCCTACATCCTGTTGACAACGCTTGTGCTCGCCTTGCTAATCGCGTCCACCAGCTGTGGCCAGTTCTTCCCATCTTCAACTTCGATTACCGCCTTGGCGATTGCGCCGTTGAACACGACCGTTGCCCCGGGCGTCACCCAGCAGTACTCGGCTACCGCCACCTACGGCAACAACACCACCGGAGACGTCACTAGTAGCGTGGCCTGGAGCACCAATCAGCCCAGCATTGCCTCCATCAGCGGCGGTGGCCTGCTCACCGGCGTGTCGTTGGGCACCACCACGGTCAAGGCGCAAAGCGGCAGCGTCATCGCCAATACGGGCGTTACCGTGACCACAAAAACGGTATCCAGTGTCACCATCGCTCCCCTTACGCAAACGCTCAGTCTGTCCCTCGGGCCAACCACCGTCCAATTCACAGCCACCGCAACATATAAGGACGGCACCACCGGCGATGTCACCGCCACTTCTACTTGGACAGCTGTTCCGAGTTCCGTTGCGGCGATTTCCTCCACCGGATTGGCCACCGCCGCGACTGTCGGAACCTGCACGGTCACCGCGACTACGGGGGGCGTCACGTCCAATTCGGCGACTATTACCGTCGTACAGTAACTGGCCACGGGTAGCCCGGCGCACTCCGGCAGCGCCTGTTTGAACCGATATGTCCTGAATAGACCGCTTCCCCGGGCGCTGAACCCGCCCGGTGTTCACGGCGCCCTGCCTGCTACTTTTGTCGTATTTTTTCCGGTTGAGCTTCCTCCCATGCTAACCAAGCCAGCTTGGAAGCATTTGATTAACAATAAGTTAACTCTTTTGTTCCGAACAACTGGCAAAGCAGACGATATCCCCTGACCCCTCGTTTTTCCTTGAGTTGAAAATAAAAATCGGGTTACACTGGTGCCGTCCAAGTCCTGCGAGGCGCCCCAAGGGGGGTGTGCAATCCTTGCAGGCAGAGTGTCTTGAGCTGGCCGGGATTTGTTGTTGGAAGTAGTTGAACAGCAATAACTTGTGCCGATGCAATCGTCGAGAATATTTGTTCATCCGGGCGCGACGATCAAACATCTAAAAAGACAGGAAGCAAACTAATTATGGCAAAGCGACGTGGCAATCCAAACTGGGGAAAGCCCGAGCCCATCGGCCCGGTAGTCCCCACCATCACCGAATTTGAACAAGTGGTCAAGGAGTTCAAACTCCAACCGGACCAGTTTGTTCGCTCCACCCGATTGCGCGAATGGGCGCGCAAAAACAAGAACTCAAAGTACATTCCCGAACCACTCCTGGAAGCCTGGGGCTTTGAGATCGAATCGACTCTATAGCCCAAACATTTGCGACATCGCGCGGGCCGCATGCGGCCCGTATTTTTTTTTGCTGTCGTACCGATCAACCTGCTCACCTCGTCCGGAGTTCCCAATGCCTAAGTTCGACAAACACATCTTCATTTGCGGTAATCAGCGGCCTGAAGGACACCCTCGTGGCTGTTGCGACTCGCCGGGTACCGCGCTCCTCCATCGCGAATTCAAGCGCCTTCTGTCGGTCACCGGTTCCCAGGCGACGGTGCGTGCCAACAAGTCCGGGTGCCTCGATCAGTGCGAGCATGGTCCCACGGTTGTCGTGTATCCCGAAGGCGTGTGGTACGGCCGCGTGACTTTGGCCGATGCCGAAGAGATTGTCCAGCAGCACATTCTCGGTGGCCGGCCCGTTGAGCGCCTTCAAATCGCCGACGAATGCCTCAACTCCGCGGGGTGCGAGCATCGCAGGCGCTCCGACGGTTGACCTCTTACCGGCACTTTTCGTTACGAAAAAGTCTTCTTGCTATTCTGCCGCTTCAATGCTCTCTTAATGACCGTCCCCATGAATCGCCGCCATCGCCCCCAGTTGTGTCGAATTCTCGCCATCGGCAACGATGTCTCGCGGCTCAGTTCCGGTGCCAACGTCGTGACCCAAGCTGGGTATAGTGCCGATTTCGTTCTGAAAATCGACGATCTGCCGAGACGCCTTGGCAAGACGCGCTATCACCTCTCGACCGTCAGCTCCGCCTTTACCTACGACGAGCAGATCGCCATCCGCTGGCAACCGTCAGATCCGGCCGCAGATGCCCGTGCTCCTGCTAGGTCCGGCGCACACCGCGCGCGCCGTATTTCTCGACGCCGTCGCCAACGCACTCCGTGCTCGCTTAGAGTCCCACTTGGTTTCGCCGGCTAGCTCACGTCCGGCCGACTCAGAATTCGGCCTATAGCGACTTATGCCAATAGCTTCAATAGCTTAACAGCAGTCCGACGCTGTAATAACGGTGCCTGCACATTGGTTTGACCTGCGGCTTGCCTACATGCCATAGTTACTTGTTCATCATTCTGTAACGCTATTTAAACATCTTGTTGTCCGCTTCTTTAGCCTGAGCCAAGCTTCTCAAGGAACGCATTCATGGTTCGCCTCATACCCCGGGAAACCAAGTTTTTCGACCTCTTTGCCAGTATCGCCGACAACGTCAAAGACGGCGCCCGCGTCTTGTCGGAGTTGCTTAATGATTACGACTACGAAAAGATGCCGGCTGCCGTCGCCAAAATCACCGACATCGAGCATCGTGGAGACGAGATGACCCACCAGATTCTCGTCAAGCTCAATCAAACGTTTATCACGCCCTTCGATCGCGAAGACATTCACCTGCTCGCGTCCTCGCTCGACGACGTTCTCGACTTTATCTTTTCCGCGGCAGACCGACTGCTCAACTACAAAATCGTCGCGCCCTCGCCTTCCGCCAAACTTTTGGCCGGCATCATTCTTCGGCAAACGGAAGAACTCGGCAAGGCCGTCGCACTGCTCGGCAAAGAGGGACAAGTTCTTCAGCACTGTGTCGAAGTCAATCGTCTGGAGAACGAGGCTGACAAGGTGAGCCGCGAAGCCATCGGCCGTCTCTTCGAAGGAGAGCCCGACCCGATCACGCTGATTAAGTTGAAAGAACTCCTAGAAGTCTTGGAAGAAGCCAGCGACAAAGCCGAAGACGTGGCTAACGTCTTGGAAACTGTCATCCTCAAAAGCGCCTGAGACCCCATCGCGTGCATCCGACCGATCCATCCAGATGGAGTAAACGACTATGACCACCGGAATGGTGCTGCTGGTCATTACCGTCATTACCGCGCTCATCTTCGACTTTCTCAACGGATTTCACGACGCCGCCAACAGCATCGCTACCGTCGTTTCCACCCGGGTCCTGTCGCCACGATTAGCCGTAGCCTGGGCCGCGGCCTTCAATTTCCTCGCCGCCTTCCTCTTGGGCACCGCCGTTGCCAAGACGATTGGCAAGGGCATGATCCAGCTCGACATCGTCACCCAGTACGTCGTCATCGCCGGATTGATCGGCGCCATCATCTGGGACCTGCTCACCTGGTTGTGGGGTCTTCCAACCTCATCGTCCCACGCCCTCATCGGCGGCTACGCCGGAGCCGCCATGGCCCGCGCTGCGATCCTGCACGGATGGTCGGCAGCGCCGCACGTCATCATTTCCAGCGGATGGACCAAGACACTCATCTTCATCGTCGTTGCGCCCTTGATGGGGTTTGTAATCGGCTTCGGCATGATGGTGGCAGTCTCGTGGATCTTTCAGCGAAAGTCGCCGCGACAAGTTGACAAGCTGTTCCGCAGACTTCAGTTGGTTTCAGCAGCCGCCTACAGCCTCGGCCACGGCGGTAACGACGCACAAAAGACCATGGGTATCGTCGCCGGAGCTCTCTATACCGCCGGTGTCATGACCAAGGACGACTTCGCCGCCAACTGGGGACACTGGCACTGGCCTATCATCCTGGCCGCCCACGCTGCCATCGCTCTCGGCACTTATCTCGGCGGATGGCGCATCGTCCACACCATGGGCTCCAAGATCACCAAGCTCAAGCCCGTCGGCGGATTCTGCGCCGAGACCGCCGGAGCCATCACCCTCTTCGGCACCGCTCTCGCCGGAATCCCCGTCAGCACCACTCACACAATCACCGGAGCCATAGTCGGAGTCGGCAGCACTCACCGCCTCTCCGCTGTGCGCTGGGGCGTCGCCACCCGCATCGTCTGGGCCTGGATTCTCACCATCCCTGCCTCGGCCGCCGTGGCCATGCTCACCTTCTGGATCATCCGCCTCTTCAATCCAACAGCCTGACAATCGCTCCTCGCCTCTCGCTGTTCGCTTTTCGCCAGTACTTAACGCCCGAAGAGCGAAAAGCGAAGCGCGACCGTCAGCTGCTAGAATCTTGAGTTGCCTGCCATGTCCAACGCTTCCCTATTCTGCGACGTCGAGACCGCGATCGACGAGATCCGCGCCGGACGCATGATCGTCGTCATTGACGACGAAGACCGCGAGAACGAAGGCGACCTCACCATGGCCGCCGAAAAGATCACTCCCGAAACCATCAACTTCATGGCCCGCTACGGACGCGGCCTCATTTGTCTGGCCATGACCGAAGAGCGCCTCGACTACCTGCGCCTTCCCCCCATGTCGGCCGAGAACACCTCCAACTTCGGCACCGCTTTCACGGAATCCATCGACGCCCGCGACGGCGTTACCACCGGTATCTCCGCCTACGATCGCTCGCACACCATCAAGGTCGCCATCGATCCCGGCACGCGTCCTAACGATCTCGCGCGTCCTGGCCACACGTTTCCTCTGCGCGCCCGCAAAGGCGGAGTCCTCGTTCGCGCCGGACAGACCGAAGCCTCCGTCGATCTCGCCCGTCTTGCCGGGCTCGTTCCCGCCGGCGTCATCTGCGAGATCATGAACGACGACGGCACCATGGCCCGCGTGCCCGAGCTCGCCGGCTTCTGCCGCGCGCACAACCTCAAGATGCTGACGGTCGCCGAGCTCATTCGCTATCGCATGGCCCACGAGCGCTACGTGCGCCGTCTCGCCGAGAGCGTCGTGCCCACGGCTTACGGCGACTTCCGCATGATCGTGTACGAATCCGACATCAACGACGAGACCCACATCGCGCTGGTTCGCGGCGACGTTGAGCACGCCACCGACGACCCCGTCCTTGTCCGCATGCACGCGCACTGTCTAATGGGCGACGTCTTCGGCGCCACGTGGTGCGGCTGCCGCGATGCCATCGAGGGTTCCATGCAGCGCATCGCCGACGAAGGCCGCGGCGCACTCATCTACCTGCACCAAACCTCAAAGGGCTACTCCGTCGAAAAGCTCGGTGACAAGCTGACGCTGCAATTCCACCACGAACAGCGCCTGCCCACGCTGCCCGAAAGCCAACGCCGCACTCAGCGCGAAATCGGCATCGGCGCGCAGATTCTCAGCGACCTCAACCTCAAACGCATCCGCCTGCTGACCAATCACCCGCGCAAAGTCGCTGGCCTCGAAGGCTTCGGCATCGAAATCGTCGAACAGGTCCCCGTCTCGACGTCACGCAAAGTCATCGGCCGCTAACCAAACCGTAACTTCCGCAGGGATGTGGGTGGCCCGCCAGGCGACTCTCCAAACCACAGGCAACCTTGAGGAGGGTGCCCAACTGTTTCTCGAAGAACTCGTCCAGCGTCTCTTGCTTCCGTTCCCGCCCGAACCACAACGGCTCTCCGGTCTCCAGGTTGCTCACCACGGTGAGGAACTTTTGTTTCTTTCCCAGATGAATCTCGTCAATGCCTATCTGCCGCAAGGCCGGCTTTCATCTCGTCTCCGCCCAGCGCTTCAGATAGCGCAGATCGATGGCTCGCACCGTGCTCGTCGCCAGCCCAAACTGCTGCGCCACCCGTCGTACCACTGCACCCTCACAGGCCAGCCCTACCGCCTCTTCGAAACGCTGGCTGAACGGAGCCTTGCTGGGCAACTGCGGTACTTTCTCCGTCTTCACCTCGCAGTCCGGGCAGCGCACTCGATACAACTCAATCACCACCGTCGCCCGATACTCCGACCAGGGCAGATCGCGCACCTCGCGCTGATAGATATCGCAGGTTCCGGTAAACTTCCGTCCACAGCCAGAACACACCAGCTTCCGGTTGCCGCGCTTGCGCCGCACCCACAACTTCAAGGTCCTGCCATGCTCGTCGATTTCGTGCCGGTACACGCGGTAGCCCGGCCACCCCAACAGTTTGGTCCAGTCGTTCTCTCGAACCCGCTGAGTGTACCCAGAGTTCTCGAAAATCAAAATGCTCATTAAATCAGGGGCTGTTCAGATTCCTGTTCAGAGTCCCAATATGGGAGCGACGCGGCGAACGATACGTTAATTGTGCTCCGTAACATACAAGTCCATTGATAATTATTTCGACTCGACTGTTCGGTGCTCTTCGACACTGCAGGTTGAGCCGACAATAAACGGCACTCGGTCGGAACCGCCCAGGCGGAGGATTCCCTATGCAGTCCTGCTGCGCTTGAAGAGTTGGTGCCGTTCTCATACGCCACTGCATTTTCAGCGCAAGCTTCCGAGTCGATGTGTCCCGTCGCATCCTGGTCTGTCGCCGTAGTTGGGCCCAGACGCGAGGGCATAGGCGGATCAGAGTGGTGGAGGTTCAACGTGACCTTCGCCGAAGCGTGGAGGTCTATCATGCGTACTCGTCTGAAAATTCTCCTATACCTTCTTATAGTGACGGTAACAGCCGAAATCGTCTCCGCCACGGTTACCATTAACGGTAGGACTGTCAGCACTTCCACCTTCCGCATAGTTTGGAATCCCGGAACCGACGTGGAGGGCATCACTGAGCTGCACTGGAAGGGCGGTCAGAATCTGACCGATTTCTTCGCGGTTGGTAGTTGCAACAACGGCGACGTGGAATATTTCGGCAATGCGTGGGCGCCGCCTGATCCAGCCGCAGGCGGAGCCGTCCTGGTGGGCGGCGGATCGAAGGGAGGGGTTTGGCTCTGGTCGCACGGAATTGAAGGCAAGTCGGGGACTGTGCTAATGCAGTCGACCTCGAAAGGATGTGCGCCTTCGTCGGCCGGGGTGGTGGTGACGACCACGTACTCTTTCGATGACACGTCGGCCAACAAAGACCAATTTGCAGTCCAGCGCCAATTCAGCTTCGGACAGAAGCCCTTCGACCACGACTTCCGACCCTACATGCCACGTTTCTCCCTTGCGCTGGGATTCAGCGAGGTGTTGTATCCGGCTATCGGCGGGGAACTGGCGAGCATGGATGCGCGTAACTGTCCTTATGGCTGCACCGGGCCGTTTCCCGCGCAAGGAGCAGCGCCGCTTGATGCGCAGTGGGATTCCAGCCAGCAGTGGTACGCCATTCACAACCCGGCAACGGGGCAGGGCGTGGTGGTGATGCGGAAGCGAGCGTTGGGAGCCGACGGCGCGCTGATTCCATCGCAGCTTTGGATCGATTGGGACGGCGGCTCGAACACCAATTCGTCATCGTTCCTGCTGATGAAGCCCGCGGGCGGATTCAGCGGTAACACGATAGAGAACGAGACGTTTTGCTTCTACGACCAGAATAGCTGGACGCCTTCGATGACTCCGCCGCCAGGCTGCCAGCCGCAAGACAGTAGCGACTGGCCGCAGTGGGGACATGACGCGGGGCACACGGGCTACAACTCGGGCGAAAAGGCTCTGGGTCCGTCGAACGTCGGGAAATTGGCATTTAAGTGGACTCTGTTTAACAATGGCCCCGGCCTTCCATTCGCGATTGCCAACGGGATGCTGTATGCCTGGGGCGATTTCGGTCTTGGGCAGGGTTTGTACGCATTCAACGCCATCACTGGCGATCCCCAACCCATCTGGCTAGTCACTCCCAACCAACTAGAATTTAACTATGGTAGCTGTATGGACTACCCGGGGAATAGAATCGCTGTGGATAAGGGTGTCGTTTATTTAGCTTGCCCGTATATCCAAGCTGTTTATGGCTGGATCTTTGCGATCAACGCCGCAAACGGTGCGATCGAGGGGCAATTCCAGGGTGACCGTGTTTTCACCATTTACAACGGAGGTCTCTACCGAAGCGGCTGGCAATATGTCGCGGGACCGGGTTGGCTTTTCGAAGATTATGAATTGGGATTTAATTACGATACGTTTCAATCCGGTTATTTCGGGTCTCCTGTCAGTCACGCTTCGGTAGATAACGGAGTGGCGCTCTGGAACTATCAGGGATACCTCGACTGGCAGGGCTATCAACGTCCCGGTGGCATGCTGGCTATGAACGCGGAGGATGGTTCTGTCCTCTGGCTCGGAAATCGCGGAGGCGACAGCGAACCGGTCGCGGCGGATGGTGTGGCCTACCTCGTTCTGGATGGGAGTCTGGTGGCTCTCAATGAAAAAGACGGTACTCAACTGCGGAGCCTGTCAGGGCTTGGTGCTCCAGTAATAGGCGGTGGTATGGGGTACGCGAGCTGCGGAGAGGATCTTTGTGCCTTCAATGCCCTCAACGGGAAAGCAGCGTGGCGGGCACCAGGAGGTGGTTCTCCGGTAGCGCTAGCCAACGGCGTGGTCTATGCAAATGGGGCTTTCGATGCAAGGACGGGCCGCAAGCTCGGAGCAGTCGGAGGTATAGTGGCGAACGGAATGGTGTATGTCAGCGACGGCTTCGGCTTCATATTTGCTTTCGGGCTGCCAAAGTAAACGGTCGCGGGTGTAACAGCTAACATGAATCGTCCGGAGTAATGCTCGCGTCGCGATCGTCGGATTGGGAGAGGTGGCTGAGCAGGGCGAACGTCAGCAAGAGCGGATAAGTTCGTAGATCGGACACATTGAAGATATTTCGGCAGTGAAGACCGCGGCCCCTGCGGTCAACTAGCTCCCGCTGGTGCTTTGTTTGCATGGGTCGATTTGGTGCCGGGAGGGGGACTTGAACCCCCACAACCCTTTCGGGTCTGCGGATTTTAAGTCCGCTGCGTCTGCCAGTTTCGCCATCCCGGCAACGGTGGAGATGGGCAGACTTCAGTATCGCATGGCGGTCGATGTGCCGGGACCTCACTGTCGCAGTATGTTCAGTGAAAGGAAAAGACCCACACGATCCAAAATCGGGATTGTGTGGGGTACTCAGAGAGTTCCCGCAATGTACGGCCAGTCGACTCCGGCGGCGCAAAGAAAGCGAAAATATGGGACACCCAGTTTCATCGCGAGCGACGCCGGACCCCTAGTGCATGCCGGGTTCAGGGACTTCGCCAGGTTTGGGTTTCTTGAGCAGGAACGGCAGGGGAACAAGGCAAGCGACGATGACCGCGGCCCACCAGAATGCGTTGACGTAGGAGAGCAATGCGGCTTGTTGCTGGATGAGTCCCATGACCTGGGTGTAGGCCTGTTGCATGGCGAGTGCGGGGCCTGAGCCGGACTTGGCCATATTGACGGCGCTGCCTTGCACCATCTGGTTGAACTGGGGATTGGCAGTAGTGGCATGGGCAACCAGGTTGGTCTGATGGACCTGGCTCTGGCGGGCGAGAAACGTGGTGAGCATGGAAATGCCGATGCTGCCGCCCAGATTGCGGATGAAGTTCGAGATGCCGGAGACCTGGTTGCTCATGTTGCGCGGCACGCCCACGTAACTGAGGATGCTGATGGGGATGAAGATGAAGGCCAGGCCGGACATCTGGTAACAGCGCCACATGATCATGGTGCGGAAATCGACGGCGAGGCTGAGATTGGTGATGTGGTAGAGCGCTACAGCGGTCATGCCAAAGCCGCAGGCGATCATGTAGCGCGGGTCAACCTTGGTGGAGAGTATTCCGGCGACGGGGAAGAGGAGCATCAGCATGAAGCCCGCGGGAGACAAGACTTCGCCGGCGCTCTGGGCGGTGTAGCCCATCATGGACTGCAAGAACAGCGGGATCAGGACGGTGGTGCCGAACAGCACCGCACCGAGGATGAAGTTGAAGAGCACGGTGGCGGAGAAATTGCGGTTCTTGAGTAGCCTCAACTCGAGAATGGGGTGCGGGTGCCGCAACTCGTGGAATACGAGCGCCACCAACGCCACGATCGCTATCGCAAAGAGTACCGTGATGTAGGTCGTGCCAAACCAGTCTTCCTGCTGGCCCTTATCGAGGACGATCTGCAAGAAGCCGAGGCCGATGACGATCAGCCACAGGCCGATGTAATCCACCTTGATCTTCTTGCCCTTACTGCCGCGCAGCCACGGCGGATCTTCGACCACCATCGAGGTAAGGAACAGGGAGAGCAGTCCGATGGGGATGTTGATGAAGAAGATCCATCGCCAGTCGTAGTTGTCGGTGATCCAGCCGCCGAGCGTGGGACCGATGGCCGGGGCGACGACGACCGCCATACCGAAGACGGCGAAAGCCTGGCCGCGTTTCTCGGGTGGGAAGGTGTCGGCGAGGATGGCTTGCTCGCTGGGCCCCATACCCCCGCCGCCCGCGCCCTGCAGGATGCGGAAGAAGATGAGGAACGGAAGTGTGGGGGCGAGTCCGCACAAGAAGGACGAGGCAGTGAAGAGCGCCACGCACGTCATGTAGAAGCGCTTGCGGCCGATCACGGTGGTGAGCCAGCCGGACATGGGCAGGACAATCGCGTTGGAAACCAGGTAGCTGGTGAGGACCCAGGTGGACTCGTCGGTTCCGGCGCTGAATCCGCCGGCGATGTGGCGCAGGGCGACGTTGGCGATGGAGGAGTCGAGGATCTCCATGAAGGTGGCCAGCGTTACCGTGAGGGCGATGATCCACGGGTTGAAGCGCGGCTTCCAGTGGTGGAGATCGTGATGTTCGGCGTCGGTCATGAAGAATTTGTCAGTTACCAGTTGTCAGTTGTCGGTTAGAACATGACCGGCCATGCAAGCGCGGCCAGGACCGTGTCATTGCTGGAAGGATGCAGTCAAGTGCTGTCGGGTTTACCTGGGCGTGCTCTCCGGGGCGGCCGCGACGTTGACGTTGGGCAGGACCGACATGCCGGGGCGCAACAGGCCATCGCTGTTGAAGTCAGGCTTGTCGGAGTTGTCGAAGTCAATGCGAACCGGAATGCGCTGCACGACTTTCACGTAGTTGCCGGTGGCGTTCTCCGGGGGCAGGAGGCTGTACTTTGCACCGGTGGCGGCGCCGAGGCTGGTAACGCGACCATTCCATTTCCGGCCGCCGTAGGTGTCAACCTTGATCTGTACCGGCTGGCCGGGCTGCATCCTGGCCAACTGAGTTTCCTTAAAGTTCGCGGTGACCCAGATTTCGCGCAGCGGGACGACGGCGAGTAAATCTTGTCCGGGGCCGACATTCTGACCGACCTGTACCGAGCGTTTGCCTACGACCCCGTCAACCGGCGCGACGATGGTGGTGTAGTCGAGATTGAGTTTCGCCTGGTCGAGCGCGGCTTGCGCGCGTTGGGTCAGTGCTTCGGCGGCGGTAGCGCGGGCGCGGGTTACCTCGACCTGCTTGGGCGTGACCTGAGCATTGCGGAGGCCGGCATTGGCCTGCGCGACACGGGATTGTGCCACCAAGACCTGTTGCTGGGCCGCCAGCAGCGCGGCCTGGCGAGCGGTGACCGTGGCGTTGGCTGCGGTGGCTGCTGCAACCGCTTGATCAAACTGCTGCTGCGCGATTTCCTTCTTGCCGAGTAGCTGGCGGTAACGTTCGACATCAGCATTCAGCTTCTTGGCGTTGGCTTCGGCTTCGACGATCTGCGCCTGAGCAGCTTCTACCTGCTTCTGAGCAGCCGCCACGCCGGCCTGTGCGCCGGAGACGTCGGCGCCCGCGGTGTGAATCTGGCTGGCTGAGCCCACGTCAGCAATAGGGACGCCCGCCTGCGCGCCGAGCAGATTGGCTTGCGCGTCTTGATAATCCGCTTGGGCGCGAGCGACGGCAATTTTGTAGTCGGTGTCGTCGATTTGCACCAGCACATCACCCTTGTGCACGAACTGCCCGTCGTCGACAGCGACCTTGACGACTTGGCCGCCAACGCGGGCGCTGACGGGATAGATGTGGCCGTCAATCTGCGCGTCGTCGGTGCTCTCCCAGTGCCGGCTGTCGAGCCAATACCAGCCGACTGCCACCACAGCGGCGATCACAACGGCGAAGACAAGGTACTTCGCTATGGGATTTCGCTGTAAAAGGCCGCGGCGACTGTTTTCTTCGCCGTTGCGATTGTCAATGTCAGGGCGATCGTCGTTCTCGGCGGTTGATTTCAATTCGTTTTGCTCAGTGCTCGTGGGACTCATCGATTCTTCACCTGTCAGTTAGGTTGCTTGGGATTCGGCGACACCGGCGGATTGTTCGCGGGTGACGGCGTCTGCGGTGTGGGCGCGACGACCGACGGCGGCAGCGCCTGATTGCCGGCCATGTATTGCTTGATCACCTGCTCGGCATTGCCGATAGAACGCGCCAGCAGCACCTTGGCGATGTTGTGCGCAAACAGAGCGGTGATATAGCGATCGTTGGCGGAAGCGAGTTGCTGCTGCGCCTGAATGACTTCCACGTTATTGGTGACGCCAGCGGCAAAGCGGTCCTGCGACTGGTCGAGTGCCTGCTGGGCAAAATCCAAACCGGTCTTGGCGACACCGACCTGCTTTGAGGCCGCATTCAGATCCAGGATCGAGACTTCCACTTCTTGCTCGATGCGGGCCCTGAGGTTGTCAGCCTGGGCCTGGCGCTCTTTCAGTTGGGCCTCGGAGGCAGCCATGTCAGCCTGCACTTTTCCGCCCTGAAAGATTGGGATATTGAGGACGGCGGCACCGGAGTAGTTGGGCGCCATGTTATTCGGGTTGTAGCCGAGGACTCCGTAGGCCCCGGAGAATGCCACGGAGGGGAGATAACCCTTCCATGCGGCGGAACGACGCAATTCGGCGGCACGAACCTGGGCAAGAGCGGCCTTATAGTCAGAACGTGTTTCCAAGGCCAGCTGGACGGCTCCGTCGACGTTCACACCGGGCAGATCGGAGTGAGGGACACGATCGACCAGGCGAAATTTCTGCTGGATGGGAAGACCGATTACGCGGGCGAGGGCGATGCGCTGCTTCTCCAGGGCATTCTCGACTTCGATCACGGTCTCCTGCTGCGCCTGCAACTGAACTTTTGCACGTAGCGTGTCGATGTTGGGCACCAGACCCGCGGCTTCCTGGTCTTCGGCAAGCTGGTAGAGCGCTTCGGCGGTCTTTAGTTCAGCCTGCGCCGCTTCGAGGCGCGACTCCTGCGCGATTACCAAGAGGTAATTGGCGCCGACAGCCAGGACGACGGTGTCGCGTGCATCGCGATAGCTGAACTCGGCAGCTTTTACCACTTCGCCGGAAGAGCGATAGCGATCAATCGACGAGGCGTTCAGAGGCTCCCAACTGCCGGTCGCTTGGGTCGCCGTGATGCTGAAGGGCCCGACCGAACTTGGGAATCCGGGAAACTTGAAGCCGAACGCGTCGAGGTTGGTGCGAGTGATCTGCTCGCCGAACGTGCCGTTGAGGTTCGGCAGCAAGCGACTAAGCGTCTGAAGGCGCTCCGCCCGTGCCTCGGCGGTCGTCTCTTTACTCAAGAAGAGGCCGAGATTGTACTTCAGGCCGCGATCGAGAGCATCGACGACGGTCAGATCGATGACGTCGCCAGTGGCCTTGCCCTGGGGGATCGATCCGGCGTAGGGATTCGTGTTGCGAGTAATGACAGACTCGACAGTGGGCAGCGGAGCGAGCGCGGAAGCCTGGGCAGCCTGGGCCTCCAGCCGAGCGCCGGAACTCAGGGCCGCTGCGGCCAACGCCACCAGCCAGGCTGCCTGCCGGATTGTGAAAGAATTGCGTCGCATGCGTTTCATGATATATCTAATACATACATGCATGTATGTAATCATACACGAACCTTAGATGACCCGAAAAGGGAAATGGTCGCAAAACTAGCGGTCAGAAATTGGATAACGAGTAATGGCAGTGAAAGCAGAAAATAGCAGGGCCATCACGGCATCTCGGCAGCGCGAGCGCAGCGAAAACACGCGGGCGCGGCTGATTCAGTCGGCCGAGAAGATATTCGCGCGCGACGGATTCGAAGTGGCGAAGCTGGAAGAGATTGCCGCCGATGCCGGTTACACGCGAGGCGCGTTCTACGCGAACTTCGAGAGCAAGGAAGACCTGTTTCTCGCGCTGCTGGAGCAGGAGATTTCCGCGCGAATCAGCAACCTGGAAAAGGAAATGGGCAAGGTGCGCGCCCCGGAGGCAAAGCTGAAGGCGATGCGCGAGTTCTTCCTTAGCAAGGCGCTGGACCGGCGCTGGTCACTGCTCGCGCTGGAGTTCAAGTTGTTTGCGGTGCGACACCCCGAGGTGAAACGCAGGCTGGCCGCGATGCATCGGCGATTCGTAGAACCGCGCGTGGGCATGCTGGAAGAAGTCATGAAGGCGCTAGGACGCGAGTTGCCGGTTTCGGCATTTGCCACTGGCGTTTCGCTGGCGACGCTCGGCAACGCGCTGATGCTGGAAAACATGCTCGACCCGGCACTGGTGCCGCAGGGCGATTGCTTGCAGATCATGTCGAATTTCTTCGACAGCCTGACGTCGGGAGCGAAGCAGAAGGCTGTCCGGTAATCCGACGACCGTTAGCGGCCGGGAGTCAATCCCAATTCACTAGTGGACGGACGCGACATCAGGTCGCGGATGGCTTCCTGCGGGGATTTGCCCTCCTGCAAGATGGCATGCATCTGCTCGGTGATGGGCATCTCGACGCCCATCTTTTTCGCCAGCCCGATGGCGGCATTGGTGGTGAGCACGCCTTCGGCGACCATGCCGTGCATCCCGGCAATGATGTCTGCTAGCTTGCGTCCCTTCCCGAGTTCCACACCGACAGTGCGATTGCGCGACAGGCCGCCGGTACAGGTGAGGACGAGGTCTCCGAGTCCCGCGAGTCCCGCCATAGTTTCCTGACGGCCGCCGCAAGCCACGACGAGGCGAGTGATCTCGGCGAGTCCGCGAGTGATCAGGGCGGCGACGCTGTTGTGGCCGAGCCCGAGGCCGTCGCAAACGCCGGCGGCGATGGCCACGATGTTCTTGAGCGAGCCACCGAGTTCGACTCCGATGACGTCATCGTTGGTGTAAACGCGAAAGCGGGGATCGCTGAATTCCTTTTGCACAGTGTCGGCTAGGCCGCCGTCCGTCGAAGCAACCGTAATCGCAGTGGGATGGCTGAGGGCGACTTCCTTCGCAAAGGTTGGTCCGCTTAACGCACCAATGCGCGGAGCGAAGGGCAGTACATCGGTGATGACTTCCGTCATCCGCAGGTAGGTGTTGTTCTCAATGCCTTTGGTGGCACTCACGAAAAGCGTCTGTTCGCCGAGGTGCTGGCAGCATGGCAGTGAACACGCGGCGGGTGTGGTGCGAGGGCATGACGCTGACGACTATCTCGGCGGATTCCAAAGCTTGCGGCAAGCTATTAGTGGCTTGTATGGAAGCGGGAATGGCGCAATCAGCGAGAAACAGCTCGTTGACGTGGCGTGTGTTGATGCTTTCGCAGACTTCGGTTTCGTGTGCCCAGAGACTTACTTCGTGGCCACCGCGACGTCCGAGGACGATGGCGATGGCGGTTCCCCACGCTCCGGCACCAATGACAGCAATGCGACTCAAGCAGCACCTGACTTTTCTCCGCCGAAGCGGTTTTCGTTGCCCGCCAGCAGGCGGCGGATGTTGTCTTTGTGACGGACGATGATGAGCAGGGAAGAGGCGGAGAGGAGGATCATCACCGTGAAGCTTCGAGTCTCTGGGTTGAGGCACCAGGCAGCGATGGGAAAGGCCGCGGCTCCGACGATGCTGCCGAACGATACATAGCGCGTTGTCGCAACGATCGCGACGAATATGCCGAGGACTACGAGTATTGCAAGTGGTGCGAGGGCAAGGAAGGCTCCGACAGCGGTGGCGACGCCCTTGCCACCGCTGAAAGCGCAGCCATACCGGGAACATGTGGCCGAGGATGGCGCAGAGGCCGGCGAGGGCCGCAAGAATGTAAACCGAGTGCGGACCGTAATCGGGAACATTGTCGGGATAATGGCTGGCGAAGAAGAACACATGGGCGACGGCCAGGTATCCCTTGAGGGCGTCAAGCAAAAGCGTTGCGATGGCCAATCCCTTGGAACCGGTGCGAGCGACGTTGGTGGCGCCGATGTTGCCGCTGCCGGTCTGGCGCACGTCCTGACCGCGAAAAATGCGGACGAGCAGATATCCGAACGGGATCGAGCCGAGCAGATAAGAAACGACGACGATGATGAGCGTGTGGGTCAAAGGGACTCGTGGTTTGTGGTCGGCGGCAACCGCAGAGCAAAGGTTGCCTGCTTTTCATAACGCGGCCCTGCCGACGACAAGTGACTCTCGTACAAATAGAACTCGTGCGCCGTCATTGTACCGAAGTCAGGTGCTGGTGACTTCGCCAGTTCGTCGTGGATGCGTTGCAAGCTGGGTGCTGACCGCTCGCCTCGTACTGGCTTCGGGCGGCCGCTTCCGGAGCGAGCGAGGGTGAGGTGCGGAGTGAATAGGCCGGTGTCGCGCTCGAAGCCTAGGGGCGCGAGGGCGTGAGAGACGGCGCTGACGAGCGCCTGCAGATGTTCGTCGCTTTGGATGCCGACCCAGAACACCCGCGGGGCTCTCGGATTGGGGAAGAATCCTGCGTCGCGAAAGGAGAGCGTGATCGGCTCACATTGCACGGGTTCGAGCGCGCGGCGAATTTCTTCGAGCTCGGTGGTTTCACCCAAGAATTGCAGCGTGACGTGAAAGGTCTCGGGGGCAACCCAGCGAACGTCGGGAGCGAGGCGGCGCATCTGATCGCGGAATGCGGTGATACGTTCGCGAATTCGTGGATCAATATCGAGGGCAACAAAGAGGCGCATGACTCACATCACCATGCGGCGGACGAGGTCGAGGGCTTGCTGGCTGGCCCAGCGGCGGATGCGCTCGCGGTCTCCCGGAAAACGACGCTGCACGGTTTCGTGCTTGGTGCCATCGGACACTGCAACCCAAACCAACCCTACAGGTTTTTCTTCCGTGCCGCCGCCTGGCCCGGCGATGCCGGTGACGCCGACTCCGATGTCGGCATTGCAGATCTCCCGAATGTTCTCGGCCAGGGCAATGGCAACCTCTTTGCTGACCGCGCCGTGGGCTTCGATGAGCAAGGGAGGGATGTCGGCAAAAAGCGTCTTCAGTTCGTTGGAATAAACCACGGCGCCGCCGAGAAAAAAGCGCGAGCTGCCCGAGACGGAGGTGAGACGCTCGGCAACCATGCCACCGGTGCAGGACTCGGCAACAGCGAGCTTGAGATCGCGCATCTGCAAAAAGTATCCGACGATCTCTTCCAGCGACTCACCGCAAGTGGAGAACACGGCATCGTCAAGTTCGTCTTCCAGTTCCCCCGCGAGTTCATCCACAGCGGCCTGGGCCTCTTCGATGGAGGCAGCGGTACAGCGCAGGTGAAACTCAACCTGCCCCTGGCCGGCCAGGACCGTAGTTTCGATGTTCGGATAGCGTTTGTAGATCGGCGCGGTGCGGTGATCGGCGGCGGACTCGGGCAGCATTGCCGTTTTCAGGATCTTGGTGGCGATCGCCGCTGGAGGAAGCACATCCTGTAAGCGTGGCTCACATTCGGAACGCCAAAGCGCCTCGAGTTCGTGCGGTGGTCCGGGCAGAAGGATGATGATGCGAGACTGTCCGCTCACGATAGTTGTGAGGTACTGCCCTGGGGCGGTGCCGCGCGGGTTGGACAGGACCTCGGCCCCCTGGATCATGTCCGCCTGTTTCGCATTGTTGGACGGCATTTGAATGCGGCGCTCGGCAAAGCGCTTGTACATGGCAGCGACCATGTCGTGATCACGCCTGAGATCGACTCCCAAGGCAGCAGCGATGCACTCGCGGGTGAGGTCGTCCTCGGTGGCGCCAAGGCCTCCGGTAAAGATGATGATGTCGGAGCGTTCTATGGCGGTGCGGGCGACTGATACCAGATGATCGAAGTTGTCGCCCACGACGCTCTTGAAGGCGACGACGACGCCCAATTCATTGAGCTGTCGGGTGAGGAAAAGGGAATTGGTATCTTGACGGAACGGAGTGAGCATCTCCGAGCCGACCGCAATGATTTCAGCGATCACCCGATCAGTCTAGCATTGGGAAAAACGGCGCCGGGAGTGGCTATTGCGAGGGAACCAGCGGACGACCGGCGATGCCCCAGTCCAGATGGTGAAGTCCGGAGTTGGTGGCGAGCACGACCGACTTACCGGGAGCGAAGGCGAGGCCGACGAGGTTTTGTCCTGAAACGGCGACGGAGGCCTCGCGGTCGGGGGTGATCTGCACGATGCCACGGCGTCCGTGCAGGGAAGCTGCGACGTAGAGGTTCCCCATTGCATCGAAGGCAAGACCCTGGGGACGGCCGAGGCCGCGATAGAACACCTCGACATGCCCCTGCGGATCGACCTTGTAAACAGCGTCGAAGCTGGAGGTCGTGGGTCCGCTCACGTAGAGATTTCCATGGTCGTCAAAGGCGAGATGGTAAGCGGCAACGCTGGGCTCGATGGTGGCGAAGACGAAAATCTGGCGGTCGCGGCCGATTTTGAAGATGGTTCCGCTGCGGTCGCCGACGTAGAGGTTGCCATCGGTGTCGAAGGCGATGCCGGTGGCGACACCCATGCCTTCGGCGTAGGAGGTCATCGTACCGCTCTTGGAGACGCGGTACACCGTGCCGTCGTAGCGCGAGGAGACATACAGGCTGCCATCATGCCCGAAAGCCATACCCGTTGGATTCATCATTTCCGTGACAAAAGGGGTCGCGGTGTGGCTCTTGTCGATTCGATAGATGGCGACAGGCACTTGCTGTCCGCGCGAACCTGAAAACGTAGCGTAGACATTACCGTCCTCATCCACGGCAGGGTTGGCCACCGGATGAAGGCTGTCGGCGATGGGCTCGGCTACGCGTACTTCGCGAGAGTTGCTGCGGTGTCCGTTGGTAGCGACTACAACGCTTCCCGACGAGGCTCCTTCGGGAACGCGGGCGACAATGAACTGATCGGAACTTATAACTACGGAGCCGTCCACGTCACCAAAATGCACCGCGGGACGATGCATCGCCGCCGGGCCCAAGCCTTGACCGAGAATGCGCACCTCGCCTCCGGGCAAAGCGCACTGCGGCTCAATTGCGTCGATTCGCGGATTCCCATTCACTTTCAGTGCGGTCATGAGACGGACTCGTCTTTCATCCGGGTATGGTAATTCTTGCTGTTTTAGCCCGGGCCCAGCAAGCGGAAGTGCAGCAGCAACTGCAACACGATCAATCCGTAAATGCCGGCGCCCAGGTCGTCCACCACGATGCCGGTGCCCTCGGGCAAGAGTTCAAGGCGGCGTATGGGAAACGGCTTTACGATATCGAACGCTCTGAAGAGTATAAAGCCCGCCAGCAGAGGTTTCCAAAGGATGGGGCAGGCGATCAGCGTTACTAGCTGTCCGGCGACTTCATCGATGACGACGTGCGAGGGGTCGTCTTTTCCGCAGCCGCGCGCTTCGAGAGTGGCAGCGGGAATGCCAATGGCGGTGACGGCGACGATCAGAGCGAGCAGGATCGGTAAGCGCAGCGATTCCAGAAGATGCGAAGCCACTGACCACCAAAGCAGCGCAGCCGCTAGCGATCCCCATGTGCCCGGACCGGGACGAAGGCGTCCGGTGCCGAAAAAGGTGGCGACGAGGGTCGCCCATCGCGGGGCGGTGGAATCAGTTGGGCTTTTTGCCATGGTCTTCCGATTGGATCAGTTCTATGTCCTCAGGGTCATTCAGCGGGGCGGATATGACGTAAGCGCCGCTGGCCCACTTGCCCAGATCAATGAGGCGGCAGCGATCGCTGCAAAAGGGGAAGTCGGGGTCCTTTGCCAGAACGATCTTCTTGCAGGTTGGACATCGCAGACTGACTGTACGCTTTTTCGCCATGGTCGAGCCTAGAGGATGCGGGCCACGAGGTCGTACTCGTGCGCCTCGGTGATTTCGCAGCGGTAGAACTCGCCCTCACGCACGTGTTCGCGGTCTCCGATGTCGTTGATGTACACCGTGCCGTCGATCTCAGGAGCGTGCATGGCGGTGCGGCCCTGCCAAAGTAGATCGGTTTCTTCCGAGGGGCCCTCGAGTAGAAGGTCGAATTGCTCCCCGATCAGCGCGCGCTTCTTCTTGCGGCTGATCTGCTTCTGGATCGACATCAGCTTCTTGCGGCGGCGCTCGATCTCGCGCGGGGCCACCTTATGATCGTGATCGAATGCGGTTGCGCCCTCTTCGTCGGAGTAGCCGAAGACGCCGAGCCAGTCGAATTGCGCCTCGCGGACGAAGTCGCAGAGAATCTCGAAGTCTTCCGCGGTCTCGCCGGGGAAGCCGACGATGAATGAAGTGCGGAGGGTGAGATTGGAGATTTCCCGGCGCATTTTCGCAATCGACTTCAGGAAAATGTCGGCACTAGCGCCCCGCTTCATGTTCTTGAGCACTGCCGGCGAAGCGTGTTGCAACGGCACGTCAATGTAGGAGCAAATCTTTTCGTTGGCCGCGATCGTGGCGAGCAGTTTGCCAGTGATCTTGTTGGGGTATGCGTATAGGAAGCGGACCCAGCGTAGCTCTTCGATTTGGGCGAGGCGTTCGAGCAGTAGGGCGAGACCGTCTTTCAGGCCGAGGTCTTCACCGTAACAGGTTGTGTCTTGCCCAATGAGGGTGATTTCGCGGACACCTTGCCGGGCGAATTGCTCGGCCTCGGCGATGACGGACTCGAAGCGGCGTGAGCGGAATTTGCCGCGCAACTGCGGAATGATGCAGAACGAGCACGGATGATCGCAGCCTTCGGCAATCTTGATGTACGCCGTGTACTTCGGCGTGGCCAGAAGGCGCGGAGTGTTCTCGTCGTAAAGATAGTTGGGCAGGTCGGCAATGGCGCCGTCCCAGCCGTCTTTGGAGAAGCGTCCGGCGGACTCACGGGCGTCGCCTTCGGAGCGCGAATTGAGGATAACGAAAGGGCCGGATTGGTCGGGTGCAGAGGCGATTCCGGCGGCGGCGAGGATTTGTTGGAGCTCGCCGGTGCCGACCACGGCGTCCACTTCCGGGATGTTTTTCTGAATCTCGTTGCGGTAGCGCTCGACCAGGCAGCCGGCGACGATCAACTTTCTTGCCCTTCCTGCGTTCTTGTGCTGGGCCATTTCGAGGATGGTGTCCACCGATTCCTGCTTGGCGGTGTCGATGAACGAGCAGGTGTTGACGACTATGATGTCGGCGTCTTCGGCGCGGGAGGTGATCTGGGCGCCGCCCTGGGAGAGCAGGCCCATCATCACCTCGCTGTCCACCAGGTTCTTGGGACAGCCGAGGCTCACGAAGCCGACTTTGGGATTCGTAAGCGCAGTCTCCGGCGCGTCAAGCAGAGCTACAGAATCGGGTTTCAGAGGCATGGAATCCCTTTATTTTAGCATCTTTGCGCTGGTTCTCCCGAGGCGCGTTCCGCTCTCAAAATGGTATGATGCAAAAGGTCGGGCGCTGGTCCCGCGCAACGCACCCTGTGAACCCCGCCAGGTCCGGAAGGAAGCAACGGTAACAGGTCAATGCTGTGTGCAGCGGTCAACTGGCGCCTGACTTTTTAGCAATCAGCTATTAGCTTTTAGCTTCTAGTTCAGCGGCTTACAGCTCGTTACGCCTCATGGACTTTCTTGCGGGCATCCTTCAGAATTAGGTTTCTGTCATTTTGCTGTAACCATTGATGGAGAAATCGATTGTCCAGTCCTGTTCGCGCCAAAATTACTGCCCTCGGCACCTACGTCCCCCCCCGCATCCTCTCCAACAAAGACCTTGAAGCTATGGTGGAGACCAGCGACCAGTGGATCCTGGATCGCACCGGCATTCGCGAGCGTCATATCGCCGCTCCCGGCGTCGCTGCCAGCGACCTGGCGGTAGAGGCGGTGAAGAAGTTGGTGGAGAGCCATCCCTTCGACCTGCAGGAAGTTGACCTGATCGTGGTGGGTACGGTGACGCCAGACATGATGTTTCCGTCCACCGCCTGCCTGGTGCAGCACAAGTTGGGAATTGAGCACACTTGGGGATTCGACGTGTCGGCTGGCTGTTCGGGCTTCCTTTACGCGCTGAATACCGGCGTGGCATTTGTGGAGAGCGGCAAGTACAAGAAGGTGCTTGCCATCGGCAGTGACAAGAATTCCGTGATGGTGAATTACGAGGACAGGGCGGTTTGCATCATTTTTGGCGACGGAGCTGGTGCGGTGCTGCTGGAACCAGCCGAAGACGGCGAGGCCGGGATTATCGACTACGTGGCGCAAATCGAGGGCGCGGGCGGGCAGTATCTGTACATGCCGGCGGGGGGCAGTTTGAACCCGGCTACCCACGAAACGGTTGACAAGAAAATGCATTATATTCATCAAGACGGACAGCAAGTCTTCAAGTATGCAGTGAAGAAAATGTCGGAGATGACCAGCCGGGTGCTGGAGCGTAACCATCTCACTGGCCATGACATCGACTGTTTCATTTCGCATCAGGCGAATCGTCGCATCATCATGGCTACGGCAGAGCGGCTGAAAATGCCGGAGGACAAGGTGATCGTCAACATCGAACGCTACGGCAATACCACGGCCGGCACGATTCCGTTGGCGATGCAAACAGCGCTCGAAACCGGCAAGCTGAAAAAGAGTGACACGGTGTTGCTGGCGGCGGTGGGCGCCGGATTTACTTCGGGAGCCACGCTCCTCAAGTGGGCGTACTAATTCGCCCTTCGATGTGCCAGTCCCCTTCGATATCGACAGCAACCGACTTGAGGCGAGTGCGTCACTTGCCGCAAACGAAAGTTGCTGCCCTAAATAATGCCAACAGTAAACCCCACCTCGTCGTGCTACTGCACATAGTGGGCAGCGTCAGCTGCGAGGACTTAAACTAGAATTAGGAACGGTCTCAGGACATCCCGTTTCAAGGCTGGGAAGGGCCACTTCTCAGTTCGAAGCAAGGAGGGACACCATGCATCTGTCGGTCAAAGCCCTCGGAATCACAGGCGCCCTGCTCTGGGGCGGCGCGATCCTGGTTCTCGGAATCGCAAATCTTGCCATCTCATCCTACGCGGCGGAGTTTCTGAAGGTCGTCAGTTCCATCTATCCCGGATACCACGCGACGCGGACAATCGGCGACGTCATCGTTGGCACTTGCTACGCGCTGGTGGATGGTGGAGTAGGCGGACTGGTCTTTGCGTGGGTGTACAACCAGGTGGTAGCTCGGGTGCATTAGCGAAACCGGCCAATGCCAATTGGCACGCGCACTGAGTTGATGACGGCGTATCCTGCCGTCGCCGACGAAGTGGAGAATTCGTGTTTTCGATCGCTACGTTTTTTCGGAGACCTTTCTGCGGTTCCCGGCTACGTCGAGCGGACGGTGCGGCTCGGTCATGCGTGCGGGATCGAGAATCTCCTTGATTTGGAATTCACTCAAGTAGCCCTTTGAGCGCGCGATGTTGATGATGGTCTTTCCCGTCGCAACCGATTCCTTCGCGATTTCTGCTGCTTTCGCATAGCCGATGTAGGGGTTCAGCGCCGTGGCCAGCGAAACCGTACTCTGGGCATAAGTCTGGCAGCGCTCTTCGTTCGCCGTGATGCCCTTGATGCAGAAGTCCGTGAGTTGCCGCAGCATGTTGGTCATGATTGTGATCGAGTTGAGAACGCTGTGGGCCATGGTCGGCATCATGACATTGAGTTCGAGTTGCCCGGCCTGTACGGCAAGCGCGACAGCCGTATCGTAGCCGATGACTTGGAAGGAGACCATGGCGGCGAGTTCGGCCATGACCGGGTTGATTTTGCCGGGCATGATGGACGAGCCGGGTTGCAGCGCGGGCAGATTGATTTCCGCCAGTCCGGTGTTGGGGCCCGAGGAGAGCAGGCGCAGGTCGTTGGAGATGCGGATGACTTCGAGCGCGAGGTTGCGAAGAGCAGAGCTGACCGATGACATCGCCAGGTTCGATTGCATGGTGTAGCGCATGTCGTCCACCGGCGTGAGCTTCTGGCGGGAGATGCGGGCGAGGTTGGCGACGGCCTTGGCGCGGTATTCAGGATGGGTGTTGATACCGGTGCCGACCGCGGAGCCGCCGAGGCCGAGTTCGCGAAGAAGTTCAGCTTGCTGTGCGATGGCTCGCTTTGCGCGCGCGAGAGCGGCAGCGTAAGCGGTGAACTCCTGGCCAAGCCGCATCGGGACGGCATCCATCATGTGGGTGCGTCCGGATTTCAGGATGTGGTGAAATTCTTTCCCTTTGGCTTCGAGCGCAGTGATGAGGGCGTCTAGGGCGGAGTAGAGCTTTTCGAGTTCGAGCAGCGTGGCCACTCGCATAGCAGTGGGGAAGACGTCGTTGGTGGACTGGCCGTAATTGACGTGGTCATTGGGGTGGGCGTGCTTGTATTCGCCTAGCTTGCCGCCGAGCAACTCTGAGGCACGATTGGCAATCACTTCGTTCGTGTTCATGTGGAAACTGACGCCGGCGCCCGCCTGGAAGATATCTACCACGAAATGCTCGTGCCACTGGCCACGCTGAATTTCCTGCGCGGCCTGAATAATGGCGTTCGACGTCTTCGTATCGACCAGGCCGAGTTCGCGATTGGCCTCGGCAGCGGCTTCCTTCACCATGGCAATGGCGCGGATGAGAGTGGCGTGAGCGCGCAGTCCGCTGATGGGGAAATTCTCGACGGCGCGGGCGGTCTGAATGCCGTAGTAGACGTCGCCGGGGACGTCTTTCAGTCCGAGAGAGTCTTTTTCGGAACGGGCGGGTGGCTTGGACATGGGCATTGCCTCCACCAGACAAATGATAGCGGAGGCGCGACGGTTGAGCGACTAACGAATCACGTGGATAGGAACGCCGACGTTCACCTTGCTCCACATCCTCTCCGCGGTGTAGATGGGGGCATGCAATGCCACTCCCAACGAGAGACAGGCGCGATCGCCCAGCGAGAGGCCCAACGATCGGGTTTGGGCAAGGAGCTCGCCGGCTATGCGCGCCTGTTGTTCCGTAAACGGTATCGCCTCGCGCAAAAGGCCAGTGGCGTCTTCCCACGCTTCGTTGGCTGTCCACCCGAGGGACTCGAGCTTGCCTTGGACTTCCGCCAGGTTGACAGTGCTGATAACCGCTGCCTCAAGAACGGAAGGAGGGAGCTTCTCCTGGCCACGTTCGCCGATGATGACAGCAAGAATCGCCGAGGCATCGAGAACGAATTTACTCACGCTTGGCAGCCTCCCGGCGCTCCCTGAGCAGCTCGTCGACCGGAGAGGAACCAGGCTTTACATACCGGCGGGCCCGTTCTTGGGCTCGTTGAATTCTCGTCTGCAGAGTGGTCATTCTCAACTCGCCGTCCTGTAATCGAAGCACCAATTCATCTCCATCATCGATGCCCAGAGCTTTACGGAAAGCGGCGGGAATGACGATACGGCCGTTCTGGTTCATTCGCATTCGGGCTTCCTCAAACATGACAACGTCTCCAAGGAATGGCAGTAAGTAAGAATATACCATATTCCTCTCACTGTGGCAGATTAGTTAAAATATGGCAGGACTTCAGGCGCGTCTAGGCACCTATCTCCACCAACTGCGCGATCTTCGCCTGCCATTCCTTCGGGCCGGACTGGTGCATCGCGTTGCCCCGCGAATCGACGGCGACGGTGACGGGCATGTCCTCGACCTCGAATTCGTAGATGGCTTCCATGCCAAGGTCGTCGAAGCCCAGCACGCAAGATTTCTTAATAGCCTTGGAGACGAGATAGGCCGCGCCTCCTACGGCCATGAGATAGACGGCTTTGTGGTCGCGAATGGCCTCGATCGCCGCCGGTCCGCGCTCAGCTTTGCCGACCATGCCGAGCAAGCCGGTTTGTTCGAGCATCTGGCGGGTGAACTTGTCCATGCGGGTGGCCGTGGTGGGGCCGGCGGGACCCATGACTTCCTCCCGCACCGGATCGACCGGACCGACGTAATAAATGAAGCGGTTGGTGAAGTCGACCGGTAGCTTCTCTCCGCGGTTGAGCATGTCGGTCATGCGCAAGTGGGCGGCATCGCGTCCGGTCAGGAGTTTGCCATTGAGCAGCAGGACCTCGCCGGGCGTCCAGGTCGCCACTTCTTCGCGTGTGACAGTGTCGAGGTTGACGCGGTGCGCGCCCGAGCCCATCGGATCGTATGTGAGATTGGGCCACTCGTCGAGCGACGGCGGAGTGAGTGCAACCGGCCCTGTGCCGTCGAGCACGAAGTGGGCATGGCGTGTGGCCGCGCAGTTCGGAATCAAGGCGATCGGCAGATTGGCGGCGTGCGTGGGATATTCCTTCACCTTCACGTCGAGTACGGTGGTGAGGCCGCCGAGCCCCTGGGCGCCGATGCCGAGGGCATTCACCTTCTTGTACAGCTCGATGCGCAGTTCTTCGGCGTGATTTTTGGGGCCGCGTGCGACAAGTTCCTGGATGTCGATCGGCTCCATGAGGGCCTCTTTGGCGAGGAGCATGGCTTTTTCTGCGGTGCCGCCGATGCCCACACCGAGAATTCCCGGAGGGCACCATCCTGCGCCCATGGAGGGCACTGTTTTTAGTACCCACTCGACGATGGAATCGGATGGGTTCAGCATGGCGAACTTGGACTTTGCTTCAGACCCCCCACCTTTGGCGGCGACGATGACGTCGAGCTTGTCTCCGGGAACAATGGCCATGTTGATGACTGCGGGCGTGTTGTCCTTGGTGTTCTTGCGTCCGCTGGAGGGGTCGGCCAGTACGGAGGCCCGGAGCTTGTTGTCGGGATGCAGATAGGCGCGGCGCACGCCCTCGTTGACCATATCCTCGACGCTCATGGTGGCATCCCACTGCACGTTCATGCCGACGCGGAGGAATACTGTGACTATGCCAGTGTCCTGGCAGATGGGGCGGTGACCTTCGGCGCACATGCGAGAGTTGATGAGCAGCTGCGCAATGGCGTCACGTGCTGCGGGCGACTGCTCCATCTCGTAGGCGCGGGTAAGGGCACGGATGAAATCGACGGGGTGATAGTAGGAGATGAACTGCAAGGCGTCAGAGACGCTCTGAATAAGGTCGTCTTGCTTGATGATAGTCATGGACTGCCCCTCGGATATGAAAAGCGCAACAACAAAGTTTACTACCCGACGAGAAGTCCGCGCTCCCTAGGTAGCAATAACCTGTACGGAGCAATCTGCTGCGGCGGGTGCGGGGATACCTCCCACAGGGCTTCGGGATTTGTACTGAACAGACGGCAGTTGAGTTCCTGCACTGCCTGGCGGTCGTCGATTGTTTGTGGGCAGGTTATCCTTGGTGCATGGATCAGAACGACACGCTCAGCGATTTCACTTCAAAACAGTTCGATGTAATCGTGATCGGCGCCGGTCCAACCGGCCTGGCTTGTGGCATTGACGCCAAGCGCGCCGGTTTCCGCGTGACCAACATCGACAAAGGTTGCTTGGTCAACTCGCTGTACAACTACCCGAGCAACATGACGTTTTTCACCACGCCCGAGTTGCTGGAGATCGGTGACATTCCCTTCGCCAGTCCGAACCAGAAGCCGACTCGTCAGGAAGCGCTGGAGTATTACCGCAAGGTTGCGGAGCACTACCAGCTCGATATACGGCAGTACGAGCCGGTTGACCAGATCGAGGGTTCCGACGGTGAGTTTCTCGTGCACACCACCGACCGGCATGGCCGCAATTGCACCTACCAGGCGCGCAAGCTCATTCTCTGTACCGGGTACTATGATCGCCCAAACCTGATGAATGTTCCGGGCGAAGAACTTCCCAAGGTGTTGCATTATTACCGCGAGCCCCATCCCTTCTTCAATCTCGACGTGGTGGTGGTTGGCGGCAAGAATTCCGCGGCAATTGCTGCCCTTGAGCTTTGGCGCCACGGGGCGCGGGTCACGCTCATTCATCGGCGCGACGGAATCAGCAGCTCGGTGAAATATTGGATCAAGCCCGACATCGAAAACCGCATCAAGGCCGGGCAGGTTAAGGCGTATTTCAACAGCACCGTCAAGGAAATTGCGACCGACCACGTTGTGCTGGATACCCCCGACGGCGAAGTGACACTCGCCAACGATTGGGTTTTTGCCCTCACCGGATACCATCCCGACTTTGAATTCATCTGCAAGCTGGGGTGCAGACTTCGCGGCGATGATGACAAGAAGCCGGTGGTCAATCCCAAGACTCTGGAGAGCAGCGTTCCGGGCATCTACCTGGCTGGGGTCATCGTGGCCGGGATGCGGACGAACGAGATCTTCATTGAGAACGGACGCTTTCATGGGCGGGCCATCGCAGCCGACCTCATCGAAAAGATGAAGCAGGAAGCGGTGAGAGTCTGAACTGACGGAGTACGATAGACTCGCAGTTACCCCCCAACTCAATTCAGTAGTTCCGGAGGTTGTCGTAGTGCGTTTGAATTCGTGGAAAGCCCTGGTTCTCTTTGTGGCTCTGACGTTGGGGAGCGTAGCACTTTCGGCAGCGCAAGCGGCCCACAACTGGGGTTACTCGGGGGCACATGGCCCCGACCACTGGTCGGAAGTCAGCGCCACCTGTGGAACCGGCAAGGCACAGTCGCCGATTGACATCGTTAACCCCGAAAAGACCAAGTTGCCGGCGATTGACTTTTCCTATCATGCGGCGCCGCTGAAGGTGGTCAACAATGGGCACACGATTCAGGTGAACTACGCGCCCGGCAGCAGCATCGTTCGCGACGGCAAGACGTTTGACCTGATGCAGTTTCATTTTCACCACATGAGCGAAAACGCCATCAACGGCAAGCACGCTCCGATGGAGTTGCACCTCGTTCACAAGGACAAGGACGGAAATCTTGCGGTCGTGGCCGTCATGCTGAAGGAAGGGAAGGAAAACAAGGAAGTGGAGACGATTTGGAGCAACCTGCCGGCTGACGAGGGAAAGGAAGATGCGCCGGGGTCTGTGGCGGTCGATGCCGCAGGTTTGCTGCCGCACAAGCGCGACTACTACACGTTTTCCGGTTCACTGACAACTCCGCCGTGCAGCGAGAACGTGCTGTGGTTGGTGATGGAGGAGCCGGTGACGCTGTCGAAAGAGCAGATCGCGAAGTTCGCGGCGATCTATCCCAACAACTCGCGTCCGGTGCAACCTCTGAACGGGCGGAAGGTGATGGAGAGCAAGTAGGAGAAACACCAATAGGTTGCTGCAGGGGCCCTCGATCCCAAGTGGCGCCCTACGGCAGCCCAGTCTCTGATAAACTCTTGCGCGGGGTGAGGCTTGAACGTTTTTGGCAGCGATGCCGCCACGCTCACAGACCTCACGAACATTTTCGATTACAGCACGGGCGAAGTGACGCATTCAGTGGGCTCCGCCGAGGAGGATGGCAATGGCGACCGCAATCAGTACCGCAGCAATGCACAGCAGCGTGGAGGAGTTCCTCAGCAAGCCGCGGCAGATGTTCATCAACAACCAGTTTGTCAATTCCGCGTCCGGCAAGACCTTCCCGACGTATAACCCGGCTACCGGAGAAGTGCTTGCCCAGGTTGCGGAAGGCGATCGTGAAGACATCGATCGGGCGGTGAAGGCTGCGCGCAAAGCGTTTGAGGGCGACGCCTGGTCCTACATGTCAGCCTCGCAGCGCGGACGGCTGATCTGGAAGCTCGCCGACCTGCTGGAAGCTCACACGGAAGAGTTCGCGCAGTTGGAGAGTCTCGACAACGGCAAGCCGCTGGCCGTCGCACGGGTGGCGGATGTACCTCTTGCGGTGGACCTGTTCCGCTACATGGCGGGCTGGGCGACAAAGATCGAGGGCAACACAATTCCGATTTCGTCGGGAAGCAAACGCACCCAATTCCTTGCCTACACGCGGCGCGAGCCGGTCGGAGTGGTGGGACAGATCATTCCATGGAACTTCCCGCTGCTCATGGCGGCGTGGAAACTAGGTCCGGCACTCGCGACAGGATGCACGGTTGTTTTGAAGCCTGCGGAGCAGACTCCTCTGTCGGCGCTGCTGCTGGCGAAATTGATCGCGGAAGCCGGGTTCCCCGAGGGCGTGGTAAATGTGGTCCCGGGCTACGGAGAGACGGCGGGCGCGGCCCTGGCGGCTCATCCCGATGTTGACAAAGTGGCGTTCACCGGCTCGACAGAAGTCGGCAAGATTATTTTGCAGGCGGCGGCGGGCAATTTGAAGAAAGTCTCGCTGGAACTCGGTGGCAAGTCACCAAACATCGTATTTGCCGACGCGGATTCACGCTCAACGATCTCTGGCGCAGCGAGTGCGATTTTCTTTAACCACGGCCAATGTTGCTGCGCCGGATCGCGATTGTATGTCGAGAAGGATATGTTCGACGAAGTAGTGGAGGGAGTTGCGAACCAGGCCAAGAAGATCAAAGTTGGCCCCGGGTTCGAGCCTGACACAGGTATGGGTCCGCTTGTTTCACTGGAGCAGTTCAATCGTGTCTGCGGATACTTGGAATCTGGACTGAACGAGGGCGCCGAGGCCGTGACGGGCGGCAAGAAGAAGGAAGGTCCGGGTTACTTTGTGGAGCCTACCGTCATGGTGAAGACCAATCCGAACATGAAAGTGGTGCGGGAAGAAATCTTTGGGCCAGTGGTGGTGGCGTCGCCGTTCAGTGACATCGACCAAATCGTTGCCGAAGCCAACAACAGCGAGTACGGTCTGGCTGCGGGCGTGTGGACCAAGGACATCAGCAAAGCCCACCGAGTGGCGCACAAGTTGCGCGCCGGTACCGTGTGGATTAATTGCTACAACGTGTTTGATGCCGCGCTGCCGTTCGGCGGCTACAAGCAGTCCGGCTGGGGCCGCGAGATGGGCCACGAAGTGCTGGAGATGTACACCGAAGTCAAAGCCATCTGCGCTGCGATATAAATCATTTGCGGTATCGCCGGTTAGGTACATGCGATCGACGGTACCGCGATTCTTCTTTGCGTCAGTCTCCAATGAGGGTCAACACAGGCTCTTCGGGCATGGCAACGCTGGCGGCAATGTTCTCCAGCGACGGACGGAATCCGCGCTGGGCCATCACCACCACTTTGAACTTAGTGGCCTCGCCGGAATCCTCCACCCAGTTGTGGCGCTCGATGAACGTCTCAGGCTCGTACGTAACGCCGGCAGCGAGTCGGCGGTCTTCGCGCTTCGAGGTCCACAAAAGCACCGGGCCGACCAACATTCGCAGCACCCTCGTGGACACGCCAAACGCCGATTCAATCTCCAGCCGTAGCTTGCGAATGCGGGTCGAAACCTCAGGATTGCTCCGCTCCAGCCGCTTCTCCATCGCCCACAAGGCGCAGTTGTAGGTTGTACGTAGCTTGCGCGCCTCGTGCTCAAAGCGCGCACGCACTCGCTGTTGCGGATGATTGTGGTAGAGCTGCCATCCACTGAACAGGGTCTGGCAGATTCGGAACAAACTAGGTCCGTTCTTATCGAAGTCCTGCCGAAAGGCGCCGTCCAGCAATTCCTTCGAGGCATCGCGGGAAATGGTAGCGTGACGGAAGTTGAACTTGAACTGCCCGTGAATGTCGGCCAGTTCAACGTCGTTCAGCATCCGACCTTCGGCCTTCATCTCGTGATAGAGCGGCGTGCCCGGGACCGGCGTGTACAGCATGAATTGATGGAAGTCCGTCCCGTGAGAGATTGCGTAGTCGATGTCTTTCTGGATGTTTTCCGGGGTGTGATGTTCGAGGCCGATGATTGTCGAACCCAGCATTTTGATTCCGTGCTTCCTGAGGTTCGCAACGATGGCACGCGTATCGGAGTCCTTGAGCTTTGCGTAGCCCGACTGTGGCGACTCAAGTCCAACCCAAATCCATGAAATCCCAAGCTGTACCAGCTCTTCCATCGAATACTTACGAATCGCATTGATCGAAGAGAATACGTATAGCGCCCAGTTCTTGTTGTGTTCCTGCATGCGCTTGAGCAACTGCAGGGCGCGCGGCCGGTTGAGCAGGAAGTTTTCGTCCATAACGAAAAACGACTGCACCCCCATGCTCTGTTCCATGTGCTGCATCACTTCGAAGAGTTGGTCGCCGCTTTCGTAGAAGTGGTGAGTCTTGCCCTTTCCGCCGAAGAACGCCGAGGTCGTGCAGAAGTTGCATCCCATGGGGCAACCGACGGAGGGAATGATGGTAGCGGCGGTATCGCGCGTATTGTCGGGCACCTTCATGCCTAGAATCCGAAAGCCAAAGCCGGAGAGTATTTCGGGGTGGAATACGGGTACGGTAGCGTCTTCGCCCAGGAATCGGCGCATCCACGCGATGCCCTCGCCCTTCACGATGTGGTCGGCATCGATCATGGATTCAATGCCGGGAATCCCAGCCACGTGCCCGCCCACGACGATTGTGGAGTGGGGCGACAACCTGCGCACGCGCCGGCACATCTCGCGGACCTTTCCAAAGTTGGGAATGATGCCTGAGATGCCGACAATGTCGTAATGATGCAAGGTCAACTCCTTCTCGAACTTCTCCAGGGTAGGGAAGTCGAGCAGCGTGCTCGGAGCCGAGATGTTCTGCTGGATCATCATCAGTCCCCAGGAGCGGTGAAACATGCGGAGCGAAAAGCTGCCCTGTTTGCGGGTGACCTGGTTGTGGTAAAGCTCCATCGGGTTGATGGCGCGGCTGCCGAATTCGTCGTCTTGTGCATACGGTCCGAAAACCGAAGTAAGAAGAACCCGAGCGTGGATGCCTTTAGAATGCGAAGGAATGTAATCAGGGCCGATGGATACCATGCACTCATGCTAGGAAGTGCGCACGATGAAGTATGTGATGTGCACACATCCGGCAGCGAAATGACACAACTATTACATTACTGTTTTCTTTGAACGCAAGGCGCGTTCCAAGAGAAAAGGGCAGGACCGAAGTCCTGCCCAGCGGAGCGACTTTCTCAATAGCTATTCTTCAGGCGGGGCCGGTGCGTCGGCTCCGGTTGCCATTTTCTGCACTCGTTCGTTAATGCGAGTGATCGCTTGCGTACGAAGTTGCTCGGCCTGCGCCTGTTGGGTACTCGACAGCACTTGCGTGTAGATCTGGTGCTGGATCGCTTCATGGTTCACGATCATCGCCGACTGCAGTTGGGCCTGCTGATTGGCCAGTGCTTGGATCTTTGCTGCATCATAGGCTCCGTTCGCAGTTGCTGCCAGCAGGGCAGCGCGGTTCTGCTCCAACTGCTGCATTACGGTCTTCATGGTGGCGTGGTTCGACTTCATGATCGCCCTGACCTGTTGCTTCTGCGCATCGGTCAGGTTCAATTCACGTAGCGCCATCCCCATGCCATGTCCACCGGGTCCGGGCCCGCCCCAGCCGGCGTGCGGACTGCCTCCGGGCTCCTGGGCATTGGCAACCATCGCCGCGCCACACAGTAACAACGCCATCACGCTTGCAACTACCATCAACTTTGTCTTCATGCTCTCTGCTCCTCTTGGGTTGGCAATCTGCCTGCCATTACTAAGAACACGAGCCTCATGGCTTCGACTATTAAGTCTGGTAACGCGACGTAAAGACTTGTGACACTCCACGACTCAATAAGCGATTTCAGAGGTCGCAGATGTGCGCGTTCCCATGCACGGGGCTACTTGCTCTCTCACTGTGAATTCGGGGCCCACCTCAGAAAGGTTCCCAAAAGTTCGAAAGGCGATATTGTTGCAAGGGCGGGTGGCAGAAAAGATCGGGCGGCGCGTCAGCGTCGCCCGGCAGAGCGTATTTGCTAAAGATACAGACTCAGAAGCTGAACACCGGACCAAATTCGGTCCGCCAGTCCGTAAAGTTGCACGATGGCAATCCGGCGATCTTGGTCGTGCAGACGCCTTTAGTATTCTCGAAGGCAACGCTCCCGTACTTGGTTTCCTCAAAGCCGAAGGTGACCCACGGGTTGAGCTTGTAGTACACGGTCGCGGCCTTCATGGTGGTCTTTGAAGGACCGGCCCCGCTTGCCCCAATCGACTTGGCCTTGAAGAAGTCATCAGAGTTGGTGCCATCTATTCCGTAGTTGAACCACACCTGCCAGCCGGCATTCCGACCCTTCGGGTCGGCATTAAACCAGCGCGAGACGGGAAGACCTACGTTGAGAAATCCGCCGTAACCACGCACAGGGTACTGTGGAGCGGCGACAGCCTGTCCGGCACCGTTAGTTCCAAATATGACAGTCGACGAGCCATCGACCGATGCCGCATTCGCCGTGCCGGTCAACCCGCCCGCGTAGTTGTAGTTCGATAGGAACTGCCCACCGAAGAAGAACCGCAGGTCCGCTCCGGAATAGGCATTGACAACAGCCGTAAACCATCGAGTCGGCAGTGAAATAGCCACTTGATTACCGTACCCGTTACTTGTGGCGTCATAGCCCCTCGGGAAGGCTGTTTTGTAGGCGGCTGGAACGGCCGAAGCCAACACGGTCGCCTGGCGCCCGCTATAGAACCCGCTCCAGAGAATCTGAGCTGGGGCAACCCCCGGAGCCTTGTCCAGTTGGAATTGCAACACGACCCTGGATTCATAGGTTGGTCGGCTGAAGTCTGCCCCTTGGCGCTCGCCGTAGCCCAATTGGTTGCCCAGTCCGTTGGTGAAAGTACAGGCCGTCGCTACGCCCAAAGCAGCGACAGTGCAGGAGACGCTGTCAACAGGGTCGTTTCCTTCGCTGGGCATCATGATTGCAAATTCAGGAGACAGCTTCACATTGCGGCTGCCGGCGAACTTGTGGATGACCCCGAGCCGCCACTGGGGAGAGCGTTCGTAAATGGTGCCGAAATACGCACCATAAAAGGTGGTTTCGAATATGTTGGCCATCGCGCTGGAACCGAAAATCGTCCAGTTCTGACCAAACTCGGTAAACACGTCGGTTTTGTCTGTCGCAGCGTAATCCAGCCGCCCGTAGGCCAGCCGCAACTGCAAACCGTTACTACGAATAGCGGAGACGTTGCGGTTGTCGACACGGCTGAAGTTGCCTTCAAAATCAGCTTCGATTGCGCCGCTGATCGTCAACCTCTTGGAAGCATCCGGCCACTCAAACCTTCCGCCAAAGCGGCTGGCACGCGCCTTGATGTGGAACTCGGAATTATTGGTTGGACCGGTATCGGCGCTCAGGAATCCTGGAAGCGGGAAATCGTCGCCACGCGGCTGACTTGAATCGTATGCCACTGTGGTCTTGATAAACCCGTACGGCGTAAGGGTCACCCCGCCCAGCATGATGCCAGGCGTAAGCCCTTCCTTTTTCATCGGATCAACCGTAAGCACCCGGACGGGCAGTGCCGCCGGTACGACTTTTGGAGGCGCCGGCACCTTGTAGGGCTTTTCGAGCGTGATCAAGGATTTCTTGGCTTCTGCCAGTCCCTCGGTGTTGGCCTTAGTGTTGCTCTGCAGATCGACGACGGAGGTGTGCAGCCCGCTCATAGCGGTTGCATCCTGCGTGTCGTATGCATTCGCTTTGACGGCGGTTGCGGCTGCCTCTTGCGCAGTTGCCGCCGCCTGTTTTGCTTCGGCGGCACTCTGATCAGTCTCGTTCTTGACTTGTTGGATTGCCTGATCGCGGTTTTGAATCTGCTGCTGCAGTTGTTGGATCTGCTGCTGTTGCGCTGCGATCGCATCCTTCAATTCCCTGATCTCTTCCGAGCTGGAAATTGTTGCCGATTTTGGTTTCGCGCTATGGGTAGTCTTAGCGGATGTTGTCTTCTTTCCGCTTTGATCGTCGGTTTGGGCCGGCGTCGCGCCATTCAAGCTGGGCATGAATGCCGAACTTAAAAGGCACAATCCGGCCAACGTGGAGAGTAGAGCTGAACGGAAAAGATATTGCATCCTTGCCTCCGAACCTCCGAATCTGCGGCATCTACTGTCGGACAGGACTGTCCAGAGTTCCACTACAACCCGAGTCGGCTTTTCCCATCCGCGAATTTGCCTTGGTGCAAGAACCTATGTGAACAGAAGATTACAGGCTGTGGCATCGGTCACCGGTTCGTGTGATAAGGCGCACAAAATTGTTTGAACGACGATTCCCCACCGGCGTCGGAAACCGATATTTCTTCGTTAAGCCTGCGGAATCGCTTCTCGCCGCAGCAATCCGCATCGGCATACAACTTTCTGTGTAGCGGCGTCGTTTGCGCCTAGGTGCGGCCAAGGCTGTTGGGTAAAATGCTGTGCGTAACCGCATCCGTGACTGCTAGGGCTCAGCGCGCTGGTCGCTGTATCGGACTAACCTACGCGCAACCTTGTAGCTTTGTAGCTTTACACTGACCCACTTTGCTTGTTCCCGTCTCCTCGGGCGGAATCGTCTCCTGACCTCGAGTTGTGCTTTGTGTCACGCAAACTTGTGAGTTGTATCCGTTTGAGAAAGCTGTAGGCAAAGTACAGTTTCCTGCGTAAGATTCTGGCCGTATTCCCTACGAGTGGTGCGTTGTAATCGAACTCCGCTGGAGGAGCAGCATGTCAGGTTCTCTCGAGGCTACGAAGCAGTCGCCCGCAACTTCGTCCGGATGGGCAGGGCTGATTTTCACCTTGATCGCAATCATCGCCGCTGTCGTGATTCTCCGACTGCCCGAACTCTCGGCTGGATGGCAGCAGCAGTACGACCCAACCGGGCATTGGTGGCTGTCCACTCTCATAGCGTCATTGCCCGTCATCGTGTTGCTCGGCGCTCTCGCCTTCGGACACATCAAGGCTCACTATGCGGCCTTGGCCGGACTGATCGCGGCGCTGCTGACGGCAATCGTTGGCTTTTACATGCCGGCGCGAATGGCCGCAACGACGGCTGTCTACGGAGGCCTTTACGGGCTGTTTCCCATCGGCTGGATCGTTCTCAATGTCATCTTCCTCTACCAGCTAACGGTTGAATCGGGACGCTTCGAAGTACTCAAACACAGCCTTACCGGCATTACCCAGGACCGCCGCCTGCAACTCCTGCTGATCGCCTTCAGCTTCGGCGCCTTCTTTGAAGGTGCTGCGGGGTTCGGCACTCCGGTAGCGGTTACGGCGGCTTTGCTTATCGGTCTCGGTTTTCGCCCATTGCAGGCATCGGGACTCTCCCTCATTGCGAACACCGCTCCGGTCGCCTACGGTGCTCTTGGCACGCCGATCATTGCCCTTGCGGGCGTCACCGGATTCAGCGAAATCACGCTCGGCGCAATGGCGGGACGTATTTTGCCATGGTTTTCAGTGCTGGTACCTTTCTGGTTGATCTGGGCCTTCGTCGGCTTCTCGGAAATGATCGAGATCTGGCCGGCAATTCTGGTCGCTGGTGCTTCCTTCGCAACTTCGCAGTACTTCATATCCAACCATCACGGTCCGTGGCTCGTGGACGTTATCTCAGCTGTAGTTTCCATGCTGGTACTGATTGCTTTCCTCAGGGCATGGCACCCCAAACGCGTTTGGACCTTCGAAGGTGAGGAGAAGAAGACCGACCATCGCGCCTCGCACGGCTACAGCACCGGAGAAGTCGCCCGCGCATGGCTGCCGTGGCTTATCCTCAGTGTCATCGTCTTCTGTTGGGGCACGTTCACCGGCAAGAAAATCATGAATACGCCGGAAAAGGTCTTTACCTCTGCGGCTACCTGGAGCACGGCGCCCAGCAAGATCACCAACCCGCAATTCCCGATACACGGGTTGAACAAGCTGGTCGAGCGCATGCCGCCAGTGGTCGCCAAGAACACTAGGGAGCCCGCGGTCTTCGGCTTGAATTGGTTGAGCGCCACCGGGTCAGGCATTTTCATCGCCGCAATCATCTCCGGGTTCATCATGGGATTCGGCGTCGTGGATATCTTAAAGATTTACCTGAAGACCATTGTGCGGGTTCGGTTCTCGCTCCTTACCATTTCCGCGATGATGGCCGTCGGATTTCTTACGCGATACGGGGGTCTCGACGCCACTATGGGTCTCGCCTTCGCACGCACCGGTCATTTCTATCCGTTCTTCGGAACGCTGTTGGGATGGCTGGGGGTTGCCCTGACCGGTTCCGACACGTCGTCCAACGTGCTATTCGGTAGCCTGCAGAAGATCTCGGCGCAGCAAGTAGGCGTCTCTCCGATCCTCATGTCGGCGGCCAACAGTTGCGGCGGTGTGATGGGAAAGATGATCGACGCACAGAGCATCGTCGTTGCCAGTACTGCGACTGAGTGGTATGGGCACGAAGGCGATATTTTGCGTTACGTGTTCTTTCACAGCATTGCGCTGGCGTGTCTCGTGGGTATACTCGTGTTCCTTATGGCGTACGTTCCTCCCTTCACGCACCTTGTGTTGCAGTAGGGGAAGACGTGCCTTGAATTCAACGTTGTATTTTGCCTGCAACTCTCGGTGGAGGCAGTATTGGGCTAATCGACGGCTAGAGCGAAGTCACCCGCGCTCGTGTCACCATGAAATAAGACGCCAGCAACACCAGCAGGAGCCCGTTGACCACAACAACCTGCGGAGCGGTAAACGGCGGAACAAGCCAGCCTGACACCAGATTTCCCATCGGCATGCCGCCGCGAAACGCCACGTTATAGACACTCATTACGCGGCCGCGCATCGCGTCCGTGGTAATGAGTTGCACCAGGGACGTCACGGTGGCGAATACCGCCATCATCGAGAAACCTACTATCACCACGACACCGTAGCTCACAGCCAAGGACTTCGACAGCGCAAAGCCAGATATCGCGGCCCCGAGGCAGATCAGCATAATGACCGCAAATCGTCCCTTGTGGCGGAAGTTTCCCAGGGTGGCGATCACCAGCGATCCACAGATCGAGCCGATCCCCATAAAGCTCGTCAGCCATCCAAAAGTTTCAGGACCGCGATGAAAGATGTCTTTCACGAACACTGGAAAGAACGTCCGTAGCGGCATGGTCAGCGCCGTCATGCAAAACGCCAGCACAATCAGGGCTTCCATTGAGCCCTGCTGCCGCACAAAGCGAATACCCTGCTTGAAGCTGCTGAGCATCGTATCCGTAGTTTTTTCCGGCGTGAAGCGTGATGCAATCATGCTCAGCGCGATGACGGGAGCGATAAACGAGAGCGTGTTGATACCGAAGCACCACGCCTCACCCAGCCGGGCCAAGGTTACTCCGCCGAGAGCAGGGCCCACGGCCAGCGCCACGTTGAACTGTATGGAGTTCAAGGCGATGGCGTTGGGCATGTCGTCGCGCTCAACCAGGGTCGGAATCAGCGCCTGGTAGGCAGGGCCGCCGAAGGCCTGCGCGAAACCGGAAACCAGCGACAGGGATAGGATCTGCCAGACGTGCACCATGTTGGTCGCCACCAGGACGGTTAACGTGGCTGCGCTGGCTAGTTGAAGATATTGGGAAGCCAGCAGAATCCGGCGACGCTCGACGCGGTCGGCGATGACGCCGCCGAGAAGCGACAGCAGAAAGATCGGAAGCCCGCCGAGAAATTGGTCGAGCGCCAGCAGAAAAGCCGAGTGGCTGAGGCGATAGATCAGCCAGCCTTGGGCGACAATCTGCATCCAGGTGCCGATGCTGGAGGTGCAGGCGCCAATCCACATGAGGCGGAAGTCACGGTATTGGAATGCTTTGAAGGTCCTGCGGAATGCGATCCCCATTTAGCGCGGCGTCCCGATCATCGGCAACCCTCTCGGTACAGTATCAGAATGGACGCGTTACGTGGGATTAGGACATCCGCGGGAATTGACTATCTACTACTTGGTAATTATTTCCAGGTAAGATCGCGGGAGGATCGCCAGCCCCTCCCCCCTGCCCCCTGAAATTCCTTAGAATCAAAAAGTTAGGAGAGTTTTCCGGGTAAACGCCTCGCTTCATTGGGTTTATAAGTAAATTCCTGTGTAGTAAGGAGTTATGGCTGAAATTTCGCCCGATTACGCGGGAAGCGCGCACAACTTGTAGAAGTCAACCGCACGTAGTCGTAACGAAAAGGTAATCCGAATTGTCAAAGACCACCAACCCAGCAGGTCGCTTGCGAGGCGCAGGAGGGTCCGAGGCACGAAACCCTCAGCCGCAGTGTAGCGATGTGGGAGTGGCTGTCAAGTTACGAAGGTACGTGTACCAATGGGGATCTTAGAGTTGATCGGGAGGGCGGGGTTTCGCATTGAACACGGGCCTCGAGCGGGTAGGCATCAAGTCTCTGAGCGCACGGCAGGAAAGTGCGGGTTGTGTGGGGGCGCAAGCGAACTACGGAACTCAGGTTAGCGCCAAAAAACGGTGCGAACGCGAGGCGCCGGTTTCATTGAGCGCCCTGCGGCCTGGTAAATACGGCGTTGTGTTCGGGGGAGAGCATTTCGATCAGCACTTGGCCTTTGTCGGGCGAAAAGATGGCGCCGCGGCGTCCGGCTCCGGTATTTTCGCTGGCGAAGTAGTAGGTGAAGGTATCGCCATCCCAGGGCGCGAGTTCGTAGTAAGCGCCGCGTGGGGGAAGTCGCAGAATCAGGCGATTGTCTTCGACGGAGACCTCGAGCGTCCCGAAGTACTCATTGGTGTATTTGCCAACGTATGTGGTAAATGGCTTGGCGGTAGCTGCGGTTTTCGGCGGCGTCAGCGCGGCGTAGTTGGGCGACGCATCCTGAGATTCGGCGATCATCCCTGCGAAGAGTTTTCCCAGCAGCGGCAGGTAGTCGCGCTGAGGTTTGCCGTAGTGCACCATGTCGAGAAAGTACAGGCAGATGGCCTCGGGCACGCCGACGGGCATGCTGTTGCTGAGGACCAGCACGCCGAGGTGTTCATCGGGTACCAGATAGACGGCAGTCGCCGCTCCTTCGAAGAATGCGCCACTATGTCCCAGTTGGGTGTGGCCGTCAGCCGTTTTTCCGACATCCCAGCCAAGGCCGTAGTACCTATTGCCGACACATTCACCGGGCTTCGCGGGGTCGGGAGGGCTAGTGCACATCTGGGGCTTATGGGTCTCGGCGAGGGCTGTGGCGTCGATGAGCTGCTTGCCGTTCCACTTGCCGTCATTGAGCTGCAGCCGCGCCCATTCGGCGAGATCGCGGGCGCTGGAGGAGACTCCTCCGGCGGGGGCTTCGGCGTCGGCTTCGCGCACGAAGCGGTTGACTGGCTCTCCGTTGAGGAAGACGTGCAGCGCAGCCTTGTTGGCGCGGTCTTCATAGTCAGAGAAGCGCGAGCTGGTGGAAGTCATGCCGAGGCGGGAGTAAAGCTGTTCGTCGGCAATGGTCTCCCAGGGCTTGCCGAGCTTGATGGCGGCGGCGATGGCTCCGGTGGTGTAGCCAAAGTTGCTATAGGCATAAGACTTGCGAAACGTCCCCGGCAGTGGCAGGTAACGCATGCGATACAAGATGTCTGGGCGGGAATACCCGAGGTCTTCGAGCATGTCGCCGGATTCGGTGGCGAGTCCGCTGCGGTGGGAAAGAAAGTCGCGGATGGTGATTTGCTTGGTGGTCTCGGGGTTCGAGAGCTGGAAGCCGGGATTGAGGTCGAGGATCTTGTCGTCCCAACTGATTTTGCCTTCGCCCACCAGCGACGCAAGGATCGTCGAGGTAATGGGCTTGGAGAACGAGGCGATTTCGAAGACGGTGTCGGGATCAACTGGCGCCGGATCGCCGACCTTGCGAATTCCGTACCCGCGCAGAAACAGGACCTTGTCGTTATAGATCACGGCGACCGCGACTCCGGGAACCTTCGTGCTGGCAAGCGTCGAGCGGATGTACGGATCGAGGTCCGAAAGTGCAGAGTTGACGTGCTCGGGAGTCACCGTGGGCTGCGCCTGCGCGGCGCAGAAGAGAGCGGCGCAAGACACCAGGAATACCGCCAGAGAATGAAAGAAACGGGGCATGGACACGAAATCCTCGCGGAATGCATTAGAGCATGCGCGGTGGGAATCGTCGATGGTCTCGTGGCCGGCCGCTGCACAGACCTGCATATCAATGGACAAGCGACGGTGTCCACGCACTTGCGGCAGCATAAATGACACTTCGGGGACTTGCGCTTGGCAGGTGAGAACATGAATCACTCTTGTTAGCCTTACTTCAACACCGCTTCGGAGGTGGACTTCCGAGGATCGAGGAAAAAGGGTTTGTTTTCCCAGGAACGCGGTGAAATAATTGCTAAGCTCCAGGGAAGATTGAATTCCCGGAGCATATCTTTAGGAGGAATTAATGAGACTTCGGATAATCCGTTTCAGCGCGGTGGCTGCCTTTGCCGTTTGCCTCTTCGCTCTTGCAACGCCCGCTTTCGCCAATACGCTGACCCGCCAGAGTGGCTTTGCGGGACTTGGCAACTTCGCCACCACGTACGACAATTTCACGTTGAGTTCGACTTCAGACATAGCAGAGTTTCAATGGATCGGCGCCTATTTCAATCCTCCCGCTCAGGGGCCCATCACCGGATTCACGCTGAATTTCTACGCCGATAACGGCGGAGCTCCCGGCGCCACGCTGGCCAGCTATTCCGGTCCCGGTACTTTCGGCGAGACCTTCATTGGTTACGACGTTTTTGGTGATCCAGCTTACTTCTATGACGGCTTTCTCGGTTTGCCGTTCACCGCGCAGGCGGGGACGACCTACTGGGCTTCGATCGTAGCCGACTTGGTCTTTCCTCCGCAGTGGGGCTGGGAGACCGGGGTGGGCGGCGATGGCGCTGGTTATCAATGTTTCTTTGGCAGCTGCGCCGGCATCCCAAACGATCTGTCTTTTGCGCTCGTAGATGCGAGCGGTAATGCGATCTACGTGCAGGACCCGGATGGCGGAGGCGCCTATGCATCGCAAAAAGATAGCGCAGCGGTTCCAGAGCCGGGAACTCTCGTTATGCTAGGCAGTGGCATCGTCGGGATCGCTGGTATGCTCCGCCGAAAGCTGTCCTAACGTTTCATGCGACGATTTGCTTTGCAACAAGCCGCCCTTCGGGGCGGCTTTTCGCTTCAGACGTGATTTCCTCACGTTTCTAACTGACTGACGTTCTGAAACCACCGCCAGCACCGTTTGGCGGCAAGCGCGGAAGCATGTTATTCTTTATGACGTAACAACATACGACAAAAACAGAGTAGGAGCGCACCCGAAGCAGTGTTAGCCCGAGAGAAAAAAACCGCCCTGATTGACCAGTACCGTACTCACGACACGGATACCGGTTCGCCGGAAGTCCAGATCGCGATATTGAGTACGCGCATTGGTGAACTGACGGAGCATTTTAAGACGCATAAGAAGGACCATGCCTCCCGGCGCGGTCTTCTCATGATGGTTAGCAGGCGTCGCAGCCTGCTGGACTACCTCAGAAAGTCCGATCCCGAACGCTACAAGGTCGTCATTCAGAGACTGGGCATCCGCAAGTAAGCCGGCCAGCCACTGAAAAACCGCTTTCAAGCGTATTGTGCGTCAAACATTCGCCTGCCGCGGCCCATGGTGCTGTGGCGGGCAGATCGAGTTTGGACTTTGGGAAAGGCCCACCCCGGCAAAAGCAGCCGGGATGGGGCACCCGTCCAGCTCAGGTTCCAGCCCCTCTCGGCTGACATGACCTCCAAATCTCCCCATGCCGCTGCCGCATCCATCCTGCCTCGCGGTGCATTCGATTGCGACGAGTATCAGGACCATCAACATTCAGGGCCGCAGCGGGCCCGGGAATCCATCGGTTGCGTTTTCCACGGAAGGAAAATAAATGAAACCAGAAGCACTCGAAGTCACCGTTCAGTTACACGGCGGTAAGTCCATTCACTTTGAAACCGGAAAGTTTGCGAAGCAGGCGCACGGTTCCTGCATCGTTCGCATTGGCGACAATGCCGTTCTCGCCACCGCTTGCGCCAACGCCGACCCCCGCGAGGGCATCGACTTTTTCCCGCTCACCGTTGACTACCGCGAGTACACCTATGCCGCCGGACGGATCCCGGGCGGATTCATCAAGCGCGAAGGGCGTCCGAGCGAGCGCGAAATTCTTACCAGCCGCCAGATTGACCGTCCGATCCGTCCGCTGTTCCCCGAAGGCTTTCGCTGCGAGACCCAGGTCATCGCCATGGTGTTGTCGGCAGACACGACGAATGATCCGGACGTTGCCGGCATCAACGGCGCGTCGGTGGCGTTGAGCGTGTCGGACATTCCGTTCCATGGTCCCATTGGCGCAGTGCGCGTCGGGCAGGCGAACGGCGAGTTCGTCATCAACCCCACGTATGACGAGCAGCGCGCGGGGCAGTTGAACCTGATGGTCGTCGGCACCATGGACGGCATCGTGATGATCGAGTCGGGCGCGAAGGAAGTTTCGGAAGAAACGGTCGTGAACGCCATCGAGTTCGGTCACACCGAGATCAAGAAGATTTGCGCCGCCATCAATGAGCTGGTGCAGAAGGTGGGCAAGGCGAAGCGGGTGGTTGAGCCGGTGGTTACCGACGAAGCGTACCTCGCGGAATTGCGGGCTAAGGTTGGCGCGCAGTTGACGGACGCGGTCAACACCGAAAAGTATCCGAAGAACGACAGCTACGCGATGATCAAGAAGTTGAAGACGGAAGTGAAGGAAGCAATTCCCGAAGAAGACGAAGCTGGCCGCAAGAAGGCGGGCAAGTATTTCGACTTGCTGCGCGAGCAGATTTTCCGCGAGCAGGTGATCAAAGTGAAGCGCCGTCCGGATGGCCGCAAGTTCGACCAGATTCGCGATATCTGGATCGAGGTAGGAGTGCTGCCACGCACACACGGATCGTCGGTATTCACTCGCGGCGAGACACAGGCACTGGTTACCACGACGTTGGGCACGGGCGAAGACATGCAGCGGCTGGAGGCGTTCGAAGGCGAAGCCAAGAAGCGCTTCATGCTGCACTACAACTTCCCGCCGTTCTCGGTGGGCGAGGTGGCGTTCCTGCGTGGCGCGGGTCGTCGCGAGATCGGGCACGGAGCACTGGCCGAGCGTGCGTTGTCGGCGGTGCTGCCAGCGCAAGAGGACTGGCCGTACGCGATGCGCGTGGTGTCTGACATTCTCGAGTCCAACGGCTCGTCGTCAATGGCGACGGTTTGCGGCGGTTCGCTAAGCTTGATGGATGCGGGTGTTCCGTTGAAGGCTTCGGTTGCCGGTGTGGCGATGGGCTTGGTGAAGGAAGGCGATACGTATGCCATCCTGAGCGACATCGCGGGTGCGGAAGACCATTACGGCGACATGGACTTTAAGGTTGCCGGAACGCGCGAAGGGATCACGGCGCTGCAGATGGACATCAAGGTGATGGGCATCACGGCGCAGATCATGCGCGAAGCACTGGAGCAGGCACGGCATGGCCGGTTGCACATTCTCGACAAGATGAATGAGGTCATTACCGAGCCGCGCACGACCATCAGCGAATTTGCGCCGCGCTTCTACACGGTGCAGATTTCGACTGACAAGATTCGTGACCTCATCGGGCCGGGCGGCAAGGTGATTCGTGGCATCATCGAGCAGACGGGCGTCAAGATTGACGTGGACGACACCGGTAAGGTGAACGTTTCATCGAGCGACCAGGAAGCTGCGGCGAAGGCGTTGCAGATGATTTCCGACATTACCGCCACCGCCGAAGTAGGGAAGACCTACCTCGGCAAGGTGACGCGTTTGGCGGACTTCGGCGCGTTCGTCGAGATTATTCCCGGGACTGACGGTTTGCTGCACATCAGCGAAGTCGCGGAGCATCGCATCAACGATGTTCGCGATGAGCTGAAGGAAGGCGACCAGATCCTGGTGAAGGTGCTGGCCGTTGAAGGCAACCGCATCAAGTTGTCACGCAAGGCGATTCTGAAGGAACAGCGCGCCAAGATGGGCGGTGGGGAACTGCCAGAAGGCGTCGAAGCTGCCGAGGAGTCTGGCGGGCAGGTGGCGTTCGAAGGCGGGCACGAAGCCGCCGACGAGCCCAACTTCAACCGCGAAGGCAGCCGTCCGCCGCGCCGTGATGGCGGTGGCGATCGCGGTCCTCGCCGGGGCGGCCCGGGCGGTGGACGCGGTGGCGATCGCGGTGGCAGGGGACGTGGCCCGCGGCGGTAGGTCAGTGGCTAGTGATTCGTGGATAGTTAGGAAACGACCCATTCCTGCGCAATGCGGGAGTGGGTCTTTTCATTGTGCGAATGGCAAAGAGCGACAAGTGAAAAGCGAAATGTTAGGCTGAAATTTGGCCTGCTTTCTCTACTGCATCACGCCGAATCAAGCCGAGCCGATCTCCGGGCTGAGTGGCGTCGCGGAGCTCCCGCTATGCTTCTATGACGCTTTGGACATGCGCGTCTACTGGAGTGAGGTCGCGAATCCTGAAACGCTGCTGGAGCCGGCGGTGCGCGTTTCCGCGGAGCAGAAATTTCGGCAGGTGCTGAAGGAGGTGGCGGTTCGCGAGACGGCCCTCTCGTTTCCGTTTCCTGCCGTGGTCACGGATATTGAAGCCATCGTTGCGCTGGTCTCCGAGCATCGCGAATACTATGCAAGCGCTTTCTACCGGCTGACGGATACGGTCGAATACCAACTGACGGCGGCATGGAGTGATGAGGAAAACTCCGACCGAGCGACGCCGGTCAGTGGCCGAGAGTATCTGAAACGGCGTCAGGAATCCGAGGTACGAATCGCTGCGATCGATTCCAAGCTGAAGACCGTGGCTGGCGGTATCGTGCGCGATTGGCGTTCCCGCCATGACCGACGCAAACACGTGTGGTACGCCCTGATTCATCGTGAGGATCGCGAGCGTTTCGTCGCTGCATTGCGCAGCGCGGGTCCGTCGGAAGGGGTGCGCCTGCGCCTGGGAGGTCCGTGGCCTCCAAATGAGTTTGTAGAGTCCGTCGGCCCCACGAAGTAGGCGCTGGACACGCGGCGAGTAGAGTCGGCATGAATTCCCATCGTCGCTGTTACCGCGTACCATAAGCTTTACCCACTTCTATGCGCACAATCCGGCTAGTCCTTCTCTCTTATGTCTTCATGGCCTGTGCCTGGGCCCAGGCGCCGGCTCCGGCCGCAAAGCCCGCACCCGACTATTCGCAGCACGCCTACGTCACCGAACATTTTGCCGAGTCGTTCCGCTTCGAAAATGACGGTACCGGCCGCGAGCAGATCGATGCCCGCATCAAGGTCAACAGCGACGCCGGTGTGCAGGCGCTAGGGCAGCTCAAGGTCGGCTACAGCGAACTCAGCGACAAGCTGGAGATTGCCTACGTCCGCGTCATCAAACCGGACGGCACAATCGTGACTGCGCAGGACTCGGCCATTCAAGACGTTACCTACCCTAACGCGCTGATGTACACCGACTATCACGAGAAGCACATAAGCGTGCCAGCTTTGCGTCCCGGCGATGTGCTGGAGTATCGATTCGTCCGCGATATTGTGAACCCGCTTACCCCGGGTCAATTCTGGACTAGCTACGACTTTCGCGACCGTGGCATCGTGCTCGATGAGCAACTCGAAATTAATATTCCCAAGTCTCGTGAGATCAAGCTCAAGACCGAGCCGGGCGCGGACCCCAAGATTACTGACGAAGGCGACCGCCGTATCTATCGCTGGAAGCACTCGCACCTTGAGGATGAAGAAGAGGCAGACAGGAAGAAGAAGAAGCGCTCTGCCCGCAGGCGCGATGAAGATGAACCGCCGTCCGTGCAGTTGACCACGTTTGAGAGCTGGCAGCAGCTAGGCGATTGGTACGCCGGCCTGGAGAAAGATCGCCGCCTTCCCACCGATGCAGTCAAGGCCAAAGCCGCGGAACTGGTGCAGGGCAAGACCACGGACATGGACAAAGTGAAAGCGTTGTATGACTTTGTCTCCCGCGACTTCCGCTATGTCAGTCTGTCGTTTGGCTTGGGCCGCTATCAGCCGCATGCCGCCTCTGAAGTCCTGGCCAACGCCTATGGCGATTGCAAGGACAAGAACACGCTGCTGGCGGCCCTGCTCGCCGCGCAAGGATTCGAATCAACCTCGGTGCTGATTGGTTCGCAGCACGTGCTGGATCCCGACATTCCGTCGCCTTCGCAGTTCGACCACGTCATCACCCGCGTCGACGTAGGTGGACAGGACGTCTGGCTCGACAGCACCAACGGCGTTGCTCCTTTCCGGATGCTCTCGTTTCCGCTGCGTGACAAACTGGCGCTGGCGGTTGCGCCCGATGGTGGTTCGGCGCTGGTGCGCACACCCGCCAACCTGCCTTTTGCCAGTTTCGACCGCAGCCGGATTGACGGAAACGTGAACGATACCGGAAAGCTCACGGTTCATTTCAGTGACGTCGCCCGTGGCGATGCCGAACTCGGCCTGCGCTTCGCGCTTCGCCAGGTCGGCAACAACCGCTGGAAGGACCTGTTCGGAATGATGCTGAGCGCCACCCCAATGAAAGGCGGGGAGATCAGCAATCTGAAGGTCGGCGACCCGGCGAACACCGACAACCCTTTTGAAATCGGATTCGACCTTACAGTGAGCAACTACTTTGACTGGTCGGCTTCGGATCCAAAGTTGCCCTTGCCCGTGCTCGGGTTCCAGCTTCCCCGCCGCCTGACGAAGATGCGAAGGGCCCCAAGCCGATAAAGCTGGGCGGCTCCAACGAAGTTTCAGTCGACGTGAAGCTGGGCATCCCCGCCAAGTATGGCGTGCGCCTTCCCATTGGAGTGGACGTCAAGCGCGACTACGCCGAGTATCACTCCAGCTACAAGTTTGACGCCGGCCAACTGGTCGCCCTGCGCAAGCTGAAGGTATTGCTGACGCAAATCCCATACGAGCGCCTTGACGACTATGCCTCGTTCCGCCGCACCGTGGAGGCCGACCAGGCGCAGAGCATAACGTTCGACAACAAATCGCCCGGCACTGCCGGGCTGGGTGCCGGGCAGTCGCCCGACGACCTGTTCGACTCGGCACTGCAGGCCGCGAACAACAATAATTTCACTCTGGCAATCGAGTTATTCGAGCGCGTCGCGAAAGCCGACCCCAAACACAAAGACCTTTGGAACAACCTCGGACGCGCTTATCTGGCAGACGCTCAATATCAGAAGGCCGTTGACACTTTCCAGAAGCAGCTTGAGGCGAATGCCTACGACGAGTACGCGCACACATTACTCGGCCAGGCCTATGAAGGTATGCAGAAGTACGACGAGGCTCTCGCGCAGTACAAGAAAGCGATCGAGGTCAGCCCTCTCGATGGCAATGCGCACTCCAGCCTGGGATTGTTGTATAGCAAGCAAAAGCGCTGGAGCGAGGCAGTTCCGGAACTGGAGAAGGCCGTCTCGCTGCAGGAGAAGAACCCGCTGTTGCAGATTTCCCTTGGCCAGGCCTATATTGCGAGCGGCCAGACCGACAAAGGCATGGCCGCCTTTGAGCGTGCCATTACGTTGTCGCCGACCGCCGTCGTGTGGAACAACATCGCTTACTCACTGGCAGAGCAAGACGTCCAACTGGAGCGTGCCAGCCAGTATTCTGACGCCGCCATCAACGCAATTGAAACGCAACTGCGCGACGTAAATCTCGACAGCCTGCGTCCGCAAGACCTCTTTACGGCCAACCTTCTTTACAATATTTGGGACACGAAGGGCTGGGTCGAATTCAAGCGCGGAAACCTGGATATCGCTGAGCGGTATATCCGCGCATCGTGGGATGCCAAGGGAAACGGCGATATTGCATTCCATCTTGGCGAAATTGCCGAGAAGCGTGGGAACAAAGACGAAGCCATCGGGGATTACCTTTATGCCCTCACCGGTCAGTCGCCCAGCATTGAAGCGCGCGGCCACCTGGCTGCACTGGGAGTTTCCGGCGACCTAGACGGCCAGATCAAGAAGGCTTCCGCGGAACTAGAGGCGCAGCGTACGCACAAGCTGGCTGCCTCCGGGAAGGGAACTGGTGACTTCTTCGTGTTGGCATCTCCGGCGAAAAACGAGCAGGTAAAGTTTGTGACCGGCGACGCTGAAATCAAGGTCCTGGCCGACATCGTGAAGTCTGCCGACCTGGGCATTGTTTTTCCAGACCCATCGTCTGTGCGCGCGCTGCGCCGTGGCACGGTGACTTGCGGAACTGAGGCGCCCACTGCTGCATCAAAAGGCAAGGCGGCGGCGAAGAAGTCCGCGAAGCCGAGTGCTGGTACCGCAACTGAGACTAAAGACGTGCCGGCTGCCAAGCAGGAACTCCTGCCAGGTCCGTGTACGGTGGAGCTGCTACCCTCTGACTTGGTTCGCTCGATTGAATAAGTTGAGTTCGTAATGGCGATGCATCCGGCAACCAGGAGTTAACAGTGGAAGACCTGCGCTATCCTCTAGGCAAGTTCGAGTGGGTTCCTCCCGAGAACGAAGAGCAGATGGCCAAGCGCCGCGCCCACTACATCGAGGTTCTCGAGCAACTGCCCGCGAACTTCAGCAGGGCAATTTCGGGCCTGTCACCCGAGCAACTCGATACGCCGTATCGCCCCGAGGGATGGACCGTTCGCCAATTGGCACATCACGTCCCTGACAGTCACGCCAACGCCTACATCCGCTTCAAACTGGCGCTGACGGAGTACGAGCCCAGCATCAAGGCCTACAAGGAAGACATGTGGGCCAAACTTGCCGACACGGCGAATACGCCGGTCGAGGTTTCACTCCAGTTGCTCAGCGCCCTTCATACTCGGTGGGTCACGCTTCTGCGTAGCATGGACTCCTCCGACTTTGCCCGCACCATGCGTCATCCGGAGATCGGCGTGCTAGACCTGAACCGCATGTTGGCCCTGTATGCCTGGCACTCCGCGCACCACACGGCGCACGTCACGGGTCTGCGCAGACGCATGGACTGGCGATAGCCGTCGGCCCCAGAAACGCTTCGAGGAAGTTCAATATCGTCTCGTCAGGCGCGCGACTCGTCGCGTATTTCGACACACCCGTCCCATCGAAATCCCCGGAAATCCTTCCTCATCTGTGACGAGCGCAGTGTCCCGCGCCGCAAGCTGCCATATCTCGCACGCCAGATGCATTTGAGAGCGGTGTGCGCGTGCTGCTCTCGTCTGTGAACTTGCAGAGTCTTTTTGCGTAGCAAGCAGAGGCAGATGGGGCGCAGGCCCGGCGCTGCCAATTCAGGAGGACAGGTTGCAACAAGGAGAAGTTTCAATGACTCGAATTCTTGCACGATACGCGATTCTGGCTCTAGCACTGACATTTGCTGTTGGTGCAGCCGCGAAGTCTAAAACAGAGAGCATCACCCTCCGCCAGGATGCGAACCTCAACGGCACCAACCTTCCAGCCGGCACCTACGTCGTGAAATACGATATCGACGGCAGCAACGCTGAAGTGAAATTCATGCAGGGCAAGAAGGAAATTGCCACCGCCCAGGGACAGGTCAAATCCCTCGAGAAGAAAGTGTCGCTCAATCAGCTTGTCATCAGCGACCAGGGACGAAGCATTCAGGAGATCGATTTCGGTGGCAACGACAAGGCAATCACGTTCGGGGCGTCGGCTAACGCGGCAGGGAAGTAGGGAGAGCAACGCCCATCCACCCGAGTCGGGCGGGTAAACAGCAAGAGCGCGGTCTGGTGGGCCGCGCTCTGCTGATTTGCAATAGTTGTGGTTACGCCGTCATTCGCGCCGCCTCTTCGTGGAACCGCACCGAAACCAGCTTCGACACACCTGGCTCCTGCATCGTCACGCCGTACATCACCGGAGCAATCCCCATTGTTTTCTTGCTGTGTGTGATGATGATGAATTGCGTTTGTCCGCTCATCTCCTGCACCAGGTTTGTGAAGCGCCCAATGTTGGCCTCGTCCAGTGGAGCGTCCACTTCGTCAAGGATGCAGAACGGACTCGGCTGATACTGGAAGATGCCCATCAGCAGCGACAGTGCGGTCAGCGCCTTTTCGCCGCCTGACAGCAGCAATACGTTCTGCAACTTCTTTCCCGGGGGCGAAGCCACCACGTCGATTCCGCTCTCGGCTACATTCTCCAGGTCGGTGAGCCGCATAAATGCCTGCCCGCCACCAAACAGCTTGGTGAAGGTTTGCGAGAAGTTTTCGTTGATGCGCGCAAACGCCTCTTCAAACTTCTGCCGCGAAATGGTGTCGATCTCCTTGATCGTGTTCAGCGTGTTCTCGATGGATTGCAGCAGGTCCTGCCGCTGCGTTTCGAGGAACTCGTGGCGCTGCGCGGTCTCCTGGTATTCCTCCAACGCCATCATGTTCACCGGCCCCATGTTTTCGAGCCGCGTCCGCATCTCTTTGTAGGCGCCTTCCTCAACGACCAGTTCTTCGCCCGCGAGCCGTGCCAGCGTCTCGTCGGCCAGCAACTCTTCGCGCGGCTGGCTCAATTCCTGGACGCAGTTTTCTGCCAAGTGTTGCGCGTCCGATTGCAACCGCGCTCGCTCGGCTGACAGTTCGCCACGGCGGTCGCGCGCTGCGTCGAGCTCCTGGCGGGCGGTTTTCAGCGCTTCTTCCAGTTCGGTGAGGCGTTGCCGGACAGCGTGCAACTCGTGCTGGAACTCGCCGTCGCGGTGCTGTGCAGCCTCGCGCTCCGCCGTCCACAGAATCTCCTGCTCGGCCATCCGGCCGTTTTCCAGTTCGCGCTGTTCCTTTTCCGCGGCTGCGCCATCGATCTGGTTCTTGAGTTTATCTACACGGGACGTGACCTCGATTACCATCGCCTCGAGGCGAACGACGGTCGCAAGCGCGCCGCGCCGGCGCTCTTCGAGTGTTGCAAGCTGCGCCCGGGCATCGCTGGCAAGCTGCGCCGCTTCATCCCGTCGCCGCCGCAACTCATCGAGGCTGCTTTGGGTGGTCTGCATCGCGGCATCGAGTGCCGCTTTGTTTTCTTCGTGCGCCGCTAGTTCCGTGCGGTTCGACGCGATCGTGATCTCACACTCGCCGCACTCCGCCACCAGCCGGGTGAGTTCCCGTTCGTAGGTGGCGAGACGCTCGCGCACCCGCACCATCTCGCCGTCAAGTTGTTGAAGCGTGTGGCCTGACGTCATCGCCTGCCGCTCGGCGTCGCGCTTGTCATCTTCCAGACGCTGCAACAGCGTCGTCAGCTCGCCAATATCGCGCGTGAGGGCCGCTACCCGCGTCTGTTCCGAAGCCATCGAGCGCTCGACGTCCGCCGCCTGTTGCAGCACTTCGCGCAGCTCGCGTTTCATCGCCAACGGGCCTTCGCTGCGTTGCTTGCCACCGGTCACCGTGACGTTGTGGAAGCATTCGCCGGACTGCGAAAGGAAGAACGCATCCGGATTCTGCAACGCCAGGTCGCGCCCAACCTCGGGATCGGGAACAATGTAGCCATTCCCCAGCTTTGGCAGAATGACTTCCAGAGACTTCCCAAAACCATCGAGCACGCGGATGCAGTGCTTCAACGGAACCACGCTGTCGCGTTGGAGCCCTTGGTATCCCCCTTCCTCGGCGGCGAAGGAGAACCGCGCCTGCGAGTCCTCGGGATGCACCAGAAACGTTGCCCGTCCATCCACATCGCTGCGGAGCAGGCGGAGGCCCTCATCGGCTGCATCCCACGATTTGACCACGACGTAATTCAACTCGTCGCGCAGGAAGTCGTCCACCACGTGCTCATAGCGGTCCTCGACCTCGAGGAAATCAGCCAGCACCCCCACCGGCGCCCGGCCGCCGCTCATCGCGCCCGACTTGAACAGGCGCCGCACAGACTCGGTTGAATAACCATGCTCGGTGATGACGGCTTCAAGCGAGCCTTTCTTGCCACTGAGACCGGCGTACTCTGCTCGCAGGGAATCGAGGTGCTGCTTGGCGTGCGACTCAGCCGCACGGGTTTCGTCCAACCGCTGTCGGTTCTCGTCTATCTGCGCCGACAATGCCGCCACGCGCTGCGAAGCCGACTCAAACTCCAGACCCAACTGGCCGCGCTGCCCGCCAAAGCTGTCCAATTGCTGGTGCGCGGTCTTGGTTTCCTCGTCGAGTCGCAGCGACTCGCGGTCCAGGGCCGCGATCCGCTCCTCGGCCTGCGTAATGACGTTGCGCACGACTGACGCCGCCGACACTGCTTGCAGGATTCCCGCACGGCGCAATTCCTGCTCGCGCTCCACCGCCATCAGCGTCTCGGATGCGGCACTCGCCTCCTGCTGCCTTTGCTGCAACTGCTCCTGCGCAACGGCCACATCCGCAGTCGCGGAATCCAGAATGCTCCGGTTCGATTGCAATTCTGCTTGATGGCGCCCCAGTTGTTCTTCAGTGCCGGCCAGCTCGGCTTGCGCGCCGGCTGACCGCGCCTCCAGCTCCGCGCAACGTTCTTCGTTGGTGCGACGACGCGCAACGGCGCGGTCGATCTCCAGCACCAGACCATTCAGCTTCTCGCGGTTTTCGTTGCCCTCGCGTTCGATCGCGTAGCCGCGCTGCGCCCGCTCGCCGTGTTCGCTCTCCATCGCTTGCACGGCTTCGCCCTTGGAATGTAGGTCGTTGCCCAGCTCGGTGAGCTGCGCTTCCAGTGTGGCCGCGTCGGTATCAAGCTGCGCAAATTTGCTCGCCAGCACCACCCGCAGCTTGGCGCGCATCTCGTCGCGCAACTTGGCATAGCGCTCGGCCTTGCTGGCCTGACGCTTCAGCGAATTCATCTGCCGTGTGACTTCATCGAAAATGTCGTTGATGCGCGCCAGGTTCAGCTTGGCGTCTTCCAGACGCGCTTCCGCCAGCCGCTTCCGCGTCTTGAACTTAGTAATGCCCGCGGCTTCTTCGATGATGGCGCGGCGGTCTGTCGGCTTGCTGCTGAGAATCTGGCCGATACGGCCCTGCTCGATGATCGCGTACGATTCCGGCCCCAACCCGGTGCCCATGAAGATGTCTTGGATATCGCGCAGCCGGCACAGCTTGCCGTTCAGCAGATATTCGCTCTCGCCCGAGCGGAACAGCCGCCGCGTTACCGCAATCTCACCCGCTTTGAACGTGCGCTTGAACTTCCGCCGTCGGATTTTCAGCACTACCTGCTGCGGCCCAACCGTAGCTGAAGCAGTTTCCACTGTAGATTCGGTTTGTGTCTGGGATCCCTCCGGCGCTTCCTCGTCGCCTTGACCGGGACGGACTTCCTCGATGTAATTTTCGGCCTCAGTCGCCGATGCCGCGCGCAGAGAAGGTTCGTCCCATTCTGACTCAGGAAGTTCGTCCTGGAGGTCAATTTCGAGCTCGTCTGCGTCTCCGTACACTTCAGGATCAATCAGGGTCAGCGTCACCTCCGCCATACCCAGGGGCTTACGCTCCCGCGTCCCGGCAAAAATTACGTCCTGCATGTTTACGCCGCGCAGGGAACGCGCCGATTGTTCGCCCAAGACCCAGGAAATCGCGTCGGAAATATTCGACTTGCCGCAGCCGTTCGGTCCTACGATCGCTGCAATGCCGTCGCCCTGTAATTTGAGCTCGGTCCGATCGCAGAACGACTTGAATCCCAGAATCTGAACCTTCTGTATTTTGAGCAACTTATACTCCTCTTCGGCGGCAGACCTTTAACCAATCCAATACTGGCGCGGCCGCCGTACGGGCGGCACCAGTGAAACTTTACTGTGCTTCTCCAGAGGGGTCAACTCAATAAACCCAATATTTTGTGGGTATCGAGGAATAACCACTCTATATTGCACCGCTCGTGCAAGCAGCGCCGGTACCAAGGGCACCACGGACCGAAATTACGAGGCAAACCACAGGTCTGGCGCGCTGCGCCAAGGAGGGCGGGGAACCGCAAGAGCAGCTCTAAGTCTAGGGACTCGCTACCGTCATTTCAAGCATAAATGAACCCGGTTATCCAACTGATAAACCAACAGGTCGGGCTCCTTCACTGATAAAGCGGACCCACAGGTCTATGGCGACGATTTGAGCTGAAACATCTGCACTCTGCCGTTGCCGGAATCGGCTACGTAGAGCCGATTGTCCGAGTCCACCCACAACCCTTCCGGCGCCGCGAACTCACCCACTCGCACTCCAGGTTGCCCGAACGAAGCCAGTAAGTGCCCTCCGGGGTTGTAGACGCGCACGATCGAGTTGCGGTGGGAACTGACGTAGACATTGCCTTCGGAATCGGCAGAAAGTCCATTTTCGCGGTCCTCACGGGGATCCTGCGCACGCGGCAGGTCAAATCTGGTTTCGGGGTTCAGGCTCATATCCAGCACCTGAACCCGCGCTCCTGCGCGGTCCAGGACAAAAATATGGTCGTGGTTGACCGCGATATCGGTTGGCGCGTCAAATTCCACGGCGCCACTGCCGTCCCGGTTCTTCCCGGCCCGCTTCAGTTCGTGGCCTTCGAGGTCCAGTTCGAGCACCAGGTTTCGTGGCGTATCGACCAGGAGCAAATGCTGCTTCCTCGAATCCATGGCGAGTCCGTGCGGTCTTGCATACTCGGCCTCTCCCAGATGATTTCCGAGGTAGTGCACGAAATTCCCATGGCGATCGAAGACGACGATCATGCCCTGGTCGGAGTCCGCCACGTAAATGTTGTCAGCCGAGTCGATGGCAAGGCCTGCGGGCACATGCAAGCGGTAACCCTTTCCCGTCACCAGTCGCATGGACGTCTTACCGTTACGATCCAGAACGTGAACTGCGAAGGCCTTCGGATCGCTGACGATCAGCCGAAGTTGCGAATCTGTCGCGATGTGCACCGGGCAGGAAATTACGCTCGAGCGCCCATAAATGTAGGTCACAACATGGTTTCGAGCATTGGCTGTGCGTGAGGGTAGAGTGGGTGCAGCCCGTGCGTGGGCTGGAGGTTCGAGGTTCTCGACGACTCGTTCACTCGAGAGCAGCATCCACGGCGGAACTACGCTGGGCTGCGGCGTGCTTTCACCAAATGGAGCGGGTCGGATCCCTTCGCCGGCGACGCGGCCATCAAACGTATCCAGCTTACGATACACCGCGTCCGGGCTGAACATGCCGATATAGGTCAGTTCCAAGCCGCGGCTCAAGCTAAGGGCCGGAAAGGCGCGCACAGGCGAGGTGGCTCCCGCACTCACGGGAAGCAGCACCGACGCTGGCGCCAGCGGTCGGCTGGGCTCCGGCTGAGCTGTACCGAGTCCCGCCGTACAGAATTCCAGAGCCAGCAGAGCAATCGTAAACTGCAATCCTTGCAGCAGTTTCAGCAAGGGTGACCTCACAACTTATCTCTGGAGGATACTCTGCCGTTAGCTTATCTGCGTTGCGGACAATAGACCACTGAAATCTCTGTTGCTACAGCAGCTCTCCCAATTTGGAACGTGACTCCTGTCCGACTCTCATGAGTAACCTGCAAGGGCTCTTTGCCCGGGAACTGGTGATGGTTTCGGAACGACGTCGCGACTATATTGGTGACACAGAGTAGTAGGTAATTTCGGCCTGCGCTCGCCGATGTATTGAAATGGGCCCCCGTGTGAGTCCGAAAGCATGACGCAAAGAACCCTCGATCTCTCGATTATTATTGCCAGCTACAACACGCGCGAATTATTGCGCGAGTGTCTGGATTCTGTGTACCGCAACACTCTTGGCATCAGCTTCGAAGTGATCTGCGTCGATGACGGATCACCCGACGGCAGTGCCGACATGGTGGCGGAGTCGTTCCCGCAAGTGGCTCTTGTGCGTAACCGGCAGCGATTGCGGTATGCCAGGAACCACAACATCGGCACACGCATGGCTCGCGGGCGCTACGTCTGTCATCTCGACAGCGACACGTTGCTGATCGACGACGCCATGTCGAACATGGTCCGCTTCATGGATGCGCATCCCGATGTGGCGGCCTGCGGTCCGAAGCTCCAGAATGCCGACGGCTCGGTGCAGCACTGCATCCGCTCATTTGTGGGAGCTGGGGTCTTCCTGCTTCAGGCCCTGAACTGGCATCGCCTGTTTCCGAACAGCGTGGTGATGAACCGCTATTACAACTCCGACTTCGACTACTCGAAGGCCCAGAGAGTGCAAAGCATCGGTACCTCCGCTTACTTCGTGCGCCGCTCGACCTGGGAATCTGTGGGCATGTTTGACGAGCGCTTCGGTCAGTTTATGGTGGATCTCGCCTACAATTTCACGCTGGACCGGCGGGGCTTTAGCGTGTGGTACGCGCCGTGCGCCGAGGTCATCCACTACGGCAGCCGCAGCATTGGGCAAGACCCGGAAGCCGCGCTGCGCGACGAGACCGAGGCCTTCATCATTTTTAATGAAGCTTACGGCTACTTTCGTCAGGATTGGCTTTCCAGGATGCTGGTACGCATTGCCCTCAAGGTGAGGTTGTACGTCCGACTGCTGGAGCTACACGTCGCCGCCGACAAAGTTGTCGCCAAGGGGCCGGTGGCATTGTACGGGCGCGACGCCTCGGTCGTGCAGCCGCTGAGGGAACACCGTGCTGTTGGCCCCGCGCAGAGCAACTACGAAGCTCCCGCTGACATCTTCCAGTAAGGTCGCCGTATCAACCTGCGCAACCTTCTCCACAGGAAGACGACTGGCCGGCTGGCGAGCCACAAGAATGATCCGTCTTCCGCCATCCGGCGAAGTCCTCTCGCAGCGGTCCGCAAATGCCGCAGCTCTTCAACGGCGATTGCTGTTGAGAGTCGTACACGTCGGCGTTGATAGTCATCTCGGTCGAGCCATTCGCGAAAGCGGTCAACCAGCCACAGCGATTCCTCCAGAGACTCACGACGGTACGTGTTTGTCATGCTTTGCGAGTGTACGCGACTGCGGCAAATGACTTGCTGCACGGCGCGCGCTTCACTTCCGGAATTGACCGAGACGTACAGAAAATAGTCCGGCGTCATCCGGATCTCGCTGGGGATAAGTCCCGCCGACAGCGCTAGATCGCGGCGAATGACGGCCGAACTCATGGCGATGAAACATCCCCGGCCCAGTAGCTCTTCCACAATCAGTCCCTCCGGCAACGGCGAAAATTCGTGAAAGTAGTCGTAATCGCGCTCTCTCCCATCGGGGCGGAACGCAAGCGTTCTGCCGTAGATCAGGCCCACCGGTAGCGGGCCGGCGAGCGCGAGTTGCAGCTCGAGTTTGCGCGGCAGCCAGATGTCGTCCTGATCGAGGAACGCCAGCCATTCTCCGCGCGCTTTCTGTATCGCGGCTTCGCGGGCCAGCCCGAGTGAGGTCCGCTGTGGCGCGAGAAAGTATCGAATTCGGGGGTCGGCGAAACCTGTGGCGATCGCTGCGCTGTCGTCGCTTGAGCAGTCATCCCACACGATCATTTCCCAATCGGAAAAAGTCTGTGCCAACGCGCTCTGCAAGGCTTCCGCCAGCGTCTCAGAGCCATTCCATACATTCACGATGATGCTGACGACGGGCATCTGGTTCCGAGAGCTCCAAAGATGAGTCAGTATAGCCGGGTCGTTAAGAGCCGAGCTGTTTCCAATACGGCGGCACGGCATTGCGCCGGACCAGATGAAAAACAAAATAGAAGGGACGCAGCAATTGCGACAATGGTGAGCCATCGGCCCAGAGTCGGCGAATCCCACGCAAGAAAGTGGAGCGGCTGCCCATTTCAGCGAGTGCGAGCTGTGTAGAGTGGTGGCGTTTGCACTTCGCGAGTACCTCGGTGGGAACATCGTTTTTCCACATCTCCATCAGGCGCAGCGCTTCCTCGTGAACATCCGTCGCGCTGCTCGCCGAAGTGTTTCCGGGATGCATGCGATAACGGCACACCACATGTTGCACGGCGGCAGCAGGGAAGCGACGGGCAACGGCGGTGTAGAGGTAGTAATCCGGAATGATCGCAATCGCTTCGGGAATGCCCCCGATCTTCTCAAAGGCTGACCGCCGAAACATCGCCGAACTCATGGCGATGTAGCACGAGTCGGTAAACAGGTTGCGGAAGATGTCTCCTTCGGGCAAGAGGGCGTACTCGTGCGCCTGGTCGTAGTCGCGCTCGGCTCCGCTCGGATAGAAACGAACCGTGCGACCGTAGATGAGCGCAGCATCCGGCTTCTCGGCGGCTACTGCGAGCTGGCGCTCGAGCTTGTCGGACAGCCACAGGTCGTCCTGATCGAGGAAAGCGACCCATTCTCCACGAGCAAGGTTGATCGCTAACTGGCGGGCCTGTCCGAGCGGGACCTGCGTCGGACTTCTGACGTAGTGAATGCGAGCGTCTTTGTAGCGACGTGCAACGGCAGCGCTGCCGTCGGTCGAACAGTCGTCCCAAATCAGAAACTCCCAATCGGAGATTGTCTGCGCCATGATGGATTCGACAGCCTCAGCGAGGGTGGCTTCGCCGTTGTAGAGGTTGACGATAACGGTGACCAATGGCATCGGATGCACGAAGTATAGATGAGCCGTACTTCACGCTTCCCACCGCCGCGGCATCAGGCTAGAACACAATCCTGTAGAATCCGCTGTGTCGAGAACGTTCATGAACTCCAGGCCGCCGCAGAGCGGAAAGTTCCCAACTCACCACGAGAAAGCCGAACTCCCTGCCATCGCCGGTGGAGTACCCGTGCGCTCGCCCGAAACCCGCATCATCTTCGGCGCGCCCCTCATTGGCGAGGCCGAGGCCGCATCGGTAGCCGATTGTGTTCGCAGCGGCTGGATTGGCCTTGGTGAGCGGGTTGGGCGTTTCGAGCAGGAATTTGCAGCGTACAAGCACGCTCCTTACGCTGCGGCGGTAAGCAGTTGCAGCGCGGCTCTGCACCTTGTGCTGGAGGCGCTGGAGATCGGCCCCGGCGATGAAGTAATTGCGCCGTCTCTCACGTTTTGCTCCACCATTCATGCCATCCTTCACGTCGGAGCGATTCCGGTGCTCGTGGACAGCGACCCGGACTCCAGAAATATCGCGCCCGACGCCATCGAGCTTGCCGTCACATCGCACACGAAGGCGATCATTGCAGTCCACATGTGCGGTCGCGCCTGCGACATGGACGCAATCCTCGCAATAGCCGCTCGCCGCAATCTGAAGGTCGTGGAAGACTGCGCTCACGCCATCGAAACCACCTATCGCGGCCGGGAGGCTGGCCTGCTGGGCAATGCCGGATGTTTCAGCTTCTATGCCACCAAGAGCATCACCACCGGCGACGGTGGCATGGTGATCAGCCGCAATCAGGCGCTTGATTGAGCGGGTGAAGTTACTGTCGTACAACGGAGTGGCAACCAGCGCGTGGACACGCTTCGCCGGCGCCGGCGCAGGCTATGAAGTCCTCGCGGCCGGCTACAAGTACAACCTGACCGATATGGAAGCCGCTCTCGGATTGCCGCAACTGCCGCTCCTCGAAGAGCGCTGGGCGCGGCGCCAAATACTGTGGCGGGTCTACGATGCGCGGTTGGAAGAATTGCCTCTCGATTTGCCGTCAGCTGGCGACCCCGAAAACCGGCACGCGTATCACCTCTACGCTCCCTTGTTGCAACTGGAGAAGCTCACCGTGACTCGTGCAACCCGTTGTCGCCGCAATGGAGGCCGAAAACATCGGCGTTGGCATCCATTACGAGCCGGTGCACACCCAACCGTTTTTCACCGAGCGCTTCGGCCGCAACGACGATGCCTTGCCAAACGCGACTTTTATCGGCGAGCGAACGATCTCGCTGCCGTTGAGCGCCGGGATGTCCGAAGATGATATTGCGGATGTCTGCGCGGCCCTGGCGCGTATCCTCCGCTACTACGCCGCTTAGCGAGGCTTCCACCCGTACGGACGCTTCGCCTCCAGCCCCGGCCACCAAATGAACTGTACCGACGCGGTTACGTCGTGCTGTCGTGCCGGCGCGAGCACCGGTTCCAGCCAGCTTTCGTACTGAAAGAATCCGCGTAACTCCAGTTCCGGCCGCGGACGCAGGATGGCGGAGACGTTCCCGATCTGCTGTGTATTGCCGCCGGGAATGTACTCGTCCGCAATCTTCACGTTGCGATAGCCCACTTGCACGCTGGTCTTAGGCCCGAGGTGATAGGTGCTCCAGGCTTGGTACCCGTTGGCTTGGCGGCCAATCCAACTTCCAAACAAATTGCCGCTGTTGACGTACAGGTTGCGATACACAGCTTCGTAGTAGAAGAAGTACGCTCCGCTTGCAGGTGACGTGAAGCGGTTGGTGGTGACGCCCTCAAGCCGCAGGTCGAGCTTGCGAAGCCCGGGCAGCCGCGCGAAATATACTCCGGGATTCAACGCCGCGCGCCGCGGCGCTGCCAGCGGACTCACTTCGTCGTGCGTGAACATGTCAATGTAAATGTTGAACCAGGGAAACATCTGCCACGAAAAATCAAAGCCCGCAAACCGCGCACCCGGATCGTTCCGCGAAAACTTCACATCGACGGGCACGGCTCCCGTGCTGCTGAAGCTGTTCCAGAACGAGCCGAATGTCAGCGGCACATGGTTTTGCCCCGCAAATACGTTGGTCCGCGAAAACGAAACTTCGATGCCCTGGAACGGGTGATGACCGCCCATCCCCCATGAATAGCGGGCGAATGGCTTAAAGCTCAGCTTGTTCCCATAGATGTACGGCCCGGCAGGGAACTGGTCGTGGCCGGAGAGTTGCCCAAAGAAGTTATCCCAGCGAAACGAGCCAAACACCTTTGACACGCCGGGAATGTACAGCGGCTCGGTCTGGTTGATGCGCAGCATCCAGAACGGTTCGGCATTGTTGCTGAACAGCATCGCGCCGCTCGTGCTCGGCCCCCAGTACAGGCTCTGCTTGCCGACCGAAATATCCTGCCCGAGCCACTTGGTCGAGACATACGTGTCGAGCAAACGAAACTGGTTCACTTCGGCAAACGGCACTGCCGGCTGCACCGGGTCAGCATTCGCCCGCGCAATCGCTAGTCGCGCTGCCAGCGGATACGCCGGCGCCGACGGCGAGTGCTGAAACTCTCCACTTACATAAAACGAAAACCGTCCCTCATCCGCCCTTGCGCTGAAGCCTGTGTAGTTGTTGAAGCCCTCGCGATACGGTCGTCCCTCGTTATTGATCAGCGTTTGCCCCAGGTTGTTGTCGTTCAGCGGCTGTCCCGCGATGCCCGTCAGGCGCGTGTACATCGTATCGAAGCGAATTAGCTGATAAGGCCTGCCATCCAGCGCACTCAGTTCATCCGAGAACTCGTCATTCAGCGCCACGCGAATCGCATTAAGTTCCGCCGGCAGCTCAAAGCTGTTGCGCACGCGCTCATTCAGTCCTTCCAGCATGCGCGCGCAATTCATGCGCGTCCACGGACGCAGGTCCATGAACGGCATCGGAATCGCGCGCGCCACCGCCAGCCGCTCAATCGCCGGGTAGATCCAGCTATCCAGCGGAACGTAGGTACTCGCCAAGCGGCCCGGAATCGGCGCCGACGTTTGCTTGGCAACAATCGTCAGGTCATCGTCGAGTTGCCGGTTATGACGCGACTTGTAAACCTGCCGCCCGACTTGGTACCCGATCAGTCCGCCGACAAACACATCCGACAGAAAGTGCTGGCTCGCAGCCACGCGCGAAAGGCTCACCGCTGAGGCCAATCCATACGCGCCAAGCTGCGCATAAATATTCGGATACTCATGTGCCACCACCGACGCAAACGCCCACGCCAGCGCCGAATGATTCGACGGAAATGAACTTCCGCCGTAGAAAAAGTATGTTCTGGTAATTCGACTGATACGGGCGCAGCCGCCCGGTTGCCCCTCGAATCGCGAACTGCATCGGCAGCACGCCGATCATCGCTTCCGTCGCCAGCACGCCCGTCTCGCGCGAACGTTCGCTGTGCGTCAGATGTCCCCACGCGTACATCGCCGCCGTCGTTCCGAACGCCGCTCCCAGCCCGTAATTCGACACGTCCTTCCACGTGTTGGGATGGTAGCTCGCCATGCCCCATGCAGCTGTCTGGGTCGGTAGCGAACAGCCCGGCAGCAATTCCCGACGACGGCACCAGCCACTTCAAGTCGCCGCCATTAATGTGCGCGGGACTCGTCCAGATCGCCTTCTGGTCGAGCGCCAGGTTCTTGAAGAAAGACTTTTCGTTGGGATGTTGCGGCCGGTCGGTTAGCGTCACCGCCGCCGCACCCGGCTGCGGTGCGTCGGTGCCGGGGTCGTCAATCGGCTGCTGGGCGGTGGCACTCAGCCTGAGCACGGCGCACACGATGACAGCTACAACAGCATCCCGCAATGGCAACCCCGATACGATGAAGCCACAATTCTACTGAATCGTCCCTGCCGTTGGCACATCGCCACCGCCGTCTGCCGTCCGGTTACTTCACCACCCTCAATTCATTGGTGACCGCGAACACGCCTGGAATACCGCTGGCCGCAATATTCGCCATGTTCTTATCGCCCTCATTCATCACGAAGCCCTTCAGCGTGATGCGCTGGTTCTTCACGATGATGTGAATACTCGGCGCCGCCTCCCAGAAATATCGTGACAGCCCTCCCGTGCGTGACAGCGTCTCGTATGCCTGTTCCCGCACTCGCGTGTCCAGCGGAGATGGCGGCAACACCTCAATGTTGTTGGTCACCTTCTCCACTCCTTCGATTCGCTTCACTACATTCTCCGCATCCGACTTGGTTACCGCATGTTCGCTGGTCAGCGAGCCGCTAAGGGTCACCGTCCTGCCTTGCACGGAAAACTCCAGGTCGTCGAATAGCGAATACCATGGCAGCATCAGCAACTCATGCCGCACTTCCTTCGCGATCGCGGCGGTCACCGGATCAACCCCGGTAATTTTCTTTCCGTAGTCCGCCACCACGGGCCCGCCGCTGGATATCTCCTGCGCCCAAACGGCGGTGCTCAGCGCCAGGAGTAGAAACGCCAACAGTGTCTTGCGCATAACTTCCTCCTCTCTGGCCGATTAGATGGCGAACATCACTCGCAGGTCACTTTCGCAGGCGATTTGTAACAAGTCTTTACGCTGGGCCCCGCCCGAATGCCGCCACACGTTAGTCACACCCGGAGTGTGACGCACGGACTTGCGCCCGCTCCTGCTGAGACTAGACTGCAGCTAGCAATCCCTGAATACGCCAACCGGTCGCCGCTGTGGCGGCATAGCCACGCTTCCATGGCGACGGCTCAACGCACACGCACCACGAGACAACCGCGGTCCGCCGGTTCGCTCGATTGCCGACAGGAGGTCACCATGCCACTCATCAAAGTCAGGGCCTTCCTCGACGAACACCACATCAAGTACGTGGTCATTTCGCACTCGAAGGCATACACCGCACAAGGAATCGCAGCCGTCGCCCATATTCCCGGACAGGAGCTCGCCAAGACGGTCATCGTCAAACTTGACGGTGCTCTCGCTATGGCTGTACTTCCGGCTTCGTACCAGGTTGACCTGCTCGCCCTGAAGAAGGCTACGGGAGTGGCTGACGCCGCCCTCGCCAGCGAGCGCGAATTTAAACAGCATTTTCCCGACTGCGAAACTGGGGCGATGCCGCCGTTCGGAATCTTGTATGGCATCCCGGTTTACGTGGACGAAACGCTGATGCGCGACACCGAAATCGCGTTCAACGCGGGAACGCACCTGCAATTGATCCGCATGTCGTGTGCGGACTTCGAAAGACTGGTCAAGCCAATGGTACTTGCTTTCTCGACCCGCCACACCGGCGCGTTTGACCGCGAACCGGCGTTGACCTTGTAAGACGAAGGTAACGAAAGATCGAGTCAGGTCCCGTGGCGACGTCGCAAATCCACGCATCGGGTGATGCCCTCCGATGCTGCGACGCCGCAGCGGGACCTCTTCTCCACTCCGCGAACGATTATCTCGTTAGTAAGTTAGTAAGCAAGGCAAACGCTGAACGCAGGAAGGGGGCTCAACATGACGGTGACATCCCTTCAGACTCGATTTGGACCGACACGACTGTCGAGGTTTATCTTCTGCCTCATGGGACTTTTCGCCTCCGCTTTCATGTGGCAGGCGACGGAGAAAGGGGACTTCTTCGAAAAATTTGGGATGTATACATTTGCCCTGATTCTGTTCTCTGCTATCGCTTGGATTGCACAACTATTCTCGCGAGCGGGGCAGAAGCGGCAACAGCGGCTTCGTGATCAACGTGCAAGTGACATACTCACCGCGTTAAAGACAGGCCAGCCCAACAGAAGTTATAGCCTGTACCTCAGGGGCTTCGCGACAACAGGCAAGATGCCAGAGACTCTCGAGATGTCTCAGTTCAGTGACAGCGGTGACGAGGGCTCCTTGGATTTTGAAGCAGTTCTGGCCCAAACCGTAGAGCCGCTTGCCCCTCTGGTCGCGCTGGGACGTCCCGGTGAGCAGATTGGAGCCGGCAGGGTTCTTTGCGATGATGAACACTGGCAGGAAAATCTGATGCTCTTGGCCAGCGCAGCTCAATACATCTTCATCCTGCCCACGGACTCTCGGGGCACCATGAGGGAACTCGACTTTCTCGTCAGGATGAAGCTACTCAAGAAGTGCTTTTTCTTGATGCCTCCTCAGAACAGCAGAACATCGCCGGAAGAATGGAACCGAGCGGCAGCTCGAGCCCAACGAAGGGGCATACGCCTGCGAGCACACGAGTACCAAGGAATGATCTTCACTGTTCAAGAGGACGGCACCCCTGAACGATGCAGAGCATTTGGGGGAGCAGGAGCAATGCCGAAAGCAAAACAAATTGGCAAACGCATCGGTGACATATTGGAGGGTCGAGCCGACGAGCCGGAGGACCAGACGTTGGCCCCCGAAGCTGACGAGCTGGAGCAGATGGAGGAACTTGAACGGCAGGACGCGGCGGTGCTTCATTGTCCCGGCTGCGACGCGCCCTACCGTCTCGGCGATTATCGTCGCGATGCTCCCGTCATCCTCTGCACCGTTTGCGACACCGAGCTGCCGAGGCATTTTGCCAAAGAGTCTGAGCCCGAGGCAGTCGCAGTTAGCTGAGTGGCAAAAGCCCTCCGATGTTGCGACATCAGGGGATCTCTTATTTCTTCGGACGCTAGGCGTACGCCGGGGCGAGCCGCCCGACGTGTTGCGCCCGTCCCCAGACCCATCCCACCACGCATCCGAACACGAAGTTCGAACTGGTCACTTCTCCAAAGTGCACCCAGCGCACCGCGTCGGGGAAGAACGGGTTAGGCACGATCAGCGGCGCCACACCGCTCAAGACCGTAAACGCCAGTCCCACTGCCAGGGCGCCCGCGAGGTGCGGCAGCCGGAACATCCGCAGCAGTAGCAGGCAAACCAGCAGGAATACCGGCCCGCGCAGCAGGAACTGCATCGCTACGATCTGGCCAACGGCCGGAATGCGCTGCGTCGCGTAGAACTCGCGAACATACGGAAAGATGATGAAGCCCGCGAGGTAGTACAGGAATACATAACAAGCGAGACACAGCACCACGCGATTTAGAATCTGTCCAAAGCTGCGGTGCGGTATAGGTGGCTCGACCGGCGCATTCACTACCGGCGCGCCGCGGAATATCAGCCACCACAGCACGGTCGCAACGGCATAGCCCACTAGCGTGATCTCGGTAACGCCCCGCCAGTCGATATGCGAGTTCGTGAGAAAGAAAACGCCTTCAATCATGTTGACCGTAGTGATCGCCGCGGGCACCGCAAACATCGCGCCAGCGAGCTTCCAGTCGCGCCAGTCACTGCGCAGAGCCGCTGCACCCACCGCCAGTACGATGCCGGCGTTCGCCAGCATCAACCACGGCATCACTCCCGCCATCGGAGGCGCCGCCACATGGATGACCATTCCCGCGACCATTTGCGCGGCCAACAGGCCAACCCAGGCAAGAATCAGGCGAACAACGATTCGTAAGGAATTCATTCGCTACCTCCTCCAGAAGATTTTGTCGCACGCGACCGCACCTTCGACGACACGCCGCGATATTCGTGAAGGCCGTAAGCCGTCCAGTCATGCAGACTGCGATAGCCACGGATGCCGCTTTCCAGCGCCAGCCGCGACGAGAGCGCTCATGCCTTTGGCGTTCCGGGTAAGAAACGATTCCAACTCCGGCAGATAACCCGAAAGTGCTTTCCGGAACCTCTCCAGAAACGCGATACAGGCGCTCGGACCAAGCACGCGATCCATAAAGCTGAACCGAAGCATCAGTTCGCCGGAACCCCGCAGCACGTCGCTCGGTCCGATCGGCAGCAGCATCCACGTCTTGAGTTCCGCCAGTCCGCGAGGGGAGAGGCGATACAGCTTGCGGTGCCGCATGCCACCCATTTCTTCCACCGTGCCCTTAATCAGGCCACCCGCTTCCAGTCGCTCCAGCGCCGGATAAATCGCGCCCGGGCTGCTGCTGTAGTTCCCCATGGCGGTTTCCGCGAACACCTTGCGCAGGTCATAGCCCGAGCTGGGCTTCTGGTGAATCAAACCCATCAGCGCATACCCAAGCAGCGGAATGTTTGTCGGCTTCATAGTACGAAACGTACTATAACGCTTAGGACTATGCGGTGCAAGAATAATCCGCAGGGAATCAACCCCAAGGTATCAATTTTGGACTCGCGCAAAAGAAAAGCCCGCGCGAGGCGGGCCTCTTGTAAGGGAAGTGAAACTCTTACTGGTTATCGGCCGCGGCCGGCGCCGCTTCCTGCTGCGCTGTCATCCGTGCATTGTTGCGCTGGGCGATGGTCTTCTTGGCGTTGTCGGCCAGTTCCTTGGCCTTGGGCAGCAGGTCGAGCGCCTTCTGCACCGTCGGGTCGGTCTCGGCGTGTACTTTGAGGCCTTCCTGGCTCCCGAATTCATTGACGAACAGCTCGGCTTTGATGTTCGAGCGCAGCCAGTCGTTGTTCTCGGCCAACTCGGCTTCCGCAAACGTGATCTGTTGTGAGTCCAGGAATTTGCGGAAGTCCTGCATCACGGCATCGTCCACTTGGAAGTTTTGCGTAACCTTGTGGTTGATCACGTAGTGCTTGGCGAAGTTAAAGAAGGCGTACTTTTGCAGCAGCGTGTCCTGGAACTTGTTGCTCTTTATTGACGCAATCACCACGTCAGGATTGATGCCGCCACCGCCGTACACCGTGCGGCCGCTGTCGGTCATCTTCACTTCGCGGCTCGGAGTCGCCGGCGATCCGTCTCCGGAGTCGCGGCTGTTGTAATAATAATCGTAGAGCGATACGCCGCTATAGTCGCGCTGAATCAGGCGGCCGCTGGGCGTGTAGTAATGGGCGGTCGTGAGCGCTAGTCCGGTATTCTCCGACAACGGATATACCGTCTGCACCAGCCCCTTGCCGAATGTCGTCTCGCCCACGATCAACCCGCGGTCGTGATCTTGGATTGCTCCGGCTACGATCTCAGCCGCCGACGCGGTCCCGCGATTCACCAGCACTACCAGCGGATAGTCCTTGCCGCCATTGCCGTGCGCCGCGCGGTACACCTTCTCCGGTGACGAACGGCCATGATGGGAGACGATGACCTGTCCCTTCTTCAGGAACTTGTCGGCCACGCCCACGCCTTCACTCAGCAACCCGCCTGGGTTCTGCCGCAGGTCCAGAATCAAGCCCTTCAACTCGCCCTGCGTCTGCAATTCGTCAAGCGCCAGGGATACTTCGTGCTCGGTCGTCTCCTGGAAGCCATTGATGTGGATGTAGCCGATGCCCGGCTTGATCATGAAGTGAACGTCAACGCTGTAGCGCGGAATCTCGTCGCGCACCACGTTGAAGTCGATGGGTTTGTCGTTGCCTTCGCGCAGCATGGTGATCTTGACCGTCGTGCCCTTCGGGCCTTTCAGCAGATCGGCTACGTCGCTGGTGCTCATGTTGTCGGTGGATTTTCCGTCCACCGCGACAATAATGTCGCCTGGACGAATTCCGGCCCGATACGCCGGGGCCCCTGAGAACGGCGCGATTACGATGACCTTGTTATTCCGCGGCCCCACTTGCATGCCCACGCCGTAGTACTTGCCGCGCTGGTCTTCGCGCAGCGCCGCGTACGCCTTGGGATCGAAAAAGTTCGAGTGCGGATCCAGCACCCGCAACATGCCCGGAATTGCGCCGTTGTAGATGGCCTTGTCGGGATTCACCGGCTCCGCGTAATTCTGCTGCACCACCTCATACACCTGCGTGAAGCTCTTGACACTGTCGCGAATGTCGCTGTCGCTGGGCGTCGACGCCGTATTCAGGCGCTGCCCAAACAGCATGCCCACGCAGCCGCAAGCAAGAATGACGGTGACAATAACCAAGGCGGAACGACGGGGACTACTGGCCATTATTTAATCCTTCAATAGGCGGGACACTGATGTTCATACGACTTCGCAACAGGCTTGAGATGGCTAAGTATAACATTTTGCGGGCCGGCGACTTGGATCCCGTTGGTGCTGATTTGGATGCGGGCTTGGGTTCCGAAGATGCTGAAACCACATGCCCGGTCTGACGGGTCGAACCCCGGTTGGTTAGCCGCAAGCCCACGTTTTCTCGTCGCCTGCCCTTTACGATCGCGTCCTTTCCGAAAAGGAAGGTAGGAGTCAGACTAAACGCACAGACGCCCGGCTGACGATGACACGAACGCTGGAAGCCCCCTCACGGTGATGCCGGATTCCGTCGGGTTCTCGCGCCGTGCAACTCTGGCAGCGCCGCCCCATTTAATAGGGCGATCGCCAAAAGCAAAGACAGTCCCCAAACGGCACGGTAATCGGCCCTGGTTACTTTAGTTTCGATACTACGACTATCGTTCGTTCCCAATTGAAGCTCACCTCATTTATTCGTGAAACACGGACACATGCACGCAACGCCCTCGATGCGCGACTGCAATCGACTTGCGCCACCAATTCGAACCGCGCCGGGGATTGCGTGCTGTGACGTGTTGTTCCCCCACTCTGAGGAGTACACAGTGCAAATTCCCGTCAAAAATGAAAGTCGACCTTTCACCACGCGCCGGCCTACGTCGACAAGTGCCCTCTTCTCGTGCCTCCTACTGATACTCAGTGTTGTCACGCTCAACCTCCACGCGCAGTTGAGTAAACCGGTTGCACAACTACCGAAGGTCTATCTCGATACCTCGTGGCATCTGCCCACCGGCGGCACAACATGGGCTACGCACGACGTGGCCCAATTCAGGACGGCTCTCACCAACTCGGCGCCGGGAGACGTGATCGTTCTGGATGCAGGCGTCACCTATAGCGGCTCGTTCACGCTTCCCTTGAAAACAAACCCGAACAAGAAGTGGATCTACATCGTCTCGTCGCAGCTGGCCAACCTGCCGGCCGGAACGCGCGTGTCTCCGGCCAATGCCGTTTACATGCCGAAACTCGTCGCGCCCGGCGCAACCGCGACCATCACGGCCGCGTACGGCGCGAACTACTGGCGCCTGGCTGGGCTGGAGATCACTGCCGCCTCCAACTATCCCACTGGATGCGGCACCACCACCCTGCACTGCATGACCTACTTCTTGATGAACATTGCCGGAACTTCCGGGACGATGGCCGACCACATCTACGTGGATCGAGTCTACGGGCATGGCGGGCCGCTCCAGGACCTTCAGGGTGGCATCGTAACCAACTGGAATAATGCCGCCTTGGTAGACAGCTACATTGACAACGTGCACATCAAGACCTACGACACGATCGGCACTGGCTGTTACCGCTGCCTCGGCCCAATCAAGATCGTCAACAACTACATCAGCGCCAGTACAGAGAACATCATGTTTGGTGGCGCGGGTGGCAACGGCAATCCGGGCGTGCCCTCCGACATCGAGATCCGCAACAACTACCTGTATAAGCCGCTCTCGTGGGTTACGGAGTCGGTGACGAACAAGTCGATGGTCGTGAAGAATGCCTTCGAGGTCAAAAGCGGCCAGCGCATTCTGTTTGACAGCAATGTCATCGAGAATGTGTGGGCCAATGGGCAAATGGGATACGCCATCGTGCTGACCGTCCGCTCAGGACAGTCGGGTGATTTCGCGGTGGACAATGACATCACGATTGCCAACAACATACTGCAGAACGTGGTCGCGGGAATCAACTCCTTGGCCGAGGACGACACCTGCGGCGCGGCTGGGGGCTATCCCAACTGTCACAACCCCGGCTCGCAAGACCGCTGGAACATCGCCAACAACCTGATTTTGTTCTATGACCCCAAGGTTCTCGGTGGCAACCGCAACCTGGCTTTGGCTACGAGCGGAGGACTGAACCGGCTTGCCGGCAACACCCCGGGCACCATCCGGGATATCGTCTTCCAGCACAACACCGCAGTGTCCGCGGCGTCGACTCCGTGCTGGAACTCGATTTACTTCAGCTCCAACGGACAGGCCCCGCCGTTTCCCGTCCCTATTTCGAACAATTTGTGGATCTTGGACAACGCACTCTGTGACCATCCCACTGGCGACTGGGGATACACCGGCACCACTGGCCTGAAAAACTACATGGGCAACCCGAGCACGTTGCCGAACGACTTCAACGCCCGGTTCTACGGCAACGTCATTTGGGCGCAGCCCGGGGAGTCAGTCCCGACGTATCCCGTTAACAACCTGACGCAAGCCGCTCCGTTCACCTACATCAACCCGTCGGCCATGGATTACCAGTTGCTCTCTCCCGTGTGGACGAAAACCACAGACGGGAAGCAGGCTGGCGTCGATAACAACTACTTGCCTTAGCTCCCGCGCAAACCCGCGTCGCGAGTAACTCTGGGTGCCCCATCCTTTCGCGTTCTTTGCGAAAGGGTGGGACCCGGGCTGCCTTGCTTTTTTGGCATTCCCACGCCTAACCTCAATTGATTGGCCGTTTTTTCCTTCCGCGCCCTCCGAGGCGAACAACCGGCAACTGGTAACTCGCAACTATCCCCCGTTTGCTGCCATCGCCGCCGCACATTATGATGAATCCATGAATCTTGGCATGCCGGAGATGATTTTCATCTTTCTTCTGGCCCTGGTAATTTTCGGGCCGAAGAAGCTTCCCGAATTGGGACGCCAGTTGGGAAAAGCGCTTGCCGAATTCAAGAAGGCCAGCAACGACTTCAAGAGCCAGCTCGAAACCGAGATGCTCAACATCGAACTGGAAGAGCGTGCCAAACAGGCCCCGCCCGATAACACCCCCAAGATACTGCCGGCAGAAAAAGTCTTCGACACTGCCAGCGTGCCGCCGGGCGAGTCGATTCCTCGGGTATCGTTCCCCATGCCTGACCCGCCTGCGCCCGCCGACGTTCATCCGCCGAACCCCGTCAGCTCCGAGCTAGCTCCGGGCAGTCCACTCGCGCCTGAAGTGCCAAGCCATAATGTCTAGCCCGATCATTGAAAAAGCCCAGCAGCGCGGCTCCGAGGAAATGACCGGCATGAGCTTCCTCGATCACCTCGAGGAGCTGCGCCGCCGCATCATTTACAGCTTTCTCTACATCGTGGCCGGCTTTTGTGTCTGCTGGTGGTTCCACGAGCAAATTTTCGCGCTCATGCAGAAGCCCATCATGACGGCCCTGGCGGCCCACCAGATGGAGCAGAAGCTCGTCTACCTGAACCCCACCGACCCCTTCAATATGTATCTGAAGATCTCGTTTATCGCCGGGGTCTTCGTGGCGTCGCCGTTCGTTCTCTACCAGATTTGGCTGTTCATTTCGCCCGGCCTCTATCGCCATGAACGCCGCTACGTGATGCCGTTCATGTTCAGTACCGTCGGCCTGTTTCTTGCCGGCGGAGTCTTCGCCTACAAGATGGTCTACCCGGCGGCTCTCGATTTCCTGATTGGCTGGAGCGCTCAGTTCAAGCCGATGATCACCATCGGCGAATACACCGACCTGTTTCTCACCATCATCCTCGGCCTCGGCATCGTCTTCGAAATGCCGATCCTCGTCTTCTTCCTGTCGCTGATGGGCATCCTCACCGCCGGCTGGATGTGGCGCAACCTGCGCTATTCCATCCTGGTCATCTTCATCATCGCGGCTATCATCACTCCTACGACCGACATCATGAACATGTGCATCTTCGCCGCGCCCATGATCATTCTGTACCTCGTAAGCATCGCGATTGCCTGGTTCGTGCATCCCGCGCAGCGCCGGAAGCGAGCGGGTAAGGCCGAAGAATAGTCAGCAAGAAATCGTCAGGAAATCGTTGGCAAGATTTGATCTGATCTCGCCAATACAACGGCACTGGGCGCCTCTTCAGTCGTGCCGACAGGTCTCTTCAAATTAGTCTACTTAAGAGCGGGTTCGGAGTTGTTTTAGCCTGTGGCGGTTATGCTAGAGCGGCGCTTCAGCGCCGCGTCCAGCATGGTGTTTTCGAAGGAGCCGGTCCCGCCCGGCGGCATAAGCGTTAACTTAATGTTTGCAGTTTACGTGTGCGCGGGGCGGAGGCAAGCCGATGTGCGATCTGATTCCAGTGGAGGAGCGTATTGGCCAAGGGGAGGTTGGGGTTCACCGCCGCGAGGATTTCGTGCAACAGGTATTCGGTTTCACGCCAGCGGCTGGGTTGCTGCCTGCAGTTGATAACCCCAGGGGGAAAACCCTTTCGCCGTTTGCATCAGATGTTCGGCCAGCAGGCTGACCAGGAGTTTGCCATACAACCAGGCGCGGGCACTGGCCGGGTCTTTTTTGGGTAAGTGACCCAAGCCGGCCAGAGACTTCATGCGTTTGAAGGCCAGCTCTATTTGCCAGCGCCGACGATAGTATTCCAACACCACTTCGGCGGAAAACGAGTCCGGCAGACTGGTCCAGAGAAACAAGTATTGTGTTGCCGCCCAACTGGGTTGTGAAATCACTCTTCCGTCGCGGCTCGCCTCCCGCCGCAGACGTTTTTGTTCCAGTCGTGTGGCCGCTGCGCTACGCCGCACGGCCAGCAAGCGGCCGGGAAAGCGTTGCCCCTCATGCTGCACCTGCGTCGGCCAAGTCCCCACTCTACCGACCCGCAGCGAGCGCGCCTGCCGCAAGGGATCGCAGGCGCGCCCCTGCCCGTCGAGCAGCGCTAATAGCGAGGGCGTAAGGCGCACCACCACATCCGCCTCGGCCTTCAGCACATGGGCAATGCCGCTCGACCGTCCATAGATACGATCGCCCAACAGAATCTCCCCCCGCCGCACCGGCACTCGTTTCCAACTCTCCCCGCCACGCACGTCGGTGAGTTCGAAAAAATCACAGCGCAGATCTGCCAAGCGTAAGCCGTAATGCAGACGCCAATTCGTCCCCGTGCTGCCCGGCTCGGAAACTACCGTCGCATCGATGGCCCTCACCACCCGCTGCGGTGCCGCCCACAGCCCTTGCCCCGCTCCTCCCAACTGCTGCGCCAGCCACAACAACCAGGCTTCGCTCGCCCGCAGTCGCTTAAACAAAGCCACCGCACTCAATTGCGCCAGCCCCGCCTCGCGCGCCCGCACCGCGGTCTCCGCCAGCGAGCATCCCTGTCCCAGATGCATCAGCAGGACCCGCAGTAAAGCAGCCGCATCCCGCACTCCGCGAGTCCGTCTCAGGGCTCCCGTCGTACGCGCTTGTTCTGCCCATCCTGGCGGCAGGAACTGCTGCAGTACCTCCCAACTCCCCAACCCCTCAAGGCCGTTGTCCATGCCGTAAGCATAATCTCCGACGCGTAACTCTGGCAACAATTAAGTTAACGCTTATGCCGCCCGGCGGGACGGCGGCACATCGGCTCGGCTACGGGATACACCAAGCCTGGAAGTGCTTTAGCGTCGCTTCGACCGGAGTCTGTCGCAAGCCTCTCCTCTACCTGAATACGACGACCGCACCTGCGACCCCCAACGCTCCGGCCCGGGCCAGCCTATCCGGGCTGTGAATTCGCTCGGGCGCAGCTCAGCATCCACCTCGCGTCCGATGCGCGCAACGATGTCCGGCACGGCTTCCACATCCGCTTGAGTGGTGTGAAAGTTGACAATGCAGGCGCGAAGTAGGTAGTGGCCGCCGACTACGGCGTTGGAGACGAATGTCTCACCTCCGCGCTGCAGCCGATCGACCAGTTCACGGTTGAGCGCGTCGAGATGAAGTTCAACCTCTGGTTCCCCCAGTCTCGCTCGAAGATCGCGCGGCACGTAACGGAAGGTTGTTATGCTCAATTCCTGGGTCATGAGCTGCAGCTCCGCATGGCGGCTGACCGCCTGCGCCATTGCCTGAGACAGGCGTATATCGTCCGCGATCATGTTGCGATACCCCGCGGCTCCGACGTGCTTCAGGGCAAGCCAGACTTTCAGGGCACGGAAGCCGCGCGAGTTCTGCGGGCCATAATCGACATAGTTCGTCGCCTGCTCCTCGAAATGGTAGTAGGGAGGGTGATACGCGAACGCCGCGCGCAGCATTTCCGGATCGCGTACCAGCGCGCATCCGGCCTCGAGCGGCGCGTAGAGCCATTTGTGCGGATCAACCGCGACCGAATCGGCCAGGCTCAGGCCACGTAGATCATCGTGCGCCTCGGGAACGGCAGCCGCAAAGCCACCATAGGCTCCATCAACGTGGAACCACAGGCCATACTCCTTGCAGAGCGCGCCGATTTCCGCCAGAGGATCGACCGCGCCCGTGCTGACCGACCCGGCGGTTCCCACGACCAGGAATGGCACATCTCCCGCGGCGGTATCCGCTTCGATCTGACGGCGCAGCGCGGAGACGTCCATCCGTAATTCTGGAATCGGTGGCGATCCACCGGATCGATTCGGTGCCGAGGCCGCCAAGGTCTGCGGCCTTTTGAATCCACGTGTGCGTTTCGCCCGAACAGTACACGCGAAGCCTGCGTCCCGAATCTTCAGCAACGCCGTGCTTCGCGTACATCCCAGCCCGCCTTGGCAGTGCGCGCAGCGAGGAAGCAGACGAAGTTCGCCATATTGCCGCCGCTGAGGAGCAGCCCGCCGCAATTGGCGGGGTAGCCAATGAGCTCCGCGATCCATCTGACGGTCTGAGACTCGATCTCGGTGGCGGCTGGCGAGAGTGTCCACGCGCCAACGTTCGGGTTCACCGCCGCGGCGAGAAAGTCGCCGAGAATCCCGATCGGCGCCGGCGGCGCGGTGATGTATCCGAAGAAACGCGGGTGTCCGTTGAAGAGCGAGTGAGCGAAAAGCAGCTGTGCCGTCTCTTCCAGCAGCGGCCCGGGGTCCATCCCCATTTCCGGGAGCGGCCCTGTGAGGTCGAGTGCGTCGCGCACGGCCGACGGCGATTCATCACGGGTCACCGGACCAAGCGGCAACGATTCCAGGAACCCCGCGAGCTGGTCCACGAGTCGATGTCCCAGCTTGCGGAACGTCGCGGCGTCCATCGCGAGCGGCGCATGCCGGCTGGAATCGCCATCCACGAATGACTCCTTTGCTGTCGATTCTTTCGTCACGTATGTATCCCTTCCAGGAGATCCGTCTCACGCACTCGCCCGCCGTTCACGGTGCTGAATACCCGATAGAACGACTGCCGTCCCCACAACGCTTCGTGATCGTCGGGCGACAAGTCCTTCAGCCGCTCGTACGCGGCCACCTGTGATTCGTGGCAGCAGATCGCCCGCCACACTGTCGACCAGAAGCTGCGCGTATCAATCACCGTGGTGATCGCCCAGTCTGGCCACGGCACGGCCTGCCGTTCAATGCCGTCGACCGTCGAGACCAATTTTCGGAAAGCTGACTGGTACGCTCTCCAGGTCGATTCCGGCCAGGCCATATAGTAAAGCTTCGACACCGCATGCGGCTGCAGGGCCTCGATTCCATCGCATGGAAACGCCGGGTCGGCCGCGGCGACGATGGCCGCCGTGGTGAATTGGGAGATCGCAATATGATCGGGATGCCCGTAAGCGCCGTCGGGTCCGAACGTCACGACTACGTCGGGCTGGACCCGCCTTAAGTGTCCCGCAATGGCGGCGACAGCCTCGCGGGGGTTCGCACGGTCGAGTTGCTGATCGTGGTAGTCGAGGATCGAGACTTCGCGCACACCCAAGGCTGCGGCAGCGGCGCGCAGCTCACCCTCACGGATGTTCGCCAGCGCCAATCGGCCGGGATGCTGGTGATCGTCCAGACGATAGCCTCGGAAGCGGCCACTATCGCCACGCGTGGCGGTTAGCAGAAAGACGTCAATGCCTTCCGATGCGTATTTTGCAAGCGTTCCCCCCACCCCCAGAGATTCGTCATCGGGGTGCGCGAGCACGGCCATGATTCTCGGTGTCCGCATGATTTCTGTGTTTCGTTTGGGCGAATTGGCTGCCGCGCCAATCCGCGCCGAAGTCTCGACCAAACCTAATTAGTGATCACCTGCCGCCCGCAATGACGTCACCGGCCCAACGCTGTGCGGATACGCGCCAGGTGGTGCCAACTGTGCCGTAGTGCGTGGTCCTCAATTACGAACTGTGCGGTGACAGGCGCGCCGAAGCTCAGCGAAAAGGGAGCTGCGCAATCTAGCTCTTCATCCGTGAACGCGCGTACTGCATTGGCCGCCTCATGACTGTGACGACGCAGGAGTTCGAGCGCGCTGGCCTTCGTTTCCTGAGCATGCTCCTGGGCATGCTTGGCATTCAACTGCGCGACCGCATCCCACGTGACGTCCGTAACGGCCTTCCCGCTGGCGACGGCTCGGGCGACATCAATCTCGATCGGGTACATGCTGGCAACATGGTGCACGATTACGCCAACCGAACGACGGTCCGTAGCCGACACCGGTGCGCGCCATTCCTCTTCCGAGAGTCCTTCAGCAAAGGCAGCCAGGAGGGCAGCGCCTTCCTCAATGCGGTCAGCCAATAATGCAGCGCGACGACCCGCGGAAACTCCGATTGTGTGAGCGGCGGTGGTCTGTGATGACATATTTTATTTCCTTTCTGATTGAATTATGGTCGAGCAGCGATTCACTTCTTCGGCTGTGTTGACGGAGCTAGTATGCCGCAAGATGTGTGCGGTTACTTATCTGAGCGTCTGACTTTCTTGCTCGCCTAGCTTTTGTATGCGTTTCGCTTATCCCAGCGTCCGGGGCGATTTGCCGGGACGCAAGTGTTGGACTAGAGGTGGACTCATGAACCCGCGGTGAAGGGGCACGGCTTCAGAGGCTGCTGAAAAAAGCGACTTTGGGTAGAGCTGACCTTTAGGTCAGCGTCTAAGCCGTTTATTTTCGACCAGCCGAGCGGACTTTAGTCCGCGAGGCGTACGCGTTTCCGACTTTTTCAGCAGCCTCTTCAGCCGTGCCGCTACGGATATCGTAAACACCTGGCTTTAGCCCCTGCGGGGCCCCGCCTTTCGTTCAGCGGGCGTTTAGAGACAGCTTCTACTGAGCATTGCGCAATACAGTGACAATCTCTTGAATTGTCATCACGAGCCCGCCGCGGCGGGCGAGGGATCTGCTTTTCCTTCCTCAGCGAATATTGAGATTTCCCGCGCCCTGGAAGACCAGCCTTTCGCAACGACAATTCTGCGAGGGGGACGCTTCTCCGCCGTCTTCCTGTCACAATATTGTGCAAAACTTAATAGGTTACATGGCTCATTCATAAGAACTCCGATATAGAACGGTGAAAGTTAATTCAAGCTCGAACACCAATCACTTCCAGATACTTCGATTGAATGCTGTTGGAGATCACCAACGAGCGTGCTGATTTGCCTGCGTCGGGAAGAAACTGCTAGTGTTTCTTGTCGCTTTCTTCGGATCATGAAAATCACAGCCCGATTGCTGTCCGTCATTCTCCTGGCAGTCCTGCCGCTGCTCGCTCAACAAAATGCCGCCGATCCGGTGCAAGTTCTGCGCACTCCCGGTTGGAATAAGGGATTTTTTATCGGCGGCAGCCAGTCCTTCGCCAACACCCCCAGCGCCCAGACATTTCTCGCTGGCGTTCGCTTTGGCAAAGTGTTGACGCACGAGCTCGGCAGCAATGCGCTTCGCGGCAGCTTCGAGATGGCCGTCGATATCATTCCCATCAATGAATTCTGGATCGGCGGCAACGCGCAGTATGCCGGCGCCATCGATCCGTTTGATCGGCCAAGTGGAATTTCACTGGCGGCAAAACCGTTTCACCCTACATTGCCGCGGTTGGGGGAATAGTGTTCAGCCCGAGCAACCTGCCTCCGGGCGATACTTCGCAGGTGAATTTCACCAGCGGCGCTGAGTTGGGTGCGCAGTGGTTCCACAAGTCGAAAAACTCCATCAACTTTGCGGTGAAGATCTATCACCTGTCGAACGCATCCATCGGGACGCTCAATCCGGGCATCAACGGCGCAGTCCAGTTCATGGTCGGCTACACCTGGCACTGAGTCAGTGGCTGGGCTCCCGGAGTCCATTGCAATGCATTATAATGAACGTTATAACATAGGCTTTTTGGGCGCGTTTTAGACGAAATCGGCGCGGCCCGAAAACTGAAGCCGGCACTTCGGAATTGATTTGTTCCCGAATTCCGATATCCTCAGAACTTATGCCAGCACTCGTCGAATGTGTTCCCAATTTCTCCGAAGGCCGCGATAAAGCCAAAGTTGACGCCATTCTCGAAGCCATGAAGATGGACGGGGTCTATCTCCTTGACCGCGAGATGGATGCCGACCATAACCGCTGTGTTATCACGCTCGTAGGCGATCCCGTCAACGTCGCCGAGGCGGCCATCCGCGGCGTCGGCAAAGCCGCGGAACTCATTGATCTGACGAAACATACCGGCGCTCACCCCCGTCTCGGCGCGGCCGATGTGATCCCGTTCATCCCGATCGAGGGCATGACGCTGGAAGACTGCGTGGCCATCGCCCGCCGCGTGGGCGAGGAAATCTGGAAACGGCACAAAGTCCCGGTCTATCTGTACGAAGCGGCCGCGCAGCGCCCTGAGCGGCAAAACCTTGAAAACATTAGGCGTGGACAGTTCGAAGGCATTCGCGAAGACGTAAAAATCAACCCCGACCGCAAGCCCGATTTTGGCGACGCCGCGCTGCATCCCACTGCTGGGGCGACAGTTGTCGGCGCCCGTAAGTTCTTGGTGGCCTACAACATATACCTCAACACTCCTGACGTCGAAATCGCCAAGAAAATTGGCAAGGCGGTGCGCTTCTCCAACGGGGGTCTGCGCTATGTAAAGGGCATGGGTGTCGGTGTCCGCGGCTTAGCGCAAGTCTCAATGAATCTGACAGATACAGACCAGACCCCAATCGCGCGCGTGTACGAATACGTCAAGCGCGAAGCCGCCCGCTACGGCGTATTGCCGCTATCCAGTGAGATCGTTGGACTTATCCCCAAGAAGGCCCTGGAGGACGCAGCCGAGTGGTTCCTCCAAATCGAGAACTTCGATTCTTCGCTGATTCTGGAGAACCGCCTGGCTGGAGTAATGAGCGGCAAAGTCGCCGTAGGCGGCCTTAGCGCGGGGGTAGAGCCTTTTATTGAACAACTTGCGGCTCCTACTGCGGCCCCGGGCGGCGGTAGCGCCTCAGCGGCGGCAGGCGCCATGGCCGCCGGACTGGGCGGCATGGTCGCCGGCATGTCGCGCGGCAAAAAGGCCTATGTCCAATACGAGGTACAACTTAGCGACGCCATCCAGCGGCTGGCGGAGATTCGCGAAGAACTGAAGGCTGCCATCGACGCCGACGCGAATGCGTTTCAAGAGGTCATGGCGGCGTTCAAGAAGGTGAAAGAACATCCGGAGGCGCAGAGCGAAGTGGACACCGCGCTGAAAAAGGCAACACTGGTTCCGCTGGCTGTGGCCGAGCGCAGCAGGGAAGTGCGGCGCATCCTGGAGTCACTGCGAACTATCACGAACCCGAAGATGGCCTCGGACATTGACCGTGGGAATCGCATTGGCGAACGCGGCTGTGGAAGGCGCGCTGGCGAACGTCGAGATCAACCTCGGCGACCTGACCGACGGAGTCGTTTGTCGCCGACGTAAGTCGCCGCGTGGCGGCGGTAAAGGCGTAGTCACCGAACTGCGGACAACTCTATAACTCTCGGGCGGGTTTGTGCGTCTAAGACTCAGGTAAAATAGTCGCGAATGAAGAAGTTAATTTTCGGTCTTATGCTTTCAACGTTGCTGTGCGCTCCGGCATTTGGCGCACCGTTGAGCAGCAATGCACGCACGGTGGTTCCGTCCGCTATTCAACAGATTATTTCGGTCGATTACCGGGCGTTGCGCGGATCGCAGACGGCCACGGCATTGAAGAACCGCGTGTTGCCCGAGCCCCTGAAGCAGTTCGAGACTGCTTTGCGCGGTTTCGGGATCGACCCGAACAAGGATGTCGAGCAGATTACGTTTGTGACCTATCGCCCAGCCAAGGGCGGACTGAGCGCTATTGGCATTGCCCAGGGCACATTCAAGCAGAAGGAATTTCTGCAAAAGATGAAGCTCAAAGGCGTAAAGCCGGAGAAATATCTGTTGTCGTATCTCTATCCCATGGGCTCCGGGATGCATGTAGTGTTTCTTGACCCGTCCACGATTGTGTTTGGTGAGAATGCGGCGCTGAAGGGAGCGATCGACGTTCGGGACAAGGGCGCGGAGTCGCTGGCTTCAAACAATGCGATCAACGACCTGATTTTCGACAGCGACAGCGCAGCCATCTGGAGTGTGCTGGACCAGCTGGGGACGCAGGTCATGATGAAGTCGGCGCTGGGGCAGGCCTCGTCGCTGGCTGACTACGATGTAGTGAAGCGGCGGTTGCTGGCCTCGGACTACACGATGAATTTCGAAAACGGCGTGACGTTCGACCTGAACGTGAAGACGTCGGACAACATGACCGCGGCCAGCCTGGCATCGCTGCTGAAGGCAGGAGTGATGTATCGCGGCATCAACGCCACCCCTTCGGAAAAGCTGGCGTTGGAGAGCATGAGGGTTGACAACCAGCACGACCTGCTAAGATGCACTTCAAGACCGACGACCAGCGATTTCAGGCTTTGCTGAAGTCGGACCTATTCGCTTCTGTTTCTCACTTAACCCAGGTCGATGATGCGTAGAGCCGTCCATACGGACGGACCGCCAGAGTGACCAGAATCGGTTTGACTTGCCAAATTTCCTCCCGGAAAATTTATTTGCACGACGCTCGTTCTTGGGCTGATGTTGTTCGCCAGCACTGCCGCCGCGCACAGGTTCGGCGGGGAACTGCAACCCTTGCTGGTGATGCCTTTCGAGAACCGCTCCAAGGCCGCCGGGTCGGAATGGCTTAGTGAGGCGTGTTCCGAGGTGCTCGCGCAGCGCATGGCGTCGCCGGGCCTGTACGTTATTAGTCGCAACCAGCGTGTCTATTCCTTCGACCATGCTGGCGTGCCGGCAGACGTGAGACCTTCGCGGGCAACGATCTTCCGTGTCGCCGAACAGATGGGCGCCGACTTTGTCGTATTGGGCAGCTACGAAGTGAGCGGCGAAATGTTCCAGGTGAGCGCACAACTGCTCGAGGTCAAGAACCCGAAGCTACGCCCGGAGGTCAAACGCAGCGGCAGCCTGGCGGACTTTGTTGCCCTGCAATCGTCGCTGGCATGGACGCTGTTGCAAGAGATGCCCAATCCGCCGCAGGTGAGCGAGCAGCAATTCATCCGGCCGCAGCGCCCATTCGACTGGACGCTTTCGAGAACTATGTGCGCGGCGTGGTGAGCAGCAGCCGGCCGCAGAAGATCCGATACTTGAAGGAAGCATTCCGGTTGAATCCGGGCTATGCGGCAGCGGCCTTCCAGCTTGGCAAGGCGTATTACGACGGGCACGAGTACGAGCAAGCGGTCCTCTGGCTGACCAAAGTGCCGAAGGACGACGGGTCCGCCGGCGAAGCGACTTTTCTTCATTGGGATGGCGGAATATAACCGCGGATACCTGGACCGTGCGGGAGCAGCCTTCAGTTCTCTGGCTGCGCGGTTGCCGCTGACCGAGGTGTACAACAACATTGGCGTAGTGGATGCCCGGCGGGGCCGCCGGGCACGAGGCGGTGGAGTACTTCTCGAAGGCCGTGGAGGCCGATCCCAGCGATGCCGACTACCACTTCAACCTGGCGCTGGCGTTGTTCAAGAATGGAGATTATGCCGGGGCGGCACGCCAGTTGCGGGAAGAGCTACAGCTTAAGCCCAGCGATGCCGAGGCCAAATCGCTGTTGGACATGCTCAACCGTGGCGTCACGATGGCATCCGCTGCGACCGCTCCCGCTGGCGGGGGTACGGCGGCGAGCCAGCCTCGGATTCCGATTGAGCGCATCAAGCGCAATTACGACGAGGCGTCGTACCGTCAAATCCAAATGCAGATCAATAACCTGAAACAGCAGCCGCGAACGAAGTAAGATAGGGGCAGAACTCCGCCAGGAGGCCGTATGCTGCGACTGCGTGGACTATTTCTCGTACCCGTTCTGTTGCTCCTCACATCCGTATTTATGTTCGCCAGCAGCGTGGTGAAGATCCGCGTTGACGATACGATCCAGCCCATCAGCGATGAGTACATCGGCCGCGCCATCGAGCAGGCGCGCCAGACCAATGCCGATGCCGTGCTGATCGAGTTGCGCACGCCCGGGCGGGCTGGTGGATTCCACGCGATCGATCATCGCGAAGATCCTGGCGTCACCCGTGCCCATCATCGTTTACGTTGCGCCCGCAGGGGCGCGCGCGGCGTCGGCAGGTTTCTTACATACTGGAAGCGGCCGATGTTGCGGCCATGGCACCGGGAACCAACACAGGGGCCGCGCATCCGGTCACCCTCGGCGGCGAGAAGATGGACGACGTCATGAAGCAGAAGTTGGAGAACGATTCTGCGGCCTTCATGAGGTCGTTTGTCGGGCCGCGGGGACGCAACGTCGCGCTGGCAGAGTCGGCGGTGCGCGAGTCGAAGTCGTGGACCGACAAGGAGGCGCTGGACCAGCACCTGATCGACTATGTGGCTCCCAGCCAGGAAGACTTGTTCAAGCAGATGCAGGGCAAGCCGATCAAACGATTCGACGGCAAGACGGTAACGCTGGACCTGGTGGGCGCGCAGGTAGTCGAGTTGCCGATGACCTTGAAGCAGCGGATCCTGGATTTCCTGCTTGATCCCAACATTGCGTTTCTGGTGCTCGCGGTTGGAGCGCTGGCGCTCTATGCGGAGTTCAACCATCCGGGCGCGATTGTGCCGGGAGTTGTGGGAGTGGTGTTCATCCTGCTGGCACTGTTTGCGCTGAACCTGCTGCCGACGCGCTATGCGGCGTTCACGCTCATCATGGCGGCGTTTGTAATGTTCGCGCTGGAGGCGAAGTTTGCGACGCATGGAATACTCGGCATCGCGGGCATTGCACTGATGACGATTGGCGGACTGCTGCTTGTCGATGGCCCGATTCCGGAGATGCGCGTGAAGTTGTGGACTGCGCTGGCGGTGAGCATTCCGCTGGGTGCGATTACGGTATTCCTGATGGGTATCGCGCTGAAGGCTCGGCGCAACAAGGTCGTAACCGGGAAGCAGGGAATGATTGGTTCGGTCGGTGAGGCCCGAACGGACATCGATCCGGAAGGCAAGGTGTTTGTGCAGGGAGAATTGTGGAACGCCCATGCGTCATCTCGAATCCCGATGGGAGAGCCCGTGGTGGTGCGAAACATGGAAGGTCTTGAGCTGGAAGTGGAAAAGGTGGGGTAGCGGGTAGCTCACCGCACTTGCGTTAGGAAGCCCCGGCGATTTCGTCGGGGTTTTGTGCTGTTGCCAAACTGGGTTACGCCCTTAGATAGGCCTACAATCGAATAGGCCACAGGCTCTAAACTCATCTGTGGCCGGGAGGCTCACGATGGATCTGTTTGTCATCATTCCCGTGGTCATTGTTGTGCTGTACCTGCTGAACTCCATCAAGATTCTGGCGGAGTATGAGCGGGGTGTCATCTTTCGTCTCGGACGGCTGTTGGGCAGCGCGAAAGGGCCGGGGCTGATTCTGGTGTTTGCGCCAATTGACCGGATCGTCCGGGTTTCGTTGCGGCAGGTCGTGCTGGAGGTTCCGCCACAAGACATCATCACCCGCGACAACGTCACGCTGAAAGTGAATGCTGTCATTTTTTTGCGCGTGGTCGAACCGAACCAGGCAGTGGTTGCGGTTGAGAATTACCTATACCAGACGTCGCAGTTCGCGCAGACTACGTTACGTTCGGTGCTGGGCGAAGTGGACCTCGACGAATTGCTGGCGCATCGCGACAAGATCAACACGCGGCTACAGTCGATCCTGGACCAGCACACCGGCCCATGGGGCGTGAAAGTAGCGAGTGTCGAGGTCAAGCAGGTCGACCTGCCGGAAACGATGATGCGCGCCATGGCGAAGCAAGCCGAGGCGGAACGCGAAAAGCGGTCGAAGATCATTCATGCCGAGGGCGAGTATGCCGCGGCACAGCGGTTGTCGGATGCCGCGCATCTGTTGGCGGCCGAACCTACGAGTATTCAGTTGCGTTACCTGCAGACGCTGACGGAAATCGGCGTGGAAAAGAATACGACCATCATCTTCCCGGTTCCTGTGGACCTGTTAACGGGTTTGCAGAAGCTGGTGAAATCGGATGTGGCGAAGACGGAAGTGCCCGTAGCGCCGCCTCCGCAATAAGTTGGAGAAGAACACGAATGGAAGCAGAAGAGAGAGACATCACGATAGGCCCGGGCAAGCTGCTGGGCCTGTTTTTTATGCTGGTGATGATTTGTGGCGTATTCCTTGCCATCGGCTATTCGCTGGGAAAAACCTCGGCACGTGAGCAAGCGCTGAATGACAAGGCGCCACTGATTAATGCGTCCATGAGCGCGCCGATTGTTGGGGATTCGAGCGCACCGAAGCCGTCTGCCGGGGCGCAAGCGAAGACGGATGCGTCAGAGGAGAAGGGGGATGGCCCGTCATCGCCGGATTTGACTTTCTTCAACGCGGTCAAGCGTGACGATCGCAACTCTAGCAACGAGGCGAACGCGACTACATCCGCGAAGGTTGAGCCGCCGACTGCAAGCGTTCCGAAGGGGGCAGAGTCGACGACGGTATCCTTGCCTGAGACGGTCATGCCCGCTAAGACAACGGCAAAGCCAGATGCGACGCCGGCGGTCGCGGCGTCGGCTAGCGGGGCCTTTGTTGTGCAGATTGCCGCGGTCACCCGCGAGGAAGATGCAGCTGCCTTGGCAGGTGCGCTCCGCAGAAAGAATTACAGCGTCTTTGTGGTCAATAATCCCGCGGTGCACGACAAGTTTTACCACGTGCAGGTGGGGCCATTTCCCACATTGCAGGACGCGGAGAGCATGAAGGCCAAGCTCACGGGCGAGGGATATAACCCCATCGTTAAGCGAAGTTGAGATCGCCTGATGGGTGCTGGCCTACCGGCCGTCCTGCGGGACGGCCGTCGCTTTTCTGTGCATAGTGCGTTGCGACGTTCTATGTGCTGGCGGCGGCGTTGCCCGCGTTTGATCCGGTTGTCTGCAATTCTGTCTGAGGCAGTGATTCGGTCGCGGAATTGTTTGGCTCGTCGCGCGTCGGGCGAGGATCGGCTGTGGATGCTTCTGTGATCAACCTCGCTCCCCGGTCGTACGTGAAGTAGCTCCAGGCCCACTGGATCATGACGATGATGCGGTTGCGGAAGCCCACCAAAAACAAGATGTGAATGAAAAGCCATGAAAGCCAGGCGGTGAATCCGGAGATGTGTATCTTGCCGAAATTGGCCACGGCGGCTGCACGACCGATGGTGGCGAGGCTGCCCTTGTCGACATAGTGAAATGGCTTACGCGGATGGCCAGAGATGTCGGCAGCGATCTGCTTTGCAACCCACCGACCCTGCTGCATCGCGACCGGAGCGACGCCGGGTAATAGCGCGCCCTCTGAGTGCTTGAGTGAGGCCAGATCGCCAATGACGAAGACCTCAGCGTGACCGGGCAACGTCAGGTCGGCGTCGACCAATACTCGGCCGTTGCGATCGGTGGGAGCACCCAGCTCGCGTCCCAGCGGGGAGGCGGAGACTCCGGCAGCCCACACGACGAGAGTCGACGGCAAGACTTCGCTGCCAACATGAATTTCACCAGGGCGGACGTCGGTGACAGCGGAGTTCAGCCGAACATCCACACCCAACTTTTGCAATTGGAGACGGGCGCTGTCTCGCAAGTCTTGTGGATACGAGGCCAACACCGATGGACCTGCTTCGAGCAAAATAATCCGCGTCCGGGCGGGATCGATATTCCGAAATTCGTCACGCAGAGACCGGCGCGAGATTTCTGCCAATGTTCCTGCAAGCTCGACGCCTGTCGGGCCCGCCCCCACGATCACGAAGCTCAGCGGCTGGTGGTGCCCGGTTGTGGCGGCCTGACGTTCGGCGAGCTCGAACGCGAGCAGCACGCGACGGCGAATCTCCAGCGCATCCTCGATCGTCTTGAGGCCGGGCGCGAGGGTCTCCCATTCGTCATGTCCGAAGTACGCATGGCTGGCGCCGGCAGCCACGACCAAGTAATCGTAGTTCAGGTTGAAACCTTGGAGTTTCACGATGCGGCGGTCGAGGTCGAAGCCATATACCTCGCCGAGCAGAACCTCGACATTGCGGTGGCGGGACATAATCCCACGGATTGGGGCGGCAATTTCGGCAGGCGACAGTCCAGCCGTGGCGACCTGATATAGCAACGGTTGAAAGGTGTGGTGGTTCCGCCGGTCAACCAAGGTGATCGATACGGGTAACCGCGCCAGAGACTCAGCGGCTTTCAGCCCGCCGAAACCGCCTCCGATAATGACGATACGAGGCTTTGCTGTTTGCATGTCCCTAAATGGATGGATGCTGAGGCGCGACGAAAGAAGCAATTCCGGAAACGGCTGCATGCTGCTGGATCTGGTGCTGGTGCACTTTAACGGAAGGTGTAACCGATTCGCCTGGTCGGCCACGGCGGTTTCAAGCGAGACAGCAAGAACGAAAGCCATGCACTGCGAGTCGCTGGCTGCTGAGAGCAGTAGGCTAAAAATCGCCCCCTAGTCACTCATCTCGCAGAATCAATGAGTTATGAATAAATTCCGCGCAAAGTCCTACAAACAAATGAGTTATAGGTAAAGTACTACAAACGCAGCAGTTAGATCGACTTCTGCGGGATTTTGGCACCTACCCTTGGCTGTTTTGCGCTATTCTCCGCAAAGTCCTGGACCCAAATCAGTTATACGTAACTCATTATTATCAAATAACTTAGCTGGCAGGGTCTCTGCGCGCTGCAGGAGCCACGTCCGGGCCTGTGCCGGGCCCGCCAGATTCAGCCCACCGCAGCGGGTGAAGGCGCATTCCGCCCGCGCCGGGTCGACGCCGAGCATTATTGCTTAAGGGGATGCCGCCAAAGTGTCAAGAAGTTTTGCCATTGTCAGGTAGAAATTCCACCTGGCGCAGGTTGCGGGCGGATCTTGAGTAGATGGTGCCTGATTACCGGTGTTGCAAGGAATCATCTTACAGTTCATCCAGATAGCCGGCAGCGCGGCACTCGAATTGCAAGTTACATAACATGATCAATGTAATCTTGGCGGACCACGAGAGAGTCTTCCGCATTGGAATCGCTTCGGTGTTGTCGAGCGAGGATGACATTCGAGTCGTGGCCCAACCGTCGACCCCAGGTCAGTTCGTCAATGCCGTGGAGAAATTCCGTCCCCACGTGGCACTACTGTCTTCGGCTTTCGTGGGATGCCTGGACGCTATCCAGCAAAGTTGTAAGCGGCAACACATAGCCTTACTGCTCCTACAGGACTACGGCGTCGGTTCGATTCCGCTTATTCCCGAGGAGTTTTATGGAGTGATTCAGCGATCCACCGATCGGAAAACCGTGGTGCAATGTGTACGTCACCTGGCGCGCGGAGGCTGGGTGATTCGCCGCACGGCGACCGCTTCTCATGACGAGACCTCCGACGAAATTGGCATCAGGGTGCGGCAACGGCTGACCGAACGGGAACTGGTAATTGTGTCGTATGTGGTCTGCGGATATAAGAATCGCGAAGTCGCTCTTCACATGGGAACAACCGAACAGGCAATCAAGAACTCGTTGCGACTTATCTTTGACAAGACCGGTGTAGATGGAAGGCTCGAGCTTTTGCTGTTTGTGCTGCACCATCGGACTCTGATGGCAGCCACTTCAGCAACAACGCGGAGGTCTCGGGTGACCTCGATCGTAGATCCACAACGTCGTTGGGACGGCAGGCATCACCCCATCATTCACTGAGCAGCAATCAGAAATTCGAACCGCCAACTACCGAAAGCAACGAAGCGTGGCGGTAGGCTTCTGCCCGCTAGACCTGTGTTAAATTTGAATGTGTGGGCCCGTAGCTCAGTTGGTAGAGCAACGCACTTTTAATGCGTGGGTCGCAGGTTCGATTCCTGCCGGGCTCACCATTGATGCCGAGCCTGCCGGCTGGCTAGCCCTTCTTCTCTACACAGACCGCGGTTCCGTATGCCAACACTTCAGTGACTCCCTGCATGATCTCGGTAGCGTCGTAGCGCATGCCGACGACGGCGTTTGCACCTAATTCAGCGGCATGTTGCAGCATGAGGTCGAAGGCATGCTCGCGGGTCTGCTCGCAGAGATTGGTGAGCAAGGTGATATTGCCGCCGACGATCGTCTGGAGCGTGGCGCCTATGGTGCCGACAATGGAGCGAGAGCGGACGATGATGCCACGCACGAGTCCCAGATTTCGCACGATGGTGTAGCCATCGAGGGTGAAGGCGGTAGTTACCATATGATGCGGAACCGCGGGCAAGACGGTAACACCCGGGGGCGGATACGTGCTGCTCATGAGGGTCTCCTGCAGTGGTCTGCCCGCAGGATAGCATGCCTTTCAGAGGGGCCTGAGACCGGAAGATCAGCCGAGTGACTTTTTCGGTAAGCGTGCCAGGTCGTCGAGTGTCTGACTGATCTGTTCTGCCGTCATTGCTCCGTCAAGCGAATTCATGTAAGGAGACATTGCCATCGAAGAGCGTTGCCGTTTGCTTGCAACAACCGTGCGAAAGAAGAGAAAGGCGGCAATGAGGACTAAAGCGCGCAGCATGGGGACTCCTTGCGGGGCACCGAGGCGTACCGGCACGAAAACCGGGAAAGCTTTCGGATCACACGCTTTCCATCGGCAGAATTGCGCCGAAGTTGAGACCGCCGTGGTGGAGTAGTCTGGATCTAGCAACTTATTCGAGGGAATCACGTGCCGGCACCGCCTAAGAACCGTTACGAATCTTTGGTCATCGTGATCTCCGTTGCCGTCGTCGCGGGCATGGCGATCGCGATTCTGTTGCTTTTTTTCTCGAGAGAACATTCTTCGGCTATCTCACACGGCGTCGGCTTGAACGCAGCGATAGCGGTATGCCCGCCCTATCTGCTGGTTCAAGTTGCCCGGGATATGGATGACACAACGCTGTCACGCGTCATTATCGGCGGGTCGGTCGTCATCGGGAACGGCTCGCTCTATGCGGGCCTGGCTATGTTCGTGATGTGGGTGATAGGCAGGGTGTTGCCGCGACGTAAGGCGTAGGTATGGCCTAGGTTGCCGGTTGCTGCTGTGTCATACAGTGCAGCGTCCCCAGTCCGAGGACGAAGTCGCCACAGTAGATGCCGACAATGGTGCGGTCAGGAAACACGTCGGCCAAGATGTTCAGCGCCACGCGATCATTGGCGTCGTTGAAGACGGGCACCAGCACCAGGCGATTGGCGATGTAAAAGTTGGCGTAACTGGCAGGAAGGCGCTGCCCGGCGAAAGAGACCGGCGCTGGCATGGGGAGCTTAACGACTTGAAACGGATTTCCACTCTGGTCTGTGCTCTTGCGAAGCTGGAGAAAATTCTCGCGCAGGGGTTCGTAGTTCCCATCGCTGGGATCGGACTCGTAGGCGCTTACAACTACGTTCGGTGCGACGAACCGCGAAATGTCGTCAATGTGGCCATGGGTATCGTCGCCGGCGATGCCGCGTCCAAGCCAGATGACCTTGCTGACCCCAAGATGGTCGGCGAACACGTGCTCCAATTGTGCGCGAGTCGCGCCGGGGTTGCGCGCCTGGACATCGCTGAGCAGGCACTCCTCGGTGGTCAGCAGGGTTCCGCGACCGTTGACGTCGATGCTGCCTCCTTCGAGAACCACTCGCCAGGGCTTGCCGGAAAGCTCAATTTCAGGCTGCCAGGTGGTGGCTTTGGTGGCGCGGGCTATGGTGGCAGAGACGGGCGCGTCGCGCTTCCAGTCGTTATATTTGGACCAGGCGTTGAAACGCCAGGACACAGCCCCCAGCGAAGCCTTGCGCGAGCTGCCGCGGGCGTCGCGCTTGACAAACGTTGGACCGGTATCCCGTAGCCAGCCTCGGTTCGTGGGGAGGTGCCAGAAATTGACGTTTCCGCTGCGAGTCCCCGGCTCGACACAGTGCTTGGGGAGCACATCGGCAGCGACGAGAACATCGCGCGCGGATGCCTCCGCCGCATCATTGTTGACCAGGATGTTGACCTGCTCGACTCGCGCGAGGTTGCGAATGATCTCGACGTAGACCCAGGGGACAGGCGCGAACTTGCCCGGCCAATCCGTGCGGTTGTGCGGCCATGCGATCCACGTGGCGGCGTGAGGCTCCCATTCGCCGGGCATGCGGTAACCCAGTGCGGCAGGAGTTTGATGTTGACCAGCCTCGCATTTCCCCACGCTACACCAGAAACCGCTGCGTGATAGGAGAGTAGGCATCGATGCGACGATCACGCCAGAAGGGCCAGTTGCGACGGACGTCTTCGATGCGGTGAAGGTCGATCTCGGCCAGCAGAACGGCTTCTTGGTCGTGGGGAGCCTGGGCGATGACCTGTCCGAAGGGGTCGGCAATAAAGGAGCCGCCCCAGAATTCGAGGCCCTTTCCGGGCGCCTCGTTGCCACGAATGTTGCCCGTCTCGAATCCGACGCGATTCACGGCCGCGACGTACACGCCATTGGCGATGGCGTGAGAGCGCTGAATGGTGCGCCATGCATCGTATTGCGACTCGCCGTACTGGACTTTCTCGTCGGGATGCCAGCCGATGGCTGTGGGATAGAACAGCACGTTCGCGCCCTGAGCAGCGGTAAGTCGGGCTCCCTCGGGATACCACTGGTCCCAACACACGAGTGTGCCGAACTTGCCGAAGTTCCCCTCGAACGCCTTAAAGCCAAGGTCGCCGGGCGTGAAGTAGAACTTTTCGTAGTAGAGCGGATCGTCGGGAATGTGCATCTTGCGGTAGATGCCGGCTAGTTCTCCGTCGGGGCCGATAATGGCTGCGGTGTTGTGGTAGACGCCTGCGGCGCGGCGTTCGAACAAGGAAGCGATAAGAGTGATTCGTAGTTCGTGAGCCAGCTTGGCGAGGCGCTGTGTGGCGGGGCCGGGAATTGACTCGGCCAGCTCGAATAGGGCCGTGTCCTCGCGCTGGCAGAAATACTGCGTCTGAAAAAGCTCGGGAAGGGAAATGAGTTCCGCGCCCTGTTTCGCGGCCTCGCGGACGTGCTCGATGGCACGTTCCATGTTCAGTGTCGGGTCCGGCCCGCACGACATCTGTACGATTCCGATGGTGAAATTGCGTTCTGGCAACTCTTCGCTCCGGCGACAGCGGTGAAGGGAAAGGATAGCATTACGCGGGTCCTCGGGGCGGCGTGGCGGATTGATGTTACAGCGACGTGAAATCATTCAGCTTCACTATGTCGTGCGGCGTTGACGCGACGTGTATGGAGACTGTAGCTTCGAAAGTTCAGGCGTAGTTTCACTGGTTGAGCAACCTCGCCCGCAATTCATACGATTGTTGTCATGAGGTGACTGTGAGCGATCATCCGCAACATCACGAAGAAGGCAAAGACCGGGTTCTGCACGACCCCATTAGTGACAAGCTGGTACCGCTGGCCCCGCTGGACCTCAGCAAGATTCATTCGGTGGACGACCTGGTGCGCGCCATGGGGAACACCGCTTTCAGCGGCAGGGAAGTCGGCCGGGGCGCCGAGGTGCTGGAGTTGATGGCGCGCGACAAAACCTGCTTTACGGTGATGACACTGGCGGGCGCCATGACCGTCGCCAAGCAAGGGCTGGTCGTAACTGACCTCCTCGACGCGGGCGTGGTGAACGCTGTGATTTCGACCGGCGCGTTGATGGCGCACGGACTGGTGGAGGCGGCCGGGAGGTCGCACTTCCGCTATGACCCTCGCATGGACGACCAGGAGCTTTATGACGCCGGCTATAACCGCGTATATGACACGCTGGAACCGGAGACGAATCTCGATTTCGTCGAGACGATTGTGGCGCGCATCCTGACGGGGTGGGACCACAACGAGCCGCTGTGTTCCTACAAACTGAATCGCGACATCGGCAAGTACCTGAGCGAGAACGTGAAAGAACGCGGCATCCTGAAGTCAGCCTACGAAATGGGTGTGCCGGTGTTTGTGCCGGCTTTCAGTGATTCCGAGATAGGGCTGGACTTCGCGCTGCACAATCGTGCGCGGCGGAAAAACGGAAGTCCAGCTCTGCGCTACGACCCGTTTGAAGACCTGGAGTATTATGCCGAGACCTTGCTACAGCAGGAGCGGTTGGGCATCTTCACGATCGGCGGGGGTGTGCCGCGCAACTGGGCGCAGCAGTTTGGACCTTATATTGACCTGCGGCATCGCAGAGGCGGGGAAGACTTGCCGCTGAAGCGCTTCCACTATGGGGTACGCATTTGTCCGGAGCCGGTGAACTGGGGCGGCCTGTCCGGCTGTACCTACAGCGAGGCGGTTTCATGGGGCAAGTTCGTTCCGCCGGAGGAAGGCGGGAAGTTCGCTGAAGTGTTGCTGGATGCAACGGTGGGACTGCCGTTGATAGCCGGGGCGGTGCTGGAGCGGATGAAGAAAGAGGTCGAGGTGTAGCTTCCCGATTTGGGAATTTCAACACTTCACGGCTCTCTGGTCATTGATGTGAGAACTGTTCGTCCCGCACAATGGCGAAGGAGGCAATCGTATGAGTTCCATGGCTGTCGTTCAGGATTTCCTCGCCCAGAAGCGGATTGCCGTCGTGGGTGTATCGCATGATCCCAAAGATTTTTCACGCATGCTGCTACGCACTCTGAGAGGACGTGGGTATGATGCCGTGGCGGTGAATCCGACGCTGGAGTCGGCGGAGGATGCGCCGTGTTTTGCGCACCTGGCGGACGTGGAGCCACCCGTAGAGGGTGTGCTGCTTATGACGTCGCCCACCGTGACCGACGCGGTGGTGCAGGAATGTGCGAAGTTGCATATTCCACGCGTGTGGATGTATCGAGCGGCCGGAGACGGCGCGGTCAGCCCGCAGGCAGTGGAGTTCTGCCATGACCACGGAATCGCTGTGGTGCCCGGAGAGTGTCCGTACATGTTTTTGCCCGGCGAACATTGGGGTCACCGGTTGCACGGGTTGGTGAAGAAGATATTCGGAGGGTACCCCTCCTAAAGCGCTAAAGAGGAAGATACGCGTCGCGAATCGCGGATAGCCCAGCCACCGGCTCCGGTTCAGGCCCGGCGAGGTCTAAAGTCCGAAGCCGGCTTCGGCTTCCGCGGAACTCTCGCGAGTCTTGATCAGCGGACCTTTGCGCGGCCGCCGCACTCGCGGAAGGTCATGTTCTTTGCCTTCCGATTGTATTTACGCTTCCACTCGAAGAAAAGTTCAGCATAGGATTTCGTGATGTAGTCGGACGTCGCGACGCCGAGTTGTTTGGCGGTTCGGTCGATCCAGCGCGCCGGCCCTTCGATTTCAGCCACGTTTCCAATGGGGGTATGGTCGAGCACCACCTGGCCCTTGCCGTCGCTCCACACGGAGCGGTACTTCTCGTAGATGAACACCGGCAGGTAGCCGAGTGCTCGCAGGATCATATCGGTGTGGTTCCCATCGCCGACAGGCGTCTCCAGCTCGACTCGCGACTTGTGGCGGCCGGCCTTGGCGCGAGCTTTGTGGGTGAGCGTCCACGCGTCGCCATACTTGCGCAAGCGCAGGAGCTCGCCTTTCCAGCGAAGCTTTTGTCCCGGCAGGTCGTAGAGGGTATTGAATTCGTGCGTGGAAGGAGTGACACGGTGAAAGCCCGCGCCCGAGAGTTGCTGTGCCAGTGAGTTCAGGTCAGAGACGAAGAACTTGATCTCGACTTCCTTGGGCGCTGCCATGATGGAGAGTGTAAATCAGGGCTGGGCGGGTGCTCGCGGCGGAACTAGTTCTGACGTTCAACCACGAATTCCGGAACCCAGAGCAAGACGCGCTTGATCTCGGAGTCGGGGAACGTTGAGAGCGCTTGGCGAGCCGCGTTGGTGAACTCAGTAGCGCGGACATAGGCGGCATCGATGGAGCCACAGCGCTTCAGGATCGCCACGATGTCGTCTGGAGTAATGCCATTAAAGCCGCCGTTGTCCAATACCGACTCGATGGTGGCTCGTTCTTCCGGAGTGCAGCGCTCTAGCGCGTGCAGCACCGCCAGGGTCGCCTTGCCTTCGCGCAAGTCGCTGGCCACGGGCTTGCCGAGGACTTCTTCCGATGCTGTGAGATCCAGCACGTCGTCGACGATCTGGAAAGCCATGCCCAGATTGCGGCCGTAGTCGGCGAGTCGCGTGAGGTCGGCTGCGGATGCTCCGGCGAGAATGCCGCCCAGCTTCATACAGACGGAAAATAAGCAGGCGGTCTTGCGGTAAATCAGCTCGAAGTGTTCATCAATGGAGATCGCCTTGCCCAGTCGCTCGATCTGGAGCAGTTCGCCTTCGACCATTGCTTGCGTGAGTTCGATCAGCGTATCGAGGATGGCAAAGTTCCGCTCTTCAATGGCGATCTTGAAGGCCTGCATATACAGCCAGTCGCCGGCGAGCACACACTTAGCATTGCCCCACTGGGTGTTAGCCGCCGGACGTCCACGCCGCGTCTTGGCCTCGTCGATGATGTCATCGTGGACCAGTGTCGCAGTGTGGATAATTTCCACGACCGCCCCCAACCGCGTGGCCCCATGACCCGTGTAATTCATTAGCTTGCAGGAGAGCAACAGAAGGGCAGGACGCAGGCGCTTGCCGCCACCCGCACGCAGGTATTCGCCAATTTCGGTGATCGCCTTCACACCCGAGACCGTATCGCGCCCGAACTCGCGCTCGATGGCGGCGAGGTCGTCGTGTAACAGGTCGAAGACTTCCTTGGCGTTGCGGGTTGCGGTCGTGTTCAAGGCTCGAGTCCCGTCAGTTGGATCGGTAGTTCGTAAACTGCATGTCGATGCCGAAATCCGATTGCTTGAGCATGGCAATGATCTGCTGCAAAGTGTCGCGGTCTTTGCCGCTGACTCGGACGAAGTCACCCTGAATCGAGGCCTGCACTTTCAGCTTGGAATTCTTTACCACCTTCACGATCTCACGGGCCTTTTCGATGGCGATGCCTTGTTGCAACTCGACCTTCTGGCGCACGGTCGATCCCGCCGCGGGCTCGATGGCTCCATAGGTAAGGGATTTCAGGGAAACTCCGCGCTTGACCAGCTTGCCTTGGAGCACGTCGTTCACGGCTTTCAGCTTGTATTCATCAGCCGAAGTCAGGACAAGTTCGTCTTTGGCGTCGAGTTGGATATCCGACTTGGAGTCCTTCAGGTCGTAGCGGGTATGAATCTCCTTCAGCGCCTGTTGTACGGCGTTGGAGACCTCCTGCAAGTCGACCTTGCTGACTATGTCGAAAGAGTTTTCTGCCATGAGTAGTTAGTGTAGCAAGGGTTGCAGGATTGTCGAAACACCCGGAAGGGCGTTTCTTGTAGCCCGATCAAGAGATGCGAAAGAACTGACGGAAGTTCTCGGTCGTTTGCTGCCCGATTTCCTCAGGTGAAAGTCCGCGCAATTGGCTGATTTGCCGTGCTACCTCGGTGACGAATGCAGGCTCATTCCGCTTGCCGCGATGTGGCACCGGCGCTAGATAGGGTGAGTCGGTTTCGATCAACATGCGATCCAGATGAACCACTATGGCAGCATCACGAATGTTCTGCGCCTTGGGATACGTAATATTACCGGCGAAGGAAATCATGAAACCGAGATCGAGCGACGCGCGCGCCTGCTCCACCGTCCCTCCGAAGCAGTGCATCACGCCGCCTAGACCGCTCGTCGCCCAGTTTTCGCGGAGCAGGCGGAGCATGTCGTCCCAGGCATTGGTACTGTTGTCGGAAGGGCGGCAATGGATGACGATAGGCAGGCGGGCGGCCTTCGCCAGTTCCATTTGCTGCAGAAACACCCTCTGCTGCACCTCGCGCGGAGAATGGTCGTAGTAATAATCAAGACCGACCTCTCCCCAGGCAATAACCCTGGGATGACGCGACAATGTCACCAATTCATCGAAGTCTTCTGCCTTGGTGAGCGCAGCCTCGTGAGGATGGATGCCAACCGTGGCGTAAACGGCTTCATACCGCTCGGCCAACTTGATGGCGCAGTCGAAGGTTCCGGTGCCCGGACCGTCGCCGTTACCGATGGCCAGTATCGTCGTCACTCCTGCTGCCCTGGCGCGCTCGAAGACGTCGTGACGGTCGCTATCGAAGCGCTTGTTTTCAGGATGGCAGTGGGAGTCAGTGTACATGCCTGCGCTACTTCAGTCTCGCTCCCACGGGCACATCTTCCAGGAAGCCTGCCAAGACCGGGACACCCTCATCGCCCAGTGAAGCCGCAACGATCATTCCTTGCGACTCAAGTCCACGGAGCTTGCGGGGCGCGAGGTTGGCAACGATCACAACCTTTCGGCCAATAAGCTTCTCGGGGTCGTACGCTTTGGCGATGCCGGCGACGATCTGCCGCGTCTCCGTGCCGAGGTCGACTTCCAGACGGAGCAGTTTGTCCGCGCCTTTCACTTTTTCGGCCACCTTCACTTGTGCGACGCGCAATTCTATCTTGGAAAAGTCGTCGATCGTGATCGTGTTGCTGGCCGTCGCCGGAGCCGCAGCAGGCGGTGGCGCGAACGTTGTAACCGCTGTGGTTTCTACAGGTTTGGTTGCGGAGGTGGATTCCGGGGGGATGGGCTGCGCTGCCTGGGCCGCTCGTTCCTGTTCCATCTGCTGCATCCTTTCGACGGCGCCCTTGTCTGCGCGGGGGAATACCGCCTCCACCTTTCCGAGCTTAGTGTGCAAAGGGAGCTGTCCCCAAGCGAGGTTGGGCAGGTCGAGCTTGGCGATGTCGCCCAGACCTAACTGCTCCCAGATTCTTGCGGTTGACTCCGGAATGATTGGGTGCACCAAGGCAGTCACGATGCGCAGCGCTTCTGCCGAGGTGTGCAGAATGGTTGCCAGGCGAGCGCGCGAATCCTGGTCGTCTCTTTCGGCTACGGCCCAAGGTTCGTGATCCACGATGTACTTGTTGACGGCTGCCACCAGCGCCCATGCTGTTTCGAGCGCGCGGGAAAACTGGAATTGCTCGAATTGCACGTGGAAATCAGCGATCGTCCGGGCCGCCAACTCGGCAACGGCGTCGTCATCTTCGTCTCGCGCCCCGGGTGAGGGGTAGGGAATCTCGCCCTCGAAGTATCGCGTGATCATGCTGAGCGTGCGGCTCGACAAGTTTCCCAGCCCGTTCGCCAGGTCGGAGTTGAACCGCTGCACTAAAGCGTCGAAGCTGAATGAGCCATCGCTGCCAAAGACGATTTCGCGCATCAGGAAGTAACGCAACGTGTCGGCGCCCAGGGTGTCGAGAATGGTCTCGCTGCACACTATGTTGCCGCGCGACTTTGACATCTTGCTCTCTTCAAAGAGCAGCCAGCCGTGCGCGACGATCGACTTGGGCAGCGGAATCCCCGCTGCCAGCAGGAATGCTGGCCAGTACACGCAATGGAAGCGAACGATTTCCTTGCCGATCATGTGAACATCGGCCGGCCAGTACCGATCGAATTTTGCCTTGTCCTTCGGATCGTCGGATCCATAGCCAAGCGCGGTGATGTAGTTCGCGAGCGCGTCGAGCCACACGTAAATGACGTGTTTCTCGTCGCCAGGAACCGGAATTCCCCAAGTAAGAGATGTGCGGCTCACAGACAAGTCACGCAGACCGCTGCGTACGAAGGAGATGACTTCGTTGCGGCGCGCATCTGGACGGATGAAGTCCGGCCGTTCGGCATACAATTTAAGTAAAGCCTCTTCCATGGCCGACAGTTTGAAGAAATAATTCTCTTCGCGAACTGTTTCCGTGGGACGGCCGCACTCGGGACAGGGCGCTCCCGGCTCAGTGACATCGACGTACAACTCATCGTATACGCAGTATTGGCCGCTGTAAGAGCCCTTGTAGATGTATCCACGCTCCTGCAATCGTGTGAAGAGCGCCTGCATGCCTCGAACGTGGCGCGGTTCGGTAGTGCGGATGAAATCGTCGTACGTCAACTTCATCCGGTCCCATAATTCACGGAACTCACCGGAGACACGATCAGCAAACTCTTGTGGCGAACATCCGGCTGCGGCGGCCGAGCGCTCGATTTTTTGGCCGTGCTCGTCGGTGCCGGTAAGGAACCAGGTGTCGTAGCCCATCATGCGCTGTCGCCGCGCCACTGTGTCGCAAGCGACGGTGGTGTATGTGTGGCCAATGTGAGGCCGGGCATTTACGTAGTAGATCGGGGTCGTAATGTAGAACTTTTCAGGTTTATCCATTCTTCATTTCCAGGTACAACCGAAGCGCCTCTTGCATCACAGCCTTCAGTGGAACACGTTTCTCGCTAGCTATTCGGCGGCAATCTTCGTACTCAGGGGCCGCATTTGTGTCTTGTCCTTCCGTGCTTCCGATCTTGATACGGACCTCGCCCCACGACGTCAGTACCGACTCGTAGCGTCGGTCAAGAACATGGCGCCTCTCGCGGCGGCTGCGCACGCCGAGCGTACTGGTCTCATGCAACAGAATACCGCGCATCTTCTCCGCTGCCTGAGGATGAGAGAGAACCGTCAGGAGGATTCCAGGTCGTCCCTTTTTCATCTGCACAGCGGTACTAAACACGTCAAACGCGCCCTCGGCCAGTAGGCGCTCACACACATAAGCAATGACTTGGGGGTTGAGGTCGTCAAGATTGGCTTCCAGTACTTCCACTTCCTCGGTTTCGCCGGATTTTTTGTCGCCATCGCCGCAGGTTAGCGCATTACCCACGATCAAGCGTAAGACGTTGGAGTGCTCGGGAAAATTCCGAGATCCAGCGCCGTAGCCTATCGTTTCGACCGCCATGACTGGGCGGCCTCCGAAGCCCGACGCCAGGACGCGCACAATCGCTGCCCCCGTCGGCGTCACCAACTCCTTGAGAACGTCTCCGGAGTACACTGGGATGCCCTTGAGCAGTTCGAGGGTTGCGGGGGCGGGCACCGGCATTACCCCGTGAGCACACTTCACGGTGCCGCCACCGACGTTGAGTGGCGAAGCCAGAAATTGCCCTGCCTGCAAAGCCTCGGCGCCAACGGCAGCGCAGACGATGTCAACGATGGCATCCGCGGCACCGACCTCGTGGAAATGAATTTTTTCGACTGGCAAGTTGTGAACTTTGGCTTCGGCCTCACCCAATGCCTTGAAGATGCCGCTTGCCGTCTGCTTGGCACTTTCGCTAATGGGCGCCGCATCGATGATCTTCAGGATGTGCGAGAGATGCCGTCCGTGCGAATGGCGGGTGGCAGCCTCTTGCTCCTGTCCTTCATGGCGGCGTCTTTGTTCAAGGAACTCTTCGCGCGGCAGGTCTTTCTCACCATTCACCAATACGTCAATCTTGGTGGCGGAAATTCCGTTGCGGTCCACGCGTGACTGCTCTAAGGTTGCCCCAACGTTTAATGCATCGACCGTCTGTTGGAAAAGTTCGAAGGGAACTCCAGCATCCACCAGGGCGCCTAGAAACATGTCGCCACTGATGCCGGAGAAACAATCGAGATAAGCAATTCGCATGGGAGTTGTCCACCGGCACGCCGCACCAGCACGTCTCGCAAACCCTGGCGGGAACTTTCATCATAGGTAACGTTGCCATCAGCGTCAAACCCGCATCAATGCTGGCGTTTGTTATAATCGGGTTTCTCTTCAGCGATTTGCGCGTCATCGTCCCGTCGTGCAATACCCGTAACGATCGGCTACTGACCTGACAACGCAGCGGGAGTGTTTGTGTATCTGAAACGGCAGAAACAACTGGCTGAGCATGTCCGCCAATTTTTGCGGCATACGTATCAAATTGAACTGCAGAACGTCGTCATCGACGCTCCACCCAATGTCCAGATGGGCGAGTTTGCCATGCCATTCTCGTTCGAACTGGCAAAGCAACTTCGAAAGCCTCCCCGCAAGATTGCCGAAGAGGTTGTCGCCGAGATGCCGGTGCCCGAGGGCTTTGAGAAATTCGAAGTGGCGGGTGCTGGTTACATCAATGCTCGGCTGAAGCGGGAGCAGGCGGCCCGCACAATGGCTGCCGGCAGTGATGCGATCGTGAGTCACGAGGGCGAGGGTGCCGCCGATGTCAAGGGCAAGATCCTGGTTGAACACACCAGCATCAATCCCAATAAGGCAGCGCATATCGGCCACCTGCGCAATGCGATTCTGGGCGACACGTTTGTGCGCCTGCTGCGCAAGGCGGGGCACACCGTGGACATCCAGAACTACATCGACAACACGGGTGTTCAGGTGGCCGACGTGGTGGTTGGTTTCGCGCACTTGGAGAAGCTGTCGAAGGAACAAATTGAAGCGTTGATCGCGGGAAATCCTCGGTTTGACTACTACTGCTGGGACTTGTATGCACGCGTGTCGCAGTGGTACGAACAGGACAAGGCCAATCTTAAAATCCGACTTGAAGTATTACATGCTATCGAACAGGGTGGAAACGAGTTGGCGACGCTTGCGGAGATGATCTCCACGTCTGTTTTGCGTCGGCACCTGGAGACCATGGATCGTCTCGGCATCGAGTACGACTTCCTGCCGCGCGAAAGCGAAATCCTGCACCTTCACTTTTGGGACCTGGCATTTCAGCAGCTGAAGGACAAGGGCGTCCTTTACTTCGAGAACGGAGGTAAGAACAAGGGTTGTTGGGTGATGACGCGTCCGGCATCGACCGGCAAAGTCAACTCCGCCAGCGCTGACGAAGAAGCTGCGCCGGCCAGCGAGGAGAAGATCGGTCCCGACGAGGATGCCAAGGTAATCGTGAGATCCAACGGTACGGTCGGCTATGTCGGGAAGGACATTGCCTATCACCTCTGGAAGTTTGGGCTGCTGGGCCGCGATTTCGGATACCAGAAGTTCTTTCACTATCCCAACGGTCACGAGTGCTGCATCTCGGCGGAGCATGGCGAGGAAAAGCATCCGCACTTCGGCAGCGTCGAGGCGATCTACAACGTTATCGACTCACGTCAGAGCGATCCGCAGAATACGGTGGTTGAAGCGATTCGGCTGCTTGGCTATCCGGACAAGGCCGCCCATTACACCCACTTTTCGTACGAGATGGTGGCGCTGACACCGCGTTGTGCGATGGACCTCGGTTATCAGATTACGGAAGAAGATCAAGCCAAGGCATACATCGAGGTCTCAGGCCGCAAGGGATTTGGGGTCAAGGCCGATGACCTGCTCGATAAACTGATCGCAGCGGCAAAGACCGAAGTGGACAGCCGCCACCCGGAGCTCGGCGACACCGAGCGTCGCCAGATCGGCGAGCAGATTGCCATCGGCGCATTACGCTACTTCATGCTCAAGTTCACCAAGCAGTCGGTGATAGCCTTCGACTTCAAAGAGGCGCTGGCTTTCGAAGGCGAAACGGGTCCCTACGCCCAGTACGCCGTTGTGCGCGCCAGCAACATCTTTCGCAAGGCAGGGGTTGAGCCGGAGCTGGCGCTAGTGGCTGACGTTGACTACGCGACGTTCTTCGCTGACGAGAGCGGCACCGAGATCTGGGAGCTGTGGCTGTTGGCTGGGAAGACCTCCAGTGTCATCGAGCAGTGCATCGCCACGACCGAACCGGCATACGCCGCAAAGCATGCCTTTCAGTTGGCGCAACAGTTCAACAATTTCTACCACCGCCATCACATCCTGAAGGAAGCTGATGAAGGCCGGAAAAAGTTTCTCCTGGCGACCGCGGCTGTGGTACGGCGCGAACTGATCGCGCTGCTGGCAGTGATGGGCATCAGCTGCCCGTCGGTAATGTAGGAGGCAATGCTACTGTGTTTACTCCACGCCCCATCGGTCATGTACGCAGTCCGTATTCTGAAACCACCCAAGTACCAAGGGGCCTCGGTGCCAAGCACAATGCTGAGGGCGATCTCGAACTTCTGCCTGAATTCGAGCCCGGACTAACCGATATCGAGGGCTTTTCGCACCTAATCGTTCTTTGGGTGTTTGATCGCTCAGATGGCTTTGAGCTGTGCGGAAAGACTCCTATCGACGAAAAACCGCACGGTGTATTTGCTACGCGCTCTCCCTACCGTCCGAATCCGATTGCGCTTACTGTAGTTGAACTGCTCGGAAGAGAGGGCAATCGTCTGCTCGTTCGCGGTGTCGACATGCTCGACGGCACTCCGATTTTGGATATCAAGCCCTACCTGTCGAGCATTCCAGAAGATAAGTTGCGGCGCGGCTGGCTGGGGGAAGCTGAAACCAGAAAGAACAAGGACTAATACATCGTCTAGATAGTTCTTTATAATATATAGAACTTCTGGTACGTTGGGACATGCCGCGAACTGCCCCAGCCATTAGCCTCGATCCGAAAACCAGAACAACCTTGAACCGTTGGGTGCAAGCGCCGTCCACGGCGCCGGCGCTGGTGCTGAGGAGCCGGATTGTTTTGGCGGCGGCAGCGGGCCACGCGAACCAGCAGATCGCCTCGGATCTGGAGCTCCCTGAGGTCACGGTGGGGAAATGGCGGCGGTCGTTTGCGACGTTCGGATTGGAAGGGTTACGCGATGCGCCGCGCTCGGGGCGGCCGCCGAAACACGATGCCGCGGTTTGGCAAAAAGTGCAGACTCTGGCCTGCCAGCGGCCGGAATCGCAGGGACGCTGGACGGTGCGCACGTTGGCGCGAAAGGTGGGCCTGCCGCCCAGCACGGTTCACGCGATGCTGGACGCATCGCAGTTACAACCACACCGCATCCGAACCTTCACCTTCAGTCCCGACCCGGAGTTCGAGCCGAAATTATTGGACATCGTGGGGTTGTATTTGAACCCACCGGAGAATGCGTTGGTGCTGTGTGTCGACGAAAAGTCTGGGATTCAGGCGCTGGATCGCACACAGCCGCTATTACCGCTACGTGCCGCCAAACCGCGGAGCTGGACCCATGAGTACGTCCGCCATGGAACCCAAACCATGATCGCCGCCTTGGAGATTGCCACCGGCCAAGTGCTCGCTCATGTCCGCAATCGACGCACTTCAGTAAACTTTCTCCGCTTTATGAACGACGTCGTGCGAGCCTACCCCAACCGGGAACTCCATGTGATCGTGGGCAACCTGAACATCCACAAAAACCAGGCGGCCCGGCGATGGCTGGTTCGCCATCCAAAAGTCTACTTTCACTACACGCCCACGCATGCCTCGTGGGTGAACCTGATCGAATGTTTCTTCAGCATCCTCAGCAAGCAGGGTTTGGCGCACAGCGTCCAGCATTCCAAGCGGGATCTCAAGGAACTGCTCCACCGCTTCCTCGCCAGCTACAACCAGAGCTGTAGCCCATTCACCTGGAGCAAAGGACCTGAACACCTGCAACGAATCATCGAGACCACCAAGGACTATCAGGCTGTTCACCCCAGAAAGCCTCGTCGTCGCCCAGCCAAACGAAAGCAAGCCAATTCTATAAAGGACTAATAGGACGCTGCACTAGTTCTGGGCTGCCTGGCCGCGAGCAATACGGTAGGCCGACGCGGCTTCGTCTTTCCGATGAACCGCCCCGGGATTGCCGAACACCGCGACTATTCGCCCATGCCTGTTGCGAGCGGAACGCAGGTCCTCCGCGATGGCGATCCATTCATGAAAAGCAATACGCAGAGGATTGAAGGTATTGATGTTTGAGGTCAGGCCGTAAACGCAAGGCTCCTGTTCAGGTTCGAAGCTGCCGAAGAGCTTGTCCCAGATGATCAGAATGCCTGCGTGGTTGCGGTCGATGTACTGCGGGTTGGCAGCGTGGTGCACGCGATGGTGCGAGGGCGTGTTCATCACCATCTCAAATATGCCAATGTGCTTCACGAGTTCGGTGTGGATCCAGAATTGGTATAGCAGGCTGATGGCCTGCATGGTGAAGATCATGATGGGCTGGAAGCCGATAAGTGGCATCCACAGCCAGAAAACGAAGGAGAAAAATCCGCCGGTCCACGTCTGGCGAAGCGCGGTGGACAGGTTGTAGTGCTGAGATGAGTGATGGACCACGTGCGACGCCCAGAAGAAGCGGCACTCGTGGCTGGTGCGGTGAAACCAGTAGTAGCTGAAGTCGTCGGCGAAAAACGCCAGGACCCAGGCCCACCACTGGTAGCCAATCGAGAAGATGGCGAATTTGTGGACCCAGGTGAAGATGGCGAAGACCAAGCCCTTGGAGATCAGGCCGACAACGACGTTCCCGACTCCCATGGACAGGCTGGCGGCGGTGTCCTTCGGTTCGTAGAGGTCGCGACGCATCCAGGCATCGGCGATGGCCTCGATCAGCAGGAGGACAATGAACGCCGGAATTGCGAGTTGAATCAGGTCAGGCATTGTGGCTGCGTGCTCGTTGGGAAAGTATAGCGGAGTGGGAAAGATGTCCCCGACTGGCGCCTCCGTGAATTTCTCATTTTTGCATATCCACAATCGGCCTGCCGAAGTTTTCGCGATTACTAATTCCGCAGTCCAAATACAAGGAGCAGGTTCCTCCTAATTGGTTGACAATGTTCGCAGCCAAACTTGAGCATAGATGTATTGTGTTCTACTTGAAAATGATCATGAATAACGAATTGTTGGCAGTTGGGTTCATTGTTGTCCTTTGCGTCGGGATGATCGGCAGTTTCGAAATTGGTCAACGCCTCGGCGCGCGCGCTTCTAGACAAGAGGGCGGCAAGCCAGCGCTCGGGGCCATTGAGGGCGCAATCTTTGCGCTCCTCGGCCTCCTGATTGCCTTTACCTTCTCCGGGGCCGCTTCGCGTTTCGAAGGCCGCAGGCATTTGATTATCGAGGAGGCCAACGACATCGGCACAGCCTATCTCAGGATCGACTTGCTGCCCGCCGATGCCCAGCCGGAAATCAGGGAGTTGTTCCGGCGCTACGTGGATGCACGACTCGCTGTCTATAAGAATATCGACAACTTCAGCGTAGCCCGGTCGTTTCTTGCAAAATCACAAGAGTTGCAGACGCAGATCTGGAGCAAGTCTGTCGCCGCCGGGAATCAGTCGAATTCAGCCGCCGCCACCATGCTCCTGCTCCCTGCGCTTAACTCCATGTTTGATATCACCACGGTGAGAACATCTGCCGGAGAAGACCATCCGCCGATTGAAATTTTTGCCATGCTGGGGCTGATTGCCCTGGCAAGTTCGATCATGGCTGGATATCAACTGGCGGGTGCAAAGCGCCGTAGTTCTCTGACGATTGTCGGTTACGTCTTGATACTGACCCTGAGCGTCTATGTCATCCTGGATCTCGAGTTTCCTCGACTGGGGTTCATCCGCGTTGACAATTTCGACCGCTACCTGGTGGATGTGCGGAACTCGATGAAGTAGGCCGCATCACTCGCCGCCTTTCAATACGAGCTGATCAGCCGCCGAAAAGGCGTGTGCCTGAATCATCGTGGTGCTCAGGAGTGATGTGAGTCCGGACGAAGCCAAAATCATGGCGATAACCACGAACTGGTAGATGGCGGCATACATTGGTCGCGCTCCCGACAAAAGCATGCCCGTCATCAGCCCTGGTATCCAGACGATGCCGAGCGAGCGCAGGTTATCGATCGCCGGAATCAGCGAAGAGTGAATGCTGGACTCGGCATAGCGGCCAATGGTGACCTGCGGAGTTGCACCGAGCGCGAGGGCAGTTTCGATTTCGCCGGTGTGGGCCAGGACTTCGGAACGAAAGCGGTTGAGGGCGAGTCCGTTGGTATTCATCGCATTGGCGATAATCATGCTCCCGACTGGAATGAGCGATGTGATGGCGGTGTCAATGACGCCCGCCCATGTCATGATCGCGGTTACAAGCCCGGCACCTGCGGCGATGGAGTAGGTTGAAACCTTTACTGCTCCGGGTATATTTTTGGCGCGCTTGGCTGAGATCGAGCCCGCTGCCACGATCATCGCCGCCAGCAAGAACACGCTGCTCCAGCGTGGGGCTTTCAGCAGCAGTGCGAGAATCGAGCCGACTGCAACGATCTGCACGATGCCTCGCAGAAGCGCGATGGATGCGTCCTTTTCCAGATGGATGTTGCGACGCCTGGCAAGAAATATGACGAGCAGCGCCAATAGCGATGCAATGCCTGCCTGCGCGAGTCCGAGTGAAATCTCCGATGGGAAAAGCGTCTTAAGCACCGAGCACCTCCATGGTTGGCCCGGTTTGTATCGCCCGGCCAGCGTCCATCAGCACAACGCGACGACAGAGCCGCCGCGCCTGGTCGCGATCGTGCGTCACCAATACGCACGCGAGTCCCTGATCGCGGGCCAACGCCGCGATTAGTTCTTCGATTCCATACTTCGAGAGCTCGTCAAGCGCCGATGTGGGCTCGTCGAGAAGTAAGACTTCCGGCCGATTGGCCAGCGAGCGCGCCAATGACACGCGTTGCTGTTCACCGCCGGAGAGGACGGAAACCTCTTGCGTCGCGAACCCTGTCAGCCCCACCCCTTCGAGCAACTTCGAGATATCCACGGCAGTCATAGTCTCTCCCCTTTGCGCAGGGCCAAACCGCAGGTTGGAGGCGACGTCTCCTGGAAACAAGAACGGGCGTTGGGTCACCATTCCAACGCGGCGGCGCAACTCGCGCGGCGGTATCTGGCGATAGTCTGTCCCGTCGAGATACGCGGTTCCGGCGGTAGGTTCATCGAGACGGTTTAGCAGACGCAAGAGGGAACTCTTGCCTGAACCACTTGTGCCAACGATTCCGAGTACCTCGCCTCCGCCCACTTCGAATGAGACATCGCCAATTATCGTCTTCCCTGGAACGACTCGGCTTAAGCCTTCAGCGCGAAGCGTCGAGTTGGGAGGCCGGTTCCCGGTGCCCTTCATGGGGTCAGGTGCCCAAAGTAGATTCTGGTGTGGTAGTCCAGCGTTACTTTGCCACCTTCTGCGTAGCGCGCGAAGAGTCTGGGCAACGCCTCGAGCATGGCGGTCGCTGCGGGCCCTTCGCGTGGAGCGTACGACGATGACAGCAGGCGTCCTCGCAAACCCTCGAGGTCGAAGCGCTGCTGGGTCGCCTGCACAACGAGCCGCATTCGATCAGGAGAGTAGAAACGCTCCAAGGCCCCGTAATTGGCGACCTTGTTGTGCGCGACGGTGATGTAGTCGGTGGAGTGCCGGACGAGGAACTCCTCATAGGCACGCAGGAATGGGGTGGACTCCATATCGCGGTCGTGCCAGATCAGCACAGCCCGGCCGCCGGGCTTCAGGATGCGGGCGAACTCCCAGCGAGTGGGCTCTGGTTGAAACCAATGGAAAGCTTGTCCGGCGATGACGAAGTCTGAGGACTGGCTGGGCAGGGAAGTGCTCTCAGCGGAACCGGCGATCATGCTGAAGTTAGCAAACCCCGATAGGAAGTGCGCTCCCGCAGCTCGCATGTTGGCGTTCGGCTCAATGCCGATCACCCGATTGCCGTTCTCGAGGAAGATCTTTGCCAGCAGACCTGTGCCGCAGCCTACATCGACGACGAGATGGTCAGAGGCAAGGCCGCACTCCTTTCGCAACGTTTCCACAACTTCGAGCGAGTAGTGCGGGCGGTACTTCACGTAGTCGTCGACGCGGTCGGAGAAGCGTTCGGCAGGCGCGGAGTTCGAGACCGACATGGGTGTTATCTTATCGTGAGTTATGCCTGTAAAAGCACCGGGAAAACTGCCGCTGTCGATGGCCATCGCGGCCGCGATTCGTGCCATCCCTCGGGGAAAAGTCAGTACGTATGGCGCGGTCGCAAAGGCGGCGGGATATCCTCGCTGCGCTCGCCACGTTTCGAAGGTGCTGCAACAAGTTGCGGGACTCCCGTGGCAGCGCGTGCTCGGATCTGGTGGACGGATCTCGCTTCCTCGAGAATTCGGGTTGGAGCAGCGATTTCTGCTGCAAGCTGAGGGAGTCAGATTCAAGGGGAGGCGGGTTGATATGGTCGCGTTTGAGCATCATTTTCGCAAGATGAGAGCGGTGGTTAAGGCGAAGCCTGGCAGCCGGTTGCCCAGAAAGTTGTAGTCGCGGAATCAGGAAGGATGCTTCCTATTCCGCGAGTGCTGGCCTAGAATTACTTGGGGCTGAGCTTCATTCGAGAAGAGATATGCGCGGAATCCGGAAAGCGATCGAACGGAATGCAGTACTGATACTGCTGTTGGCCGCCAGTCTATCTGCGCAGCGGTACAGCGGTCACGATCACGGCGTCTTTCACAAGCCGACGCAGGCTTCCAATGCTAATGCGAAGCATCCCGCTTCTTCCTCGGCAAACGGCACGAAGGCCGCGCCCAAGAGCGCACCCTCTTCGACGACACAACAGCCAGCACCGCGCACTACGACTATGGTTAACCTGCAAGTCGGCGTCAACTGATCGCCGGCATTCCTTGCGAGTGCGGCTCGACTGGCGAATCCTGTTTGGGCGTTTGACCGTTACGAAAAATTAACACTCCGCAACTTCTTCTGCCTAGTAAGATAAAAACCTATGCAGGAAAAGTCTTTAGAGATCGAGCGCGTGGACGATGCGGCTGGTGCGGGGGTGATCTTCCGTCTGCACGGACCGCTGTTGTTGGGCAATTTTTTCAGCTTTCAGTCGCTGGTGAGAAGCGAGCAATCCAAGCTATTGATGGTCGATATGGCAGATGTGCCGTATATCGATTCCGCCGGCATCGGCTGCCTGGTGGGCGCTCACGTATCCCGCGAGCACTCCGGGCGCAAACTCGTGGTCGTTGGCGCCACAGAGCGCCTGCTCAACATGCTGAAGGCGACGAAGGTGGACCAATTGTTCACCTTCGCTGGAACTGTCGAGGAAGCCCGTACCAAAGTCTAGAAGATCGATCGGCTCGTTGGTCTGGGGCCTCGACCTGTTGTCGTACCGGCAACCGATGCGACCTCGGCCTACGATTGCGCTTGCCTGTTCTGCAACGCCGGCTGCGGCCCAGCAGGATCTGTGTTCAATATCTCAATTACAGAACGCACGTCTTGCACTTCGAGAACTCGCAAGGCGTGCAGCGCTTCCGCTTTGCACGGCGGGTAAAGGATCGCGCGACCCTCTAATAAGACCGCTACATCTAATCCATCGATCGTAATGTCGTGAAGGGTGGCTGGCTGGTTTGCCAGTCGCTCGGCGGTGAACCAGGCCGTCTTGCGAGCAAGTTCGATGTTGAAATTGATCACTTTGGTTTCCGATTCAGCTCCGACGTAAGACACACCCTGCACCAGCGATGATGCTGACGACATTTCGTCTTCCACTGCGCCCACCTGAGCGGCAAGCACGACGTTGATCTGGTCGAAGTCGGCCTTGAGGTGTGGGAGTTGATCTCCGGGACTCACTTGCGCTGAGGCGACTCCCAGGTCGAGGTTGATGTGCGCGTTCATGCCCGCCAGAAGGTGCTGCAGAATCAAGCGGGTATCGTCAGGGCAGGCGTCAAAAGCGACCTTCCAGCAACGGCTGAGTTTGCGACCGGACTGATAAGCGGCGAGAGCGTCGAGGTAGCGGCTGGCGAAGACAACATCCAACTTCTCCATCAGCGAGCCGTCGGAAAACTGGCCTTTGGCGATTCCATCGCGCACGGCTCGAGTAACGCGACGATATAAAGCGGCAAAGTAGCCCAGGCGGCTTTGCTCGTCCCAAGCACGCTGGATGATCGCGTCGAGGGTTGCGATTACGTCGTCGATCGTGTTAATTGGCATCTCGCGGATGGTATCAAACGCAAGGCAGCCTGTCGCGGTAAGTGCTCGGCTAGGGCTTGATCGATACCGCCTTTCCCGAATAAGTTATGGTCTTGTCGAATTGCTCGGTTGGCCCGATGGCGGCCCCGTGATTCTCTCCGACGAAGACAACGTGAAATGTGCGGCTCTGCAACATTCCTGGAAACGATCCTTTGCGGTCGCCGATGGTGAGCGCTTGCGAGGAGTCGTTCCACGTGATCGGAATGGTGGCGAAGACGCCCTTCTCGTAGTTGTAGCCGTCGTTCTCGTCTTCGTAGAGGGTGAAAGCGCCGTCGGCTCCGCGATAGACGCGCAGCTCGATTGGATCGGCCGGCTTTTCGGCTGCGTATTGCAAATCAGGGCCCATCGGAAGGATCGATCCGGCACGTACGAAAAGCGGAATGCGGTCGAGTGGAGCGGCGGTTGTGATAGTGGCTCCGCCTTCGAGTTCGCGTCCGGTCCAGAAGTCGTACCAGGTCGCCTTCGGCAGGTACATGCGGCGCGTGTCGGTGCCGGGCTCGGTAACGGGGTTCACCAGCAGCGCCGGCCCAAACATGAACTGGTCGCCGATGTTCAAAGCGCGAGGATCGCTGCGGAAATCCATGGCGAGGGCGCGCATGGGTGTGTAGCTTTCGCTCGTTACCTTCCACGCCATTGAATAGATGTAAGGCATGAGGCGATAGCGCAGGCGGTCATAGCTGGTGAGGATTCTCTGCGCGTCGGCTCCGTAAGACCAGAGCTCGTTTTGATCCGTCGTGCGCGTGCCGTGAACACGGAAGATGGGACTGAACGTACCGAACTGGAACCAGCGAATGAACAGCTCGCGGTAGGCCGGATCGTCGGGATTGGCGCTGGTGAAGCCGCCGATGTCGGTTGTCCAATACGGAAGTCCGGAGAGCGTGTAATTCAGGCCCGCGGGAATCTGGCGCTGGAAGGTAATCCAGTCGGCGTTGATGTCACCGGACCAAGCAGTAACAGCATTGCGCTGGCTTCCGGCGAAGGCGGAGCGCGAGAGGATGAAGACGCGCTTCTGTTCGCTGGCGGCGCGCTGGCCTTCGTAAACGGCGGTCGTGGTCATCAGCGGAAAGATATTGACGTAGCGGTTGCCGCTGCCGATCGCGAGCTTGTGGTTGAGTTGAATGTTTTCCTCGCGGCCTTCGGTTTCTGGCTCCGTGGTGTCGAGCCACCAGGCATCGATGCCTAGCTTGAAGAGGCCGTCGTTCATGAGCTGCCAGTAGTACTTACGGGCATCGGGATTGCTGGCGTCATACACGGCCATTTTGTCTTTGTGGTAAGGCGGCTTGGCGACGACGGTCTTGTCAATGAACCAGCCGTTCTTATCCATCGTGTTATAGGCGGTCGAGCCCGGCTCGAAGAACGGCCACACCGAGATCATCAGGTGGAAATTCTCGCGATGCAGTTGGTCGATCATCGCCTTGGGATCGGGATATTTTGAGTTGAAAACGTGTTCGCCCTTGCGGTTCCACCAGAACCAATCCTGCACGATGTTGTCGATGGGGATCTTGAGGTCGCGGTACTTCTGGGCCACTCCCAAGAGCTCAGCCTGAGACTGATAGCGGTTCTTGCATTGCCAGAAGCCGTAAACCCACTTGCCGAATATGGGCGCCTGACCAGTTAGTTCGCGGTATCCGGCGATCACTTTGTCGAGATCGGGGCCGTACAAGAAGTAGTAGTCGATGGTGTCGGCGACTTCGGAACTGACATAGAGCGCGTGGACAAAGCGGTTGTTGAAGCGGCTGCGCGACATGTGGTTCCAAAAAAGCCCGTAGCCGTTGCTGGAAACCATGAGAGGCACCGCGATGGCGGTGTTGTCTTGCGAGAGGTCAACCGAGTCGCCGCGATAGTTCCAGACGCCTGCCTGATGCTGGCCAAGCCCGTAGATGGCTTCCGTAGAACCGTAGCCGCCGAGCGTCATGTAGTCTTCGGCGCGGTAAGTCTGCTCGCCGTTCACAGTGACGGGCGTCATGGTTTTGGAGTCGTCGTGCAAGAGGACCTTGCCTGAGGAATCCGTGTAGGTGATTGCGCCGGTTTTACGATCAACCGTGGCTCTCACTTCGGAGGTGGCTAGCGTAACTGCGTCCGTGCCGTCTTCGAGATTCCACTCCATCGCCGGCCAATTCGTTTTGATGATCACCGGGTTGGGAGTGGCTGGAAAATCTGCGGTCGGTGAGTAGGTCAAATGAAGGATGGCCGGAGAGCAGATCTGCAGGCGGAGGGTTCCGGTCTTCTGGTGGATGAGGACTCCGTCAGGCTGCTTCTGGAAGTCGACAACCGGGTTGGGCGCGGTCCACTGAGCGGTGGAACGGATCGGCAGTAGTGAGAGAGTGAGCAGCAGGAAAGCAGAGTTGAAAAATCGGCGAAATGTCATAGGCGGAGTCCGAGTCGAACTGAGATGAAGCGCTAGGGTAGCAGGAGAGGAGACCCGGCGCACGCCGAAGAGGGCTGCGGTCGAGCCCGGAAGGCGGGAGAGTAAGGTGCTTACCCCCTCCCCTCATGGCATGTTGAATCAATGACTTAGCACGCAAAACCGATGCAAAACTGCAGAAACAAGCGAGTTACAGGTACTTGATAGATAACAAATGACTTAGAACGCGTAGCACGGGCTCTTTTCAAGTTGGTCGGGTGGAAAGAGGCTGCCGAAAAAGTGGTCGTGCGCTGTTAGGAAGAAGTCGTGCATTGACGGAAAACCGTCGCAACCTCGTGGGAATTGTCAAAGAACCGAGGCATCCGAGCGCTGGGCGCGGGGTGGGCAGAGACACTAATCCCTTGACCCACGGAATGGTTGTAAGGCGGGCGGGAAAGATGTGCAAGAACAATCAGGCGGGTGAAAAAACTTTAGTAACCTGCGCATCCCGAAACGGGAATGCTCCGGGTTTTCGCCACAGGACGACTGGCTGTATGAATGGTTGTGATAAGGCCTGATGTCGATAGCTAGATTGGTTTGGACGGAAGAATCGCGCCAACCCGTCGAGTCGTGCGTCAACCAACGGCAAGGCGCGGTGAGCGGGCACAAGAAAGCCGGGGAGCGGTTCCCCGGCTGCATGGAGTCAAGACTAGAGCGAATACTAACTTATCTTGCGACGGATTGCACCCATCGCTCCCGCCAGTCCTGAGCCTAGCAGAAGCAGGGTCGACGACTCCGGGGTCGGTCTTTGGAAATCCTGCGGCGTTGCCAAATAGATGGGGTCTGAAGCGCCGATTAGAAGAGTTTGATCGTCCACAAAGTACAGCCCACGGGGATCGAGAGGGGCTTGCAGATCGCCTTCAATCAGTATGCCGACCACCTGTCCGGCTGCATCCAGAGCCACAACCGCTCCGTAGATTCCTCCGCCTAGAACGCTCCCGGTAATCGAAACAAACAGGTCTCCGCCATAATTACCGAAACCAGCCGGGGCAAATGCCATCTGCCTTAGCCCGTACTGGTTTGGACTCAGGGGAATGGTGGCAAAGACGCTCGAGTCTCCATTGGCGTCGACGGCAAAGATGCGGCCGCTTCCAGCGTCGCTGACCAGCAAATCTCCCCCTACTGATCCGAATCCACTGGGAGCAAAGGCAACCCCAAATGAATCGCCCGCCACGTTGGCAAACGTGGACGTATTACCGTTCTGATCGATGGCGATGATCGGGGCACCAAAGGTCACGAGCACCTGTCCAGCCACCGAGCCAAAGCCGGACGGCGCCAGGACGGCCCCCGAAAACTGCCCCCCTGGGACGCTCGCCACTGGCGTGACCTTGCCGTTGCCGTCAACGGCGGCGGCGAATGCCGATCCCGAAGTGATGTCGTAGCCCACTGCCAGATACTGACCGCCGTAAGAGCCAAAATTGCCGGGAAGGAATACGCCACCCAGCGGGTTCGACGGGCCGCCGGGCAGCGTCACGAACACAGTGGCTGTGCCGCCTGTTGCCGGTAGATAATCTACATTGCCCAGGCCGATACCGTGAATCCCTGGGTCGTTCACGAAGTAGCCGCCGTTAAAGATGCCGAAGCCCGTGGGAACGAGAGAAATGTCCTCCGGAAGCTGTATTCCCGACCCAAAGACGGTTAGAGTTGCATGTGCGATCTGGGTGGAACTCAGCACAAAGACGATCGCAACTAACCAGAGCGCTCTGTGTATTTTCATTTCTGCCTCCCGCTTTGCTCTTTCGTTCTAACCGGGATTTCTTTGTGGGCCCTAAAACCGGTGCAATCTAAACCCGTCCATGGGTAGCTTGTCTGTGACCGGGGTCACGCATCGGGGTACCCCGGCAAGCCCTTACCCTCTCTGCCTCGTCGAAAGGCGCGAAAAGGAGTTCCGGCTGCCCCGATGTTAGTGCGGAGACTATTGATCGAGGGGTTCTCACACGGTACTGACACATCCGTCAGGTAATCGATTCCTGACTTCGGCTGCACGAAAACTGGCCTGTTTTTGCTGGTCCTCGGATAAATGTTGAAATATCGCCTCATCGCAAGGTGACTGCCTGCTCGCCCAACTGCTCGTTCATCAGGCGATTGACCAAAGCTTTGATACCTTCGCCGGTCTTGGTGAGTACGAAATCGTTGGCCTTAGGGGACCAATCGAGCTTGAAGCTGGTGGAGAGGGCTGAAATCCAGATCTGGCGGGCGGGCGAGTTGGGCGAGACGACGAACTTGCCCGGCGGGTCGTCGAAGCTGATGTGCAGCGCGCCGGAGTTGTCTTCGACATCAAAGTCGGCTTCGCCTTCGGCCTCGTAAAGACTCCGCTTCAAGGCATCGATCGCCGCCTCGGTGAGGCGGCCAAATTCCTGATCGTCCATGGAAGGGATTATAAGCGCTGGGCGTTTGTCCAGAAACCGACAGCTATCGCACGTGAGAGGAAAGCAGATCCCTCGATCGCCACGGCGACCTCGTGATGACAAATCCTCAGAGTTGGGATGTGGACAGAGACAGCACCTATCAAAAGCAACGGCTAAGCTGACCGAAACTCTCGAGTTGCAGCAGGCGGCCGTCGGTGGCGTGAGCGCGGAGTTCGTCGCGCTCCAGCATCCAGGTATTGTCATGGGGCACGAACACGGCGTGCAGGCCGGCCTCGAGCGCCGGGTTGATGTCTGATCTGGGACTGTTGCCGATCATCCAGGTGAGGTCGCGTACCAGTCCGAACTTCTCGACGACCTTGTGATACGTGGCTGCGTTCTTCTCAGAGACAACCTCGATGGCGGTGAAATAGTCCTTGAGGCCCGAGCGCTCGACTTTGCCGAGTTGCTCGGTGATGTTGCCCTTGGTGACCATGAAGAGGCGATGCCGTTGTCCCAAGTCAGCAAGTGTTTCGGGAACGTCGGGGAGGAATTCCATGGGATGTTCGGCGATCTTGTAGGCAATTTCGCGAACCGTCTGGTGGAGGTCGGGGGTAACCGGCTCGAGCGACAACTTCTCGAAGCAGATCACGAGGGCTTCGGCGAAGCTGTGCATACCGTATCCGTGCTTGCGGACGTTCTCGCGCTCAACATCGTAGAGCACATGGCGAACTTCATCGGGGGTATAGTGGTGATGATTGAGGAACGAAATGAAATCGGAAATCGCCCGCTCGAAGTAGATGTTGTTTTCCCATAGGGTGTCATCGGCATCGATGAGGAGGTTCTGGCCGGGAGCGATTTTCTGGTGGGGCGTTGCGGGCATATATGTATTTTACCGAAGGGATTGGGCAGCGATGAGGCAGGTCGTTTCGCCGAAATGACAGGGACACGGGCTTGAGTCTGTCGTCCCTACGGGACGAAAAACACGGCGCAACTAAAGCTGCGCCCTTCAGATCAAAATCATGAGGAGACTTCAAGCAGCTAGGCGGGTACTGCTGCGTCTCCCACGAAGTCAACGACGGGCTTGGTTGGGATGATGCCGCGCTCATAGCCCATGTCGAGCAGCTTGATGATGGCTTCGCGGCCATCTTTGCCGTAGTCGATAGTGCGCTCGTTGACGTACATGCCGACGAACTTGTCGGCCTGCTGGACGTCGAGATCGCGGGCAAACTGCATGGCATATTGCAGGGCTTCTTCGCGGTTGTCGAGGGCATAGCGGATGCTGTCACGCAGGGCGTTGCAGCAGGCAAGGGTAAGTTCGGGGCCCAGGTCGCGCTTGATGGCGTTGCCACCCAACGGGAGCGGCATGCCGGTAAGGTCGCGCCACCATTTGCCCATGTCGAGGATGCGGTGCAGGCCGGCCTTGCCGAAGGTGAGCTGCCCTTCGTGAATGATCAATCCTGCTTCATACTTGCCGTCGAGCACGCGAGGAATAATCTGGTCGAAGGGAACCACTTCGGTGATGGAATCGGGAGCAAAGAGCTTCAACGCCAGGTAGGCGGTGGTCATCGTGCCCGGAACGGCGATCTTGATCTTCTTGAGTTCGTCCACCGGGATGCGGCGCGAGGCAACAATCATGGGGCCGTACCCCTCGCCGACGCTGCCACCCATGGGCATGACGGCGTATTTGTCCTGAATATAGGGATAGGCATGGAACGAGACGGCGGTGATGTCGTAGAACCCGTCCATCGCTTTGCGATTCAGGGTCTCGATGTCACAAAGCGTGTGGGTGAACTTCACGCCCGGGACGCGGATCTTGTTGGTCGCCATGCCGTAAAACATGAACGCGTCGTCGGAGTCGGGGCTGTGCGCCACCTTGACTTCTCGGATTTTCCCTTGGCTGCTCATATCGGTCTAGCTGTAACTCCTGAATACCTCGCATGAACTTCGTCCGCCGGCTGCGAAGCGGTTCGGGCTAAATCGAATGCTGGAGTTTGCGGGCCGCGGCAGCCGCAAGCATGACTTTGATGACTTCGGCAAACAAAAATGGCGCAAGGCCGAAAGCGAAGGCCCTCTGCCAGCTTCCCGTGACGACTTGCAGCCAGGCGGTTCCAGAAGCGAAGAGTGCAACTTCCGCAACTGTCCCGGCAAAGATATTGCGCAGGAAGGAAGGCGTGCCGCGCTCGGATAGCCGTCCTGCGAGGAAGGCAACGACCGGGTACGCCAGCAGATATCCGCCGGTGGGGCCAAAAAGCTGGGCGAGTCCGCCGACTCCGGCGGGGCTGAAGACTGGCAGGCCCATCGCGCCCCAAGCAAGATACAGGGCTGCGGAGGCGAATCCGCGCTTGCTTCCGAGAGACAAGCCAACCAAGCAGCACGCCAAAGTTAGCGAGGGTCAGAGGGACGGGCGTGAAAGGAAGCGGGAGAACCAAACGCGCGCAGACGGCAATGACGGCGCTGGCGCCAATGACGATTGCGGACTGTTTGGCAAAAGCGAGCCAACGATCGCTAATGCCTGCCTGCGTATGAACCCCAATCTGTGCCATGACTGCCCCCTTTACTGCCGATTCCCAAGCGAACTAGCTGGCCTTGTCGTCCTTATCAGGCGGTAGGATTTCCGGCTGTTCCGGAGGAGTTTCCGCTCCGGCGGACTTTTGCGCCAAGTGCTTCCTCACCCGCAGCAGCACGCCAATTCCCACTGCTACGAGCGCCGCCGTACATAAGACAAACAACACATACAGCGCCTTGATCAACACAGAGTTTAAGGATAACAGATTGAGGAATGGCGGAAGTGCGCTGCCACACACGAGCGTGTGACGTAGAAATACAAGCTGGAAATGGTTGTGGAGCTTACGGTTTCGAGTTAAAGGTTCCGGCCATGGCCGCTTCGATATCCTCAGCGGTGTGAGGGAGCGATTCGGTGAAGTTTACCAACTTTCCGTCGCGATCAATCCACACGATGTCTTCGATGCGAACGCCGAGCTTCTCTTCGGGGATGTAGATGCCGGGTTCGACGGTGAACACGGCACCGCGAGGGATTGGCCCGGTGTTGTCGCCGGGGTCATGCACTTCGAGTCCGACGTAGTGGCCGAGGCCGTGGATGAAATACTGGCCCAGAGGTTGGCCGTGCAGGTCTTTACCGTGCGAGTTGATGTAGTCGTAGGCGATTTTGTAGAGAGAATCAGAACTGCGGCCCGAAAGGGTACTTTTGCCGGCCTTGAAGGAGGTCATCACGGCTCGCTGGGCGCCGAGGACGATGTTGTAAATTTCGCGCTGGCGGTCGGTGAACTTGCCGGTGGCGGGAGCGGTTCGGGTGATGTCGGAGGCGTACATCGAGTACTCGCCGGCGACATCCATCACGACGACTTCGCCGGCTTTGATGGGAGCGTCGTCAGCGGAGTAGTGCAGGACGGTCGAGTTGGGGCCAGCGCCGACGATGGGTGCGTAGGCGGGACGCTCACAACCGTTCTTGAGGTACTGGTACTGCATTACGGCGGAGACGTCGTGCTCATTCAGGCCTGGCTTGATCATCTGCAAGGCCGCCATGTGCGCCGCGATAGAGGCATTGGTGGCGTGGCGGATGAGTTCGATCTCGCCCTGGTCTTTCACAACTCGTAATTGGGCCATCAGAGGCTTGACGTCGTGAGTAGTTGTTCGCATGGGGAAGGTGTTGGTGCGGTGTAGCCACTGTAACGAGTTGGAAGCGGGTGAGGACTCGCCTTCGGGCGGAGTATCGACGTAAATCGAGGCGCTGCCGGTGGCGAAGATCCCGGCAAGTTCGGCGGGCATCTGGTCGAGGCTGGCTACGCGGTCGAAGCCGGTAATGGAAGCGATATTAGGGCTGTCGGCGCCGAGCTTCGGACCGGTCCACTTCTCCTGGGTCAGGTTGTGCGCGGGCAAGAATAGAATTTCGCTGTAAGGACGGCCGGGGACGTTTTCCTTTGCGGTCACCTGGGATACGACAACGAGCGCGGCGCCGGGCTCGGCCCAGCCGCTGAGGTAGTAGAAGTTGTTCGTCTGGCGGAAGCCGTAGGTCGCGTCGGGGCCTTCGGATTCGACACCGGCGAAGATGATGGCAACTCCGCCAGCCATCTTCTCGCCGAGTGCCATGCGGCGGGCGCGGTAGTCGGCGTTTGGCTGGCGTTCGAGAGCGGAAGAAGAGAGCGCGGCTGCGATGACGATAGCCAAAAGGCCAATTTGAAATCGTTTGAAATGGCGGAAATCCATGTAATGTCCTTTGGCCTAGACTCCGACCGGGAATGGTTTGGTGCTGTGTTCTTCGCCGCGTGCGGCGACGAGGCTATCAAATCGGCCCTGCAACAGAGACATCAGGCCGGTGTACCAATAACCGAAAACAAAAAGCACCAGGAACGGTACGGTGAAGTAGTTCTCGACCGACATGGCATACCAAACGGTGAGCGCGAAGTAAGTTCCGATCGCCAACTCGATATAGGGAACGAGGCCCAGGCGCTTGCGATACTTCTTGGCTGCCATGGACTTGTCTTGCTTGCTGACAATTCGGTATTTGGGTGTGCGAGCGAACGCCGTCTGCTTGCCGACGATTGCTTCCAGCACGGCCTTAGTGTTGGTGATGGTCAGGCCAATCCCGAGCCCCATCAGCGGTGGTAGGTAGAGAAAAGTACGCAGCCACGATTTGGGGAATAGCTCTTTCTGCGATACAAGGTAAAAACTCGAAATCGAAAATGTTGACGCGAGGAAGAGGGGCAAGTCGATGTACAACATCTGAAACCAGCCCTGATAGGAGCGGATGATCATGGCCGGCATGAGCAGCGTGCTCAAGACGATCATCAACGGGTAGCTGAGGTTGGCCGTGAGGTGATACCAAGCCTCCAGTTTTTCGCGCCGTGAAACGTCTGAGCCGAGCACCTTGGGCAGGTCTTTCTTGGCGCACTGGATGAGCCCCTTGGCCCAGCGTGCCTGCTGGGTCTTGAAGGCCGTCATTTCGATGGGCAACTCGGCAGGGCACTCGACGTCTTGGAGATATTTGAACCTCCAGCCCTTGAGCTGCGAGCGATAGCTGAGGTCGGTGTCTTCGGTAAGGGTATCGTGCTCCCAGCCGCCGGCGTCGTCGATGGCCTGACGCCTCCACATACCGGCTGTGCCGTTGAAATTGAAGAAGACCCCGGCGCGAGAGCGGCCTCCGTGCTCGAGGACGAAGTGGCCGTCGAGCAGAATGGCTTCGACTTCGGTCAGGAACGAATAGTTGCGATTGAGATGCGTCCAACGGGTTTGCACCATGCCGACGTCTGGTTCGGCAAAGTGATGAATGACCTTCATGATCCAGTCGGGCAGGGGCGTGAAGTCGGCGTCGAAGATGGCGACGAATTCGCCGGACGAATGTTTCAGCCCAGCATCCAGCGCGCCGGCCTTAAATCCTTCACGATTCGTGCGGTGATGGTAAGAGATGTTGTGGCCTTGCGCGGCATAGCGCTCAACCACGGCGCGGGCGACTTCGACGGTCTCGTCGGTGGAGTCGTCGAGCACCTGTATTTCCAGCTTGTCCGGCGGATATTGCATCTTGCAAACGCAGTCCACCAACCGGTCAATGACGAACTGCTCGTTGAAGATCGGCAGCTGGATGGTGACCTTGGGAAGCTCCATAAAGCGCGACGGCGGTTCGGTTGCCTTGTTCTTCTTGTGCTTGTAGTACAGGTACACGAGTTGATAGCGGTGCATGCCGTAAAACGCGAGAATGATGAGGACGACGAAGTACGGAATCAGCAGGCAGAGATCGAACGCAGTTACGTGATACAGGCCCTTAAACGTGGTGTCGAGGAAGTGACTGCGCAAGTAGTGGCGCAGCCCACGAGGCGGCTCGGCCAGGAACAAGCAGACATAGAAGATGAAGGGTCCGTTCAGAGACGATCTCCCGGGCACCATTTGGGACGAACTGGCGCCAGTGCCGATCCAACGCGATGATTGTACCTGACGGGTACGCGCGCCAACTTTACCAAGGCGGTTCGGGCGCGACAGAAATCGCCGTCCAGTGGAGACGACGAGCCTCGTTCCCGTATGCATATCGAGCGTTGACTACTCCCTTCCGCGGGACAACAATAGGATTCGTGGTGGGAATGAAGCACCGAGTCGCCTTATTTTTTACCGTGATCTGGATGTCGGCGGGCATCGCCTCGGCCCAGTCCGGCAGCGGCTCAAACACGTCCCCAACCGTCGGATTCGGCTCTGATCCGGAAGACGCCTACATTTCCCCCACCCAGTACACCAACGTTTACTTCGGTTTTACTTTCCGACTACCTGAAGCAGCGGCGCTGCATCTCGTGCCGATGCCTTCCGCGACCGACCGGCGCATCCAGTTGCTGGAGATGGCCGGTTCCACCGCAGAGCATGGCGGCATCACGCTCAACGCGTACGAGTACAAGAACAAGAACTACAGCGACGCCAAATCTCTGCTTCGTACCTGGCTTGACCAAGAGCTGTTTGTCGGGGTCGAAGAGCTGCACGGAATAGGCAAGACCACGGTAGGCGACCGTCCGTTTTATTACTTTGAGACTCGAAGGGGAATCGATCAGCACGTTGTGCTTGCCGGCCAGATGGACGGCTATGTGTTGAGCGCGGACTTGCGGGGGCGTGACCCGAAACTGGTTCATGCGCTTCTGGCCGCGTTCTCAGGCATGGAATTCTTTCCACCGCAGGAAGCGGAGCGGCGAGCCGGGACCCAGGCCAAACTCTACCAGGGGCCGGCGATTTCGGCGGAGCACCTGCGTGAGGTTCGGCAGTCGCCTCCTGCTCAACAGATTGACCCCGGCAAGGTAAAAGGGAACGTTTACACCAACGGGCAGATCGGCATGACGTACGAATTTCCAGCAGGATGGAACGTGGAGCCCGAGGGAGGCGTGGAGCCCGCGGTGGAGCGATACCGCGAGAAAGTGCTGGGCGAACCGCTCCTGGGGCCGCGGGAGAAGGCCGTGGTCAAGGCTTGCCGCCGCACGTTGCTGTCGGTCTGGAGAAGTAAGCCACAACCCGATGGCGAGGTCCCGTACGATGACTTTGGGGAGGTTACGCTCTCGACGATGCCGCTGGCGTGCTTTCCGAACATTCATTTTCCCGAGGACTCGAGAGATGCCGCCGCCGTCAGGCAGTTTGTTGTCGGGCTGAGCTTCACACTTCCGTTGCAGCGGGACATGAACACGGCGCGCACCTACGAAGCCGGAGGTAAGACGTTCGTGTTGACTCACGGCACCATCGCCTACAAAGAGGCAGGCGAGGCGCTTTCGCGTCGCATTTCCGTCGCGCTGGCGATGACGGAGCAGCGCGGGTACTTGCTGATCTGGCTGTTTGCGGCGCCACACGAAGAGGAATTGCGCGGCCTGCTGGCGGCCAAGGTTGGATTCGAACAGTCGTCCGATTTGGCCCATTCGCCGGTGCCGATGCCTGGAGGCGGAATGACCAGCCAGGAAACTGCTGCCGAGCCGAAAACCAAGCTGTCGGGGGATGTTTCCGAGGCCGCTGATCCTGCGACGCAGACCGGAGCAGATGCTGCGGCCAGGCCTGCCGAGCCGGGTGCTTCGCCACCAATGGCCGCCGCGCCTACGGAGACTGCGCCCCCGAAGCCGTCGTTAGAGAACCCTGCACCGCGGTAGTCGGCAATTCGTTCTGTAATGATTTGGTGTACCGGGTAGCTTCCTGCGTCCGGTGGGCTATTTCAAAATGCCCTTGATCTGCGCGAGGTGATTAATGTCGTGGCCTGCGATTTGAAGTGCCAGCTCTTTCACCGTCATCTCACCGCGCTCGGCGTGGATGCCGTGGCGTAGCCATTCCTCAGGCGTCAGCCTGTCGAACATCTCTAGGTTCGACTGACGCAGCAAGCGAAACAGTTGTAGCGACTCTTCAGGGTTGCGATCGGCATATCCGCCGAGTCTGGCCCACAGTTCCTGTCCGTAAGGCGGAAGGGGACAGCCATCGTGCTCGAGCATTTGACGGTAGCGCCATGAGGCGGTGATTTCCGCCTCAGACAGGTGGGCCAGAATCTCGCCGACAGACCAACGGTCGGAAGCGGGGCGAGTGCTGAGCTTGCCGGTCGGCACGCCGCTGATGAGCGCAGCCAGTTGTACGGGGGTTTCTCGCTGGACGGCAACGGGATCTTTGCCCGTCACCAGGCCCTGAATTCGCGCCTTGTATTGCAGAAAAGTTTCCACCATACCCTCGTTGCCGTTCTAATTCAGGAAGTACTTAGTGTAAAGGGTGTCGCGCTGCGCCGGACGGAAGCCGGCGTCGCGGATAATCCGTCGCAATTCCTCTTCCGTCGTACAATTTCGCACGCCTGCGGCGCGTACTACGTTCTCCTCGATCATCACCGAGCCCACATCGTTGCCGCCGAAGCGCAAGCCCATCTGGCAGACCTTCAGGCCTTGGGTCACCCAACTTGACTGCACATTCTCAAAGTTGGGGAGGTACAGCCGTGAAATGGCGAGCGTCTTCAAGTACTCGACCGCTGTGGCTTCGTCCCATCCTCGTCCGCCCAACGCGGTGTTCTGCGGCTGAAACGACCAGGGAATGAATGCCGTAAATCCGCCGGTTTCTTCCTGTAGATCGTAGAGCACTTGCAAGTGGTTGATGCGGTTCTCGTAGTTCTCGCCGACGCCGAACATCATGGTCGCGGTTGTCCGCATGCCGAGCTTGTGGGCAGTGCGGTGAACGTTGAGCCAGTCGTTGGTGAGGCATTTCAGGCGCGCAATCTTGAAGCGCACTTCGTCGTCGAGGATCTCGGCGCCGCCGCCGGGAATCGAGTCGAGCCCGGCATCGTGAAGGCGCTTGATCGTGTCTTCGATGGTCAAACCGCTGACTTCGGCGATGCAGATGACCTCCGAGGCGGAAAAACAATGCAAATGAACCTGGGGGAAGCGCTGCTTCAGACCGCTGAGCAAGGCTTCGTACCACTCGATCTTCAGGTCGGGATGCAACCCGCCCTGCAACAGAACGCCGGTGCCGCCGAGTTCGACGGTTTCCCGAACCTTGTCGTACATCTCGTCGAAGTCGAGGATGTAGCCTTCTGCCGCCAATTTGCCCTTGAGCGGACGATAAAACGCGCAGAACGTACAGTATTCGGTGCAGAAATTGGTGTAGTTGATGTTCCGGTCGATGATGTAGCTGACGACACCGTCGGGATGCAGGCGACGCCGCAGCGCATCAGCCTCCATGCCGATGCCGATCAGGTCGTCAGAGCGGAACATCTCCAGAGCTTGGGATTTGCTAAGAGACATAAGAGGTCACAACCTATTGTGACATTCTAATTCATCGGAACTCTTCGGGGCGCGGGAGGGAATATCCAATCAGGTGGACCGGGCAGGCGTCGGGACGCAACAATTGCCAGTATCGAGCGTTTATACGACCGCCAGACTGCACGGCAAGTCTTGTAGAATGATACGGTATTCAGGTCAATACTAAATTGATTCAGCCCGGATCGCCGGACCTTCGCGCGAACTCCTGGGTGCGCCACTCAAAGGAAACAGAATGAATCGAACGACTCCGTTTGGGTTCTCCAACGGCCGCAGCCTGCGGTTGTTAATTCCCAGCGTGGTATTGGCCCTCGCGTTTCCGGCGTGGGCCTCGCTGGGCGAAAACGTTACGTCCGTGCAGAACGACAAGGTGCATATGCAGGGCTCGGTAAGAAGCGTGGCCAGCCAGCATTATGTTAAGCACGAAATCCGCGTGCCCACCGGGCAGGTGGTGCGGGAGTATGTGTCTCCGGATGGAAACGTTTTCGGAGTGGCATGGGACGGTCCTTACCAGCCTGACCTTCAGCAGCTACTGGGCTCCTATTTTGAGCCGATGAAGCAGGCTGCAGCCGCCCAGCAGCGGCGCGGACGGGGCCCGCTCACTATCGAGACCTCAGGATTTGTCTTCCACCAAAGCGGACATATGAGAAGTTTTCGCGGCAGCGCCTATGTTCCAGCGATGATTCCGCAGGGTGTCGATGTTACCGAGATACAGTAAAGGAGAAAGCGTGCGACTTTTAGGGATATTCGCAGCCGCGTGCTGCCTTCTGTTTTCGGTGGCCTGTGGAAGCAGCGGCGGCAGCAATAATAATGGGACTTCAACCATCCTCACGGTGAGCGCGAGTTGCACGCCGACCGCGATTGTGTCCGGACAGACCAGCCAATGTACAGCTACTGTCGGAGGTACTGGCAGTTACAGTTCGGTGGTTTCGTGGACCGCCAGCGGCGGAGGGGCGATCACTCCGGGTACCGGGCTATTTACAGCATCGAATGTTCCGTTCACCACGCAGGTTACGATTACCGCCACCTCGACGCAGGATACGACGAAGAGCGGTTCGACAACGATTACCGTTGCTACGGCAGGCGCCGTCACCGGGGTGACCGCCGTCTGTAGTCCGGCATCGGTTCAGGTTGGCCAACTTTCGACTTGCACGGCAACCGTGCAAGGCACCGGGAACTTCAGCCCTAATGTCGACTGGTCGGCCAGCGGCGGGACAATCAGCCCGATCACCGGCTTGTTCAGCGGCCCAAGCGCCGGAAACTACACCATAACGGCCACCTCGCAGCAAACTCCGAGCGTGACCGGCACGGCCCCGGTTGCGGTGGTCGCCGGCGTGAACAATGTATTGCCCGTGGTAGTGGATGCCGGGCCCACCGGCAACTACGTGAATGGATTATTCGCCACGGTCACGGTATGTACCCCCGGAACCAGTACATGCCAGACGATCGATCACGTGCTGGTCGATACCGGATCCAACGGCCTTCGGCTGCTGGCGCAAGGCGCGGCAGGCGGCAAATTTGACCCGACGGGATATCCGCAGGTCACCGACGCAAGCCAGAACCCGACTGCCGAGTGCCACCAGTTTGTGGACGGTTTCACGTGGGGATCGGTCTCCCTGGCCACCATCACAGATGGCAGGAGAGACGGCGACCAGTGTTCCCAACGGAACCGTGGCGGGTGTGCCGATCCAGGTCATTGGTGACCCGCGAGTTCCGTCGACGCCTAGCAGTTGCAGTTCGGTGGGGCCCGACATCGGTACGCTGAACGCATTGGGTGCGTACGGTGTTCTGGGTGTCGGAAACTTCGAACAGGATTGCGGGCCGGGATGCGTCAGCGGCAACAGCGCGCCCAATGTTTACTATGCTTGCGCCGGCGGTAGCTGCAATGCGGTCTTCCAGTCATTACTGGATCAGGTGACGAATCCAGTGTGGGTCCTGCCGGCCGACAATAACGGTGTGCTGATTCAACTGCCGTCCGTTCCGGCGGGTGGAACGACAACGGTCGACGGCAGTCTGATATTTGGCATTGGCACCCAGTCGAACAATGCGTTGGGATCGGCGACGGTCTTCGACACGGATGCCAACGCGTATTTCGTTACGACGTTTAACGGCGCGACGAATAGCTGCAGCTACATCGATAGCGGCTCCAATGCGAATTTCTTTCCGCCCACCAATTATCCCAACCTCACGGCCTGTACCGGGCAGATATCAGGGTTCTACTGTCCGCCCACGTCGTTGTCGCCACTGGTGCTGACAGCGTCTAACCAAAGCGCGGCGAATACCAATGGCAAGAGTGGGACAGTCAACTTCAACGTCGGCAATGCGAACACGCTGTTCACCAACAACAACGCGCAGAACACGGCGTTTGCCGAGTTGGGCGGTCCCAATGCGCCGGTCAATGGTTGCGGCTCATTTGACTGGGGCCTGTCATTCTTCTACGGCAGACAGAATGGCGTATTCACCGCCATCGAGCAGCAGCCTGTGACGGGTACGAGCTACGTCGGGCCGTTCTGGGCGTACTAACCAGTTCAGGCGTTGGATCCGGGGCGGGGCATTCTTGCTCCGCTCGTTTGTTTTTGTTGACGGGCCCGAGCTATTGGCAGTTCAATATTGCGATGCCCGCAAAGAGGAGTTCCGGAAAAAGCTCGCCTCACAAAGCCGGGCGCAAGTCTGGTCTGGCGTTCCGGCTGGGCCGAAGGCGAGCCGTCCTGTCATGCCGAAGGTGTATGGCATTCCGAAAGCCATGAAAGGCAGCTTGCCGTGGGAATGGGCGCGGGAGCGCCTGACCAATTCCCGCAATTACTTCATCACGACGGTACGGCCTGACGGTCGACCGCACACGATGGTTGTGTGGGGCGTGTGGCTCGACGATGCGTACTACTTCAGCACTGGCGCTACCACACGCAAAGCCCGAAATCTTGCCGGCAATCCGAACTGCGTGTCTGTGCGACGAGAACGTAGAAGAAGCCGTGATCGTGGAGGGTTGCGCGCGACAACTCGCCGTGGATCAGGTGCCCCAGGCGGCGTTCGATCTCTATCACAAGAAGTATGGGTGGAAGCTGGACCCGGAATTGGGGCCGGTGTTCATGATTACTCCGCGAGTTGTTTTTGCGATGCCGGAAAAACTGTTTCCGGCGGAAGCCACTCGCTGGGTATTCGACTGATCTTCAAGCCCTCGGAGCAAGGCCCTACGATTTCCGCGCGCTACCGAATGCCACCGGCCCCAGAAACCGAAGCTCCGGCACCGATGAGATAACTCCGACGTCACAGGCATACTTCAGGAAGAGTTGCAGTCCTGCGTGATTTTCGCGGTGCAGGGAGTAGTCGATATTTTCTGTGAGGTAGGTGACGACCTCGGATTCGGTCAAGCCGAGTTTAGGCGCCCACTCGGTGGCTAACGCAGCGATGCTCTCGGGCTGCAATCCGCGGTCGCGAGATTGCTGGAAGATCTTCGGATGAGGTTCAGGCCCTTCCGCAGGCGGTGGAGAGCGTCCAGGCGCACCGCCCAAAACGCGAACACGAAGGGCTTCCCCGTCAACTGCTTCCATTCGTGGGCGAGATCGTAGAGATGATAAGGGGAGTCGTGCAGAGAAATCTGGAGCGCGGAGTCACCGATCAGCAGGGCGGCGTCGTGCTCCTTGAGCATCTCTTGCAATACTGGAGGATGAGGCGTGAACTCACGGTGACCTCCGAAAAACTTCGCGAACAGCACCTGCGTGAGAGCAACAGAGGTACGTGAAGAGGTGTCAGTCGCGATCGTTCGCACATCTTCCATCGGCTTCTTGCTGACTAGCAGGATGGAGCGAACGTAATCTTTGGCGGCAATCGCAATGTTGGGAAGAATCACCAGGCCCGGAATCTGCGCGTAGGTGATGGCAGGAATGATTCCGATATCGGCACGGCCCTCGGACAAGGCGGCGGCACATTGCGACGGGATCGTGTATTCGATGTCAAAGTCGTTACCGGTATCCCCATGCTCAAAGTCCCACATCAGGGGGGCTGTGTTAAGGAACGAGATGGCTGAGATACGCAGGCGGGACATGAAACGAAGAGTCTAACAAACAATTAAGTTAGTTTCGCCGGACGCAAAAGGCGAAGACGTATCACGTTTGGATAACGACCCAAAGTACTGTGACGCGCATCATTGACGGTAATCAAAGTAGTAGTTACCTTCTTGGCGGGACAGAACCACCGCCTTGGGAGCCCAAGATGACCACAACCGAAATTGCCGCCGATACCCACGAGTTACACAGCCAGAACGCATTGAAATGGCTGGCGTTAGCCCTAACGCCGGGCGTAGGCGCGGGCCGGGGCCGAAAACTTGTCGAGCTGTTTGATGGGATTGGCCGGCTCTTTACCGCGTCGCTGACCGAACTCGAGGGTGCGGGACTGCCCGGCCCTGCGGCACAGAGTATCGCGCTGGGGAAATCGGCAGAACTGGCCGCCGAAGCAATGGATCGGGTCAAGGCCTTTCGGGGGCCGGGTCATTTCACGGAATGATCCAAACTACCCTCAACGGCTCAACGAAATCTATGACCCGCCTCTCGTGCTGTATGTGAAAGGGAATCTAGAAGTTATTAACAAGGTGGGACTTGCAGTAGTCGGTACTCGGCACCCGACGCCCTATGGTTTGGGCATTGCGGAGCGACTTTCGTGCGATTTGGCGGCCCGTGGGTTGGTGATACTGAGCGGAATGGCGCGTGGCATAGACTCGGCTGCCCACAGAGGCGCGCTGAACGCTCACGGCGGCACGGTGGCCATCTGGGGCACGGGAATCGACGTTCCATATCCCAGGGAGAACGCCAAGCTGGCTGACCAGATCCTGGCCAGCGGCGGGGCGGTCGTCAGTGAGTTCCCAATGGGGACGTTTCCGGCACCGCAAAACTTCCCAATTCGGAACCGAATTATCAGCGGAATGTCGATCGGGGTGCTGGTCATCGAGGCTGGAGAATATAGCGGAACTCGGGTTACCGCCAGGTGTGCTCTGGAGCAAGGGCGGGATGTGTATGCGGTCCCGGGCAACGTGACTAACAAGCTCTCGTGGGGCCCTAACACATTGATAAAGCAGGGAGCTGCACTGGTTGCGTCGTGGGAGGACGTCTGGGAAGCACTCCCCACCGACACCCGCCTGGCGCTCACGCCGCCCGAGGCGGTTGCATCGAATGTCGCCGAATCCGCATCTTTGTTTGCAGGCCAGGATTTGAGTCCGGATGAAAAGCGCATCTACTCAATACTGAGAGGAGATGAACCGACTCATATAGACGAGTTGGTGGAGCGGCTTGTAGCCGAGCTTTCCTCCTCGCAGATCTTCGCGGCACTTTTCGAGCTAGAACTGAGCGGCCGCATTCGCACAATGCCGGGAAAGTATTATGTGCGAGTGATATAGAGCTTTCAGCTGTCAGCCTTCATTGGAGGTTGCGATGCGGATTTTCGGAACTTGGCAGTATGGCAGAGGTCGCACGAATTGGTTCTTCGGGTATACGAAATAACCCGAGCGTTCCCGAAGGAGGAGCTATTCGGCCTTACCAGCCAAATGCTTCGGGCCGCGGCGTCTATACCGGCAAACTTAGCGGAAGGGTGCGGGCGTGCACAGCCGAAATTCGCCCGCTTCATCCAAGTCGACTTTGGGTCGGCGGGTGAGCTCGAGTATCACGCGCTGCTTGCCCGCGATCTGGGGTACATGGGACTATCTGACTTTGGACACTGTACCAACGAGGTGCAGGGAATTAAACGGATGCTGAGCGGACTTGGGACAAAGATCAGGTGTGCGACCTACAAAATGTGCCCCCCGCAGCGAACTTTCCATTAGCAGGTAAGCGACTGATTGTTTGCGATTTAACTGACGGCTGACAGCTGACGGCGATCGGCGGGGATTTCTGGTTTTCCCAAAGGTCGTGCTAGTGTCGTATCCGGATTCTGAACAAATTACCGTCATAATACGAACATAAAGAAGGAAGAAGAGGTTCCATTGTCTAAAGGATTAGTCATCGTCGAATCGCCCACGAAGGCGAAGACGATCCAGAAATATCTCGGCGCAGGGTTCGAGGTCGAGGCCTCGATGGGCCACATCAAGGACCTGCCCAAGAAATCTCTAGGTGTGGACCTGGAGAACCAGTTCGCGACGGAATACGAAGTCATTCCGGGCAAAGAAAAAATCATTGCCAGGCTGAAGAAGATGGCGAAGGGAGCGGACGCCATCTATCTCGCTCCTGACCCGGACCGCGAAGGGGAGGCGATCGCAGCACACCTGGCGGAGGAATTGGGCGGGGACCGCGTTGACGGCAAGAAGACCAAGAAGACCGCCACCAGCATTCGGCGGGTCACGTTCAACGAAATTACTAAGAAAGCCGTCCAGGAAGCGTTCCAGCACGCCCGTGACATCGATCGCAACCTGGTGGACGCGCAGCAGACTCGCCGAGTTCTGGATCGTCTGGTGGGCTACCAGGTGTCGCCGCTGCTTTGGGACAAGGTGCGCCGGGGCCTGTCTGCCGGACGCGTGCAGACCGTGGCCCTGCGGCTGATCGTCGAGCGCGAGCGCGACATTAAGGCGTTCGACCCGACCGAGTACTGGACGCTTGGATGCGCATCTGGCAGGCTCGAAGCCGCCGGCGTTTGATGCCCGGCTCGTAGGAACCAATCCCAAGCAGAACGTTCTGCCTAACGAGGAGACCGCGAAGAAGCTGGAAGCGGAGCTTCAGAGCGCTACGTGGACGGTGCGCACGGTCGAGAAGCGCGAACGGCGCCAGAACACGGCAGCCCCCTTCACGACCAGCAAATTTCAGCAGGACGCCTCGCGCAAACTGCGCTTCAGCGTAAAGCGCGCCATGATGATCGCCCAGCGCCTGTATGAGGGTGTCGACCTGGGTGAAGAGGGCACCGTCGGCCTGATTACCTACATGCGTACCGACTCGACTCGTGTCTCGAATGATGCTATCGCCGAGGTGCGGGAGTTGATCGGCAAAGAGTACGGCACGCAGTTCTTGCCGGAGGCTCCGAATACTTTCAAGTCGAAGAAGGACACACAGGACGCGCACGAAGCGATTCGTCCGTCTTCGGCTGCCCGGCGCCCGGAAGACATAAGACAATATCTCCAGGAAGACGAGTTCAAGGTGTACAAGCTCATCTGGCAGCGCTTTGTGGCGTCGCAGATGAACCCGGCAGTATTCGATCAGACCACGGTGGACATTGACGCGAACAGCAAGGGAGTGGACCACCGCTTCCGCGTGAGCGGCTCGGTCCTGAAGTTTGAAGGCTTCCTCAAGGTTTACGAGGAGTCGAAGGACAGCAAGGACGAAGAAGACGAAGCGTTGAAACACAAGCTGCCCGAGCTCAAGGAAGGGCAGGCGCTTACCCTCAAGGCGTTGAGTTCCGAACAACACTTCACGGAGCCGCCGCCGCGCTTCAACGAAGCATCGCTGGTCAAAGAACTTGAAGAGCGCGGGATTGGGCGTCCCTCCACGTACTCCGCCATCATCAGCACGATCCAGGAACGGCAGTACGTGCAGAAGGTGGGTGGGAAGTTCATCCCGACCGAGATTGGTTTTGTGGTGACCGATCTTCTGGTAGAGAACTTCAAAGACATTTTCGATTTCCAATACACGGCCCGACTCGAGGAAGAACTCGACGAGATCGAAGACGGAACGGAGAAATGGACGAACGCCCTGGCCGAGTTCTACGAGAAGTTCGAAAAAGATCTCCGTTACGCCGAAACCCACATGGAAAACGTGAAGCGGATGGAGAAGCCCACCGACCAGCTATGTGAGCGATGCGGCTCGCCGCTGGTGATCAAGTGGGGGAAGCACGGCTCGTTCTTCGCGTGCAGCGCATACGACAAGACCGATCCGAACAGTTGTACGTTCACCAAGGAAAATCCGATTGATCTGCCGGATCTCGACTCGGCTGAACTGCAGGAGACGACCCAGGAAGAATATTGCGAGAACTGCGGGCGTCCGATGGTGCTCAAGCGCGGACGGTTCGGGCAGTTCATGGCATGCACGGGGTATCCCGACTGCAAGACGACGCGCCGCCTCGACCAGGCGAAGAAGATTCCTGACATTCCGCTGGACGAGAAGTGCCCGGAATGTGGACGCAATCTGCTCATCCGGCACGGCCGCTTTGGCGAGTTCGTTTCGTGCAGCGGATATCCGGACTGCAAGTACGTCAAGCAGAACCTGATTGGGGTAAAATGCCCTGATTGCAAGGATGGTGACATCGCCGAGAAAAAGGCACGGCGAGGCAATTACTTCTACGGCTGCACGAACTATCCGAAGTGCGAGTTCACGTCGGCGTTCAAGCCGGTGGCGGAAGAATGTCCATCCTGCAAGAGCCCGTACCTTCTTGAAAAACAGCTTAAGGATGGCACGTTCCTGGTTTGTCCGAACAACAAGCGCACGGCTGTGGCGGAAGAGCCGAAGCGCCGCAGTAAAAAGAAGAAAGAATCCGAAGAAAGCACGGTGAAGTGCGATTTTTCGAAGATGATTGCGCCGCCGGCGGCGGTGGCGTAGACGGAAAGGGAAGTGAGATGAGCGATTCGCAGCCAAACCATCATGACGCCGAACTGATTCTGAAGCTCTACGACTTGCGCCGCGAACCGGTGATGCGCGAGGCGCGCGCGTTCTATAACAGTCTGCCGCCGACGGAAGCAAGCTTCCTCGATGTGATTGCCAATCCAGCGAGCAAGGAAAATTCATATGTTCGCCAGGTCGTCGGGTACTGGGAAATGGCCGCCTCGCTCGTTGTGCACGGCACGCTCGACGCCGGCCTGGCATACGATACGTTGCAGGAAATGTATTTCGTTTACGCGAAGATCAAGCCGATTCTGCCGAAGCTCCGCGAAATGACCAATTCGCCGGATTTCCTCATGAACATGGAAAAGCTGGCGGAAGGCACCCAGGAAAGTCGTGAGCGGGTGGTCCGAGTGCAAGCGCGGATTGCGGCAAGATTTGCGGTCGCTGCCAAAGCGAAAGCCTAGCTCAGATATTCACGGATGTAAGGGTCGCGGCAGCGCAGCAACTCCGGCGCCGTTCCCTCAAAAACAATCTTATGGTCGCGCAGGATGACGAACGTCGTGTGGACGTTTCGGGTCGAACCCTCTTCCAGCGGGACCATCTTGTTGAGCTTGCGGTCGAAGTAGTGGCTCGCCATAGTGAAAGCGTCCTGCAGGCGATGCGTGACCAGCAGCGACCCAGTCTGGTAAACATCGCGCTGCTTTACGACCAGTTCGATGATCGTGTTCGAGGTAACGGGATCGAGGCCGCCTGTGGGTGAATCGTAGAGCAGCACCTCGGGCTGAGTGATGATGGCGCGTGCAATGGCCACCCGACGGCGCATGCCACCGGAAAGCTCGGACGGAAAAAGATCCGAAGTGCGTCCTAATTCCACGAACTCCAGCGCCTCGATCACGCGGCTGTGAATCTCGTCGGTGATCGTGCCAGTCTCTTCGATCAGTCGATAGGCGACATTCTCTTCAACAGTCAGAGAGTCGAACAGGGCGCTCTCCTGGAACACCATGCCGACCTGACGGCGCACGCCGTACATGTCCTGTTCGCGCATGGAAGATAGCTCTTCTCCGAGCACGGTGATCGTTCCGGAGTCAGGCCGAATCAGTCCGAGGGCCAGCTTCAAGATGAGTGTCTTCCCTGTGCCCGCCTCGCCCAGCAGAACTTTGGTTTCTCCGCGAGCCAGGCGAAACGAGAGACCTTCAAGTACCGGCTGATCAAAAGCGATGGAGACATCCTCGAACGTAAGTAATGTCGAGGAAGAGGAAGCTTCTTTTTGGGTGGACTGACTGATTGGAAGCGTTGGGCTGGCCATGACTAATTGCCGAAGATACCCATTAACAGCTTCGTAATGAAGAAATCGCTGACCACGATCGTCACGGAGGCAGCGACTACGGCCTGCGTAGTGGCGCGTCCCACGCCCTGGGTACCACCTCTCGCTGACATGCCGTAATAACAACCCACCGATGCAATGATGAAGCCAAACACCACCGGCTTGCCGAGACCCATGAATACGTCAGCAAACTTCAGCGCTTGGTAGGCCGTCGTCCAATACTGGTTGGCATCGAGGCCCAAAAGCAAGTAGGAGACGACGAATCCGCCAGCGAGACCCACAAGGTCAGAGATGATGCTGAGGAAGAACAGCATCGTAACTGTGGCGATCACGCGCGGCGTCACCAGTTTTTTCGTCGGGTCAACACCCATGGCCCGCATGGCGTCGATCTGCTCAGTGACTTGCATTGAGCCCAACTCGCTGGCCATGCCACTGGAATTGCGGCCAGCGACGAGAATGCCAGTGAGCACTGGCCCCAGTTCACGAACCATCGACAGAGCCACCAGCTTTCCCGTGAGGGAGAGGGAGCCGAATTGCTGTAGAGTGCTGGCGGTCTGGAGCGCGAGGACGGCTCCTGTAAAAAAGCCGATGAGCACGACGATGGGGAGCGAGCCCACCCCAATGAGATCGGCTTGCAGTAGCGTGTCGGCGTAATATCGCGGACGCGCGAAGAGGTTCGAGAGGGAACGGCCCGCTAGCAGCGAATAGTCCTGCACTGCTTCGACTCGTTCTTTCACCGCGTCAGTGAAGTATGGAATTTCCACAGTGGTATCGCTGAATCCCCAAAACGAGAATATAGCAGGGTTGAGGGTTTCACCGTCGTGCTCGATGAGCTTGCCTCCAAAACTGGCCTGACCGAATCGCGGATGCAGCCACAAAGTGCGGCCTTGATGAGTCTGGTTCGCCCCACGTCAATCCTGAGATTGCACACCCTCGTCCCGTCAGTTACTATCGTTACTCGGTAGTAACGACTCAGGTAATCGGGAGACCCACAATGGCGTTTCAAGTGGATCGGAGTGACTTCGACCCCGATTCTGGTTTTGAATACTACATTTGCTTCAAGCCGGCGAGCCAGGTGGATGGCGATGAGGTTACGGCTCGCATTTCGATCGAAGTTGCGGTGTCGGTGTCGGAAAACGGCGACATAGCCGACCTGAGTTTTGTGCTGCCCAAGGCCTGCCGTAACGACTACTCGTTGACCTACATCAAGAAAGACCCCACTGCAATTTGCGTGGAGAACCGAGTGTTCGTTTCCCTGCCCGGACTGAGCGGCGACTCCGTTCTCAACGCTCCGGGTACTGTAGAACTCGACAACGCCGGACGCATCGTCGCCGTCGAAATCAACGGCTGCATCCCTCACACCACTACTTTCAAGCCGGCCCACGCTTAGGCCTGACCGATAGCCTGATCAGGTATGATGACGGCGTGGATGACGTGACCGTATTTGTCTTGGCAGGGGGACGCAGTTCGCGCATGGGCGTGGACAAGGCGCTGCTGTCACTGGGAAGCGAAAACCTTTTGCAGCGCGCACTGCGGATTGTGACCGCCGCATATGCGAGGGCGATTATCGTGGGCGATCGCGGTCTCTACGCGAGCTACGGGGAGGTGATCGAGGACCGCGTGCCCGGTTGTGGACCGCTTGGCGGAATTCATGCTGCACTTTCCACCACTTCCAGCGAACGAAATCTTATCCTCTCGGTGGACATGCCGTTGATGACGGCGGAATTCCTGCGCTGGTTAGTGGAACAGTCGGTAAATGGGCCTGAACTCGCCACCGTGCCGCGTTCTGGTGACCGGATTCAGCCGCTTTGCGCGATGTACCGTCGTGGGATGTTGCCCGTCGTCGAGAACGCGATAGCGATGGGCGAATACAAGGTGGGCCAAGTTTTTACGCAGATAGCGACGCGATATCTTTCGGATGCTGAGATGCGCGCGGCGGGGTTCTGCGACGAGATATTCGTGAATGTGAATACGCCCGAGGACTTTGAACGAGTGAAACGCATTCTTGACCAAGATGCGATGGCGGGGGCCGAAGCGTTACGGCGATGAATGACCGCAAACCCTATATCGAATTCGAGCACGTGCACAAAGCCTTCGGCAGCAAGGTCGTGATTAGCGACCTGAGCTTCGACGTCATGCCGGGAGAAACGGTTTGCATCCTGGGTCGCAGCGGCGTGGGCAAGTCCGTTTCGCTGCAGATGATCATGGGTTTCCTGCGGTGTGACAGCGGCACGGTTCGTGTGGCGTATGAAGACGTGACGAACTTCACCGAAGCCCAGATGGAGCAGATCCGCAAGAAGGTCACCATGGTGTTCCAGAATGGGGCCCTTTTTGATTCGCTCACCGTGGGGGAAAACGTCGCATTTCCATTGCGCGAACGCGGCGGGTTGGAAGAGGAGCAGATCTACCAGATCATCGACGGACTGCTCGACATGGTGGGTGTGCGGGAGTTTCGCGACCAACTGCCTTCGGACCTTTCGACCGGCATGAAGCGCTCGGTGGCGATTGCGAGGGCGCTTGCGGCGCAGCCAGAAGCGGTGCTGTACGACGAACCAACCACCATGGTTGACCCGCTCATGGCACACCTGCTGGGCGATCTGATCAAAAAGCTCAAGCGCCAGCTCAAGCTCACCAGCATCGTCGTGACGCACGATATGGCGTTGGCGAAAAAGCTGGCCGACCGGTTGCTTTTCCTGCATGAAGCGAAGGCCATTTTCTTCGGCAACTTCGCCGAGATGCAGAAGTGCAACGAGCCCATAGTGCAGGAATTCCTGGAACTCGACTCGCTCGACTTCGAACATTATTTTGGCGAACGGCGTCCCCCGCACGAAGCGCCAATTTAACGAATTGCCCTAGAACCCCTGCGCTACCAGACGGTCCATAGTGATCGCGCCCGTCTGCTCATCGCGCCGCGTCCATTTCTCCAGGTACTTGGCGACGATGTCAGTTTCGATGTTGACTGGGTCGCCGGGCTTTAGCGACTGGAGGTTGGTCATCTTGATGGTGTGGGGGATGATGGCGATCGTGAGTCGCAATCCCACAAGATTGGCCACCGTCAGGCTGATGCCTTCGATGGAAATCGACCCTTTGAAGACCACGTATTTCTCCAGGTCTTCGGGGATGTCGATGAGCATCCAGAAATCGTCGGCGTTGGGAATCGGTTCAAGGCCCACGAGGCGGCCGGTGCCATCTACATGCCCCTGAACAATGTGACCACCCATGCGGGCGTCCACTTTGAGGGGCAGTTCGAGATTGACCTGTGCGCCTTCGGTAATGCGCGAGAACGAGGTGCGCGTCCACGTCTCCTTCGCCAGGTCGGCACAAAACGTGTCGGGCTTGATGTCCAGGGCGGTGAGACACACGCCGCTCACGGCTATACTGTTGCCCTGCTTCAGTTCCTGGGCCGATTGGGGCGCCTTGATGGTGATGCGGTGGTTTCCGCCCTTCTCGACGATGCTGAGTACGGTTCCGACTTCTTCGACCAATCCAGTAAACATGATGATGACCTCATAAATGTGCCGACCACGAGGGCAGGCTAAGAATTAGGAACAACATGAATGATGTCTGCGTAGGGATCACGCAGGTAGCCCTCTACGGCAAAATCTTCTCCGAAACGGTGCAGTACAAGGGACCGTACGTACGCGGCTTCGCTGATGCGGGGATATCCCGTGCCTAGCGCCAGCGGGATCGAACCCGTGCCGGCAAGGATTTTCGGGGCGTAATAAAAAAATATCTTGTCCACGATTCCAGCGGAAAGTGCGGCCCAGTTCACCATCGCGCCGCCTTCTATGATGGCGCTGGTGATTTCGTGTTCGCCCAGCCGGGCCATCACGCGCTCCAGGTCAGGACGTCCGTCAGATGCCGGACTGCCGCTGGGGAAGGGAATGGTTCCATCCTCCAACGGGTGGCGCATCGGTACTTGCTCCACCAGGATTCCGTGAGATTCCAGTTCGCGCCGCTTATGCTCCTCGGCAAAACAACAAAAGACGACCACATCGTAGTTGGCGGTGCGAACCACCCGCGAGTCAAGCGGCAACCGGAGGCGCGAGTCAAGGATCACCCGCAGCAGCGGTCTGCGTCGTGGTAAACCGGTCCTGTCCGTCAACAGCGGGTCGTCGGCAATGATGGTTCCGACGCCGACCATGATGGCGTCGTTAGCGTGACGCATTTCATGGACGTGCGCCCGCGCGACCTCGCTGGTAATCCAGCCGCCGGTGGACGCGAGCGAACTCATTGGCCCCGGTCTGATGCCGTCACCGGGAGGCGGAGCGATCTTGCCGTCCAACGTCATCGCGGTCTTCAGGGTGACAAAGGGTGTCTTGTAACGGATGTATTTCGCGAACGCCTCGTTCAGCTTGCGTGCCTCAGGCTCGTACAAACCCTCCTGCACTTCGATTCCCGCGGCGAGCAGCAGTTCAATTCCGCGTCCGGCGACGAGGGGATTGGGATCGCGCATTGCACAAACTACGCGCTTGATGCCGGCCTCGATAATGGCCTGGGCACACGGTCCGGTACGGCCGGTATGCGAGCAGGGCTCAAGGTTCAAGTAGAGCGTACCGCCCCTGGCTCGCTCGCCCGCGGCTTCAATCGCTAGTACTTCGGCATGGGTGACTGCGTCGTAAGCGTGGCTGCCGCGTCCGGCGACCTTGCCTTCGGCGGAGACCAACACGGCTCCTACGCGCGGATTGGGAGAGGCGAGCGCCATTCCCTTACGGGCCAGCTCGAGGGCCTGGTGCATGTAGCGCGCGTCGTTGGGCTTGGCTACCATTTTTCAGTTGAACAGCGAGTCCACGAAGTCCTTGGAGTTAAACGGCAAAAGGTCGCTGACTTTTTCGCCCACGCCGACGTAGCGCACAGGCAATCCTAGTTCCTTCGAAATAGCCACCACCACGCCTCCCTTGGCGGTGCCGTCCAATTTGGTCAACACGATGCCAGTGACTCCAGCTGATTGCGTAAACAGCCGTGCCTGCTGGAGGCCGTTCTGTCCAGTCGTAGCGTCCATCACAAGCAGGGTCTCATGGGGAGCCGAGGCAATGAAACGCTGCGCGGTACGGCGCATCTTTTCGAGCTCGGTCATCAGGTTGCTCTTGGTATGCAAGCGCCCAGCGGTGTCCACGATCACGTAGTCGATGTTCCGAGCTTTCGCAGCCTGTAGTGCATCGAACAACACTGCGGACGGATCGCCACCCGGCTTGTTCTTGATGACCTCGACGCCAGTGCGGTCTCCCCAAATTTCGAGCTGCTCGATGGCGGCAGCGCGAAACGTGTCAGCCGCCGCCAGCAATACGCTCTTGCCTTGAGCGCGCAGGGCGTACGCCAGTTTCCCGGTCGATGTCGTCTTCCCGGTGCCGTTCACGCCGACGACGACAATGACTTCCGGCTCGCCATCGACTTTCTTTACGGGCATGCGCTCGGTGACATCGAGGATTTTGAGCAGTTCTTCCTTGAGCACACGCTTCAGTTCTTCGATGTCGCCAATCTGCTTGCGGTCCACTTTGGCGCGGAGCGTCTCCAGGACCGCCGCCGTGGTGGCGGTGCCGAGGTCTGCGCTGATGAGTGTGGCCTCAAGTTCATCGAGGGTGTCGCGATCAATTTCTTTGCCGACGGCGACCAGATCATCGATCCGTTCCGTCAGGCTTTCACGCGTTCGCGTGACCGCCTGCTTCATGCGATCCAGAAAACTTGGTTTTTCCTCGGTATTGCCAAACAGGGTTTGAATCATGAATGAATCCGTTGGGGACGATTAAGAATGGACGGACAGGCTTCCTGGAAGTGACGGCCTATCTGCCGCGAATATTTCATTATAGTCGCCGCTGCATGGTCTGGGCGGCTTTTGGGACGGAGCCGAACGTCCGGCTGGTAGATGCAAGTAATTCAAGGGACTAGGGTTATAAATGCAGCGATTGATTTCCGGCCGAACCACTCCTGGGCATCCGGTGTCACCTTCACGATGCGGCGTGGGCGCTCCGTCGAATCGGGCGCACGGCGAGTCGTGTTGCTCTGACGAGGCGCTTTCTCGCGTCCTGGGTGCGGTTTGTGTAGTCTGAATTGCAGGACTCGAATCCCGTTGTAGGCTATCTTCAAAGAATGCGATTTTCGTCAATTTTCAGGGCGGGCGCCCGCTTTGGTCGAGTACTCGTATTCGGTTTGCTCGCGTTGGTCTGCGCGCAGGCGCAAGTCCCGTCGCCGTGGGTAGATACTAAGCCACTCTCAGTGGACTCCGGCGTTACCGGTCTGAAGCTCACGCTGCGCCGCCTGCATACTACAGCCCGCCTGATGCACACGACGGCACATCCTGACGACGAAGATGGGGGCATGTTGACTCTGGAGTCCCGTGGCCGCGGTGTCACAGCGCTGCAATTGACACTTAATCGCGGCGAGGGTGGTCAGAACAAGCTGGGCAGCAATCTGCTCGATGAGCTGGGGATCGTTCGCACCTTGGAATTGCTGGGCGCCGACCGGTACTACGGGGTCGAGCAGCGTTTCACCCGTGTAGCTGACTTCGGATTCTCCAAGACACCCGAGGAGACTTTTCAAAAGTGGGGAGGGCATGATCCCGCGCTGGGTGACATGGTGCGAATTATCCGCACGTTCCGCCCGGACGTGATCTGCACGCGATTTCAGGGTGCCAGCCGCGATGGGCACGGCAATCACCAGGTCTCCGGCATTCTCACGAGGGAGGCTTTTCGAGCCGCCGCTGACCCGACCAGGTTTCCTGAGCAGATTCGCGAAGGCCTTCAGCCTTGGCAGGCCAGGAAGCTGTACATGGACAATGTTCGGCCCAACGAAGAGTGGAACGTCCAATTGGAGACTTCGCAGGACGATCCGCTACTCGGAGAGTCGTACGTAAAGTTCGCGTGGAAGGGACTGCAGCACCAGCTCTCCCAAGGCGCTGGGGGCTGGAAGCTGTCGGATGGCCGCCGTACCAGCTACTACAAGCTGATCGATTCCACCTTGCCGGGAACGCCGGTTACAGCAGAGCACGAGAAAGATTTCTTCGACGGAATTGACACGTCACTTTCGTCTCTGGCGTCGCGGCTTGGCTCCGATGCCGGTAAAGTTCCGTGGCTCCTGCTTCAGTTGCACGAGCTTGCGAAGCTGGTGGACGAGGCTAGCGCCGCAGTCGAGAAGAATCCGCAGTCAGCGGGCAAGCCGCTGCTCGCTGGATTGAACCAAACTCGCGACCTCATCGCGAAGGTCGAAGCGTCAAACCTGACGGCGGTCGAGAAGGCAGACTTGCTGGTGGAACTTCGAACCAAGCAGGAACAGTTCGAACAGGCCGCTAATCTGGCCTATTCGCTCGACCTCGGCATCGGGCCGGGTACTCCGGACGGCCGCCCCATGGCCGAGGAATTCGGCACTCCGAGTGGCAAAGTGCTGGCCGCGGTCATCACAGCAGGGAAGAAGTTCCTGTTGCTCGCGAAGCTCCATAACGGCAGCACCGCGCCCATGGACATCCAGAAGTTTGAGCTCGAAGTTCCCGCCGGCTGGCACTCTGAGCTCTTCATGGACAAGCTGCCGTCGCGCATCCCTGCCGGTGAGGGCTGTGCGCTGACGTTTCGGGTGTCGCCGCCCCTGGACGCGGAACCTACCAAAGCATACTTCCATCGAGAGGATCCGGAAACGGATTCGCTATACACAATTGATCGTCCAGAGTACGTCACGCTGCCGTTGCCTCCGCCCCCTGTCAGCGCGCGTGTCGTCTATGCCATCGAAGGGCAGCAGGGCGAGTTGACCAGCGTCGCTCGAACCCCTATGCACGGCGAGAACGGGGATACGTGGTCAATGCCGCTAGCGGTGGTGCCGCCGATTTCCGTGCAGATCTCTCCAACGACGCAAATTATCCCGGCGGGTTCGAACCCTTCGGCCGATTTGAAAGTCGTGGTACGGGGCAATTCCGATCACACTTCCGCAGTGGTTCGTCCCAAGGTACCAAGCGGCTGGAAGAGCGAGCCGGAATCCGCTTCCGTGGAATTCATTCACAGCGGCGAGCACGCCTCCGATTTCAAGGAGCTCGCGGACGGCGCGAAGGAAGGCCGCTACCAGGTGCTCGGTGTAGTTACGTCGCAGGGACATGAATTTACCGATGGCTACAGCCTCGTGGCTCGCCCCGACATCGGCGGGTTCTTCTACTACCAACCGGCCCTTCAGCGCGCGGCGGTAATCGAAGTGAAAGTCCCTTCCGGCTTGAAAGTTGGCTACATCATGGGAGCGGGCGACGACATCCCCACAGTGCTCCGCCAGTTGGGGATCGACGTTACGCTGCTCACGCCCGAGGACGTCGAGCACGGCAACTTGCAGCGCTTTGGCACGATCATTCTCGGCATTCGCGCCTACGATACCCGCGACGAGGTAAAGAAGAGCAATCAGCGTCTGCTCGACTACGCGCGCGATGGCGGAACGCTGATGGTGCAATACAACACCGAACCCGCGAACTTCAATCCTGGAAATTTCACCCCTTATCCGGCGCAATTGAGTCGCGCGCGGGTGTCCGTCGAGGAATCTCCGGTCACAATCCTCGATCCCAAAAGCCCGATTTTCCATTATCCCAATCCGATTGGCGAGAAAGACTTTTCGGGATGGGTGCAGGAGCGCGGCCTGTACTTCATGGACCAGTGGAGCGAGAAATATACGGCGCTGCTGGCTTGCAACGATCCTGGTGAAGCTCCGCAAAAGGGCGGCTTGCTCGTCGCTCCCTACGGCAGGGGTTTTTACATCTACAACGCATACGCGTTCTTCCGGCAGCTGCCGTTCGGAGTACCGGGCGCGATCCGCCTCTACGTCAATCTGCTCAGCGTGGGACATGAGCCGAAGTGATGCGGCGCCCCAGCCCGAGCTGATTCGCGGCGTAAGCCTCGCTGGCGCGACCACCCTGAACATGATCGACATGATCGGCGTTGGGCCGTTCATCACTATACCGCTGATTATTACCGCGGCGGGTGGGCCGCAGGCCATGTTGGGCTGGATTGCTGGCGCGGTGTTCGCACTGTGCGACGGCCTCGTCTGGGCCGAACTGGGCGCTGCTATGCCTGAGGCCGGCGGGTCCTACCAGTACCTCAAGCAGATTTACGGCCCGAATTCTCTGGGGCGGATGCTTTCGTTCCTCTTCATCTGGCAACTTTCGTTTAGCGCGCCGCTGTCTATCGCCTCCGGGTGCGTCGGACTCGCTCACTATGCCGGATACATCTGGCCCGGCCTCGGCCATACGTGGTTCGCGCATACCTTTCATGGGGAGCTTCCGCTGCTGGGCTCGCTGGATGTTTCGATCATCCTGATGTCGGGGACACTGTTGGCGATGGCGACGTGCGCTTTCATCGTTGCGCTTTTGTACCGGCGCATCACTGTGATTGCGAAGTTCGCCGAATTGCTCTGGGTTGGCGTAGCGGCAGCCCTAGCGTGGATCATCTTCGCCGGCCTTACCCACTTCAGCGCGGCCCGTGCCTTCGACTTCCCGGTGGGAGCGTTTCACTTGTCGAGCGAATTTTTCACCGGCATGGGCGCGGCTATGCTCATCGCCACCTACGACTACTGGGGCTATTACAACGTGTGCTTCTTGGGAGGCGAGGTAAAGGACCCTGGCCGTACTATCCCTCGGGCGCTGATCATCTCCATCGTTGCCGTAGCGGCCATTTACGTGGTGATGAACATCAGCGTTCTGGGCGTGATTCCGTGGCGAGAGATGGTGGGCCATACCGGCGAGCAGAACAACTACGTGATCTCCGTGTTCATGGAGCGCATCTACGGTAACTGGGCCGGGCGTGCCATTGCGATCTTGATTATCTGGACTGCCTTCGCCTCGGTTTTCTCACTCTTGCTGGGATACTCGCGCGTACCGTATGCCGCCGCCATCGATGGCAATTACTTTCGCGCCTTCGCTCGCGTGCATCCCGAAAAGCGCTTCCCGACAGTCTCGCTGCTGGCGCTCGGCGCGGTGGCGATAGCGTTTTGCCTGCTGCGCCTGGCTGACCTGATCGCCGCACTGGTGGTTATCCGGATTCTTCTGCAGTTCATCGTGCAGGCGGTCGGGGTGATGGTCCTGCGCTATCGCCAGCCGGACCTGCCTAGACCGTTTCGGATGTGGCTTTACCCGCTGCCGGCGCTTATGGCAATCGCCGGGTTCCTCTACATTCTGCTGGCCCGCAAAAACTTTCAGCGCGAGATCAAGTATGCGGTGGTGGTTCTCATCGTTGGCCTGCTCGTTTACTTCTTGCGCTCGTGGAAGCGCCGCGAGTGGCCGTTCTTCGATACAGCGGGGAAGCTGCCAGCAAACTACTGACAATTGCGCAATACAGTGACAATCTCTTGAATTGTCATCACGAGCCCGCCGCGGCGGGCGAGCGATCTGCTTTCCCTTTCCTGGCGAAAATTCAGATTTCACGCGCCCTGGACACAATAAAAATCAGACCAAGCAACTGCCGTGCATCGAATCCGGACTCCATCGGCTAGAATGCATGAGAATTCCATCCCATCGTGATCTACCTACAAATCCAGGAGGATACGAATTGAAAACGCGAATCGTAATTTGCTGTCTGCTGTTCAGCTGCGCTGCGTTCGAAGTCACCTCTGTGGCTGACGCCCAGGCCAAGCCCACGTTTGCTTCTGTTCTGAACGGCCAGTTGAGCGGCGTGGAAGGGGAGCTTGTTCCCGCAGCCGAGGCTATGGCCGCTGACAAATATTCATTTGCTCCCACCCAGGGCAAGTTCAAGGGAGTACGGAACTTCGGGGCCCAATTGAAGCACATCGCAACCGTGAACTACATCATCGGCGGGGCCATACTCGGAAGCAAGCCGCCGCTCGACTTGGGCGCGGGCGAAGACGGCCCCGCCAACTTCCAGTCGAAAGATGAAATTGTGAAATACCTGAAAGACTCGTTCGCTTACCTGCACAAGGCATACGACAGCATCACCGAGGCCAACGTTCTCTCGCCGATCACCGCTCCCTGGGGCAAAGAGAAGACCACGCCGCTGGCGATGGCAGTCGTCGGGGTCAGCCATCCCTTTGATCATTACGGCCAGATCGTCGAGTACCTGCGCATGAACAGCATCATTCCGCCGGCCAGCCGTCAGTAGAGGCCATTGGAAGGCTGACGTCGTGGCGTACCGAGGGCGCGAGCGATCGCGCTCTCAGACTGAGGAAAAGCTGGTTTTGGGTAGAGCTGGCCTTCAGGTCAGCGTCCAAGCCCACCCTTCGCTTCACCTCCGTTATCACACGGATCCGTGTCCTACGCCCTTTCGCGCCAAACTTCACCCCATGTAAAAGAACGAATGTGAGGCGGATGGATTTGTGTCTCTCAGAAAGGCCTGGGGTCTTTGATAACTGAAAAGTAAACTTTCTTCGTCAGCCATCTGCAACAGGGTTGACGTTGTAACCCATGTGTTTGCAAGACTTTAGCTATAAGTCCTATTGCTTGTGAGAACTTACGCGTAGTCGTGCCGTAAACCCTTTGTTTTCAAGATCGGTGAGGGGGGTGGGCACCCCATACGGCGCCTTTTCCTGAGCTATCCTGACACCTCAGCTGCTAGAAGCACGCCCGGACTGATATGCTCTTTTGCGGCACGTTGAAGGAGCTATCCATGAAATCCAGAATTACACTCTGCGGTCTGCTGTTGGGCCTGACTCTGGCAAACCTTACGACCGTTCTCACCGCGCAAGACAAGACGGAAGCCAAGCCCACCTTCGCTTCTGTACTTGACCATCAACTCTCGAGTGTCGAGAAGACGGTTACCGGCGCTGCCGACGCCATGCCCGAGGCGAAGTATGATTTCGCTCCGACGCAGGGCGAATTCAAGGGCGTGCGTACGTTCGGCCTCGAGGTGAAACACATGGCGGTGGCCAATTACGCGCTCGGTGCGGGAATCCTCGGCGAGAAGCCTCCGATTGATCTAGGTGGACCGAACGGTCCCGCCAGCATCAAATCGAAGGCCGAGATCATGAAGTTCCTGGGCGACTCTTTCGTCTATGCCCACAAGGCCATCAACAGCATTACCGAAGCGAACGTCCTCGAACCGATCAAGGCTCCTTTTGGAAACGCCATGACAACGCGCCTGGGAATCGGCGTCAGCCTGGTCAGTCATCCCTTCGATCACTACGGCCAGATGGTAGAGTACCTGCGCATGAACAACATCATTCCTCCGGCCAGTCGCCAGTAAAACTGAGCGGCATTACCCGGCCAAGAACGTGGGGCGCGCTTGGGCGCGCCCTTCACCCTGCGACGGCAGCGCCGACGTCTCGGTTACAATCGGCTACGAAAGCAGCCGCGCCGGACTATGCATATTCCTGACGGATACCTCAGCCCTTCCACGTGCGCCGTCCTTTATTGCGGAGCGGGTGCGGGCTGGTATGCCTCACTGCGGCGCGTGAAGCGCAATTTAAATGCCCGCATGGTGCCCCTCATTTCGGTATTTGCGGCGTTTTCGTTTGTCTTGATGCTGTTCAACCTCCCGCTGCCCGGCGGAACCACCGGACACGCCCTGGGCGTCACCATCGCAGCCATCGTGCTCGGCCCTGCGGGCGCAATCCTGGCAACTTCGCTTGCAATCGCCATCCAGGCGCTTTTCTTTGGAGATGGCGGAATCACCACGCTGGGGGCAAATTGCTTCAATATGGCTATCGTAGGATCACTCGTCGCTTACGCGACGTATCGCGCAATCTCTGCGAAGGCGACACTCTCGTCACGCCGCCGAGTCGTCGCCGCCGCCATTGCAGGATATGTCGCGGTCAACGCCGCGGCGTTCCTCACAGCGATGGAGTTTGGCATCCAACCGATCTTGTTTCGCGACGCCCAAGGTGTACCTCTGTATGCGCCGTATTCGCTAGGCGTCGCCGTTCCTGCCATGATGATTGGCCACTTGGCCGTCGCTGGTGTCGCCGAGGCGGCCATTTCCGCCGGACTTGTCGCCTACCTCCAAAGTGCTGATCCGGCGTTGCTGCGCACTACCTCTGGACTGGCTGCTGACGCGGGATCAATGCAGCCTGCGCCGTTGCATTCTCTGCGAAGGCTCTGGATTACGGTTGCGTTCCTCATGTTGCTGACGCCCGTCGGAATTCTTGCCGCGGGCACCGCGTGGGGAGAGTGGTCTGCAACGCAACTCTCCGCGGTCGAGGGCCGAGCCGGAATCGCAGCCTTCTCAAAAGACCCGGAACTTCCGCACAAGGCGCCCGCCGGACTCGAGCGATTGGCGACCGTGTGGACCGCGCCGATGCCCTCGTACGCACCGCCATTCGTGAAGAGTGCCGGCTTTGGATATCTGTTGTCGGCCGCCTTTGGTGTCGGATTGCTGATGCTCTTCTCAACTGCCGTCCAGGCTTTCGTGCAACGCGGGCCTGCCGCAGGTCCCAGCGAATGAGCCAGCGCGGCAGGTTCGCATCGGCACTCGCCAGCCTCACCCGCGCCATGAGCAGTGCGCTGGTTTCCGAAACAGTGGCCCGGCGGCCGGGTCTGCTCCAATCGCTCGATCCCCGCGTTCGTCTGGCTGGACTGCTGACGCTCGTCATCGCCGTCACTCTCTCGCACAAGATCGTAGTAGTGGCTGCGCTCTTCGCGATTGCCGTGGTTCTCGGTTTGAGGTCGCACGTCAGCCTCGGAATGCTGGCCAAGCGGGTCTGGTTGACGGTGCTGGCTTTTACAGGCGTGATAGCCGTGCCGGCGCTATTCCTTACCCCGGGCGAGACTCTGTTCCCACACGCCAACGGCATCCCAAGCATCACGTCGCAAGGGCTGATTGCCGCAACGCTCCTGGTGACACGGGTCGAAACCGCCGTCACGCTTACAACCTTGCTGGTGCTGACTACGCCGTGGATGCATATCCTGAAGGCGCTGCGAGCGTTTCACGTGCCACAGGAAGTCGTGATGATGCTGGCCATGACGCATCGCTACATCTTCCTGCTGGCCGAAACCGCGAACCAGATGTTTGAATCCCGCACCAGCCGCACCGTCGGTGTGCTGGATGGAAGGCAGAGGCGCCGGGTCATCGCCCGCTCGGCTGGAGTCATGCTGAGCAAGAGTTTGGAACTGAGCAATGAAGTCTTCCTGGCGATGCAGTCACGCGGATTTCGTGGCGACGCGAAAGTGCTTGTCGATTTCCGTATGCGCGGCAGGGACTACGCAGCGCTGACGTCATGCCTGGTGGCCGCGGTTATGGCCGTGTGGGTGGGAAGGTCATGAGCGCGACGCCCCTCTTTGCTCTTCAGAACGTTGGCTTTGATTACGAGGAGGTCCCCGCATTACGAAATATTTCGCTGACGATCGACAGCGGCCAGTCCCTGGCACTGGTCGGCGCCAATGGTTCAGGAAAGTCAACGCTACTTCGTCTGCTCGACGCCCTGTGTTTCCCGACGGTTGGCTCGATCAGCTTTTGCGCTGAACCGCTCTCGGCGGAGAGACTTGGGAATGACAGCTTCTTTCTTTCATTCCGCCGTCGCGTAGCGATGGTGTTTCAGAATCCAGACGTACAACTCTTCAACCCAACCGTCTTCGACGAAGTTGCATTCGGTCCCCTGCAGATGGGCTGGTCGGGCGGTGAGGTCACAGACCGAGCGAACCAGGCCCTCGAACAAATGGGTGTCGCCAATCTGCGCGATCGCTCACCCTATCGCCTCTCCGGTGGCGAGAAGAAGCGGGTGGCCCTGGCGTCGGTTCTCGTACTCGATCCGGAAGTCCTTCTCCTCGATGAACCAACCGCCATGCTCGATCCCCGCAGCCAGAGTCAGCTCATCGATATTATCCAGAACTGGAAAGGTTCAGCGAAGACCGTCATTACTGCCACGCATCAGTTGGAGATTGTCGAAGATATCGCCGACCGTGTTGTGGTCCTGGAGCAGGGAAGTGCCGCTGCCGACGGCGCGCCGCGCGACATCCTGGCTAACCACGACCTGCTGCTTCGGGCCAACCTGGTGCACGCGCACCGTCACAAGCACGGGGACATCATCCACTCTCACCCGCACTTGCATTCGCACGGCGAGCACCAGCACTAACTGCGCTCAATAGTGGAACCGGAACTTCACCTGCACCGAGCACATGAATGGATCGGCCCAATGTGTCCCGCCAAAGGTATTGCTGGTATCAAGCATGTAGCGTTGGTTGGTGATGTTGGTGCCGCTGAAACGCACCATCCAGTTTTCCCCGAACGACTTGCCCACCGACAGGTCGAGCGTGTAGTACGCGGGCAGATGGTCAGGGCCGTCGCCGTTGAGAAAGCCGGAGCCGTAATTGATGGTCACTGCTGCGAAGCTGCGCCACGGCAAGTTGCCATCGAAACCCGCAGAAAGCGTGTTGCGCTGGTCGTGGTCGAGATAGAATGCCCCGCCTTCCGGCGGCGAGAAATCCGTAAGCCCACCGGTTACGTTGCCCACACCCTGGGCAATTTGGTGCGAGTAGACCAGATGAGCGTGGTAGCGGTGCATCAGAAGCGGCGATCGGAGAGTGGCCTCCTCTCCCTCGATGATTGCGCCCTCAATTGTCAAGGGCAAGAAAATGTTGGAATTGCCAATCGCATCGTGGTCAAAGAAGTTCCGCGCGCTGGTGTGGAAATAGGTGATGCTGGAAACCCAGTTCTTCACGGGAATCGTGATGCCGTATTCCTGCTGGATGTCGCGCTCACCTTGTAGCGGCAGAAATCCCAGCCCCTGGCTCTCGGTAAAATCGAGCAGCGAGCCGGATACCGCATCCAGCGGCGGCGGCTGGTAGAAATACGAATACGCCGCCCGCAGGACCCAGTTCAGCTTGGGAACCAAGATGGCCACGCCCAACCGCGGATCAAACGCGTTTTCGGTGAGGTTTCCGGAGAAGTGCGTCATCCTCAGCCCGCCGGTAAATGTCAGCCAATTGGTCGCCTTGAACTGGTCTTCCAGGAATCCGGCAAACACGAATCCGCCGGGATGCACGGTCTGGGCAAATTGCTGTCCGGATCCGTCATTGGCAATCAGCGAAAAGAAAGTATCGTCTTGCTGGGCAAAGGCGTAAATTCCAGCGCGGGCATTGTTCCGCTTGTTGAGCCATCCCAGCGTAACCTGCCCGCCTTCGTAATTAGAGGCCCGATTGTCCGTTGTGATCGGGACATCCGTCGGCCCGCCCTCGTAGGCTGCCCGGTTGAAGTGGTAGAACGGCGACAGCATCAGCATCAGCCCTGGCGAAAAAGTGTGGGCCCAGGTGCCCGTCGCAAAAATATCCTGTTCACGCTGCCGGTCGTTGATCCCGGCCGCCTGCATGTCCGGATCGTTCGGTACCTGGTAGTAGTCCAGCCGGAGTCCGGCGTCGAAGCGAAACTGGTCCTTGGGATCGCGATTGTAAATGAGCGAAGTGAACGCACCGCCGCCGTCGGCCTGATTGTGCAGGTTGACGCTAGTGGGTGGTTCCAACCCCCAATTCGTATTATTGCCGCCGGCGCTGACGTAATAGGCGAATTTGGACGTATGGTCGCCGAAGCTCAGCCAGTCATCCGTCTGGTTATAGTTTCCGTAACTCAGAATGAGTTGCGCCTCCCGATCGCGTTCGAAACCCGTATTCGGAGCGACGTTGAAGACGCCATAGGTGCGGTCTCCGTATTCGGCAGCGTAGCTGCCGGTCTCGGCCTGCAGGTACGAAACGTCCTTGGGATTGAACTGCGGCCCGACGTTGGACGCGATATTTGTATTAGGAATGGGTACACCGTCCAGCGCCCATGTCACCTGGTGTCCGCCGCGCACGTGTAACTGGTCGTGCACCATGTAGGAGCCGGGAACAAACTCCGTAATGATCTTGAAGCTGTTGCTGGCGTCTGCACCCGCGTAGTGTGAAATCTGCTCTTGAGTGATCAGAATGTCCCGCCGTGGCGAATCCGGACTCAGGTCCTCCGGTGACGCCGTCACCGTAACCTCTTCGTTGGCCGTGGCGACTGCGAGTTGGTAGTGGAGTATCGGCGCAGAACCGGAAACCACAACCAGCAGCTGCGACTGCGGCGCGAATCCCGGCGCATCCGCAGTCACGGTGTACTTGCCGAGAGGTATCGCATCAAAATGAAACTCGCCATCGTCGCCGGTCTGGGTGGTCATTTTGAATGCAGAATCGTTGGCCTGTAGCGTGGCCTGTGCGCCGCTGAGCGGACGGTGCTGCGGATCGTGGACTACACCGCGTACATTCCCGAAGACTGTGGCGTAAACAGGCAGCGACACTGACAGGAGCAGGAACAGCAGCGCGGATCGCTGCAGGCGCGAGAAACACCGCTTCATACAAGTAATCTCCGAACATCGGCTTGGGTGACCGGCAAGACAACCCTCTGCCGAGTTTGGCAGTGGTTGTCGCTGGTTCGATGGACAAACTGAACAGGATGGAGGTTGGGGTGTTAAGCCGGTGGCGGTCCGCGCTTGTGCGCGTCGTCGCTGTGTCTCTCACACAGAAATACTTCGGGCGGCTGGGCTGCTTTGCTTCCAGCGACGGACGCCACAATGCGATGTAGTGGGGTGGTCAACGCCACCAGTTCAGACGTTACCGCCGAATGGTCGCGATACGGGCAGGACTCCGGGACGGACTGGAAGCCGGCGAGCCCGGAAGACTTCGCGGACATCTCGCAGTGGTGCTTGCCGCCCACGCGGCAGCAGGCTGGTACGGACGACGAGGCGTCTTGAGCCAGCGGCATAAGGACACCGGTCAACAGGACCAGCAAAACCGCGATGGAGGCCCCACGTCGCATGATTAGCGGCAGTCTACCACATCCTTGCCGAGGTGCTTGATTAGCAGCAAACAAGCTCATCGCTGTATCTTCAATACACTGAGGGTCGCCTGATCGATCGGGTTATCCTGCGTCCGTTCCATGCCGGAGGATTATTTGCGCTACCTTATAGCACTTCTTGCTCTTGCCGGAATAGTGGTCTCTGGCCTCGCTCTTCGCGTGCATTACAGCACCGAAACCTCGCCCTGCAGCATTAATGAAAAGTGGGACTGCGGCATCGTGAACCACAGCCCCTACGCTGTTATGTATGGAGTCCCTGTGGCCGCAATCGGCATCGCCGGATATCTGCTGCTGGCGGTTCTCGCGCTGGCTAGTCGCCGCGCTTTGTTGCTGGTGGCCACGCTCGGCGGGATGGCCTTCGCCGTATACCTCACGCACATCGAGACCACTGTGCTCGGTGTGTGGTGTCTCTACTGCGTGATTTCGCAGGGTGTAATAGCCGTGATGACGCTGCTCTCTATCGGATGGGTCGTGTGGCACGCGATGCGCGCCCGCGCGAATTGATGCATCACGCGTCCAATTCGCCAGGCTCGATTTCATCCACGTAACACCACACCCAGCGTTCGCCGGGCTCGATCGAGCGCATCAGTGGATGCCCGCCAGCGCGAAAGTGCTTTGTGGCATGCTTATTCTTTGACGAGTCGCAGCAGCCGACATTTCCGCAGATCAGGCACATGCGCAAGTGGACCCAGCGGTCTCCCATCTTCACGCACTCCTCACAAACGTGCGTGCTGGGCTTGGTGATCTGGATCTGATCGGTATGAGTGCAGGCTTTCGACATTCGTCTCTCCATTAGAGTTCAGCTCGCTCCAGTGCCTTGCGGTCCCAATGTCCCAACGTAGCGGCCGCCTCGTACGTTGATTGCAGAAACTGCATCAGGAATTCCCGTGGCGATGCAGCCTGCCGTATCTCGTCATACATCAGCAGGTATTCGTGCAGGTCTGGGTGATAGAACGCCGAAGCGGGCTGGACTCTGTGCGTCGCGAATCCCGAGGGTTCCGGAGCGGCATAGGCGTAGTACGCTGGTCCGTCCACACCGCTTCCTCCGGGCCAGAATCCGGCGCTGCTAACTTCGTGCGAATACGCTTCTGCGGTCACCGCATCGGCTCCGGGCCTGGGCGGGGCCGGGCGACCACTGAATCGCGTTACCGCCAGATCGAAGCTCCCCCAGAAAAAATGCACCGGGCTCGCCTTACCGATGAATCGCGCCCGAAATTCCTTGAACACCGCATCACTCCATTGCAGGACTCGCAAGAACCGGCTCACCGCTTCGGCATCGTACGCAGCGTGTGTCTCATCTTTCTCGAACGGAATGGGATTCGGAAACTCCCCCGGCGTCGTATAGATGTGGACTTCAATCCCAAGGTCGCCGAGCGCAGCCATGAACTTCCGGTAGAACGCAGAGACGGATTGCGGCTCGAGCTTTAACTCACGAATCAGGCCCTTGCTGGTTTCGATCAGTAACTTGTGCTCGATGAAGTCGAACTGGATCTCGAAGGAATCGTCTCCGTACGGAATCGGCGAGGTAGTCAGGCCAATGGCCGTTACATAAAGCGCGACGCCCCACCAGTGGTTGGTGGCAGGACATTGTCGCAGGCGCACTTTACCCACCATTTGCGTCCACATGTGGAGCGTGTCATACGTGGCCTGCCACTGTGCAAGGGGGAGAGGGGGCAACGTGCTGCCGTCCGCTGCCGTACCAGTGCTTACGGGATCGTTCGTCAACTCGGACATCGGAAATGTAGATGTCCGAGAGTGAAAAAAAGGCGCGAAACTTCGCTACAAAATGGCTCCGGCGGTCGGGTGCCCTGAAAAACGCGGCTAACGCGGTTCTCCAGTTGGTTGAAACCGCGTGCCCGCCATTTGCCTGCCTGAGGCCAACTCGTCACGAATCCTGGAGCGATTCGGCCCAGCGATCCGCTCTGCCGCCGACACGGTTTGCACCGCCTGTTCGAGCGTCGTTCCTTCCGTCATTCGGAAAATCCACGGAATGTTGATCGAAGTCAGCGTCCGGTCCGACGATACCGCTACCACCGGAACAAGGCTCTTCACTCCGATCTGCTCTGCGAGGTGGCTGGAATTGCGGCCCAGCGCAATAATCGCGACCACGTTCTGGTCATACACGGCGCTAACGAGATCGCTCGACGCCTTGCCCCAGGGAACATCCGATGCGATGCCGACCAATTTCAACTGCCCCGCATCTGTCACAGCGGCAGGGAGCGACTTCACCAGCTTGTCGGCGCCCGGTCCGAACACCGCTACCTTCGCCAAGCCTCCGCCGGCATCAGCGGTTGAAGGTCCTGCATACTGCACGCCGTCTTCTCCGACGCGGGCGTATTCCTTCTGCATCGAAATCTTGCGGTACTCAATGTGGCCGTCGTGGACCGTGCCCAGGTACATGTCGCGGATCTGTTTGTCGTTGGGATCAAACTGCATCGGCCCGGTCACACCGTTGTAGCTCACGGTTCCATAGAGTGCATCCCGAATCATCGCCCGGTTCAATCCCGCTTCGCAGATGGCCCGCAGCAGAATCTGCATCTGGTCGTACGCCAGGGCAGAGAACTGCTCGGGCTGCTCGTTATATTTCGCCTCATAGCGCGCCTGGAACGCCACCCACGCCGGATCTGTGCTGTCCGGGTTGTACGGATAGACCGCCTGGAACCCTTCCGCCGCCGGACCCGCGAGCTTTACCAGCTCGCTGCCCAGCGTGCGATGGCTGCCGAAGACCCGCTGTTTCATGCCCAGCTCGCGCATCTGCTTCAGGATCATCGCCGCCTGCGGCTGGTCCGTCCAAAGCACAATACCGTCCACCCGCGAATCGCCGATAACCTTCAACTGTCGCGTGAAGTCGCTGTCGTATTGCATGAACTTTTGTTCAATCACCACGGGGTGGCCCAGTCGGCGGGAGGCGTCGCGAAACTTGCCCACTCCAAAGCGGCCGTAGCGGTCGTTCACGCGCAGAATGGCCACACGCTTCAATCCCAAATCGGTGTAGATAAGCCGCGCCAGTGTATAGTTCTGTGTCCGGTCGTCCTGTAGCACCGAGAAGTACCACGGGATGATGGTCTCGACGATCGTCGGGTCCGTTGAAGCGCTGTTCACGATGGGGATCTCCGCGCGCAGCGAAGCCCGCAACGCAATGTGCGTAGTGTCGCCGCTGATAGAGCCGAACATGGCCCAATCCTTGTCGTCATACACCATCTTGACGACCTCGTTGCTCGACGCTCCCCAGATGGCCGAATCATTGTGCAGCATGAGCTTGAACGGTTTGCCGCCGTACCCGCCCGCCGCATTCGCTTCGTCAACGGCCATTTGCGCGCCGTTGAGCATGCGCTTGCCCAGCGCCGCGTCCGGATGGTTTTCCAGCGGCCCGATGAACCCAATCCGCACTTCGCTCACGTCTTTGGGGACCGGAAGATCGCGTGCCGCCCCGTTGTACTCCACCAGGTCCACGTAGTTCGCGTAGTACGGTTCGGTAAACTTGGAGAAGGGCTGCATGTCTGCCGGTTCCTGTGCGTAAGGTTTCATCGACCGCTCCGCCGGCCGACCCGGCGGGTTCTTGCCGCACGCGCACCCCTGGAAGGTCTGCGAGAATGCTGGGCACGCCAATGCCACTAGCACCGCCATCAGTACAACTCGACGCATGGATTACTCCTCGGTCTTGAGACGCTTGAACATGGCAATCGCTTCCATTTCAATCAGCAACTCGGGACGGCACAGCTTCGCCTCGATGCCCGTCGAAGCCGGCAGCGGGTCGAGCCCCTGCTGCTTGAAGAAAGCGGTGCGCTCCTCATTGAACTCCGCATAGTCGCGGTCGATGTCGCGCAGGTAGCAGGTGGTGCGCACGATGTCATGCCACGTCGCACCCTCCGCTGCCAGCAAGGCGGTGATGTTCTTATACGTCCGCCGCATCTGTGCCCGGAAGTCGCCGATATGCACCGACACGCCGTGTTCGTCGATGCTGGCCGTGCCTGAGATCAGCAGGATCACGATGTTGCCGATGTCGATTCTCATGCCGCGCGAAAACGAACTGGGCTTCGCGTACTCGTATGCTTCGTTGAGCACGCCGAGGTTGGTGATGGCCCGTTTCTCAATCGGCTCGTTGCCGACTTTTGCCAGTTCCGCCATTAGGTCTTGTACTGCCATGATGCCTCCTGAAAGTGTGAACTCTTACTTTTGCCGTATCCCATGACTTAAACCCTTCGCCGTCGCCACCCAGATATCGTCCCCTTGAAAGTCAATCCCGAGGACGTAGTTGTGCGCGGGCGCCGTATCCACCGCAATGTTCGTGATGTTACCGTCCCCGTCGCGCACGTACATTTCCGGCGCGCCGGTCTTGAGGTTGGGCCGATACACCGCCCAGTTGGTGCCGTCGTAGTACGCCAGGCCCTTGTCGGTACAGAACCACGCGCGATTAGCGTCGATCGCCTTCACCGAGTTGGTGAAGTTGCTGGGCAGGCCGCTGTCTTTGGTCAGGAAGTTGTGCCAGTTGCGACCGTCGTAGCGGCTATCGCCGAAGTAGGTCGCCACCCAGAGAATCTTGTCCACGTAGCTGACCGATGTCGTGATCTCGTGGACCAATCCCTGGTCCTTGAACAGCACAATCTCGGTCTCCCCGTCAGGATCGTTGTAGTCCTTCCAGCGCTCCGTCGCGATGTCGTACTCCAGCACCCCGGCGCCCCACACCGCGTAGTAAACCTTGTCTGGCCCGACCGTCACGCCGTAGGTCCAGATCTCGTACATGGGCGTATTGCGCTCGTTGAACAGACTCCATTGCCCGGTGCGCGTGTTATACCGGCTGGCGCCGGCTGCCGTCGCCGTCCAAACGTAATCGCCTTGCACCGCCACGCCGTAAACCACGTCGTTGCTCAAACCAGAGTTCAGTTGATTGAAGGTGTCAATCCGCCCTGCGGAAATGCGGCTCAATCCGCCCATCGTGGCGGCCCACACATCGCCCGTGCGCGGGTCGAGCGCCAGACCAAGGACCGCGCGATGCCCCAGTCCGTCGGCCGTGGTGAACACCTTCCACTTGCCGCTTTCATACAACCCGACGCCATTCTCCGTGGCGGCCCAGATGCGGTTGCCGTCCACCAGCACGCCGAAGACATGGTTGTCGGGCAGGCCGTTGGCCGTCGTGAAGTTCTCCCACCGATAACGCGGCATATCCGGCGTCGCCGCGAAGAGGGGGACAGTCGCCACCAACATGGCCACCATCAGGAGTACCGCGACATTCGTTTTCTTGCTCGGTGGGGTGGTGTTTCTACTGACAACAGACAACCGGCAACTGACAACTCTCATAAGGTCCTCAGGTACTCGATGAGATCGTTCAACTCATCCTTTTGCAAATCGTTGGTTACGCCATGCGTATCGTGCGGGTTAAACACCGTCCAGATCTCTTCCATCGACTTCGCCGAGCCGTCGTGCAGGTACGGCGCCGAATACGCCACGTTGGGCAACTGCGGCACATCCACCAGCGGCGAACGGTCAGTCGGCTTGCCGCTGCCCACGTCGCTCAGCTTGGTGTTGGTAAACTTCGGACCACTGTGGCAGTAGCCGCACTGGTTGGCCTGTGGAATTGGCTGGCCCCGCTTGTTCGTCGTCCGCTCAAAGATCGCCTTCCCTCGCTCTTGCGCAGCCGTCAATTCGCCTCCTGGCAGCCGGTAGCGATTCGGACGGTAGGGAAGCGCCATCACATACGTAACCAGGTCGGCCAGTTCGGCGCTGTTGTAGCTCTGCGAGCGGTAGAAGTACTTCTCGGTCCGCGGCCCGCACTCGGTCGCCATATTGGGATTCCCGCCGTTCCACTTGAACGGCTCCGTGCCGCCGAGGTCCTCCATGGAGCGGTTATCCACGATGTCCACGCCGAAGCCATCGGGTTCCAGGTCCCACTGCAGTCCGTCAAAGGTTGAGTCAATATGGCAGTTGGCGCAGCTGAATTGTCCCTGGAAGGCGAAGCGGGCGCTATTGAAGATCTGCTCGCCCCGCCTCAGGGACGTCATGTCCGGCTTCCCACCCAAGCCTATGGTGGACACGACAACGTCATGAGCGGCGTCAATCACACTGATACTGTCATCCATCCGGTTGGCCACGAAGAGCCTGGTTCCGTCGCGGGAAAGCACAAGGCCCTTCGGGTTGCGGCCAACCGAAATCCGGCCCAGCACGTAATTGGCTGAAGCCGAAAGGTCGTTGGCGATCGGCCCGTCCGCCGACCGCACATAACTCAGCATCTTGGGAATATCGATGGCTGTGATCGTATCTGATCCGGCGCTGCTCACGTAGAGCTTCTGCTTGTCGGGCGTGATTGCCACGGCGAACGGCATCGCCACGTAGCGCTCCAGTTCGTCGAGCGGTACTTGCACTACGCCGTTCACGTCGTCGCCGAAGATGGCCAGCGAATCGCCGAACGCCCAGCCGTGCTCCACGTGCGCTAGCGGCACTAAATTCTTGGGACGCAGTTGCGCCGCCACCACCAGCTTGCCGTCACTCGATACTGCCGGATGAAATACTCCGGCCACGTTGTGCATCGTCTTGCGCTCCACCACCACCTGGCGCTGCGTGTCGATCACCGTCACTTCCGACTCAGGCGGCGCGCGGTGCGCGTTTATCCTCGGATAAACGTGTGTGGCATACACAAACTTGCCGTCCGGAGAAATTGCCAGGAAGCTCGCGCCGCGCCCTGCCGCCAGCCGTTTGACCTCTTGCCCGGTGCCGAGCTCGATCACCGAAATGTCGTTGCTCAGGCGGTTTGCTACATAAAGCGTCTTGCCCGCCAAATCGGGTTGAACGCCGTTGGGCTCAAATCCCGTGGTCAGCGTCCTCACAACCTTGAACGTGCCAGTGTCAATTTCCGACACCGTGTCGTCCCACGAGTTCGCCACATACAACCGCTTGCCGTCCGCCGACAGCGCAATCCCTCGCGGCTCGTGGCCCACGGCGACCGTCTTCGCCACCGTGCCGTGCTGCGTGTCCACCACCAGCACTTCGTCGCCGGCCTCGCACATTACGTACAGCCAACGCCCGTCATTCGACAGCACCATCTCCCGCGGCGACAGATACTTCGCGTCGTCGGAATCCGGCTTGGCCTTGGCCGCCCCGGCGATAAACAGCAGCCCGAACGCCACCCCCACCGCGATCAAAGCTGTACGCAGCCAGCGGGTGCGCCGAGTCGCTACCCCTAATCTGAGAGGTAACCGCGGATCGAATTTATCCACCACACTCATATGCCAACCGACCACTGACCACTGACCACTGACAACGTTCTTGTCACTTCGGCTCCACCACCACCACCACCCGGTCCACCGGCAAGCTCTCCAGCACCTGCTCCCGGCCGCTGGGCCACTTTACCGTGAGTTTCTCGACCTTTGTCGCCGTTCCTAGACCCAAGTGCATCCGCCCGTCGTCCTGCGACAGGTACCCCGACCCCGCGACGCGCTCCGCCATCTGTTTCTTACCGCCCGCCGTAACTTCCAGACGAGCCCCAATCCCGTCGCGATTGCTCTTCGTCCCTTTCAACTGAAAGTTAATCCAGTGGCCCGTATTCGTGGACACGTTACGAAACAGCGTCCCCCGAGCACCCAGGTTCACCAGGAACGCATCGACCTTGCCGTCATTGTCGTAATCGCCAAAGCACGCGCCCCGCGCCACCGTCTTCACGTCAAACACCGGCCCTGCCTGCCGCGACACGTCCGCGAACTTCGCGTTCCCCAACCCGCGGTACACCGAGTGCTCTTCCGGAACCAGGTGAATCAACCCGCCGTGAAACGTGAGGATGTCGAGCCACCCATCGTTGTCAAAGTCGTAGATCCCCGATCCCCAACTGGTGTACTGTGCCGTAATCGGCGAAATTCCCGATGCCGCTCCGATGTCCTCAAACGTCTTATTGCCCATATTCCGCATCAGTCGGTTGTACTTCGCATCGGTCACCCACAGGTCGAGCCGCCCGTCGTCCTCAATGTCGGCAAACACCGGTCCCATCGCCGAGGTCGACTCCCCGTTCTGCCCATAGGCCACGCCCGCATCGCTGGCGACCTCTTCAAACGTCCCATCCTTCTTGTTGTGGAAGAGGAAGTTCTCCGTGCGGTCATTCGCGACATAGATGTCGGGAGACCCGTCGCCATCAAAATCCGCCGCCGTCACGCCCATCGTCCGACCTACAAACGCGCTGATGCCCGACTTCTCGCTCACGTCGGTAAACGTCCCATCACAGTTGTTGTGGTACAGCTTGTTCGTGGTGCCCTCGTAATCCAGCGGTCCCGGATAGTTATCTGCCGCGTAGTATGCCCGGTACTTGGGATCGAACTTCACATAGCGCCCGACGAACAAATCGACGCAGCCGTCTTTGTCGTAATCCAGCCACACCGAACTGATCGACCATCCCTCAACGTTAATGCTCGCTTTGGCTGTCACGTCCTCAAACGTTCCGTCGCCCTTGTTGTGGTAGAGAATCGCCTTGCCGTAGCCGGTGACGAACAGGTCTTCATGGCCATCGTTGTCGTAGTCCGCCGCAATCGCCGCCATGCCGTAGATGTTTGCCGCAACCCCCGCTTGCTCGGTTACGTCCGTATATTTCCCGTTGCCATCGTTTCGAAACAGGTGATTGTGCGGCGGAGTTTCTGGCTGCTGCTTCAGCGGATAAGGATGCATCCCCGCTCCCAGCGGCTTGCCGCTGGCAACATACAGGTCAGGCTTGCCGTCGTTGTTGTAGTCGAACCACACGCATCCGCCGCCCGTGCCTTCCAGCAGCGACCCCAGCTTCGCCGAGCCAAAGCTGTGTGTGAACTGGATCCCCGCCGCCGCCGTCGCATCTTCAAACTTGATCGTCGAACTCGACGGCGCCTGCGCGACCATCCCCGCAGACAACAACACGACACTCAACGTCCTTAACAGCACTACGTTTCTCCTGGCTTCCTTCGGGGTGTCTCTAACCACTGGCCACTATTTCCCCGTCATCACCACCGGCTTCGTGCTTTTCACCAACACCGCCGGCACTGCGTTCTCCGGCGAGCGTTCCGGCCCGGCATGGCATCCCACACAGATGCGTTGTTCGCCCTTGCTCGCCCACCACCAACCATGCTCACGCTGCAGCGTCTTCCCCTGCCGGTCGAGCAACTCAATCTGCAAGGGACGGTCGCCCGGCACTTGCACGTAAAATGAGCCATCCTTTTCCACCGGCGAACTGCCCAGCAGCTTCGGCTTGCCTTTTTCGTCCGTGGAATAGAGCTTCATTGCCGCCACCGCACCCGGTGCAAACTGGTATTTTGAGGTGTAGGCGTTCAGGCAGAGCAGGTTCGCATAGCTCCAGTCATGCAATCCCGACGGGTGCAAGTTCGGCACGGGGCGCGGCGCCACCACCGCTGGTTGCAACAAATTGGCATCACTCGCACTCACCACCGCCGTGAAGCTGCCTGTCTTCGTGTTCCAGCTTTGCAGTTCGTACACAGCTTTCGCATCCGGACGCCACGACACCAGCCACTCCTCCGCCGCCACCTGCACTGCGCCGCCCGCAAACTCTCCGGCCGGAGTCACTACCCCCACCTGGTGCGCCAGCGCCGAGGTAAACCGTCCCAGCCCATGTTCGGTGGCGAAAACAATGTCGCCTGAAGCCATCAGCTTTCCCGCCTGCCTTTTCGGCCCGTGATCGCAGCGATATGACTCGACCCCGCTGCCGTCCGAGTAGACCGTATAGATCTCGGGCGACTTCCCACTGCCCATGGGATACGCCGTCCCAAACAGAATCCTGCCGTCGCGCAGCACGTCCGTCGGCATCGCGTTGCCCGGCGCGTACGAAAGCTGCAGCGTCTTGCCCGACTCGAACTCCGCGCTCTGCAGCACGAAGCGTCCCTGCGTCTTCTGCGCATACACCAGACGCCCGCCCGGCAGGTAAAACGGCCGCACGCAGTCGCCCTCACATGCCGTGATACGCTTGGCCTCGCCGCCGCTGACCGCAACTTCCCAAATCTGCCATGCGTCCCTGGCTTCTCGCTTGCCCGCAAACAGCACCCGTGCGCTGTCAAAAGAAATCGCCGGATCGGCCGTCGCCGCGAATCCCTTCACCAGGGCGCGCGACTTGCCGCCCTCGCGTACCATCACCTGTGCCCCAGCAGGAAAACGCTCTCCTCCACGGAGCCAGGCGTCGCGGTCGTATTGCGCGGCCGACGTGTAGATCACCGGGGCTGAATTCTGTTTCGACGAAGAATCCGCCGAGACGCCCACCCACGCTGCGCCTGCTGCCAGGATCAACAACAGAGGAACAATGCCCAAACCTCGCACTACTCCAGCCCCCCAGCAAGTGCGCAGGCCTTTTCGCCTGCGGCTCGAAGGCTCAGGTACGGGTCCAGATCCAACATCATGGCGTCGAATTGCCCAAACGTCAGCGACTGCTCTCCGTCGCTCGCTGCCTTCTCGGGTTGCGGATGCACCTCTACCAGTAACCCATCTGCGCCGACCACAACCGCGGCCCGCGCCAGGATCGGCACCAGCACGCGAACTCCCGCGGCGTGGCTCGGATCCACAATCACCGGCAAGCGGCTCACCGTCTTCAGAACCGGCACCGCCGCCACGTCAAACGTATTGCGTGTTGCCGTCTCAAACGTCCGTATCCCGCGCTCGCATAGAATCACGTCCGGATTGCCGCTGGCGACCAGGAACTGCGCCGAGCACAGCAGGTCCTCCAGCGTCGCCGTCATGCCTCGCTTCAGCAGCACCGGACGCCCGCACGTTCCTAAACGCTCCAGCAGCGCAAAGTTCTCCATGCTGCGCGCGCCAACCTGCATGATGTCGGCATATTCGGCGACGACATCGACGTCGGTTTCTGACATCACCTCGGTAATGACGAGTAGCCCGGTAAGTTCACGTGCTTTATTGAGAATCTTCAGTCCCTCAACGCCCATGCCTTGAAAGGAATACGGTGACGACCGTGGCTTGTAGGCGCCGCCGCGCAGGATCCGCGCGCCAGCTCGTGCTACCGAGATCGCGGTATCAAGCACCTGCCGTTCTGACTCGACCGCGCACGGTCCAGCCATCACGACAAACTCGTCGCCGCCAATGGCGATGTCGCCCACCTGCACGATGGTTCGCGGACGTCCAGGCTTACTGGCGACTAGGTCAAAACACGAATATTGTCCGTTCCAACGTGAGTTCAATTCGGCAGCAACCGTTTCACTTAGTGCTTGTACCCTAGTGATATAAGCACCGCCAAGTCGGTGACGTACGACCATAGCAGCTGTGACATGAGGTCACAACGAGGAACTAGTATGTTTGTGTTATTGATGGAGGAAGATAAAAAACATAGCAAAGACAGGCAGTCGGCGTGCGTAGTGTATTTGTACTAGTCGAAGGCAAGTCGCCGATGTGCGAGAGCCATTGTCCCGTACGTGCTACCCTCTGCATGTGAAACAAACGTTTCATAATGGAGCAGTCGAGGCACAGTCTGTTTCTCCGAAGGGCCGCTAAAGCCTCGCGGAGTGTCCTCCGCATCCTATTCGGCCGGCTCGAGGTAGGCCGTGAAGTGGCGCAGGAACGGAGCCTCGTACGTGATTTTCATTCCCTTGATCTGCTGCCGCCGCTCCCACACTCGCAGAATGATCTCGACCACGTAATCAATGTGGCTCTGCGTGTACACCCGCCGCGGAATCGCCAAACGCACAAGGTCCATCTTTGCCGCATCAGCAAACATCAGCGTGCCGATCTCCACCGATCGAATTCCGCCTTCCAAATACAACTCCGCAGCTAACGCAACTCCGGGAAACTGCGATTGCGGAACATGCGACAGAAACGCCCGCGCATCCAGATAGATCGCGTGTCCTCCAGGTGGCTCCACGATCGGTACTCCGCGCTCCGACAGATGGTTGCCCAGGTAGCCGGTGGACGCGATGCGATAGCGAAGGTAGTCCTCTTCCAGCGACTCCTGCACACCGACGGCAATCGCCTCCAAGTCGCGTCCCGCCAGTCCGCCGTAGGTCGGATAGCCTTCAGTGAGGATCAGCAGGTCTTTCTCCTGCCGCGCCAGGATGTCGTCATTGGTGCACAGAAAGCCGCCGATGTTGGCCATGCCGTCTTTCTTGGCCGACATGGTGCAGCCATCGCCGAGCGCGAACATCTCCTGTGCAATCTGCTTGGGTGTCTTATTCTCGTATCCCTTCTCGCGCAGCTTGATGAAGTAAGCGTTCTCGGCGAAGCGGCAGGCATCGAAGTACAGCGGGATCTTGTGCTTCCTGCACACCGCGCTCACGGCCTTGGCGTTCTCCATCGAGACCGGTTGGCCGCCGCCTGAGTTGTTGGTGATCGTCAGCATGACCAGCGGCACGTGTTGCCGGCCGACGCGCACGATCGTCTCTTCCAGAGCCGCGACGTCCATGTTCCCCTTGAACGGAAGCTTGGCCGACGGCTGCTGTGCCTCCAGCGGCAACAGGTCCAGCGCTTCGGCACCCACAAACTCGACGTTCGCACGCGTGGTGTCGAAGTGGGTATTATTCGGCACAACGTCGCCGGGCTTGCACATGACATTGAAGAGGATGCGCTCAGCCGCGCGGCCTTGATGTGTGGGAATCACGTGCTTGTAACCGAAGATGTCCTGCACTGAGTCGCGGAAGCGGATGAAGCTCTTGCTTCCAGCGTAGCTTTCGTCGCCTTCCATGATTGCGGCCCACTGATGGGTTGACATCGCGCCGGTGCCGGAATCGGTCAGCAGGTCAATCAGCACGTCGTCGGCGGGAAGCAGGAAGAGGTTGTAGTGCGCGGCCTGACAACAGTCCTTCGCGCTGCTCGCGGGTGGTCCAGCGGATGGGTTCAACACTCTTGATGCGGAAGGGCTCAATGATGGTCTTGGTGGACATGTCGGCTCCCGTGCGATTGTACTGACAGGCTGGTTCTTTTCCCAAAGTGGAAGGAATTGGTGCTTGCAGTGGAGCACCCCCTCCCCCCACCCACTTCTCGTAGAATCTTCATTCTTAAGGGACTTACGGGAATAGTGCGCGCAAATTCCTGTGCCCATTGGAGTTACGGGCAAAATCTTCTCAACAAAGTACTTAGGCGACGTCTTCGGAGGTCGTACGAGCGGGTCGGCGGCGAGGTGAGTAAAAACGCAACAACAACCAGAGCCGTTCACAGGTCGAACCACCTTGCTGGAGTTGAGGGCCGTATCCGGCTGCCGACTCGTGGGACGACAGCTCTCCCTCATACTTCCGGCGGTAGTGTACGACGATTCCCGGGAAACACCAAGCGAGTTAGTCACGGTTAAGCGTGATGTGTGAACAAAACGAGTGGTCATTTGCAGTGGCCAGTTGCAGGAAAAAGACTCTTCGCAACGGAGCACGCGGGCGCGCTTGGAAAGACGAAGATTTCATTTGCGAGGTGCCAGCCGGAAGTAGTTTTGTCCAGGCGGTCCCACATTTCCCAAGGGCAGGGTAATGTGGGCCACACAGTCGGCGGGAACCGCTAGGACTTCGCTTTCTTCGGAGGTTTCGACTTGCAGGAATGGTTGAGGGCGACGGCTTGGCGAATGAGCGCCTTGAAGGCTGACTCATCAACTTCTTCCCCTTCTTGTATGTCGATGGCGCGGCGCACGTTTCCCTTGAGACTGGAGTTGAAGAGACGGGCCGGATCGGGCAGAGAGGCGCCCTTGGCGAAGGTCAACTTCACGACCTTCTTGTAGGATTCGCCGGTGCAGAGGATGCCGTCGTGCGACCAGACCGGAATGCCCCATTTCCACTCCTCGACGACATCGGGGTCAGCTTGCTGGATGAGCCGGCGCATGCGGCTGAGGGTTTTCCCGCGCCAGTCGCCGAGTTCGGCGATTCTGTTTGAGATGAGTTCGGGGGCCAACTGGCTTGGGCCCGCTTCCGACTTTTTCATGGTCAAGTCCTGAAAGTTCCAGATATATACCGTTGCTAGAATCATAGTGTGGTGCGGGCAGACCCGGCCAGTCGGACGTGAACGTCAAAAGACCCACACGGCCAAAATCTGGGCCGGATCGAGCACCCGGCGTTGACCTTCAGCGACGCTTCGCGCTTCCAGCGGAAAAGCAGATGGCCATGTATGTGGGGCTGATTCCGTGCGTGCCTAGCTCGGCCGGGAAGCAGCGGCTGGGCGGGATCAGCAAGCAAGGCAACCGGTTTTTACGACCCGCCGCGGCGGGCTGTTGGAAGCGGCGCAGAGCATGGTGCGTCCCGATGAAAGTATGCGGCGGCCGTATCTGTATCGCTAATACAGCAAACCGAAGGGCGTGGTCCCGCCCAGCGGGATAGCGGCCGCGCGCCGACTGGCGGTACGACTCTACTGGATGCTGCGCACCAACAGCGGGTATCCGGAGATCGTTTGCATCGAGAGTAGCCCGCGGTTGCCCCTAGTGGTTCGCCACGGCGGACCCAGCCGCTGAGTTGATTGGGCGCTTTCGCCTCTCCGATGGTCTCCTGCTCTCGCCGCCCGCAGAGTGGACACTTCATGTGCTATCTCCACCGGACATATCATGTGCTGCTGACGGGACAAGACTCCGATTTGACAGGACAGGCGGAGCGCATCATACTTCTGATGCTTTGGGAGCTGATCCCCAAATAAGGAGAATGTATATGGGAAATCCGAACCTCAAGCAGCAAGTTAGGGCGCTGCAGTTGAACGCGGAAGGTTTATTCAAACTTCTGGGCAGCAAGAACCCAGACGATAGACTTAGATTTTGGGAAATTCTCAAAGGAATCACTACTCCGCGTGAACTCGCGCTGGTAAACCAACAGCTACAAATAACGTCTCAATTGGTCAAGCAAGCGCAGGTGAGTACGCAAGCGTTGATTCAATCAGCTAAGGCAATCGGTGGCGGCAAGAAAACGCCCTCTGCCGGTTAGAACGTCGGGGGATGGAAAGATCAGGCTCGTCGGACAGGTTTCGATCACTGACCTTGAGATCCCTGCTCATCTATGGAACTAGCGCTAACGCTAGTTTGGAATCAGCTCTACTTGGGGCATTCGGAACATGGGCCCACTTCATGGCCGGGGCCCCTTGTGATCTGCCAGCAGAACCTTCCTCCTCTTTAGCAGTTCGGGTTAGCGAAACCAACGACTTGCGCTCGTGCAGGGCGGAAGAACTCTACCCGGCCGCCGTTGTACTTCCTTTGCTCAACGTCGAGTGGAGAAGCGGAGAGCTTCTGATCGGGCCGCTTGCTCTACCTGGTAGGGCGGGGTGCTGGAAGTGTGCGCTTACGAGGCTCTCCTTAGCAGCTGCATCGGCTGAATGCTTTGATGGGGCGCGCCACGCGGATAGTGCAGATCAAGAAGTTCCTCAAGTTGCCTGCCAGTTGCTGATCGACGAGATACAGGCGATCATCGCCGGGAACTTGAATGACGCTCGGCTTCTGGACCACCTGCTGATCTGGAACGCGACAAGCCCTCGGGGATCACTACACCGTGTGATTCCGCTCTCTCGTTGTGCAGTGTGCGGCGGCGTATTTGGAGCGGCAGAACGCACGAGGGATCAAGGTCGAATTTCGGGCGAGGATTCGCCGGAGACCCTGCTAAAGTCCCTGGCGGGCTGGGTGGATCCACGTACCGGCATCGTCTCACGTATCTCGCTGGAACTGCATGGCGATTCGGAATCAGAGTTGCCTGTGGTTGCAACGACATCGCCTCCGTACACGCTGCAGGAAGACGGCTCATTTCGGCGATTGCCGATCGGTTGGGGCAAGGGCGTAAACGTTTCAGAAGCGATTCTCTCCGCAGTCGGTGAGGCTGTAGAACGCTATTCCGCAGCCTCGCCAGAGCCGACTCAAATCGTCTGGGCTTGCCCAAGCGAGCTGGCTGGCGAATTTTTGGATCCGCGCAGCTATGGACTGTATTCAGAGTCGCAATACAGGCGAAAGGATTTCCCATTTGCGCGCTTCGATCCAACGATTCAGCACCCATGGGTACTCGGACGTTGGTTGAATAACGATGGGCCAGTCTGGATTCCGGCCGTTATGGTGTTCTTGTGGATGCGGGCGCAGCCGGAACACCAGATATGCCAAGGCACGTCTAACGGCCTCGCCGCAGGGAGAGACCTGGACGATGCCGCTCTGCGGGCGACTCTCGAGTTGGTGGAGCGTGATGCGTTGCTGGCAGCCTGGGTTACCGCGACTCCAGGGCAGCGCATCGAGCTTGATCACTCCCTTCATAGCCAACTCAGGGAAGTGCTGAATACCATAGAATCCTACGGAGCCGCGATCGAAGCTTACTTGCTTCCCACGGCTGTCTGCGGGAGTGTTGTGATGTGTCTTGCGTTCGGCGATGGTGTTCAATATCCGGGCGTTACCATCGGTCTCGCTGCCGATCCTGATCCACTTTCGGCAGTTCGGAAGGCAATCCTCGAACTTGGCCAGACGGGACCTCATCTGCGAAGAATGCTGCGCTCGGGGTTTCCCGTACCTGAGGATCCTTCCGCAGTTCAGGAAATGCTCCAGCATGCGGCCTATTATTTTCCGGCTGAACGCGCCTGCGAGTTCGATCGGTTGCGCAGCTCCCGTGCACCTGTACACCTGTGTGAACTTGCAAAGAACGGTTGCAGCTATACTTTGAGGGATGTCGCATCGCGGTTGACAGTCGCAGGAATTAGGGTTGCGGTCGTTGATGTCACATCGCCAGACGTATCATCCGGCCCGTTCCGTGTAGTTCGTACGGTTAGTCCAGATCTCCAGGATATCTCCTATGGATATCAGCTTGATCGCCAGCCAACCAAGCGAATCCTGGGAATTGGCATCTCATCTCCTGCTCCGGCGATTAGTCCGATCTGGTGAACATCGGCCACGCCATAATCTCACGCAGTAACGTTGATTACGCTCGATTTCTCTGGGCGCTGTGTTTCAGTGGTGAAATTCCTACCCGCGCTCCGTGTTCTCGTGGTGAAAACCTACGAACGAATGCTACAACTTCTACCCAACAGGGAAGAGATACCCCGCCAGCATCGTTTTCATCTCGCCGAGGATGCGGTCGCGCTCGTCGCGGGTGGGCTGTTCGTAGGCGAAGGCGATGAGGCGTTCGCCGGCCTCGCTTACTACGCGGAGCATGAGGTCGAGCTCGGGATTGTTGGGAATGCCGAGGTGGTCGAGCATGAAGTCTTTAAGCATGGCGGGCAGTCCGACGACGGGCGAGGCCTCGCGCTCTTTGGTCGCCGCGCTGATGTGGCGGCCGAATGAGATTGCGCGGAAGTCGGGATGCTGGTCGAGATAGGCGACGTAGGCGTCCACCACCAGGTTGAGCATGCGGGCGGGCTGGAAGTCGTTGAGGTTGCGCATCTCCTGTTCGAGGTTGGGCATCACCTCGCGCGCCAGCACGCGGCGGAATTCCTCCACATGCCGAATCGCAACAGCATCGACAATTGACTGCTTGTCAGGAAAGAATCGATAAAACGTGCCGACTGACATTCCCGCCTCGATGGCGATGCGAGTGGTGGTGAGCTCTTCCAGCGGAAAATGAGCGAGCAGGGCGCCGGCAGCGTCGAGCACTTTCTCGAGCGTACGCTGGCTGCGGGCCTGCATGGGCGTGCGCCGGGTGGCCCCTTTCGTGGCAATTTCCAGGGTGGCGACGAGGTTCGACAGGTCCTGTTCGGTGGGCTCCAAAACTTATCGCTCTCCAATTGACATCGTGCCACAGATGGGGTAAAAGTGAAAGTGAATTCACATTCACGTTTCGGCGGGTTTCGAAGATGGGTGTTCCAGTTTCGCAGATGTGGACGGTAGCTTCCTACGTCCTGAAGCAGAAGCTCAAAGGGCGCAGGCGGTATCCGCTGGTGCTGATGCTAGAGCCCTTATTTCGCTGCAACTTAGCGTGCGCTGGCTGTGGCAAGATCCAGTATCCGGCACACGTGCTGAAGCAGAATTTGTCGCCCGAGGAGTGTTTTCGGGCGGTGGACGAGTGCGGCGCGCCGATGGTATCGATTCCCGGCGGCGAGCCGCTGATGCACCCGCAGATCGCCGAAATCGTCGAAGGACTGGTCGCGCGCAAGAAGTATATCTACTTGTGTACCAACGCTTTACTGCTGAAAGAGAAGATTGACCTGTTCAAGCCGAGCAAGTATCTGACGTTCTCCGTGCATGTGGACGGCGAGCGCGAGCACCACGATTTTTCTGTCTGCCGCGAAGGCGGGTACGACCAAGCTATTGAAGGGATGAAGGTTGCAGTTGAGCGGGGCTTCCGGGTGACGACTAACACGACGCTCTTCGACGGCGCCGATCCCAACAGCGTGCGGGCTTTCTTCAGTGAAATGATGGACTTAGGCGTTGAGGGGATGATGCTCTCGCCGGGCTACTCGTACGACAAGGCACCGGATCAGAGCCACTTCCTAGGACGGGCGCGGACGCGGCGGCTGTTCCGGGCGATGCTGTCGAACCGTAAGAAAGAGTGGGTATTTAACCAGTCGCCGCTGTTCCTGGAATTCTTGATGGGAAAGCGCGACTACCCGTGCACCCCGTGGGGCATGCCGACGTTCAACTTATTCGGCTGGCAGAAGCCGTGCTACCTGCTGCAAGACGGCTATGCCGATACTTTTGAAGAACTTATGCAGTCCACCGAGTGGGAAAAGTACGGCACTGAGTCGGGAAATCCGAAGTGCGCGAACTGCATGGTGCATAGCGGCTACGAGGCTTCGGCGGTGCATGACACGTTCGGGTCGCTGGCTGGGTTCTGGGGAACGGTGAAGGCGACGTTCTCGACCTCATATAAGGATGACGAGGCGGCGGAGATGTTGAAGGAAGCGGTGCAGCCGGTGCATTCGTATAACCCGCTGGTGCAGATTGGGAGTCAGACTGAGCAACTCGAGGAGACTCGGGCATGAGTGAGCCGCAGCGAAACCTCACGGTGGACGAGTTGGAAGTCGTTGAGGGCACGAAGCACGACAAGATAGAAGGATGGGTTCCGGAGTTGGCCTCCGAGGTAGAGTTGCGTGAGGCGCTGGAGAAAGCGTTTGATTATCGCGGCGACGTCACCGTCACGCGCAAGGGCGGCAACCGGGTGGAAGGCTACATCTTCGATCGGCGAAACGGTGCGACTCTGGCCGAGTCGGTGGTGCGGCTGATTCCGCAGAACTCGCACGAGAAGGTTACCATCCCGTATTCCGACATTGCCGCACTGGCGTTCAGCGGACGTGATACCGCCGCCGGGAAGAGTTGGGAAGCCTGGGTCAAGAAATATTGGGAGCGGAAGGCTGCGGGCGAGAAGGGAATTGCGCTGGAGCCGGAGTCGCTGGAGTAATCTCCTCGACTAAGTGAACCTTTTCGGCGAGAAGGGCGCGAGGTCGATGCTGGGCTGCTGCCCGGTGATGAGCTGGGCTATCAGGTTGGCGGTGGCGGGAGCTAGCATAATGCCGTCGCGATAGTGGCCTGTGGCGGCGAAGTATCCGGGTAAGGCAGTCTCGCCGAGGATGGGCATGTTGTCGGGCGTGCCGGGACGCAAGCCCGCCCAAGCTTCGTGGATGCGGGTTGATTCGAGAACAGGTGCGACTCGTTTTGCTTCAAGATAGAGTCGCTGAATCGTGTCAGGATCGACCTGCTTGTCGAACCCGGCTTCTTCCACCGTTGCTCCCAGCAAAATTCGACCGTCTGACCTCGGGATGATGTAGATGTTGGGAGTGCGAACCACATGTTGAATGACCGGCCAGGTGTGGGCGGTATCCGGGAGTGGAACGACGCACACCATTTGGCCTTTGACTGGGCGAGTTGGCATCGGGATCGGATCGACTTGTGAAGCCCACGCTCCCGCGGCGTTCACGACGATTGCGGCCGGATAGGTTGAGTGTGCGGTACGCACCGCTGCCGCGCAGCCGTTGGATCTCAAGACTTCGAGTGCTGCCGAACCAGTGACGAAGTCAATGCCACGATTCTTCGCGGCTTTCACGAGCACCCGGCCAAGGCCGCGCGGATCAACGCAGAGCTCGGGCAGGTACCACGCGTCGGACTGCAAGCGAAGTGACGGCTCTAGTTGGACCAGTTCCGCAGCAGACAGCGGGCGAGCACCAACACACAAAGGCGTTTGTCCCTGGGGAATAACAGCTATGGCACCGATGTCGCGCAGATCGGCCGACTCGCCGGATTCGAGCTCAATCTCGCGGACGAACTCGGGATAGATTCGAGCACTGGCTTCCACAAGCGCCTTCAATTCCTTCGGCGTGTGAGGATCACAACTGGCGATCATGCCTCCGGCGGCATGGGTGGCTTCGCCGGCAGGCTCGCGTTTTTCAATCAGGAGAACGCTGAGGTGCTGGTCCTTAAGGCGCAGGGCGAGTGAGAGGCCGATGACTCCGCTTCCAATAATAACGGCATCCCAAGTCTTCACTTCTTGATTGTAGAGCACGGAATTCGTGTCCCCGGAAAGTCGCAGAGGACAGGCAACTTAGAAGCGCAGACGGGGTTGATAGGAGGCGATATAATAAAGTAAAGCAAAGACCAAGGATTCCAGCCATTTTAAGCTCGGTGCTTGCGCCCGCAAATTGTCGGTGAATTGAAGTGGTATCCGCAGTGCCAACTGCGGTTTTGATGTTTCTGGCCGCGGGTTGCACGGAATTCCCCGCAATTACAGATGCAGTATGAAAGGGACGTTTGATGTACGAAGAAGACACAACCAGTTCTGTGGATACACGGCCGCACGGCGGCGGTGCTGGCGAGCACAGCTCGATTTTGAAGTATTTGTTGCTGGCCGTGGCGCTGATTTACGTCGTCGCCTCGCTGTATTTCATGTACACGCTCAAGAACCGGCTCGACGCGGTGGACGCGAAGCAGCAGTCGCTGGATGCCGCGCAGACCGAGTTAGCGGCGCGCCTGCACACCACCAAGGCAGAGCTGAAAGAGGCTCTGACGACGGAAGTAGGACAGACGAAAGAGGAGATAGCCCGGCGAGCGGCGGAGTTGGACAAGCAGCAGAAAAGCTCGGCGGCCAAACTCCAGGCGGCGCAGAGCCAGCAAGGACAGCAGATTGCCGCGGTCAGCGGGGAAGTCAGCGGAGTGAAGTCGGAAGTCGGCGCGGCGAAGACAGACATCGCCAAGACGCAGACTGAGCTGCAGGCGACAAACCAGAAGCTGGAGCGCACCATTGGCGATCTGGGCTTGCAGAGCGGATTGGTGGCGCACAACGCGTCGGAGTTGGAAATCCTGAAGCACAAGGGCGACCGGAATTACTACGAGTTCACGTTGCAAAAGAACAAGAGGACGCCGCTGTCGACGATCAGCCTGGAACTGAAGAAGGTGGATGTGAAGAAGAGCCGGTTCACGGTGAACGTGATTGCCGACGACAAGACCATCGAGAAGAAGGACCGCACGGTGGGAGAGCCGCTGCAGTTTTACACCGGCCGCGACCACCTGCTATACGAGGTCGTGGTGTTCTCTGCGGCCAAGAACAGCATCACCGGGTATTTGAGTACGCCGAAGAACGCGCCGCAACCGGTGAAGCCATAAGAGTGGCTGGTGGTCCGTGATCAGAAAGTCGGAACGAAGACAATTGCGGGTTTTGCCCAAATGCGAAAGGCCGGAGCCAAACTCCGGCCTTTTGATTTGAGGCGTGCAGCCAGCAGTAGAACCTACTTGGCGGGTGGTGCGGCCCCTTTTTCATGGAGCACGATGGCCTTCTGGTCGTAGGGGAAGATGGTCACGTTCAGGTCCTTGCGCGCATAGAACTGTTCTTTGGTAATGGGGAACGCAACCATCACGGAGCCCTGCGCTTCGCCGCCAGGGGGAATCTTCGTTTCCACCTTTAATGGTTCGGTCGCGTACATTTGCAGGTCGGGAAAGGCCTGGAAGTATCGGCCGTAGTCACTGGGAGAAGCCGCGTCGTCGGAAGACTCGCCGGCGTCGGTCATGACGTCAGACTTGATTTCCTTGATATAGAGCGGCTTGTCGCCGACGTTGCGTACGGTGACCTGCATCAGGACCATGGAGTATTGCTGGTCAGCTTGCTGCTGGGCAAAGGCGTGGTCAATCTGGCCCTGCGCTATAGGCTTGGCGCGAAAGATGTAGGCCACGCCCACGATGAAGACAACGACGACGACCAGGGCCGCAACCAAGGTCGCGACCGGAGGCAGGGAACGTTTTGCGCTATCGAATTCTTCGGTGATGGGAACGTGACCAGCATCGAATTCGACGCCGGGTTTGGGGAAATTTGTGTCCGGCATGAGGCACCTCCTGAAGAGAGCTGCACCTTTAGCTTACGCCTGGCCTAGGACGGTTTCAGCTGATTTTCCGGCCAGTGGTGCTTCATCGCGCGCCGAAATTCTTTTTCGGGAACGGTATTGAGGACGTCGGCGGCTGTTAGCCAGGCCCGCCGCGCCTGCAGAATGCCATACTTGATCTTCTCGAAGTGCGACACATGGTGGGCGTCGGTGTTGATCACGATCTTTACGCCGTGATCACGCGCCATGCGCAGGTGGACGTCGTTCAGGTCAAGGCGCTCGGGGTAGGCGTTCAACTCCATGGCGACTTGGTTTTCACGCGCGAGGTTGAGCACTGCTTCGAAATCGAAGTCATAGGCTTCGCGCCGTAGCTGGAGGCGGCCAGTAGGATGACCGAGGATGGAGACGTTCTTGTTGCTGATCGCGCGCAGCAAGCGGTCGGTCATCTGGGCCTTCTCCTGATTGAAGGCCGAATGGACGCTGGCGACGACGACATCCATTTGTTCGAGGACAGAGTCAGAGAGGTCGAGCGCACCGTCGCCGAGGATATCCACCTCGATGCCGGTCATGATGGTGATGCCCTTGACGCGCTTGTTCGCGTCCTGGATGCGAGTGATGTGCTGCACGGCCCGCTTGTCGTCGAGCCCGTTGGCCATGGCGAGGTTCTTGCTGTGGTCGGTAATGGCGATGTACTTGTAGCCGCGCTTTCTTAGCGGCTTCGGCCATCTCTTCGATGGTGTTCTTGCCGTCGGTTTCCACGGTGTGCATGTGAACTTCGCCGCGCAGGTCTTCGAACGTAATCAAATCGGGAAGCTGATGCTTCTCGGCGGCTTCGATTTCACCAGTGTTCTCGCGAAGTTCCGGCGGAATCCAGTCGAGTTTGAGGGCGTGGTAGATATCTTCCTCGGTCTTACTGGCCACCCACTTTTCGTTATCGACGCGGCTCAGCGCATATTCGTTGAGCGTCAGTCCCATCTTCAGCGCCCGTTGACGAAGGGCGACACCGTGGCTCTTGGAGCCGGTGAAGTATTGCAGGCCGGCTCCGTAGGAGACTGGCGACAAAGTGCGGACGTCGACCTGGAGCCCTGAGCGCAGCTTAAAGCTGATCTTGTTGTCGCCTTTGGCGAGGACCTGATCGACGCCGGGGAAGCGGGAGATTTCGTCAATGAGCACAGCGCGTTGTGCGTCGTCATCACAAGCCAGTCCGACGATCAGCACGTCGAGATCACCGACGGTTTCACGACCGCGGCGAAGAGAGCCAGCCGGAGTGATGGCGTCGATGCCTTTGAAGTCCTTGAGATGGGCTTTCAGTTGCTCGGCGGTGCGGTCGGCTTCGTCGATGAGGAACCTGCCGGAGATACGGCGATAGTCTTCGATGGCCTTGAGAATCTTCAGCTCACTCTTTTCGCTCATGCGCGGGAGCGTGCGGAGCTTTCCTTCTTTAGCGAGCTTTTCCAGTCCGGCAAGGTCGCTGACCTGAAAGGCGCTCCAGATGAGGGCAATGGTTTTTGGTCCGAGGCCCTGGATCTTAAATAACTCCAGCATTGACGGTGTGTACTTCGCCAGCAATTCCTGATGAAGCTGGAGCTTGCCGGATTGGGTCAGCTCCTGAATATTGGCGGCCATGCCTTTGCCGATGCCCGGGATTTCCAGCAGTTGCTTGGGGTCGTCGGCCATATCGGAGACCTGGCGGGGATAGCCCTCCAGCGTTTCCGCGGCGCGGCGGTAGGAACGGATGCGGAATGAGTCGTCGCCGTTGATCTCCATGAGATCGGCGGTTTCGTTGAAGACGGCGGCGATGGATTTGTTGTCCAAGGTGATTGCTGGAGGGAATTGTATCGTGATCGCCTAGCCGCGAACTCGCAAACGCGCGGGTGTAGGGTGAGAGGACGAAAAAAACCCAGCCGCGAAGGCTGGGCGGTAAAAGCCGAGAAGTCTCGTGCTTACACTTTTACAACGTTGGCGGCTTGTGGTCCCTTCTGTCCATCGACAATCTCAAACTCGACCGGGTCGCCTTCTTGAAGGCTCTTATAGCCCTCGGCAATCAAAGCGCTGTAATGCACGAACACGTCTGGCCCGTCTTCACGCCCGATAAAGCCAAATCCCTTCGCATTGTTGAACCACTTTACGGTTCCTTTCAGTTTCACTTTTCTATCCTCCGAGGGGCGGACAGCCCTTCCACTTGCGTGCGGGCGCCGTCTGGAAATTACATGAAGCGAGACAAAATCGAAAGAGCAGTTATCCGGGCTATCCAATCGCTGGATTCCGAATGTTCGGAAAAATCGAAGTCCATTGCCACGCAGTTCCGATTGTTTAGCAATTTTGTGGTGTTGTCAACGGAGTATACAGGCTTTCAGTAATGTAGTGATAATACTACAGTTGCGACTTAATGCGGAGTTAATGGATGCCTTCAGGAAGTGTCGGGCATGTCGAACTCGGACCAAGGTGGAGTGTATGCGGATTAGCGCGTCGTCCTCAGATGATCATCGAGCCAGAGTGTGCCGGCAATCGTCTTTCCATCGCGAATCTTCCCGATTTTGATCAAGCGGAGCACCGCCGATAAAGGATACAGGCGGTATTCGATCATTTCGTCGGCCTCGGGCTGGGCGATTCCCGGTTTCAGGTTCTCGGCCAGGAAAACGGTCATGGTTTCCTCGAGGAAGCCTGGGCTCGGATAGAAAAAGAGGGCCTTGGTCCACTTCCGGGCTGTGTATCCGGTTTCTTCCAGCAGCTCACGCTTGCCCGCATTAAGTGGCTGTTCGCCTGGGTCGATGCGTCCGGCCGGAAGTTCGAGCATGTAATCGCGGGCGGCGTAACGATATTGGCGTTCGAGCAGGACGCGGGGCTCGGCGCCAGAGTGATCGACCGCCAGAACCACCACGGAACCGGAATGGCGAATTACCTCGCGAATTGCCGTGATGCCGTTTGGTTCCTTCAGCTTATCGCGGGTTACGTGGAAAACGCGGCCGCGAAAGACGGTTTTGGAGGAGAAGACGTGGGGTTTCGGGGAGTCAGGTCGGCGGGATCGGGGCATCGCCGGAGATTTGCGTTTTTGGGGTGCCATAAGTTCTCCATATTAAGGCAACCGGAGCTTGTTGGCGGGTGGTGCGGTTTTGTTTGATATGCTGCCGCCATGGCATCAGGGAAGAAGTTACCAAGCCACGTGATTGGGCCGGGGCGATTGGGTTCGGCGCTGGCGACCAATTTGCACCGTGCCGGGTGGATGGTTGAATCGCTGATCGTGCGCCCAGGAACGCGAGTATCGGTGCGCGTTTCGAAGTTGGCCCGGGCAGTTGGGGCGAAGGTCGTCAAGCGTGACAAGGGCGTGGTGCCTGCAGGCGTTGTGTGGATCACGGTTCCCGACGATGCGATTCAGACGGTTGCGGCTCAGCTTGCTGCCCGCCAAGAGTGGCGGGGGCGATTTGTGTTTCATTGCAGCGGGGCAGTGACTAGCGACGCGCTGGAACCGTTGCGGGAAAAGGGCGCCAAGGTAGCGTCCGTGCATCCGTTGATGACGTTCGCGGCAGACACGGTTCCTGATCTGAAGGGCGTGGCGTTCGGAGTAGAAGGCGACGTGGCTGGCGTTTGGTTGGCCAAGAGAATCGTCAAGGAGCTTGGCGGCGTGCCAATTGAAATTCGGGAAGAGAACAAGGTGCTGTACCATGCATTTGGGGCGTTCGCGTCGCCGATGCTGATTGCGCTGATGGCGGCGATGGAGGAAGTGGGGAGGGCTGCGGGCTTGGACTTGAAAATGATGCGAACCATGGCTGGCCCGTTGCTTCGGCAAACGCTGGGAAATTACCTGGAGCAGGGCACACCAGTGGCGTTCACGGGACCCTTTGTGCGGGGCGATGTCGCGGTGATTGCGCGGCATGTGAAGGTGTTGGAGGAAGTTCCGCTGGCGCGGGAGGTGTACTTGTCGCTGGCGAACGTGGCGCTGGCGAAGTTGCCGGTCAAAAATCATGGCGCCGTGCGGAAGGTCATTGGGCGCAAGAGGTAGCAGTGGTTCAACCGGCGATTACAGGCTAGAGAACAGGTGGCCCATGCGGTCTTTCTTGGTTTGCAGGTACTTCTCGGCGTGCTCGTAAGGCTCGACTTCGGCGGAGACGCGCTCGGTGACTTGGATTCCAGCGTTTTCTAGGGCCGCCACCTTCTCGGGATTGTTAGAGATGAGACGAACGGCGTTCACACCTAACTGCTTCAGCATCTCGGCGGGCAGCGTGTACTGGCGATAGTCGGCGTCGAAGCCCAGCTTCTCGTTGGCTTCAATCGTGTCGAGACCGCGGTCCTGTAACTCGTAGGCCTGAATTTTGGCCATGAGGCCGATGCCGCGGCCTTCCTGCTGCTCGTAAATAAGGATGCCGGCGCCGCCGTCGGCGATCATTGCCAGCGACATTTCCAACTGCTGACGGCAATCGCAGCGCATGGAGGCGAAAACGTCGCCAGTGAGGCATTGGGAGTGAATGCGAACCAGCGGTGGACTGGAGTGGACGTCTCCCATCACCAGGGCGACCGCTTCTTCGGTCCGGCCCTCGATGTCGCCTTGAAAGCCGTAGATACGGAACTGGCCCCAACGAGTAGGGAAGTTCGCCTCGGCCACCTTCCGGATATTCGTAGTCGTCACACTTCGATTATAAGCGGTTGGGCGAGATTTCGGTCATTGGTGCCGGCACTCCGCTAGTTATCTATTTCGGTGGCAGCCTAGTGGCCGTATGCTTAGTCGTAGGGCTTGCGGCTTCGAGAAGCAAGCTCGCGGATCATTGTGACAGAGAGGAACCACGATGGCAGGCCTCGCTTTAGTTCCCCTTCGCAACGCCAGGTCGCGTTTCCTGGAAGGCCTGGATCGATCTGAACTCAATACAGTGATGTCCGCTGCGCGCCAAAGGAGATACCTTACAAACTCCGTGATCGCGAATCACGACCATCCGGCCGATCATTTTTACTTGCTCACCAGCGGTCGCGCGCGCTACTTTGTCGTGACGCCCGACGGGCGCAAGACGATCCTGCTATGGCTTGCGCCTGGAGACATTTTCGGAGCAGCGGCGCTATTAGCGAAGCCGTCCGAATATCTGGTGAGCACAGAAGCGGTGAAGCCGAGTTCCATACTGGTGTGGGACCGTGCCACGATTCGAGCGCTGACCGCCAGGATTCCCCGACTAGCCGACAACGCGATGCTAGTCACGTTCGACTATCTGGTGGCGTACCGGGCCATCCACATTTCGATGACGTGTCACTCGGCAGGCCAGAGGCTGGCCCAGGTGCTGGCGACTCTTGCAACGGGTATCGGGCGCAAGGTTCCCGGGGGAATCGAACTCGATGTGCGCAACGAAGAGTTGGCAAACGAGGCCAACGTCACACCGTTCACCGCCAGCCGCAAGCTGAGTGAATGGCAGCGCCGGGGAATCTTGCGCAAGACTCGCGGGAAGATACTGCTGCGTTCCCCGGAGCGGTTGTTCCTGGATGACGTCTGAGACTCGTACTCATAAATTGAGCACCGGCGCACCCAAGGGCTCATTGCTCCCGAGCAACCAGCAGATTGCCTGCGGACAACGACTGGGCGTCAAAATTCCATCATCCTTGTGACTGGTGGTTCAGTACCTGCACCCAGTGGGGAAGCAGTCTGGAACAAACACCTGGGTGGAGGGCGTGGGTTGGCTTCGGCTTCAGTACCAGTGCGCATTCTCGTCGTGGACGATTTCGAGCCATGGCGGCGCTTCGTTTATCGCTTCCTGCAACAGAACCCAGCATGGCAGATCATCTGCGAAGCCTCAGATGGGCTGAAAGCAGTGGAGGAGAGCCGGAGAGTGCAGCCAGACATGATCCTGCTCGATGTGGGACTCCCACTGCTCAATGGTATCGAGGCTGCCAAGCAAATTCTGAAGGAATCTCCGGGAACAAAGATTCTGTTCCTCAGCGAGAACACTTTTCCCGAAGTAGTGAAGGAAGCACTGCGGATTGGCGGGTGCGGTTACGTGGTGAAGAGTGATGCCCACCGCGATCTCAGGGCGGCATTGGAAGCTGTGCTTGCAAATCAACAATTTGTCGGCGAAAGGTTCGCGGATTGCGAGCTGCCGAACAGGCTGAGGCATGACGAGCGAGCGGGAGAGATTTCGGGTTGAAACTCCGACGCAGCAGCGCCGCCATGCCCGTCAACCAGAAAAGAAAGATCGATATGTCAAATCTAAACGCGCCCCTTGTTTTGTGTGTTGATGGCGAGTATGCAGCCCTCCAAGTGCGGTCTAATCTACTCTCGAGTGCCGGCTACCGTGTGGTGACGGCCAGGAACGGTGGAGATGCATTGCAGATCTTGCAGCTCAACCCCGTAGATCTCGTCATCATCGACCTATGGCAACCGGGAGGTACTGCACCAATGGCTGCAAAGGAGATCAAGAGGCTTCATCCTAAAGTTCCAGTGATTCTGCTATCAGGGTTGATGGATCCGCCAATGGGCGCCGAAGAAGCAGACCTGGTTCTTACTAAAGGCATTACCCCGCTGGAGTTTCTTGAGGCGATTCGGAGTGTCGCGGACAAAGGCCTCACGCGGAACAAGATGGCGAAGGATGAAACGATCTCATAAATTGGGCACCCGAATGAAGTTGAATCGAAACTGCGAGTATTGCGGCACGGCTGAAGAGGTTGCTGAAAAAGTCGAAAAGTAGATTCCCCGCGGTCTCCTGGCCGCGAGGAATAACAAAAATCAAGAACTTGGACGGCGCATGCGAGACACGCGCTAGCGATGGTGGTTGCCGCCAGATCCACCTGACGGGTTGGAGCGGCCGCCGCCTCCACCCGAGTAACCTCCACCGGAATAGCCTCCGCCGGAGTAGGACGGTGCTGAGTATCGCGGTGCCGCAGGCGCGCTCATGTGCGAGCCATAACTTGGGGCGGTGCGATAAGTCGGAGCCGAGACTCCATAGCTTCCGCTCGATACATACGGCGTAGCCGAGGGAGAGTAGCCCCGCGAACTGGCGCTCCCAGCGTAAGAAGAAGTTGCGGGCGAGTAGCTGTGCGCAGTACTCCCGTAGCTGCCGCCGGTTGCGTAGGAACTCCGCGCGGAACTGCTTGTGTTACTGCTACCCCGGTAGGACGAAGAGCCTGCATAGGCTGTGGCTGGCTGGTAGGTGTAGCCAGACGGCGGCCGCGGCGCGCTGACCGATGCTGTGCCAGGATTCGGCGAAGTTTTCGGGGTAGTCTCTCGATTGTTCTGCGCTGGCCGCTGACCGTGCGTGGCAGCAGGCGCAGACTGCGAAGTTGGAGCTGCAGTGCGCGGTGCAGTGGCGGCGTGGTCAGACTGATACACGGATGCGTTGCTGCGCTGCGCGGTAGTCGCAGAGCTGGGGGCATGTCCGCCGGCATAAGGCGGTCGAGGTACATTGTTGCTGTTACTAGCGGCCGGTTGAGAGCCGCTGTTCGGCACGTACGGCGGCGTGGTCGTGGTCGTGCGTTCTGTCCGAGGTGCCTGTCCTCCGGCCGATGGCGGCCTGGGTACAACATGTTGCGAGCCGACCTGGTTGGGGTAGCGTGCGTCAGCTTCTGTAGTGACATTGCCGTCGCGATGGGACGTCAGCGCGTCGGAGCGAGGCTGATTGATCTCAATGCTGCTCGGGCTGCGAGCTCCTAGCGTTGCGGGTGCGACAGGGACGTTACGCGCTTCGGCATTGCGCATCGTAGAAGACGTGATTGGCGCATTGCGAGTCACGACTGGACGATCGATGGCAGAGCGAGGAGGAATGCCCGCTGTTCTTGGAGCGGAGCCTCCGAGCATCGCTTGCCGCGTGGGCGCGACGTCGATGTTGCGAACAACCGGGGCTCTGCTAAGTTCCGACTGCGAAACGGTGCGGCCGACGCGGGCGATATTCTGTCCGTTAGCCAGTGCTGAAGCCGGCGCGGCAGTGACTGCACCAGCCACCATTCGGTTGGCATAGCGCTCGCCGTGAACCGAGTTGTGGTAGTAGTTTGTGGTGACGGTATTGATGTTCCTGATGTAGGTGTTGGTGACGTTCACGTTACGCACGTAGGTATTGCTGACGTATCCGCCACGGTAGCCGTGATATGAAGGGTAGTACGCCTCGCCCCATCCGAGCGGGAACCAGCCACAGCCGCCGCCGAATCCGACGGAGATACCGAAGCCCCAATTAGCTCCGCCGATCCAACCGACGAGCGCGGGAGCGTAATAGGGACGCCAGCCAACATAGGCCGGCCCCGGTGCCCATCCCCAATAGCCGCCGTAACGAACCCAGCGCCCATAGTGGAACGGGGCGAAGCCCCAAGCCGCGTCATCGATCCACGTCCAGCCCCAGGGGTTGACCCAGGCCCAGTGACCGTAGCGATAAGGCGCCCAGCCAGCGGAGAGACCGGTGGGAACCCAAATGGCGCCATAAGTGGGGACCACCTGCCAGGTGCCATAGTAGTCGAGATCCTGATAGCCAATGACGCCGGGGGCGACATAGCGGGCCGAGACAGAACCGTCGAGTCGCTTGTCGCGGACTTGAGCCCAATCTTCGAAGCCGTCGGGAGCCGGGGCGGCATAGGCCGTATGCTGCAGCGAACCCTGACCGGTAAACCGTATCTGCTCGCCGCTGGTGACCTTTACGGCAGGCCCCTGACCAGTCGCCTGCCCGTTGCCTTTGCGAACAGTTACCCAAGTCTGGTTGTCGTTAGGCGGAACGTCGATGCGATAGACGCCGGACTTCATGACGGTGAAGGCGAGATTTGGCGTGTCAACCTCAAAAATCTCGCCTGGCTCCAAGTGGCTGACAGTTAGCTCGAGAGTGCCCTGGTCAAGCTGAAGCTGGACGGCGTTGTCGCTGACATTCGTGAGCGTCAGGCTGCTCTCGGAATTCATCCGAATGAACGCATTGCCCACGTTCAGTTCTGTGCGCGAATCCTTGTCGGTCCAGACGCGGTCGGAGGTCGTGAGGGGGCGGTTCATAGTGGCCGCTACCCAGTCGTTCACGCCACCGGGTTGCATGGAGACTTCGCCCGAGATGTACTGAATGCGAGCTACCCGAGCCGGAGGATCGTTAGCGGGGTTGTTGTCGGCATTTTGATCTTGCGCAAAAAGTCCGCTCGCAAGTAACAAACTGACGAGCGCTACGAGGGTCAATCCAAAGCGCTGCCGCGATTTCATTTCAGACTCCACTGCTTCCTGGCGTTCCGGAAGCTACCTACCCGGGCTTCACGTGGCCAGTCGTCACTGCCAATAGTGTAAACCCTGGAGCAAGCGGGGTGTTTCGGGTTGGACCTTATGGGTAAAGCCTGAGAATGAGTTAAGAAGTGTGAAGGGGAGCGGAAATCCCGTCATCCGAAGCGAAGTACCAGCATGCCGTACCGAAACGGATGCGGAGGATGGAATCGCTCTGCTATGCTCATCGGTTCACCCGGAGGACTTCTTTGCGACTGTTGAGATTCGCCCTTGTTCTTGCCCTGTTTGCGGGCGCGGCTTATGCCCAGAAGACAACTGCTGCTGAACCGGAACTGCCATATACTCCGAGCCTCGATGTTACGGCGATGGACCGCAGCGTGGATCCGTGTGTTGATTTTTACCAGTACTCGTGCGGGGGTTGGCAGAAGAAGAACCCCATTCCACCGGACCAGACGTCGTGGAGTGTGTACGGAAAGCTGTATTACGACAACCTGGCTTACTTGAAAGGGTTGCTGGAGCAAGCCGCGGTGGAAAAAGACCGGGACCCTGTCACCCAGAAGATCGGCGATTTCTATGCTTCGTGCATGAACGAACCGCTGGTGGAGAAGCTGGGCGCCAAACCGATGCAGACGGATCTGGACGCGATCCAGTCGCTCAAGAGCGTGAAGGACTTGGCGCCGCTGTTGGTGACGCTGCAGCTACAGGGAATGTCGGTGCCGTTCGGCTACGGACCGATGCAGGACCCGGACGACTCCAATAAGATGATCGTCGGTCTGGATCAGGCGGGATTGGGACTTCCAGACCGCGACTACTACACCAAGGACGATGCGAAATCGAAGGAGATCCGCGAGAGGTACCTCCAGCACGTGCAGAAGGTGTTTGAGCTGATGGGGGATTCTCCAGAGGTTGCGAAGAAGAATGCCGCCACGGTGATGCTGATGGAGACCAGTCTCGCCACGGCCTCGGCGACCCGAGTGGAACGCCGCGACCCCTATAAGCTGAAGCACAGGATGACGGTGCCGGACCTATACAAAATCGCACCCGACTTCGATTGGAATGGATTCTTTGCCGCATCCGGTGTGCCAAGGTTCGAAATCCTGAATGTGTTGTGGCCCGACTTCTTCAAGGATGTGAATTCGCTGATCCAGTCAACATCGCTGCCGGACTGGCAGACTTATTTGCGCTGGCATGTTGCACACGCCCGCGCACCGTATTTGTCGTCGGTGTTTGTGAATGAAAATTTCGAGTTCTATCGCAAGTATCTGAGGGGTGCGACCGAACTCCAGCCGCGGTGGAAGCGCTGCGTGCAATACACTGACGGCAATCTGGGGGAGGCCCTGGGGCAGGTGTACGTGCGGAAGACGTTTGGGCCAGACTTGAAGGCCTCAGCGGTGCAGATGGCCCAGCAGATCGAAGATGCCATGGCGGTGCGCATCCAGCAGCTGGATTGGATGAGCCCTACGACCAAGCAGCAAGCGCTGGTGAAGCTGAAAGCGATTCGCAATAAGGTCGGGTATCCGGACAAATGGCGCGACTATGGTTCTGTGAAGATCGTGGCGGACGACTTTTACGGCAATGATCTCCGCGCTACAGAGTTCGAGGTGAAGCGGCAGCTCGCCAAGGTCGGCCAGCCGGTGGACCGTACGGAGTGGGACATGACCCCACCAACCGTCAACGCTTACTACAACCCGCAAATGAACGATATCAACTTTCCCGCGGGGGTATTGCAACCGCCGCTCTATGACGCGAAGATGGATGCCGCTCCGAACTATGGAAACACGGGTTCGACGATTGGGCACGAGTTGACACATGCATTTGACGATGAAGGCCGGCAGTACGACGCTCAGGGCAACCTGAAAGACTGGTGGACTCAACAAGACGCGGAGCAGTTCGTGAAGCACGCAGACTGCGTGGTGGATCAGTATGGCCAGTATGTCGTGGTGGACGACATCCACATCAACTCGAAGCTTACGGAAGGGGAGGACGTCGCCGACCTCGGAGGCACGATCCTGGCCTACGCGGCTTGGAAGGATGCCACGAAGGGAATGAACCCGACAGAACGCGACGGGCTGACTCCCGATCAGCGGTTCTTTATTGGTTTTGCGCAATGGGCGTGCGAGAACCAGCGCCCGGAGAATCAGCGAGCCAACGCCATGACGGACCCGCACTCGCCGGGAAAATACCGCATCAACGGCGTGGTAGTGAATATGCCGGAGTTTGGACAGGCCTTCGGATGCAAACCGGGGCAACCGATGGTCAAGCCCAGCGACAAGGTTTGCCGCGTCTGGTAGGAGAGTGCGAGTGTTGAATCAATGGGGATGCCGGAGTGCATCCCCATTTTTGCGGCTATTTCGATTCGATCCAAGCCTTTTGGAAGATTGCGAGCGCGTCGGCGGCGGGCACGGGGTCCACGTCGATGTAGGCGTCGGAGACGATCCAGTAATAGCGTTTGACGCAGTCACGGAGGAGATCGATGGCGCGGTCGAGTTCGCGATTGGCGGTGTCGAGCGCGGCGGGGGTGCGCTCGTGATTCGAGAAATGAGGTTCGATCTGCTGTTTCAGGATCGCGCCGAGTCTGTCGATTTCCGCCAGGTCGTGGGCCAATTCTTTGCCGGTGAGCCTGTCGTGCATCATCTCGGGGTAATCGGAAATCTGCCCGATGAGGCGACGCAGGGAGAGGTTAGCGTCCGATGCGAAGAGTCGCCGCAATCGCATGGTTGCAGCGTCTGTGTAGGCTCCGCGGATTAGCAGAAGGTATGGATTGCTGGAATGCGCGAGTTCGGAATTAGGGGAGATGATCTCAGACTCGAGCTTTCGGTAAAGGTAACGGTCCGTCGCCAGACTCTGCACCAGCTTGGCGATTTCACGGAGTTCCCGGACGGCACGATCGCGAAACTGCTTTTCGTTGAGCATAAGAAAGTAGTGTACCGAAGACTCCGAGATTTCAGCAGTGAGGTAGGTGAACCGAAGCAAAAGGCGACGGAAGTCCGTCGCCTTGCACACCTTGATTTGCAGCTAGCTCGCTAGACGGAGCAGGCTACACTGCTAAGTGGCGAGCCCGCCGTTGTCGCAGCGACGCTGCCGTTGAGCGTTGCCCACCTACTTCTTCTTTTTGGCCGTTTCTTGAGCGGGCTTCTTACTGCTGGCTTTCTTAGCAGCTTTCTTCGGCGCCTTCTTCTTGGCCGCTTTCTTCTTTGGCACAGCATCCTGTTCGCCGGTGCCTCGCTTCACAACTGCCATGGGGCTGGCTGCCTGTTCTCCGACACCTCTGCTTCTCTGTTCTCCAATTGGGGCCATCTCGTTCTCCTAGTCAGATCTGTTTATTCCAGACTTTCGCACAACAGAAACATCTTGAGCACGATAGCACGATTCTTGCGATTCGAGGATATTTCTTGTGCGCCGCTCGAGGTGCGAGCGACCCTTGGGCGTCACTCTCGATGGAGCTTACAGATGGCTTCGATCCGCGGAATCCGGCTCTTCGGGGAGTCGAGGCTGAAGGAGCGTGCGTCGCCCAACTGGTCGCGCACGTACGCTTCGGTTTTCGCGACGCATTCGCGCAGAGGCTGGTTCGGTGTCGCGAGGGTGAGCCACACGATGGTGAGGCCTCGGGATCGTACTCCCAGAGGCCGATGATGGATCCACGATCGAGGATGGCGTTGCTCGACAGATCGGTGAGACCTCCCAGCTCGGCCATTCCTTTTTCGCCGTAAACCTTTTGTTGAAGAATCGCTGGAGCCACGAGGGTAGGTGTGTTCCGGCGAAGCAAGAAGATAGCGCCGAGGCTGGTCACCAAGGCGTACTGCGGTTTGGTGGGCACCTTGAACTTGAAAAAGTCAGCCTGTTCGTCAGCCAGCATCAAGCGGTCGCAACCTGCTTCGGCGGGCCCCACATTCAAGAGTGCGATGGCTGCTAGTGCAACCTTTACTACCAGTCCAGAGACCCACGAAATTCGGCCAGTGTGGCAGGTACAATCCAGCGAAAGAAGTGCCGAGCGAGTTCCGTATTCGAGCGGTGGGGAAAGCCGTGAAACCCTGCAGCGGATTGGGGTGCCAGATCACGTAGCGGTAACGCTGCTGATCGAGGCGGCCATTTACGGGAAGTCGACGGATCTGTCCTGACGCCTGCAGACTACCCAAGGAAACGGGAAGGGTTGTTGTCAGGCCTTTTCGCTTGCCCTCGGGACCGAAGTTTCTTGATGCCGATCGAACGACCTCCCAGATTTCGTCGGGAAGCAAGGGGCCATTTTGCAGGGCATTCAGAATCGCGGTTTCCAGCTTCTGAAGTTCGGCGCCGATGACGCCCAACTTGCGCGCCGTGGCGAGTTCTCCTCTCGAGAAATCCTGCCCAACCGATAGTCCCAAGGCAAAATCCCCCGTGGGCAATACGTACATCCCCGCGCGGCGGGAAGTTCGTGAATGGCCAGTGAGGGCGCCGCGCCGTCCATAGCCTGCGTGAGATTTCCACGCGCGAGAAGTACGTGAGGTACGGTCCTGATCCCGCAACCAACCAGGCCCATCCGGTCTTGCGCAACAGTTCGTCTGCACGGCATCCGGCCAACGAGCCATCCAGACCCTGGCGCTGAAACCACCACGCCCGCAACTTTTCGTCGTTCATGGCGGGAACAGCTTACACCAGCCCGGCACAGTTCGAGGCATCGACCAAGAAATGATTCGGGACTGCTCGCCTACGGGGTAGCACAGACGGATTCCGAGAATCGCGGCCCATGCAAGCACCCACATTCGGTTGTCGCCAGGTAAACAAGATTGAGGGTGTGCAAAACTCTGAGGATATGTGCTCAGAAAATCGCTTGACCACTCGTGGTTTCTCGCCTACCCTTGCTGATCACTTGTGGTCTGGATGAGCACGATGTGAGGATTTCGAGCAAGTTAATGCTTGCATTGGTGTCCGCTGACGCGGAGCCTCAAGGAAGTCTGTGAAAGAGAATTGGTTGAGTTTTGCAAGGGGTGCGGTTGCTGCAAGGGGAGCCCGTGATCGCAATTGCGACGGACTGACGAGCTCGAGCTGCTGTTCCGGCGTTAGGTGCGCCTAAGGGATTTCATGCATTTCAATTGTGGAAAACACTTCACCTAAGTGAGGATGGCGAAGCCTTGTCTCTGCTGGTTTCTGTTGAAGACTGTCACACCGCGACTGCCTTGCTGAGGCCGACAGCGCAAACCGAAGCGGAGCGCTGCGATCCGGCGTGGTTTGCCGCCTACACGACGCCGCGGCACGAGAAAGCGGTCGCGCGCCATCTCAAGGCGCGGAGCGTGGAGCATTTTCTGCCGCTATTCCGGGCGGTGCGCCGGTGGAAGAACGGCTGCGATGTCGCGGTAGAGTTCCCGGTTTTTCCTAACTACCTTTTTGTTCATACGAGCCAGCGGGCGTCATCGAGGCTATTCGACGTGCCGGGCCTGCTTGCGTTTGTGGGGCAGGGGCGCACGGCGCTGGCCATTCCGGATGCAGAGATCGATTTGATTCGCAAAGAGTTGCCGCTTCGCAGGTTCGAACCACATCCATACCTCGTTGCAGGATGCAAAGTCCGCATCGCAGCCGGGCCTATGGCCGGCTCCTGTGGTGTGTTGCTCCGCAAGAAGAGCAGCTTGCGAGTGGTGCTGTCCATTGAACTGATCCGGCAAAGCGTGGCGGTGGAAGTCGCCGCCGACGAAATTGAGCCCATCTAGCCTTCCCGCCTGCAGACGCATTTCTCCAGACCGACCGCAATGAATAAGCCCACGAGGAAGAAGGTCGGCAAGACCGTCACGGAACTGCGCATCGTCGAAGCGGCCGTACAGCTATTTGCGCGGAACGGTTTCAAGGGGACCAGTACACGCGACATCTCACGGCTGGCGCGGATCAACGAGGTAACGTTATTCCGGTATTTCCCGCGAAAATCGGAATTGTTCAGCGCTGCCACCGAGTCGCGATTGACCCGGGTCCGGATGGGCAGGGAGTTGCAGAGCAAACTGGCAGCGGACGCGTCGCTGCAAGTTATCGTGCCGATGTTGACGGAGTTCCTGATGGAGAACTTCTTCCATCCGCCTGAATTGCTGCGATTGATGTCGGTGGCGGCGATTGAGGTTCCGGGAACGGATTGCATAGTTCGCGAGTACCTTGGCCCGTTCTTCGACATCATCTACGGATACTTTGAGCGGTGCGTGGCCAAAGGACTGATCCGTGAAGTCGAACCGTCAATCGCGACCCTGGGCCTGGTGGGTGTGGTCAGTGCCCACCAGGACCTCTACCGGCTTTTTACCGGGCAGGATCTGGGATGGAGCCTGGAAAAATCAGTTCCGGTGTACGCGGATTTCCTGCTGAGCGCGCTGGGACACGGGCGGGCGATTCCTGCGCATACTGTCAAATCATGAACGCCTGCAGCGGAAGAACTTTAAGGAGACTCTGATTAAGCTCTCCCTTTCCACAGGGAGCACAGGTTAAATTCGCGCCAGCATGGAACAGAGGACACTGGCGATGATGACTGGTTTTGAGCGGTACACCAAGAAGACCAAGCGCGCGTTGTTTCTAGAAGAAATGGAAGAGGTTGTGCCGTGGAGCGAGCTGTGTGCGCTGATCGAGCCCCACTATCCGAAGGCCGGCAACGGGCGGCCCCCGGTGGGGCTGGAGCGGATGCTGCGGATTTATTTTCTGCAGCAGTGGTTCAACCTTTCTGACCCGGGTGTAGAAGAGGCGTTGTACGACTCGGTGGTGCTGCGGCAGTTTGCGGGCATTGATCTGGGACAGGAGCCGGCGCCGGACGAGACCACGGTGTGCAAGTTCCGCCACCTGCTGGAGGAGCACGCCCTGGGCGGGGCGATGCTGGAGGCGGTGAACCAGCACTTGCAGGAGAAAGGGGTGCGGATCACGACCGGGACGATCGTGGACGCGACCATCATTCACGCGCCCTCGTCGACCAAGAACCGTGAGCAAAAGCGCGATCCGGAGATGCACCAGACGAAGAAGGGCAAGCAGTGGTATTTCGGGATGAAGGCGCATGTGGGGGTGGACAGCAAAACCAAGCTCATCCACTCGGCCGTGGTGACGGCGGCCAACGTGGCCGACAGCACGGTATTGCCGGAGTTACTGCACGGGGAAGAGACGAAGGTCTGGGGCGATCAGGCCTATCGGGGGCAAACGGAAGTCATGCAGGAAGTTGCGCCCGGGGCGCAAGACATGACCCACAAACAGTATCGCTATAAGGACCGCGTCGACGAAATACAACGGGCCAAAAACCGCACCAAGTCTCGGGTGCGATCGAAAGTGGAGCACGTGTTTGGGGTGATGAAGCTGAAGTTCGGGTTTGTGAAGGTGCGCTATCGAGGTTTGAAAAAGAATGCCAACCGGCTGTTCGCGACCTGCGCCCTGGTGAACCTGTTCTTGGTACGCAAGAAGCTGTTGTACTCAGCGGCGTAGTGTCTTTCAACGGCCCCCGACTACCGGAACGGGGTAGCCGGAAGGCTCTCAGAGCCAGTGGAAATCACGGCATCGATCTGAATCTCACCTTTTAAGGCATTCCCGCTCGAAAAACAGGGGGTAGTTCAGAGATTCCTTAATGTTGAAAATAGTCATGAGAACCCTATTCTCAATACTCCTGGCGATTTGTTGGTGCCTTCCGGTGATTGGGCAACCCGGAAACGTGAACGGCCAGTCCCAGGCGTTAGCATTCCTGCAAAGCCATCCGGAGGTTGTGGACCAACTCAAGGCCTTGTTCGCGCGCCAGTTGCAGCAGGAAGGCAGCGCAATCGAGCAAGAGACGATTACGACGGCCATGCTTGTGGCGCGTTTGGAGTCGGACGGAAACTTTCGGGCGTCGGCGATTCGCCAACTGGTTGATCAAGGTGTTATCCCGGAAGAGCAGGCGCAAGCGCTAACAGCGAAGTTTGGCGGTGGGAGCGATGAGGAGCCGGTAAACCCAGCGCCGCAATCGGAAGCAGCCCGACCGGCTGAACGTCCCGCAGCGAACGCCGAGCGAGTCGGGATGCCGACTGCCGGAACGGCAACCAAGTCTCCCGCCACCCAAGAGCGATTCGATGATTCATCGCTGAACCCGCGCACGGATCCGCAGGTCAACCCTTATCCGAACTTACCTTCGACCAAGGCCCTGTACACGCAGTTCCCAGATGACGCACACGGTCTAACGCGATTCGGATCCGAGATTTTTCGGCCGGACGTGGTCGGACTGAGTCAGTTCCCGATGGATTTACCAGCGGGGCCGGATTATGTCCTTGGGCCAGGGGACAACCTGACGCTCGATATTTGGGGTGGCGTTTCCCAGAAGTTGACGCGAACGGTGGATCGCGAAGGTAGAGTGTCACTCCCGGAAGCGGGTCCGGTCGTGGTGGCCGGACTAACCTTGGCGCAAGCCCAGAAGCTGATCCAAGCGAAGCTGGAGCCGCAGTATCACAACGCTAACGTCGACGTGGCAGTTACTCGAGTGCGAACGGTGCGCATCTACGTGGTGGGTGATGTCCAGCGACCGGGGGCCTACGATATCAGCGCCCTTTCGACGCCGCTGAATGCTCTGTATGCTGCGGGCGGTCCGACGCCGACGGGCTCGTTGCGCGTGGTTAAGCACATGCGCGGCACGAGGCTCGTTGGAGAGATGGACATCTATGACCTTCTGCTGCGAGGAGTGCGGCAGGGAATCGAGCACCTTGAGCCCGGGGACACGATTCTGGTGCCTCCGGTGGGCCCGATGGTTGCGGTCTCAGGAAGTGTCCGGAGGCCGGCGATCTATGAAATGCTGGCCGATACACAACTCGCAGACGTCCTTGAAATGGCGGGTGGCGTGCCTGTTTCCGCCAGCATGGACAACATCAAGGTGGAGCGTATTGAGGCGCACAACAAACGCGTCATGTTGAACGTGAAGCTTTCCGGAGTGGCCAGCCAGCTACCGTTGCGCGAAGCAGTGGGACCGTTCTGGGTGAAAGATGGCGACCGAATTTCTGTGTCGCCGATTTTGCCCTACAGCGACCGCACTATCTACCTACAAGGACACGTTTACCATCCCGGCCGCTTTCCTTACCGAGATGGGATGCAGGTGACAGACCTGCTCCGCTCGTACCAGGATGTGCTTCCAGAACCAGCGACCCACGCAGAGATCGTGCGGCTACAGCCGCCAGATTTTCATCCCGTGACGATCGAGTTCAACCTGGCGAGCGCACTTGCGGGCGATGCCACCGTGACCCTGCAACAGTTCGACACGGTGCGAGTGTTTGGCCGGTATGAAGCGGATGCACCGAAGGTGGCCGTCTATGGAGATGTGCTGCGCCCGGGCGAATATCCGATGAGCGCCGGCATGACGGCGGTTGCCCTTGTTCAGATGGCGGGAGGATTCAAGCGCAGCGCGTATCGCGATTCGGCGAATCTGGCCAGCTACGTTGTGGATAACGGGCAGCGGGTGTCTACAGACCAAAAGACGGTGAGGATCGGTGCAGCCCTCGCGGGCGAGGCGTCATCAGACGTACGGCTGAAGCCCGGAGACGTATTGACGATCCTGCAGATCCCAGGTTGGAGCGACATTGGGCGCTCCGTGACGATTCGCGGCGAGGTCACGTACCCGGGCAATTACGGCATCAACGAAGGCGAGAAGCTTAGTACGTTTCTCAAGCGGGTAGGTGGATTTCGAGCGTCGGCCTATCCGGCCGGAATCGTGCTGGAGCGCGATGACGTGCGCCAGCTCGAAGAACACGGACGGCGGGAACTAATCCAGAGGCTAGAGACTTCCGCCGTGGCTGTCCACATATCGCCAAACACTACCGGCAAAGACCAGGCGGACGTGATTCAGGCCGTGCAGCAACAACAGACACAGGCCATTGCTCGACTGCGCAGCCAGCCGGTGCCAGGCCGGCTGGTCATTACCATCAGCGACGACATCGCTGCGTGGGAAGACACGTCGAACGACATTCCTTTGCGCGCCGGCGACTCGACCACCGTCCCCAAGAAACCGAACTTTGTGTTGTCGTACGGTCAGGTCTATAACGCCAATGCCATCACCTACAAACCCGGCAAGACGGCAGATTGGTACCTCAAGCAGGCCGGTGGGCCCACTCAACTGGCGAACAAGAAAGGAATCTACATTATTCGGGCGAACGGTTCCGTGGTTTCGTCGGGCGGAACGGCGGACCTTTTCTCGGGAGGCGTACTGAATACGAAGATGCACCCCGGCGACGTGCTGGTGGTTCCTGAAAAGTTTGTGACCGGCTCGTCGGCGTGGAAGACGACGTTGGAGACAGCGCAGTTCCTGGCGTCGCTGGCGATTGCCGCAGCTGCCGTCGCACACCTGTAGACCAGTTTGCTGCCAGTATGGGGGTGTTCGTTTTCCGTGAAGAAGGAATCGACCGGTTGATTTGGCTCTGCAGCGGTTTCCTGCCGTGGCTTCTGTGCGCCGTGATGCTGGTGGCCGCCGCTGCGGCTGCCCAGGACACAGCCGAACAAGCTGCGGGAACCTCAGTGAAACCCCCGCCGGAGTTCGGGGCAGCATCGCGGAATCCCGACCGCGACTTTGCGCAGACCAATTTGACCGCGCCCAATTTTCCGAAATTTCTGGCCCAGGACCAGTTCGCATTCTGGACCCAAACGCTGCACTCCGACGTAGAGTCTTTGAGCTTTTGGGTGCCGGCGGCGTTTGGTAGCGCGGCGTTAATTGGGAGCGATACCGCGATCGAATCGCACTTGTCCGCGTCGGCGAACACGGTGAAGATGGCGGCGAACGGTTCTACGGCGGGGATGCTGGCGCTGGTGGGCGTAGGCGGTGGATTGTTCCTGATGGGCCAGGCCCAGCACGACGCTCACAAGCGCGAGACGGGATTTCTGGCAGGTGAAGCTGCTCTCGGCGCTTATCTCGCATCCACTGCGTTGCAGTACTCAACCCAGCGCGAGCGTCCTTTTACGGGAAACAACAAAGGCCAGTTTTTCTCCGGCGGTAATTCATTTCCATCGAATACCGCTGCCGTGAGTTGGGCGGCTGCGAGTGTTCTGGCACATGAATATCCCGGCACGCTGACCAAGCTGTTGGTGTATGGCTTAGCTGCGGGAGTGAGTGCGGGGCGGGTGATCGGGGAAAAACACTGGACGTCGGATGCCGTCATCGGCAGCGCTCTTGGTTGGTACATGGGGCGACAAGTCTTCCGCGCGCGTTCGCAGGGTGCGGAGATCGATGCTTCCAACTGGGGCGTATTTGAGAAGAGCACGGAAGACAAGCAGCGAGATCCCGCTTACATGGCCTCGCCGTATATACCGTTGGATAGCTGGATCTATCCCGCGTTCGACCGATTGGCCGCGCTGGGGTATATCCCAACGGAGATCATCGCCATCCGTCCGTGGGCGCGTTCCGAGGGTGCGCGATTAGTGCTTGAGGCACGGGAGCGAGCGACTGAAGATGAACTGGCATCAAACCCGGTGATACAGACGACGCTGGCGGAACTCCAGCGCGAATTCGCGTTCGAGCTGGGAACACTGGAAGGACAAAGGAATGTCGGAGCCCAACTGGAGTCGGCGTATTTCCGTACGACTCCCATTGCCGGGAGGCCCCTGCGCGACAGTTTCAACTTTGCGCAGACGCTCTACGACGACTATGGCCGCCCCTACGGCCAGGGCTTCAACGCGATAGCAGGCTTTTCTACGCGGGCCGAAACGGGGTCCCTGGCGTTTTATTTTCGCGGTGAGTATCAGTACTCGAACGGCATGTCACCGTACTCGGCGGCAGTTAGCCAGCAAATCGCAACCTTCAACGCCTTGCCGGTCAGTTCGGTGCCGACCTTTCCGTAGCAGAGCCAGTTCCGCACGATCGAGGCGTATGTTGCACTAAATGTTCACAACTGGCAGCTCTCGTTTGGACAGCAGAGTCTCTCTTGGTCGCCGTCGTTTGGCGGGTCGTTGATGATGTCGAACAACGCGCAGGCCGGAGTCATGCTGCGCCTGTCGCGCAATGTCCCTTACGAACTGCATGGACCATTGGCGTGGCTGGGCAAGATTCGCAACACAGTGTTTGTGGGAGCGCTACCGAATTACAACTACGTACGCGGTCCGTACCCGATCTTTCAGCCTCTCTATGGCAATGCGTACCAGAATATCAATCCCATTCCTTATACCTGGGGCGACAAACTGGCATTGAAGATGACCGAAAACCTCGAGGTCGGTGTTGGGCTTTCGGTGGTATGGGCAGGATTCGGGCGTCCGGCGACGGGGACAACCTGGCTGCACACGTTTTCTACGAACGGCAACGCGCAGACGAACGACCCGGGCAAGCGTTATACGGGGATCAACGTCTCGTATCGCCTGCCGAAGATGCGGGACAAAGTGATCTTCTTCGTTGACGGAATGGCGAATGACGAACCCAATCCAATTGCGTATCCCTTGAATTCGCTTCAGATTCGAAAACGATATCCCGCGATTCCGATTGTCACGCGTTGGCACAACCTCGACACGTTGGTTTGGGAGCGTTGGGCAAACAGCCAGAGGAATGGGCTAACTCGAAAGCTCGGCAAGGTTCAGACAGCCTATGTACAGCGCCTGGAAACAGAGTTGGCCTCCGTCAGTGATCTCTGCCTCGTGGTGGGCGCCAGGGATGAGGAACTTCTCAGGAAAATGACGTTGGCGAACAACGTCGAGTTTCTTCCCGCCGGAATTGACCTCGATTACTACTCGTTCCAGCCTCCAGTTGTGGGCGAAAATCTCCTGTTCATGGCTAGCAGTTACAAGTGGCATGCAAACTCCGATTCGGTTCGGTGGTTGCACAACGAAATCATGCCGCGCATTTGGGCGCAGTATCCGAAAGCTACCCTCTACATTACTGGTTCCGACCACACGCCGGACATGCGGAGATGGACGGCCGATGGCCGCGTGGTCCTGACCGGGTTTGTTCCCGATGAATGTGTAATCGCCGCGAAATGCGGCATTCTGCTCGTTCCCATACGACTCGGCGCGGGCATCAAGCTGAAGGTTCTCACGGCACTCGCGATGGGCAAGGCGGTGGTTACCACTCCACAAGGTGCCGAGGGCGTCGCCGGTCTGGAGGACGGAACCCATTGCCTCATTCGCGACTCAGCGGAAAGTTTTGCGGACGCCGTCGGCGAGCTTCTCGACGGTTGTTCACTGCGAGAGAGACTCGCAGTGAACGGCCGCCGTCTGGTGTGCGATCGCTACGACTGGGGAGTAGTCGCCCGTCAGTTCGAGTCCCTGCTTCGATCTGTGATAGCCCGGCGCGGAAACTCCGAAGCCGCGCCCGTTCCCGCACTTACGCTGTGAACATCACTCTGATTTCGCAGTACTACTGGCCGGAGTCGTTCGGCGCGGGAGTCTGGACCGCCGAACTCGCCGCGTGGCTGCATCGCCGCGGACACAACGTGAACGTGATTACGGGGTTCCCCAATCACCCGGATGGCGTCGTTTTCCCGGAGTATCGGGGCAGGGTCTTCAAGACGGAGATTCACAATGGAGTGAGAGTTGTTCGTACCTGACTCTACGCGACGCCACGCACGCGCAACTTGTGGCAACGTGTCCTCGGTCAAGCTTCGTTCAGTACATCTTTGTTATTCGGAATGTTCGCCATTCCACGCGCAGACGTCGTCTGGTACGCCAGTCCGCCTTTGCCCGGCACTATTTCGGCCTGGTCGCTGGCTCGGCTCCACGGTGCGGCGTTCGCGATAAACATTTCCGACCTCGAGCCTGAGCGCTCCATCGCGCTGGGCCTTTTCACAAACCGTTACTTGATTCGCACACTTCAGGCCATGGAGCGCTTTTGTTATACGCACAGCGATCGGATTTGCGTCCTTTCACAGGGCACTGAGGAGTGGCTCGTCGCTCGGGGCGTTCCCGATGCCAGTGTCTCCGTAACTCCGAACTGGGCAGACGGCGAGCTCATTCGGCCGATGCCGCTAAAAGAATCGTTGCGCGAGGAACTCGGCATCGGGCCACGAGAGTTCGTGGTGCTCTACTCCGGCAACATGGGCTACACGATGAGCGACCTCGAGGGGGTTGTCGAGGCCGCACGCCGCCTGTCTGAACACAGGGACATTCGCTTCGTGCTTGCCGGTGACGGCGTTCGCCGGAAGAGGATCGAATCGCTTGCCGTCGGTCTTCCGAACGTCATGTTCCTTCCCATCCAGTCGCGAGATCGCTATGCGCGCCTTCTGGCGAGTGCCGACCTCTGCCTGGTCGTCCTCAACCGGGAAGGTACCTACGCGTCGGTACCCAGCAAGACGTACAGCATCATGGCTGCGGGAAAGCCGGTGCTGGCGGTTTGCGAAATCGGTAATGACGTCGACCGAGTCGTCCGTGAAGCCGATATCGGGGCCCACGTGTTACCTGGCGATATTGACGCGCTGGCAGACACAGTGCGGCGCTACCGAGACGATCGTTTGCTGGGCGAGACACAAGGCGGCCGTGCTCGCGTGTACTTCGAAAATCACCATGCGCCTTCCATCGGAATGTCAGCCTACGAAGATGTCTTTGCTGAACTAGGTGGGCGGCCGAATCGGAGTGCAGTTCTGGCCGACACCCCACAATCATGAACTCATCCGGTAACCGAATGCTGGCAGTGGGGGTGACGCCATGAACCTGAGACTAAGCTCTCAACGGTTCTACTTTCGCTTCTGGATTTATCTGCTGCCGCTCGACGCCGTCGGTGTGGCCACCTACCTGAGGTTTCACAGCCGCATCCCATCAGGGCTATCCATGGATTACGAGCCTCGATTCTACGTCGTCGTTGCGGTGCTCATGACGTTGGTGTGGATTCTGGTGGCCGAACAGAATCGCCTTTGCCATTTGGACGACGTGTTTCAGGAGTACACCGGCATCAAAAAGGTATTCACTTCATGCGCCACCACCTATGTCAGCCTGATGTGTGCGCTGTTCTTCTACCGGCACGAGACTCTTTCGCGCCTGGTGTTCGGCGGCAGTGCTGTGTTGCTGTTCTTCCTCGCCTTATTCAGCCGGGCACTGTTTCGCAATTTGTTGCGTGGAAGCTTCGGCATTCGGCGACGGGTGCGAATCCTGATGGTGGGCGCAGATCGCGAGGCCGGGAAGATCGCCTCGCGCCTCGGCAATGTCGCCTTCGTGCACTCAGAAATTGTTGGCTATGTGCGGTTACCAGAACAAACAGTGGCCGTGGCGGGTGTCTCGGTTTTCGAGATCGACGAAATCAGGCAAGGCCTTTCGATACCGATTGACGACGTGATTATTGCAGTCCCGCCTGAGCGCCTGGTGTCACTGGCGGACATTGTCTGCCTGCTCGAGCCGCTGTGTGCTCCTATTCGGACGGTCCTTGACTTCGGCGGCATCCCCATCGTCCGGGAACGTTTGTTCCGCATCGGCGACCTGCAGATGCTCGATGTTGCATCGACACCGGCGGAGTCGCCTCATTACTTCTTGTTGAAACGCGTCTTCGATCTCTCCTTCTCCCTGCTTGCGATTGCGGTTACGGCGCCATTGATGGTTCCGATCGCCGTCCTGATCAAACTAACTTCTGCCGGTTCCGTGTTCTTTCTGCAGGAGCGGGTTGGCCTCAACGGCAACCGGTTCGTCATGTACAAATTCCGCACCATGAAAGTCTCCAGCCGGGAAGACGGCGACACTCACTGGACTACGGCTGCCGACGATCGCCGGACCGCGATCGGCGCCTTCCTGAGGAAGTCCAGCCTCGACGAACTTCCCCAGTTCTTCAACGTCCTGAAGGGCGATATGAGCGTTGTCGGCCCGCGGCCTGAGCGCCCTTCTTTTGTGGACAAGTTCTTGTTGGAAGTCGCGCACTATGACACTCGACACCGGCTCAAGGTGGGTATCACGGGGTGGGCGCAGGTAAATGGATGGCGGGGCGATACCTCGATCGCCAAGCGCATCGAGTTCGATCGCTATTACTTGCAGAACTGGAGTCTCTGGTTCGACTTGCGCATCGTGTTGCTGACTGTCTGGGCCGGAGTGTTCGGAAAGAATGCCTACTAGCGCACCCGGTACTAGCGACAATGAGTAGCCAAACAAGCACCATGGCAGCCGCGACGGCCGAGGTTCAACCTCCACACGGCGTCTTTCACCGGCGGATTGAAATTCGCGGAATCCTGCTGGTCGCCGCCGCGGCTAGGCTTGTATGCCTGCTCGTCCTGCATAACTTTGTTAATCCTACTTTCTTCGAATGGGGCGATATTTCCCGCAAGTATCTCGCGGGACGAGGTTTTTCCTACTACACCGTGAACGGCGTGGACGTGCCCACTGCGTACATGCCTCCCGCATACTCTTTCCTGATCCAGGCTCTCTTCACGATCTTCGGAGACCGGCCGCTGGCTTATGTGACGTTGCAGCTAATACAGGCAGCCGCAGGCGTTGTGCTTGTGTACCTGGTGTACCGCCTCACACTGCTGGCGTGGGATGCTGACTGCGCATTGGTCGCAGCTGCAATCGCTGCGATCTATCCGCCGTTTCTGTACTTGCCGTCTGAGATGCACAGCATCAACTTCTACATTGCGCTCACCCTCGCGGTTGTGTACTTCCTTTTCCTGCTGCTCGAAGTTGGCCCCCGCTTCGCCTACGCGGTTTGGGCTGGCCTGTTGCTGGGCGTGTTGATCTACTTCCGCGCTGAAGCCTTTGCGCTCCCGTTTCTTTTCGGGTCGCTACTTGTCTTCAAGAGCAGACGGAATTGGCATGCTGCGCTGGTCGTGATCGTGTTGCCCCTGCTTGTGTTGGCCCCGTGGGTGCTTCGCAATTACCGCACGTTCGGCACGGTGGTCGTTACCACCACCGCCGGCGGAATCAATCTCTGGTACGGGCACAACTCGCAAGCCACCGGCACGCAACGCGAAATGTGGCCCTCGGGAAAAGTGGTCATGCCCGACGCGGCTCTGCAGCGGCGGTTCGACGAGTTGCCTGCCACTTCCGACTATGAACTGCGTAGAAGTGTCATCTATCGGGATGAGGCACTCCAGTTCATGCGTACGCATCCCATGAGGGAAGCAGAGCTCGCCCTGCGAAAGTTCGTGTATTTCTGGACGATCGACTGGAACCATCCCAAGGCGCGCCACGTGGCGTATCTCTTGCCGACGCTCGCGATGGTTGCGCTTTTCTGGCGCGGCGTGTTTGTCAACCGGAACTTGCTGCTCGGGCGTTATCTGCTCATGACGGTCACGCTCGTTTTCACGAACCTTACAGCATTGATTTTCTTTGTGCTGCCGCGCTATCGCCTCAACGTGGAACCTATCATGATTCCGTTTGCGGCGAGCGCCATGGTCTGGGCTTGGCGTGCCTGGGCCGTGGGAGACAAAGGCTCTGGATCGCGATTTGTCCTGAATGCTATCCATTCATGTCCCCCTGCAAATGCACTCTTTTCCGAGGTGGTTGTCGTTACATTTAACAGCGGTCGCGACATTCGTCCGTGTATCAACAGCATCCTGGCCAATGACGCTATTCCGGTCATTGTGGACAATGGTTCCACGGACGACACTCTGGGCATCCTGGCAAGAGAATTCCCGCAGATCCCAGTGCTGCTGAACGCAGAAAACGGCTATTCCCGTGCCGCCAACATCGGGTTTGCCCATACCTCCGGCGACTTCGTCATTCTGAGCAATGCCGATGTGGTTTACCCATCTGGATCCATTGCGCGACTTCTTGAATACATGGATTCCCACCCGCGAATCGGCGTGTTAGGTCCGCAGCAGGTTTTCCCCGATCTGTCATGGCAACGCAGTTGGGGGATGGTTACAGGCGTCAGGGAAGCGTTGTCCGAGCTTTTTGGAGTTACGACTCTGTCCAGTGCCGTGCGGCGTGCCTCCTGGCCCTCCCGTATGGACCGGCGAGCGCTAAATGTGGGTTACGTGGATGGCGCGGCGATGGCAATTCGCCGCTCGGCCTTTGTTTCGATTGGAGGCTTCGACGAGCGCTTTCGTTTTTCGTCGGAAGAGACGGATTTTTGTGTTCGTGCGCGCAGCGCCGGCTGGCGAGTAGTCGCTTTGCCCACGGTGGACGTCATTCATCGCCGCGGAGGAAGTTCCAGTAGCTTGGACTGGTCAACCGAGCGTCACACCGCGGTCCTGCTGGAAGGCACCCGCATTTTCCTGGAGAAGCATCGCGGACCACGGTTTACGCGGGGTTATTTCGCGATCAAGTGTCTCTCCAATTGGAACCTGATGGTGTTGTGCGAAATAGGCTCTCATCTGGCCCCCTCGTCTCTACGCCGCCATCTGGAAGAAAAAGCGCGGATTCATCGCGCATATTTGGCTCATCTGAGAACCGCGAGTCGTGCTCTCCCGGTGAGCTTTTTCTTCTAGCCATCGCAGTGCTGCCCGACGCACTTATTAGGGTGTCGGCTGGCCGAATTGAAGAGGACAATGGTTCGCCGTTTAGGCCCGCACAAGCTGCGGGCCATATTTTTTGTGACGGCGATTTCGTGGGTTCTAGGAACAATCAGAGGATCGAGGCTTTTTGCAGTTCTTTGACGATAAGCTTAGAGAGCCCGTCGATTACCTTGTCAGCCGACTTGGGATTAAACGTGTCACTCGTGCCTGTCCACACCAGTGTCCCTTCGCCGGAAGTTACAGCGTACACGTTGGTTTCGACTCGGACTGTCGTGTCTTCTCGCAGGTAGTCGGGGGAATACACCACCGGATAAAGCGCGGAATAATATCCGTAAAATGTGCCGTAGTAGGGATAGGGCATCATGTATGGTTGGCCGGGGACGTAGGTAAGGTTCTTATCGACTTTGACTAGTCGCGAAACGATTACGGCATCGATCTTGAACTCTTTCACCTGCGTCTTCAGGTAATTCAGATCGAGTTTCGTACCCTCGGGCCGCAGCAGGATCGTGTTACCAGGTACCGCTTCAACGCCGTCGCGGGCGACGAGCTTTGACAATGCGTCCTCAAAATCAGCGCGAACCCCGGGGTTGGCGCTCATCCCCAGCACGAGAATCCGATGGAAGCGGGCTCCCGAGTATTCCGGATTCTTCCAACTCGTTATGAGTTTCGTGGATTTACCATGAGCCACCGTAACCGCGGCCAAAATGGCAACGAAGATCCAGAGTTGTCGTTTCAACGGGTTTCTCCATCTCTGCTTTGTGAATACTAATGCTGATTGTCACGTTACGGACGGGCTTGCGGGCTGGCAAGCACCTGGTTCCACCAGACGCCCGGGAGCGGCAAATCGCTTTGTGCCAATTCCTTGGTTAATACCGGAAGGAAATGGCGGGGTCGACGGGACTCGAACCCGCGGCCTCTGCCGTGACAGGGCAGCGTTCTAACCAACTGAACTACGACCCCGCGTTAAGAATCAACGCGATACCGCAAACCCAAGTCAGATAAGGGCTTTGCAGGTTTTGCATGCAGTGCACAGTCCGCCGAGTTTGCCTGCGGTGGTGTTTCTTCCTGGCAAAACCGCCCATAAACCGCCAGTAAATAACTGTTCGCTCATGCGGCTTTTATCTTAACACAACGGGCCGCTTTGCCCGAAATTCGCTTCCAGTAGTGCCCGAGGGAGCCTCTTACCCCTCAAAAGTATTCCGGCCCTCAAGGCCGAGCAGACCAAGTTCGCGCATCGGAGTTACAGGATCTCTCCGGGTGGAGAAACACCAATCGCTGAAACTCAGCTACAGGGACGGAGCGTACGCAGGGTTTGGAGGAAATTACCGAACCCTTTTGCTGGTCGTGGGTGGAGACGTGAGCGTAGAGGCCGGCGCGGCACGGAGTTTTGCTCCGGCCAGCCCCCTGGCCAAAAACCCTGTGCGCATCAGCCTTATCAGAGGCCCATTTTCCGGCCATTTCCGCGCGGCCCCTAGCTATGGCCGAAACCGATGCGTCCCCAAGACGGGTGTGTAATCGCCCGTGCTGGCCAAACGAGTTTCGTTGATCGCTCGGCCACGACGGTCGCAACTGGCATTTCAAGTTGGCGAAGGACTCGCGGTTGCCAGGCTAAAGAACCGCAGTGAGACGGTATTCGCGGGCCACAGGTTCTACGATTTTCACGCGTCCGTGGCCGGGATTGACCTGTTCGCGGGTTCGAACCACTCCCGCTCGCTCTAACTTCAGAACGTCTCGGCGCACGGATTTGGGATCACGCTTTAGCGCGGCCGCCAGTGCCGTGATCGACGAGGATCTTGTTCGCACTTTCTGAACCAGCCGGAGACGCTCCGCCGTGAGGACCTCGACCATAGCGAGGGGATCCTCGAAAGTGATAGTGATCTCCGGCTTGATCGCTTCCCGTCGGTCCAGCTTGTGCGCCCGCTCAAGGGCCCGCTTGGCGTAGCCTTCAAATCCATCCGTATTGATCTTCAACTTCATATCGGCTCCTTCTTCTGGCGGAGTTCCCGTACTTCGTCTAGGAATCGTTCCAGCAGGCCTTCGTAGCTGATAAAGGCGAAATTCTCTTCGGTGCCGGCAAAATGCCGATGATGATCACCGTGGCTGTTGTCGTAGCCCACCACTCTGCCGTTATCTCTGGCACAAAGAGCGTGATTAATAAAAGCCAGGTTGTACTTGGCGACGGCGCCGCGAGAGTCCTGCCATACCTCTTCGCGGACGAGTCCTTTTCCGAGAGCACAACGCACTTGGGTCGTTTCGTCTACAACCTTGCGTAGCCTCCGGGTTTTCTTCACCAGAGGATCATAGCACAGATAGGGCATCATGCGCCCTGTCTGTCGCCCAAGACTCAGCATTTCAGCACAGTTCGAGGAAGCCAGAGATCCTTCATGCACTTATGGTCCGCGCGTAGCAGAGTGTCAATCCGCCGCGCTCCGGATTCGAAGTGAAAAGTCCGACGCGTGTCAATCTGCTGAATATCCAAGGCATTCTCTGACCGAGAATGTCGGCCTGCATGGAGGGTTGAGCTTTCCGACGATTCAAATCATCGCCACAAACCGAATGATCCAAAAGGGTTTAAGTCTGGTGCCGGGAGGGGGAATCGAACCCCCACAGGACTTTCGTCCCTGCGAATTTTAAGACCGACCCACACACATCAGAAGATACTCTAAATGAATGATTTACAGGCACTTAGCTAAAAGTGACGGTTTGGTCTTGCACTGGAAAATGCGGCTTTTCGACAGTCTGTGCGTCACGTCTACGTCACGTCGCGCTCGTCATCTAACTCGATGCTGAAGCGCGAGGGTTCGGACGATCATTGGAACTCACTCGGCCTTTCCCATCCCCACTGGTCCAAGAGGATCTGGCTACAATTAGGTCTTGCATAATTACACACTCAATTCGATGCGAGGCGAATTACGGAAGGGTTTGGACCGCTTTGATTCCGGCGCGTACTTCGAAGCACACGAACACTTTCAGTGATAGAAGGTAATCCTAGGATCGGCGCTACGCCAACGTCGTGTTCCCGGTATCTATTTATCCCCAAGTCAAGGACGCTTCAAGCATGACCGTAGGCAAAGCAGAGCAACACCGTACAGAACGTATTGGCTGGCTGCGCGCGGCAGTACTGGGCGCGAACGATGGCATCCTCTCAACCTCGAGTCTGGTGCTGGGTGTGGCCGCCGCTCATGCGAATCATCGCAGCGTATTAGTCGCAGGAATCGCCGCCCTTGTGGCGGGAGCGATGGCGATGGCTGCGGGTGAATACGTGTCTGTGCACTCACAGGCCGATACCGAACAGGCCGACCTAAAGCTGGAACGCGCGGAACTCAAGGCAGACGACAAGGGCGAGCACAGGGAACTACAGGCAATCTATGTGGAGCGGGGGCTCGAGCCTGCGCTCGCGAAACAGGTCACAGAGCAGTTAATGGCCCATGATGCGCTGGGCGCCCATGCCCGCGATGAGCTCGGCATCTCCGAGATGCTCCGTGCGCGTCCCATTCAGGCGGCATGGGCGTCCGCCGGCAGCTTCGCCATCGGGGCCTTCCTGCCTCTCCTGGTTACTGCCGTGGCTCCGGAGGCATTGCTGATACCTCTTGTGGCAGGGACTTCACTGTTGTTCCTGGCGCTTCTGGGCGGGCTGGCTGCACATGCGGGCGGCGCGAGAGTGATAACAGGTGCTATCCGCCTCACCTTCTGGGGTGCGCTCGCCATGGCGATCACCGCAGGCGTCGGATGGCTGTTCGGAACCGTCGTGTGAGTGCCGGCAAACGGAAGCACAGACGATTCTGACCGTCTTCAACCGGTGCCTATCAAAGCAGCGCGTGCCGACGATAGAACCAAGTCTTCACAGCCTGCACGAGAAAGAGATAGGTCAGCGCAAGAAACGCAATTACCGCCAACAACGATAAGGGCAGCGGTGTGAACCGCAGCAACGCGCCCAGCGGAGTGTACGGCAGCACGGTCGCGACAGTGACGATGGCCAACACGCTGATCAACAACGGCCGGCTGGGCCGGCTCTTGAGCGGGTTGGCTGCCGTCCGGATCACAAACACCACCAGCGTCTGTGTCGCCAGGGACTCCACGAACCAGCCGGTGTGGAAGAGCGACTCGTTCGAGGAAGCATGAAACGCCCAGAGCAGCACCCCGAACGTGAGGAAGTCGTAGATCGAGCTGATGGGACCGATGATCGCCATGAACTGCCGGATGAATCCAATCTGCCATCGCTTGGGCTTTTGCACCATGGCGGGATCGACGTTGTCGGTGGGTATGCTGACCTGCGAAACGTCGTAGAGGAAGTTATTTAGCAGGATCTGGCTGGGGAGCATCGGCAGGAAGGGCAGGAAGAGCGATGCCGCGGCCATGCTGAACATGTTTCCGAAATTCGAGCTCGTGCCCATGATGATGTACTTCATGATGTTGGCAAACGAGCGCCGCCCCTCAAGCACACCCTCATTGATGACCGCAAGGTCCTTCTCCAACAGAATGATTTTGGCCGCGTCCTTGGCAACGCTCACGCCATTCATCACTGAGATCCCAACATCCGCGGTGTGCAGCGATGGTGCATCGTTAATGCCGTCGCCCATGTAGCCGACAACGTGTCCGCGGGCTTTGAGGGCAATTATTACCCGGTTCTTTTGTTCGGGGGATACGCGGGCGAAGATGGCTCCGTTCTCCGCCTGGTGCGCCACGGCGGCATCGTCCATCGTGTCGAGCTGGTTGCCGACAAGAATGCGGTCTGCATCCAACCCTACGTCGTGGGCTATTTTCTGTGTCACGTACTGGTTGTCGCCAGTCATGACAACCACAGAAATGCCGTTCTGTTTCAGGGCCTGCAGCACGGCAAGCACGCCCTCCTTCGGTGGATCGAGGAATGCCGCGAACCCGACCAGTGTCATCGCGTGTTCGGCCGCCACGGTGTAGGCGTCCTTCTTTTCCACCTTTGCCGTTGCCACCCCAAGCACGCGGAATCCGTCCGCACTCAGCTTCTTCAGGGTGCTTTCTGCCTCTGCCCGCCGGCTATCATCGAACGGTTGCGGAACGCCATCAACGGTCACCGTCTCGCAGATGGCAAATACGCTTTCAGCCTCACCCTTGGTGATGAGAAGGTCTTCGGCCGCGTGCCGTACCACCACGGAAAGGCGCTTGCGGTTGAAGTCGAACGGAATCTCGTCCACCTTGTCGTAGCCCACGATGGAGGGCGCTTCGTGCTTCAAGATGGCGTCGTCAAGGGGACTCTTGATGCCCGCCTCAAAGTGGCTGTTCAGGTAAATGAGCTGGAGGACGTTATCGTCGTCCTTGCCCTGGAAATCGACGTGCCGGTCGAGTACGATCTCGCCTTCAGTTAGAGTGCCCGTCTTGTCGGTGCAGAGAATATCGACGCTGCCGAAATCTTCGATCGCCGACAGTTGCTTGACCAGGACCTTCTTCCTCGTCATCCGCTTCGCGCCCTGGGCCAGGGTCACGGTGATGATCATGGGCATCATTTCAGGGGTCATCCCAACAGCAAGCGCGACTGAAAACAGGAAAGACTCCAGCACCGGACGATGGAAGATGATGTTCACCAGCAGAACGAAAAGGACGAGCAACATCGTCACCCACGTGAGCATCATTCCGAAGTGGCGAATGCCGCGACCGAACTCCGTCTCCGGCGGCCGCATAGCCAGACGATTGGCAATCTCGCCACAGGCGGTATCCTTGCCGGTGCAGACGATGACCGCGGTGCCGATCCCCGTCTGAACTGCGGTGCCCAGGAAAACGCTGTTGGTGGCGTCCGCGACGCCGTGCTTCTCCTTGGGAAGGTCAGCTACGGTCTTCTCTACCGGCAGAGACTCCCCAGTGAGCACTGACTCGCGCACATGGAGGTCCTTAACTTCCAGCAAACGGGCGTCGGCCGGCACCAGGTCTCCTGCGTTGAGCCGGACAATATCTCCCGGAACCAGTTCGGCGGTCGGCAGTTCCTGTTCTCGTCCGTCGCGCACCACTGCGGCGGTCAGGGCAATCTGTTTCTGAATATCCTCCACGGCGTGCCGAGCCTGGAACTCCATCAGGAAATTCAGGACTACGCTGAACAGCACGATTGCCAGGATGATCAGGCCGCCGACGTGCTCTCCGAGCGCAAGAGACACGCCGCTGGCAATGACGAGGATGACGACGAGAGGATTACGGAAGAAACCAAAGAAACTGAGCAGGGCAGCGAAGCGAGACTCATGGACAAAGCTGTTTGGGCCGTAAAGACGCAATCGCCGCCGCGCCTCTTCGGTCGTCAATCCTGCCGGAGTCGCCGGGAGCAGTTCGAACAGTTCGTGCAGCGGCCGATCCCAGAAGCTCTCCGCGGAAGTTGTCGGCTTTCCCATGTGGGATGCTCCAGTAACGCCGAATCATCGCCCGTGAGCGTGTTCCGAACTCATTTCCACCCATCATCAGCGTAAGTGCCGTTAAATTGGCCTCCCAACGAATCGGTGACCGCCCGCGGATCACAGGCGTTCTACGCTTTGTTGGGTTGGCTGCCTGCCAATTTGAGTTCTTTGTCGTGTTTGTAGGCGTTGATGGAGTGTTCGTGCGCCTGTTCGCTTAACTCGTGAGCGGTCAGATGATCTCCCTTTCCGTGTGCGGTGGCAGCCGCGGAATGGGCATGGGCCGCCAGATTGTGAAGTTCTGCGACGCGATCGTGCGGGCTCTGTGGCATGAAATTCTCCTCAATGGAGCTGAATCCTGAAGTTGGAAGAGCGTTTGTCGGCAAAAATATCTGCGTCTAAGTTTCCCATCCTGCGAGATGACGCACTGTGCAATTCTGCGCAGTAGTGGGTCGCTTTCTCGTCCCGATACTGGCGCTTCGGCGGGAGGCCAATTACCGCGGGCATAGTAGCCGATGCCTCGACGAGGAACCACACGGCGCAGGCACGATCGTCGAGGGGAAGCGTAGGGAGGTATGAGAGTACTTGAACCGCCAACGGGACGACACTAGGCCTGGGTGATGACCTTCGGCTGACGTCCCCGACCATTCCAGGGGGACGTTGATTTTGGGTGTTACCCGAGCGGTTGGCTATGGCTTTCAACTTGGACGATGAAGGCATCAACAGAGAGGGGCCCGGTCAACCTCAGCGTCCGCGACGAATTGCCCGAGATGGTAAGGGAAGGACTTTCAGACCGGGGTCGACACAAAGACTTCGTCGCCTTTATTCCTGCAGGAAGATATTCAAAAGGGTGTTGTGGACGCGAATCTCTCCGTTCTATTCGACAAAGCCCAGTTTCCTGAAGCGATTCATGAAGAAACTCACGCGGGATCGAGTTGTGCCAATCATCTCAGCCAATGCCTCCTGGCTGATCTTGGGAACTACGGTCTCCGGTTTGCTTTCCTTGCCGAACTGGGCGAGCAGTAACAGGATCCTTGCCAGACGTTTTTCGCTGGAATTGAAGAGTTGGTCGACCAGGTCCGCCTGGATACGAGCATTTCGCGCCAGAAGAAACGACGTGAACATCTCGGACAATTCCGGTTCCTTGTGAAGAACTCGGACCATTTCCGCCTTGCTGATCCTGAGCAGTGCACACTCGGTCATTGCGGTCGCCGTCGAGAGTCGAACTGGATGAGCGGAAATCATGCAGTCTTCCCCGAGGAATTCCTCTTCACCCACCAGCGTTATCGTGGCTTCTTTTCCGTTCGCGGAGGTGACAGTTGCTCTCAACTTACCTTTCTGCACGTAAAAAATCGCGTCCGCAGGGTCACCTTGTGCGAACGCTGTCTCCTTTCTTTTCAGTCTGAATTTTCTTGCCCAACCCTAGCTCTGGCGAGAAAGGCTTTGGCATCGAAGACTGCGTCGCCATTTGTTGGTTGAGTCTTGGCTTGGGTGTTTGGGGCCGGGAAGGTGTCACACTCTCTTGACTGCGGGCTTTTGCGGATCGCGCCGAATTAAGCG
>CAWFBW010000015.1:0-66563 GCA_963814165.1 uncultured Acidobacteriaceae bacterium | reverse complement strand
TCCGCGAATATTTGACCGCACAGTTTTGGTTTCTGCTTCTGAAAGTTCCTAAGCTATCGAAGCACAGTCGACGGCGGCGTGCTGTTCAAAGTTGCTCATTTTGGATTGAATATCGACGCGAAGCACCTTCGCGACATGCTCGCAAAAGAGTCGCCCCGTTGAGGTAGCGGTCCGCTAATTGCAGCTGATAAATAGCTGGCCTGTATCCCCAGTCGCTTTCCGTTAGTTGAGATGATCCGCCGCTGGATCGGGACCGATGGGATGATCTGGCATACCTCTGACTATATAGACCGAGGCAAGACGACCTTTCACCTCATAACCCAACAGATAAACCCCTCCGTGATGACTGTAAGCTCAGTCCATGAGGTGCTGTCCGGCAGACTGTCAAGGGCGGAGTAAAACTAGACCACTGGGGCGGAGTAAAAGTAGACCAGGGAGCAGGTAGGAGATCGGGGTATTGTCGGGGAGGAGGGCGTCTGGAGCGGAGGCCTGCGCCGCCTGCAAGGCGGCGCGTTTAGGCCGGAGCGGAAGACGTCCTCCTCCCCGAGGCGTGTTCGCCGCAGCGGGTGGTGGGCGGCGGTTGAGGCCGGCGGTTAGCGGATCAGGGTTTGGTCTGTGAGCCTCGTTTGCGCTTGCTCTGCTTGAGGCGGTAGCTCTCGCCGTTCATCTCCAGGATGTGGACGTGGTGGGTGAGCCGGTCCAGCAGCGCGCCGGTCAGCCGTTCCGAGCCGAGCACCTCGGTCCATTCCTGGAACGGCAGGTTGCTGGTCACCATCGTCGAGCCGCGTTCGTAGCGCTGGCTGAAGACCTCGAACAGCAACTCGGCGCCGGTCTTCGACAGCGGCACGAAGCCCAGTTCATCGACGATCAGCAGTTCGTAGCTGGCCATCTGCTTCTGGATAGCGCAGCAGCCGCTTCTCATCGCGGGCTTCCATCAGTTCATGCACCATCGCCGCCGCCGTGGTGAAGCGCACGCGATGGCCGTGCTGGCAGGCCGCCAGGCCGAGAGCCAGCGCGAGGTGAGTCTTGCCCGTGCCACTGTTGCCCAGCAACAGCACGTTCTCGCGCCGCAGCAAGAACTCGCAGCGCGCCAGCTCCAGCACCAGCGCCTTGTTCACCGACGGGATGGCCAGGAACTCGAAAGTGTCCAGGCTCTTGACCACCGGGAAGCGCGCCTGATGGATGCGGCGTTCGGTGGCCCGCCGCTCGCGATCCAGCAGCTCCAGTTCGGTCAGGCGCAGCAGGTAGCGCGGATAGTCCACCCTCTCGGCGGCGCACTGCCGCGCCACCTTGTCGTACTCGCGCAGGAAAGTCGGCAGCCGCAGCTGCTTCAGGTGATGTTCCAGCAGCACCTGCGGCGTGTCTGCCGTAGCGGTGTTGCGGTTGCGCCGCTCATCGCGTCACCTCGTCCACCGACGTCTCCGAGGAACGATGGCGGCGCGGAAAGCAGCGCCATGTAGTCGGCGGCCTGCGTGGTTTGCACTTCGGCCAGCGGCAGATGCGGGATAGTTCTCCAGGTCCAGCCGCGGCGGCCGCCGCTCGATGCGGCACAGCAGCAGATGCTTGACCGCATCGAAGCTGATCGCGCCCAGCCGCAGAGCATCTTCGATGGCCGCGTCGACCTCTTCCAGGAAGAGAACGTCTCCAGCAAGCGCAGCACCTGCACGTACTCCCGCTTGCCGCCCTTCTTCAGCCGCGCTTCCAGCAGCCGCCGCAGGCGGGCAAAGCACTCCGGCAACTCCCAGCCCACCAGCGGCGCCGCCTGATCCAGCGCCCGTGTCTTCTGTTCCAGCAGCGCCAGGTAGTGCAGCGGATCGAAGACCATGTCTTCGCGTTCATAGCTTCTGCGATGGCGGGCGATCACCTCGCTGCCGCAGACGATCACCACCTCATGCACGTAGCCCTTCACCAGCACTTCGCGATGCCCATACTCGGTGGGCACCGAGTAGTCGTTGGTGCGATAGCGCACCAGCGACAGCGAACTGACTCGCGCCACCCGCTTCTCGCAGGCTTCATAGGGCGCTCGGCGGCAGCGGCAACAAGGCCGCACGGTCGCGCTCGAAGCGCTCGCCGATCGTCTCCGGCTCGCCGCGCAACCCGCTGCTCACGGCGCTCGGCGGCATTGCTCCCGTAAGTACGCGTTCAACTCCTCCCAACTGGCGACACGCGGCACCGGCACCAGAAAGTTGCGCCGGGCGTAGCCCACCAGCCCTTCGACCTTGCCCTTGTCGTTGCCCTTCGCCGGACGTCCGAACTTGTCGGCAAACAGGTAGTGGCTCTGCAGCTCGGAGAAGGCGCGCGTCTTCTGCCGGGTGCCGTCGCCCAGAATCCGTGCCACCGCCAGCTTCGTGTTGTCGTACAGAATCGAGGTGGGAACGCCGCCGAAGTAGGCGAAGGCCTGAACGTGGCCTTCCAGGAACGCTTCGGTCGTCTCGGCCGGAAACGCCATGACGAAACAGTCGTCCGAGTGCGGCAGGTCCATCGCGAAATAGTGCGCCTTCTGCTCCACCCCGGCGACGATCACCAGCGCCTCGCCGAAGTCGGCCTGCGCCGTCCCCGGCGCATGGGTCAGCGGAACGAACATCTCCCGGCTGCGCAGCGTCGCGGCACGCACGTAGTCCTTCACGATCGTGTAGCCGCCGGAGAACGCGTGCTCCGCCCGCAAACGGTCGAAGATCCGCTTCGCCGTGTGCCGCTGCTTGGCTGGCTTGGTCTTGTCTTCTTCCAGAATGGCGTCGATCACGCCCACCCACGGCCCCAGCTTGGGCCGCTTCGCCGGCTCTTTCCGCCGGTAGCCCGGCGGAATCGAATACCCCAACATCTTGCGTACCGTCACGCGGGCCAGTCCAAACTCCCGCGCCACCGATCGTTGACTTCTGCCCTCGACCAAAACCGCTCGCCGTACACGCCCATAGATCTCCACTGGGTACATCCCTCCGGTGTCCCACGAACTCGGCCTCGGCTCAACGGAACCGAACCGGTTCCGTTACCCCCGCAGGCCTCGCTACCTCGTGAAACCAAAATCCGGCGGTCTACTTTTACTCCGCCGCATCACGCCGCTTCCGCGGCGTAATGCGGTCTATTTTTGCTCCGGCGCTTATAAGTCCCAGAAAAAGTCATCCAAGCGATTCTGCGGCACGCGAACGTTAGTACCAATGCCACGTACTACATCAAGACCGCTGCTGATGACGTACGGAGCGCAATGGCGAAGTTGGAAAGCATGATTCCCAGCGTCGAAGAGACCCCCAAAACGCAATGGGACACCAATCGGACACCAAATCCTGAACCCACCGAAGCGCCAGCATCGGTAAATTGACGTGAGATAATGGGGTTACGTCGCAATGGCCCTGTAGCTCAGATGGATAGAGCAGCGGTTTCCTAAACCGTTGGTCGGCAGTTCGACTCTGCCCAGGGCCCCCATCCTAAATCTCGCCACTATCCGACGACTGCCGACCTCATACAGTTTGATGCCGGGATTGTTCGCTTGATAAGGTTGGCGCATGTCAAACCTCGAAACCACGCGTCGGGAGTTCATTCAGCGCGCGACAATGTTGGGTGCAACTCTTGCTTTTTCCGGCAACGACCTTCTCGCTGCAGCAGAGCCGGTCCAGAATACGCTGCTGGAGTTATTCTCCTACGCCGACGTCACTCTACTCGATGAAATCTGCGAACGCCAACTGGACAACACCCACGCGGTACTCATGTCGCTCGACGATAACGCTCTGATGAAGCCGTTCCGCATCATGTCTGGTTTGCCCGCTCCCGGAAAAGACCTCGGCGGTTGGTACCTGTACAAGCCCGACTACGACTACCGCAAAGACAGCGCTGGATTGTGCCCGGGCGGAACCTTCGGCCAATGGATCTCCGCCCTCTCGCGTTACTACGCGATCACTGGAGATCCCGCGACCCGTGAATGGGTTTTGCGCCTCAATCGCCTTTATGCCCAGTCCCTCGGCGCAGGATTTTTCGACAAGAACCGATTCCCTGCCTATTGTTACGACAAGCTGGTTTGCGGACTGATCGACTCGCACCAGTTCGCGCACGATTCAGATGCCTTTGCGATTCTGCAGCAGACGACCGACACAGTATTGCCGTACCTTCCGGCGCACGCCGTCGATCGCGAGCAGGTGTGGCGCGCCGGAAAGGAAAGCGATATCTCGTACACCTGGGACGAATCCTACACATTGCCTGAGAACCTTTTCCTCGCCTATCAACGAGGGGCCGGGGACCGCTACAAGCAACTGGCGGTTCGCTTTCTTGACGACCAGACATACTTTGACCCGCTCGCCGCCGGAGTCAATGTACTTCCCGGCAGGCACGCGTACAGCTACGTCAATGCGCTGAATTCAGCGATGCTCGCCTACTTCGTCCTGGGTAGTGAGAAACACCTCCGCGCCGCGCGCAACGCTTTTGAAATGCTGGTAACGACGCAGAGCTTCGCCACTGGCGGCTGGGGCCCCGACGAATTGTTTCGTAAACCCAACACCGGCGCTCTCGCCGCCACGCTTGTGGACCAGCACAAGAGTTTTGAGACCCCGTGTGGAGCCTACGCTCATTTCAAGCTCACTCGCTCACTACTTCGTGTCACTCGCGACGCTCGCTACGGCGATAGCATGGAACGAGTGCTCTACAACACCGTCCTCGGCGCCGAACCGCTACAATCGGACGGCACCGCCTTCTACTACTCCGACTACAGCTACGACGGTCACAAAGGATATTCCAACCACCACTGGCCATGCTGCTCGGGCACGTTGCCCCAGGTTGCGGCCGACTATCGGCTCAATGCGTATCTGCACGATGCACAAAACTTGTATGTCAATCTCTATCTCCCATCCACTGTACGCTGGAACCGAGGTGGGAAGATGACTCAGCTCAAGCAGTCCAGTGAGTATCCGTATGAGGACATGATCCGGTTCGAGCTCACTGTGTCCGGTGCGGATACTTTCAGCATTTACTTTCGCATTCCGGCCTGGGCCGAAGACGCCTCTGTGTCGGTAAACGGCAGGATCGTCAAGGCGCACGTCCCTCCCGGTCAATATGTTCCGCTCAAGCGTCTTTGGAGAACGCATGATCGTATTGAGCTTCACTTGCCCATGACCACTCGCGTCGAGCCCATCGATCCTCAACATCCCAACCTCGTTGCGCTTCTGTATGGTCCCCTGGTGCTCTTTCCTGTTTCTCCAAGGCCGAATTCAATTGCCCGCCAGAAGCTACTGTCCGCGAGTCGCGTTGGCGCCAAGGCGTGGCGATTGCAAACTTCCGGCGGTCCGGTTCGCTTTCTGCCCTTTACTGAAATCACGAACGAGTCTTACTCAACTTACCTGGAGACCTCTTGATTTGGCTCGCCAGATTCCTTGCTCAAGGACAAAAGATGGATCTTTGCTTTATGGCGCACCTTAACTGTCCTGAGGTCAGGTCGAAGCCATCTCCGGCGCTTCTCGATCACCCCAGTGGCAAAACTGCTTTCACACCAAGTCTCTTTCGCCCTGTCTTAAACATGGCGTCGCCGCGCGATCGTAATTGCACTCGCCCGTACCAACAGCGCGATTGGCTCTGAATCCCGGACTGGTTAGGACCCCTCGTCTACTCGCCGCACTTCCCGTATCATGAACTCGTTGACGCACCAGCACTCATTTCAATGTTGTCGAGCTGCACGAAAGCGAGGAACCATGCCCTCACGTCGCACTGCTGCCATCGCCGCGCTCTTACTGATTATGACTTCGGTTATTCTGCTCACTGTTTCGTGCCGCCGCAGCAATGAAGGCGCCATTCACAAGGATGATTACCAGAAGGCATACGTCTACGCCTATCCAATGATCGCCAACTATAAGGCGATGTACGAATTCAATATTGATAAAGGAAACCCGCAATACAAAGGTCCCTTTAACACCGTGGTTAGTGACTCCCATGTCTTTACCCCCAAAGACACGGCAGTGGTAACGCCCAATGCCGACACGCCATACTCCATGTTGCAGGCTGACCTCCGCGCCGAGCCCATCATTTTCTGTGTTCCCGACATCGAGAAAGGCCGCTATTACTCCGTGCAGCTTATCGACATGTACACCTTCAATTACGGGTACGTTGGCTCCCGCACCACCGGCAACATCGGGGGCTGTTACATGGTCTCCGGCCCTGGATGGCACGGGGTCAGTCCGTCCGGAATCCTCAAGACGTTTCAGGCTGAGACACAATTCAGCCTGCTCATCTACCGCACACAACTCTTTGGTCCCAGCGACATTGCCAACGTCAAGAAGATACAGGCCGGGTACACTGTCCAGACGATGTCTTCCTACACCCACCAGCCGGCTCCGCCAGCCCCTCCGGCTGTCGAGTTCCCGAAGTTTACCGACGAGGCTTTCAAGACTGAATTCCCGAAGTATTTGAACTTCCTCCTGCAATTCTGCCCCAACGTTGCGGAGGAGGCCGCAACCCGCCTTCAATTCGCGACTATCGACATTGGGCCCGGCAAACCGTTCGATATGGCGCAAGTTACCGACGCCCAGAAAGCCGATCTCGCCTCCGCCGTGACAGATGGCTACAAAGCCATCCAGGATCGCGTTGATCAGATCGGAAAGAACGTGAACAACTGGAAGGTGGGCTCCCCTTTTGGAAACCGCGATTCTTATCATGGCGATTTGCTGCGACGCGCGGCCGCAGCCATGATGGGCATCTATGGCAATGATGCCGACGAGGCCGTCTATCCCTGGACCAAGGCCGACGGCATAGGCACGCCCCTCGACGGCAGCAAGAACAACTACACGCTTACCTTCAAGGCCAACAACTATCCGCCCGTGAATGCCTTCTGGTCGGTCACAATGTACGACGCCAAGAACCAGCTGCTGGTCGAAAACCCCATTAATCGCTATCTCATTAGCTCGACGATGCTCTCCACGCTGAAGAAGAACGCCGACGGGTCACTCACTATTTACATACAGAAAGATGAGCCGTCGGCCGACAAGAAGCCCAACTGGCTTCCCGCTCCGAACGGCCCGATCTACCTGGTGATGCGGCTGTACTGGCCGCGGAAGAATCCCCCGCCGTCGATTCTTCCGATAATGCCGCCAGGACAAGCCAAGTGGGACCCACCTGGCGTCTTGACTGCCAGGTAGGAGGCTTCGCGCGCCAGCGACACTATTGCAAAAGATACATAAAGAAGGGCACGGAGTACGTCCGTGCCCTTCTCGGCATTAAGGAAGACCAGGCGTTCCCATTACTCGCGCGAGGTTCCACTGCTCGGCGACGGAGCTACGCTCCGTTGGTCGCATGCAGCACCCGGAATGTGCTCCCGCCGTTGCCCCATACCAGCACCATCGCGTCCTGTCCTTTGGGAACGCTGGCCAGCGCCTTTTGCACGTCGGCTGCCGTAGGCGTCGGCTTGCGGTCCACACTCTGAATGACGTTACCAGGCTGCAAGCCGGCCTCGTCGGCGGGACTGCCGGGCTGCACTCGCTGAATCACCGCACCTTTAAGGCTGTCCGGCGCCTGTAACTGCTGGCGTGCCCCTGCGGTGAGGTCAGAGATGCCAACTCCCCAACGTGGCTTGTCAGCGGCGCTGGCGGAGAGCACCTCATTCTTGTCACGAGCACCTAACTCTTCCAGCGTCACTGGCACGTTGACGTTCTTACCGTCTCGCAGCACGTCTAGCGTAACCTTCGTTCCTGGACGGGTGGAACTAACCTCCGCTTGAAGCTGTCCAGCATCGGTCACCTTCTTGCTATCAAGCCCCACGATGACATCTCCGACTTTAAGCCCGGCGCGGGCACCGGGAGAATCAGGCTGCACTTCGCTAATCACCGCGCCGTTGGCGTCTTTGAGGTCGAAGAACTTGGAGTTTTCAGGTGTGACGTCGGTAATCCCTACCCCAATGTAGGAGTGAGCTACCTTGCCGTAACGCACCAGGGAATCTACCGTGGGTTGCACGATCTGCGTGGGGATGGCGAAACCCATGCCGGAGAAGCTTCCCGACGGCGAGATGAGGAAGGTGTTGATACCCACGACTTCGCCGTGAGCGTTGACCAGCGGGCCCCCAGAGTTACCAGGATTGATGGCGGCGTCAGTCTGGATGTACAGGCCGGGCTTGTGAGCATCATCGTTGTAAGGGTTGGGACGATTCAGCGCGCTGACAATGCCGCGCGTCACCGTGAACCGGAAGCCAAATGGATTTCCGAAAGCAAGCACCGTCTGTCCGGGGTGCAGCTTTGAAGAGTCTCCCAACGGAATGTTGGGGAAGTTGCTGCCATCGATCTTAATGACGGCGAGGTCCGTGAGCGGGTCTGCACCAACCAACTTGGCTGTCAGAATGCGACGGTCACTCAGCGTGACCTTGATGTCGGTGGCTCCGTCTACCACGTGGTTGTTGGTGATGATGTAGCCATCTGGAGAGATGATCACTCCGCTGCCGATGCCATGGGCGAACTGCGGCTGCTGCGGCGTCATTTGTCCGCGGCCAAATTGGCGCTGGAAGAACTGCTGCATGTCGTCGGGCAGGCCATCCGGCAGACCCTCGGGCATGCCCTGCTGCATCATCGCGTTCTTCTGGTCAACTTTGGCAGTGACGGCAACGTTGACGATGGCCGGAGTTACTCGCGCAGCGACTGTCTCCATCGCCTGGTCGAGCGAAAGCAGAGGCGCAATCTTGCTGTCGTCTATGGGGGCCGTGTTGGAGGTGGCGGCCGCACGAACGCTCGTGGGCTGCAGGAAGTGCCAAGCTCCGAGGCCGGCGGTCAGGGCCAAGGCCAATACGCCAATTCCTATGCGGCGGATGCTGGATTCTCTTTTAGTACTGTTCATTGGTTGGTAGCTCCTCTTGATTCGTTTCATTCCTACCTTGGCAACTAACGAATTAGTTGTTAAAGATGGCATTCTGCCCATGAAAATAAAGCCTGCCTAAATCTGCTTGGAAATTCCTCCGGTGATGAGGCGTTCATGCGTCGGCGTGAGGTGAAACACTGTCACTTGCCAAACACATGGCCCGTTGACGCCAATTTGCTCACCCTCGAAAACGATGAGGACGGGTGCTGCAGTCGGTTCCCTCTGGGCGGCAGCGACAAGCATCGCCTGCGAAAGAGCGTCTACAGTCACGTCGCGGTCGATGTCCGCGTGCTGGACAAACGCCGCTCTCGGCCTCGATACGGAATGATGCGACATCTTGGCGTGAGCCTTCGATACGACTAGTTCAGGGCGCACCGGGCCGGGATAACGCAGATTCACCGGCTGCAGGCGGACGTCTGACAAAGGCGGCGCGGCGCTTGGCGACGCGACGGCAACAGCTTGTTCCGAGTTATCGGAAAAAGCGATCAGGCGCGGGGCGTGAACAACGCCGCAGCCCGCAGCCACGAAAGCGACGGACAACATTGCCACTCCGGGCTTTCTGAGGCCGGCGCTGTGCTTCCCGGCCCTGTCTTTCCGAAGAATTTCAGCCAGTCTCAGCTTCAGCTGCTGCACATGGCTGACGGCAGCCTGTGCCAATTGCAAACCGCGACGGAGGAAACTCTTCTCTGCAAGACTGACCAGCGACTCGGCATAGGCGCGCGGAGTGAAATTTGCGGCGAGAACGGCGTCGTCGCAGGCCATCTCGCGCTCGAGCGTGAGGCGCGACTCGATGAACCACACTGCGGGATGGAAAAACAAAACCGCCTTCACCAGTTTTTGCACCAGGTTCGTCCAGTCGTCGTACCGGCGCAGGTGTGCCAGCTCGTGGAGAAGTATGGCATTCAGCTCGGGCATAGGGATTTCGGCCAGCGTCCATGCCGGGAAGACCACCAGGGGTCGGAAGTATCCGACGGCGGCAGGCACCCGCACCGCTTCAGACGTGCAGAGCAGAACGCGGCGTTGCGCCTGGATTTCGTCGAGACTTGAGCGCAGCGCCGGATCAAGTTTTTCGGGATCGACTGGCGTGCAATTGGCGCGCAACCTGTTGAGACGAAAGAGTCCATGGGCTACGTGGGCGAGGCCGAGCGCGACCCCAATTATCCAAGCGAGCAAAAGGTAATAGGCCAGCGATTCAGGCAGCATGATGGCGCCGGTAGTCGGGGTCAGACCCGTCGAGCCGAAGGAATGCCCGACGGAGGCGACCCAGGGCAACAGCCCAATGCCCATAAGCGCAACAAACCAAACCGCAAAACGCATGCTCGAGCTATTGCGGCCGGCAACTCTCGCCAGAAACCAGGCGAGCGCAGCCAAGCCGATTCCGGCCACGAGGCTGTTCAACAGACCTCCCGCGGCCATTTGAGCAAAACTGTGGACGTCGACGGGGTTGAGCGGCATTGCGGCTATTCGTGCTCCTTCAAGTACTGCTTTAATCTTTCCATCTCATCTGGTTTAAGGCCAGAATCTTCGAGGATGTTGAGGACGAGCAGTTCGTGCGAGTTCTGGAAGAGACGCTGCACCAGGTGGCGAACCTCGGAGCGGGTAGCTTCCGAGCGCTCGACCAAAGGCGCGTACACGTACGCTCGACCGTCTTTCGACTGGGCGTGGGCGAGGTAGCCCTTCTTTTCCAGAATACGAATGATGGTCAGTACCGAGTTGTAGGCCAAGGGTTTATCGCCGGGAAGGGCGTCGAGTACCTGCTGGACGGTGGAAGGACCACGGTGCCAAAGGACTTCCATCAGCCTCAATTCGGCTTCTGTCAGGGTCGCAGATGGTTTTGGCGGCACGACAGTTGGACGAGGGAGGGTGAAAAAGGTAACTAAGGGATTAGTTGGTGGCAGGCGACCTGATAATCCTTCAGTCCCGGCTTCAGTTTTGAAGGTCTGCCCCGGACTCTCGGAGGCACCCATTTTAGTGGTAGTTATAATAGTCGTTATAACTAGTTTCGACGCACTCCGGCCGGCTCGCCGATGAACTTTTTGGGGGGCGAACTTCGGTCTCAAGGTATGACTGTCAGGTCCAGTCTCCCGCAGACCCTTCACATCCCGATTCCCTGATCCACCGGAGTTTTGACATTCACCAGGCAGTGCGCCGAAGATGCTCGACAGGCGTGGCGATGGCGGAGTTCAATGGTTCGGGGCGAGGCAGAGAGTGAAGACCAGCATTTTTGAAATTTTCAAAGTGGGGGTGGGGCCGTCGAGTTCACACACGGTGGGGCCCATGCGGGCGGCGCGTCGGTTCACCCTCGATTTGCAGGAACGGGGGCTAATCTCCAAGGTGGCGCGGGTGCGGACAGAATTGTTTGGCTCGCTGGCGCTGACAGGACATGGCCACCAAACCGATCGTGCAGTGCTGCTGGGGTTGTCGGGCGAGTCCCCGGAGACAATTGATCCGGCTACTATTTTCGAAAAGGTCGGTGAAATTCGGCAGCGGCGCGAGCTCAAGCTTTTGGGTGAACGGGCGATTCCATTCCATGAGGACACCGATCTGCTGTTTCTGAAAACGCAGACGCTGCCGGGGCACTCCAACGCCATGCGCTACACCGCGTTCGATGGCCTAGGGGCGGAGCTGTATTCGGCCATCTTCTATTCGGTGGGTGGCGGGTTCGTGGTACGCGAGGGCGAGGAGGCCGGCCACTCCGCCTTGCAGGAGCCTCCACTTCCCTTTTCCAGTGCGGATGAGTTGCTGGCAATTGGCGAGCGGGAGAAGCTGGCGATCTGGCAGATCGTGCTGGAGAACGAGAAGACATGGCGCACCGGGGAAGAAATTCGCGCCAGCCTCATGCGGATCTGGGGAGTCATGCAGGCGTGCGTGCAACGGGGACTGGAGACGGAAGGGATACTTCCCGGAGGCTTGAATGTGCGGCGGCGGGCTCCGCGGCTGGCTCGAAGGCTGAATGAAATTGGCGCGAGTGACCCGTTGGCTCCGATGGATTGGGTGAATGTGTACGCGATGGCGGTGAATGAAGAGAATGCTGCGGGAGGACGGGTGGTCACGGCACCGACCAACGGCGCGGCAGGAATTATTCCTGCGGTGGCGCATTATTACCAGCGGTTCGTCGAGGGAGCATCGGATGAAGGATTGTTTCGATATTTCTTAACTGCGGGTGCGATCGGGATTCTATACAAGGAGAATGCGTCGATATCGGGGGCGGAGGTAGGCTGCCAGGGCGAAGTCGGTGTGGCGTGCTCTATGGCGGCGGGAGGCTTGGTAGCCGCGCAAGGAGGCAGCAACTTAAGAGTGGAATATGCGGCGGAGATCGGAATGGAGCACAACCTGGGGATGACCTGCGATCCCATCGGCGGGCTGGTACAAATTCCATGTATTGAACGAAATGCGATGGGGTCGGTAAAGGCGATCAATGCCAGCCGCATCGCCATGCGTGAGACCGGCGAGCATAAAGTATCGCTCGACCAGGTGATAGCCACCATGTATCAGACGGGACTGGACATGCAGTCGAGGTACAAGGAGACTTCGCTGGCGGGATTGGCGTTGAACGTAATTGAGTGCTGACGAGTATAGCCGGTTTCACTGCGGCAAAATGCCGACGGAATTCGCTTTTGAATGCACATGGGTACGAGAGCCGTTAGCAAACTCCATCGAAGTCGTTCCCTGACCCCCAACCAAATTGCCCCTATCCGAACCCGACCGAATGTAGCCACCGAGTTACCCTTCGTTACAAAACGACACAGCGCCGCCCTGCTTCAAATAAGAGAATCTAGAAATTAGGGTAATTGTGCGAAGGTTTTCAGGCACCCTTGTTGGTAATTCGTCCTAGGAGGCTGCGAAAAAAGTTGAAGTGCTGGAGTCGTCCTGGCGCAGACTAAAGGTCCGCGCGGCGGGTCGAACATTTTCACAGCTTATACGCTGACCTGAAGGTCAGCTCTACCCAAAACCGCTTTTTATCCGCAGCTTGCAAAGTCGTGCCCTTCCAAGACATCGCCCGAGAACCCTGAGGCGATAATGAAAGGACAATCGCGCGAGATCGCGCGGATTAAGGAACGTTTCACCATGCCGCACGGGAATACAAGAGTGAATTGGTATCGGCCAGCGGCTGCCTTCCTAGCGGTTGTCATTGGCGCCAGCGGCGGATTCGCTCAGGCAGCGCCGCCGAGCGCACAAGCAAAGGCCGTGGGCGAGATCAAGTCCATCGGAGGACAAGCCCTGGTTCTGGCGACGGATGACGGCAAGAGCGTAAGCGTTTCACTCCCGGAGGCAGTCCGCGTAGTGCGGATCGCCCCGGGGGCGACAGATCTGAAGAATGCAACGCAGATTACTGCGCAGGATTTGCAAGTGGGCGACCGGGTTCTGGCGCGCGGCAAGGCTTCGGACGATGGCAAATCGCTGGCTGCATCTACTGTGATCGTCATGAAGCAGTCCGATGTGGCGGCGAAGCAGCAGCAGGAAAAGGAAGATTGGCAGAAGCACGGAATCGGCGGGCTGGTGAGTGCGGTCGATCCCGCGGCGGAGACGGTAACGATTTCGGTGACAACGTTCGCCGGAACGAAGACGGTGTTGATCAAGGTAAACCAGAAAACCGTGGTGCGGAGGTACGCAGCGAACTCAATCAAGTTTGACGACGCGAAGCCGAGCCAGCTTGCGGACATAAGTCCCGGGGACCAGTTGCGCGCCCGAGGCACGAAGAATGAAGAAGGCACGGAATTCACTGCAGAAGAGATTGTCTCTGGAAGGTTCCGCAACATCGCCGGCACAGTGACGGCAATTAACGCGGCAGACAATTCGTTAACGGTGATGGATCTGCTGACCAAGCAACCGGTGACTGTGAAGATCGAAGCGGATTCGAAGTTACGGAAGCTGCCGCAAATGATGGCACAACGCATTGCAATGCGGCTGAAAGGTCAGCCGCCAGAAGAAGCGTCCCAGTCCAACGGCTCGCCATCGAATGCAGGTGGAACGCGCGCTGGCGGGGCGGCGCAAGCAGCGGGCGGAGGCGCGAACGGCGGGAGCGGCCACGGCGGCGGCGATTTGCAGCAGATATTGAGCCGGTTACCGACTGTGACGCTGAGTGATTTCCAGAAAGGAGACGCTGTGATTCTGGTTTCAACGGAAGGCGGCGATGCCGGAGTTACAGCGATCACGATGGTGGGCGGTGTGGAACCGATTTTGACCGCTTCGCCGGGCAGCCAGGCGATGGTTTTGTCGCCGTGGAGCCTAAGTGGCGGGCAGGCGGATGCACAGTAGTAACTAGTAGTTAGTAATTAGTGAGTGGTGGGTAGTTTCTAGAGCAGGAAGGTCGATGAAAATAAGTTTCTACCGGAGAGTTTTCCGGACTGCATTTCTGGCGTGCTTCGTCGCTCTGATTCTGAGCGGTGGGATTGTGGCGCAAGCGGGCCTGGGGTCATTGCATGGCACGGTGACCGATCCTTCGGGCGCGGCCGTGACGAAGGCCGACGTTCAAATCACGACGCCGGACGGCAAAGTCATAAAAACCGCGACGAACCAGACCGGAAGTTACGACGTGAAGGGGTTGGTTACCGGCAAGTACGGCATCAAGGTCACGGCCAAAGGATTTTCGGTTTACGAAGTCGATGGAATCGAAGTTGGTCCGGGACAGTCGCAGAAGATGGATGTGGCACTGTCCATTGAGACGCAGCAGGAGAACGTCAATGTGACGGAGCAATCGGTCGGCCTAGATACGTCGGCAGAGAGCAACGCGACCCAGATGGTACTGACGGGCAAAGACCTGGATGCGCTTTCCGACGATCCCGACGAATTGGCGGATGATTTGCAGGCCCTGGCGGGACCATCGGCGGGACCGAATGGCGGCCAGATTTACATTGATGGATTTACCGGCGGGCAGCTTCCGCCGAAATCGTCGATACGCGAGATTCGGATCAACCAAAATCCGTTTTCGGCGGAATACGACAAGCTGGGATATGGCCGAATCGAGGTTTTCACCAAGCCCGGTACCGACAAATATCACGGACAGATTTCGGTTAACGGAAACTCCTCGTATTTCAACTCGACTAGTCCTTTTGCGACCAGCAACCCTGCTTACGATTCGACGCAGTATTCGGCAAACCTCGGTGGGCCGATGGGAAAGAAGGCTTCATTCTTCGTTGACTTCCAGCGAAGGAACATCGGCAACAACTCGGTGGTAAACGCGTACGTGCTGGATCCGACCACATTTGCTCAAGTCCCGTATAACACCTCAGTATCGACGCCGCGCACCCGAACGAGCATCAATCCGCGAGCGGATTTTCAGTTGACGCCGAACAACACGCTGAGCGTGCGGTATTCGTACTGGCAGGACAGCCAGGAAAACGACGGCGTTGGTGAGTTCTCACTACCCAGCCAGGCCTACAACCGGACGGGGACTGAGCAGACGCTACAGCTCAGCGACACGCAGTTGTTCGGGGCGAAGGTCGTCAATGAGCTGCGCTTTGAGTATTTGCGCGACCGTCACAGCCAAACCCCCGACTACCACCGACGCCACACTCGAAGTGCAGGGCGCGTTCGGAGGAGGCGGCAACAGCGCCCAGTTCAATAACGACAAGCAGGACTATTACGAACTGCAGAATTACACGTCGTGGCTGGCAGGCAAGCACATGTTCAAGTTTGGCGGACGGCTGCGCGCTCTGCGCGACTCAAGTTACGCCGACGCCAACTTCAACGGCCTATATACCTTTAACTCCCTGGACGCCTACCAGATCACGGAACAGGGCCTGGCTGCGGGATGGACGCCAGTGCAGATTCGTGCGGCGGGTGGCGGCGCGGGGCAGTTCACGATCACCTTCGGAACGCCGGCCGCTGTCGTCACCTACTACGACCTAGGCCTGTATTTTTCGGACGACTGGCGCTGGAAGCCGAATTTTACGGTGAGCTATGGACTGCGGTACGAGACCCAGTCAGCCATCGGACGACTACGGCGACGTGGCGCCGCGAGTCGCTGTTGCCTGGGGGCTGGGGAAAGGCCCCTCTCCGAAGACGGTGATCCGTGCGGGCTGGGGCATGTTTTATGACCGCTTCGACGAACAGTACGTATTGCAAGCCGACCGGCTGAATGGCACGACGCAACAGCAGTACGTGGTGAACCAGCCAAACTTCTACCCCATCGTGCCTCCGGAAGGCAGCCCGCTGCTGGATACGGCCAAGACTTTTCCGACGGCTTACCAGATTTCGCCGAACCTGCGCGCGTCGTACGTGATGCAGACCGCGGTGAGCGTGGAGCGGCAGATCACGAAGAACGCTAACATCGCAGTGTCGTACTTGAACACGCGGGGCGTGCATCAATACCTGACACGCAACATCAACGCGCCTTTGCCGGGGACCTATGACCCAACCAACCCGGCCAGCGGTGTGAGACCGTACGGGGACGCCGCCGGAAATATCTACCAGTATGAGTCGGGAGGCACTCTAAATCAGACCCAACTCATTGTGAACGCGAACGTAAAAGTGGGGTCAAAGGTATCACTGTTCGGGTGGTATACGCTCAACAACGTCAACGCGAACACAACCGGTCCGAACAGTTTTCCCGACAACCAGTACAACCTTGAGCAGAACTACGGTCCAACCGGTTATGACGTGCGCAACCGCGCCTTCATTGGCGGCACAATAGCATTGCCGCGGGGTATCCGGGTGAACCCGTTTCTGGTGGTGAGCTCCGGGATTCCGTTCAATATCACGTTGGGACAGGATTACAACGGCGATTCGATTTTCAATGACCGTCCGACATTTGCAACCCCGGGACAAACGGGACCGAATATCGTAACAACGCAGTGGGGCACGTTTAACCTCACACCACAAACCGGGCAAACGGTGATTCCTCCGTATTACGGGCTGGGACCAGGCCGATTCTCGTTGAACCTCAGGGTCAGCAAGACCATCGGGTTCGGGCCTGAAACCAAGGGCGGTGGAGGATTCGACGGTCCCGGAGGACCTCGAGGCGGACATGGGCACTTTGGCGGAGCTTCGGGCGGCCCGATCGGTCTCGGCAGCGCTTCCTCAAGGCGGTACAACCTGACATTCAGCGTGAACGCGCGAAATATCTTCAACAACATCAATTATGCTCCGCTGGTGGGCAACCTGAGCTCACCGATCTTTGGACAGCCGAATGCGATTGCCGGAGGGCCGTATGGATCGTCGTCGGCACCGCGCAGGATTGAGTTGCAGGCGATGTTCAGCTTTTAGCATCTCCCAATTGCAACCAGCTCCAAGCAGCTACCGGTTCTCCGCCGTGGCTCGCGAGGCTGCGCAGACAGCGGCCGACTCCAGCGCATACGAGCGCCGAGCAAGCGACCGGCGCGACACTCCAATTGCACCCACGACCCGAGGGTTGCCCAAAGCGTGATCCGTGGTTAAACTCAGCGTGCACAGAAAGAGTTAAGGCGGGGCAATGGGTCGCGGCATCCAAGCGTCGGGAGCAACTTGCCGCCTGGGGGTAGGGCAACTGTGACGGGTCTGGCGACCCGTTCACCATCCAACCGTGAGCGGAAACACCGTCTCAGGCGTTGCGTTGATCGGGGTAATAAGCGAAGCAATGAAACTGGGGTTGCCGATGAAGTTTCTGACTGCTGCGCTGGCCATGTGCGTTCTGCTGGCAATCGGGCTGACAGGGCAAGATACGCCGGATGTGCTGACCGTCGATCAGGCGGTGAAGATTGCGGTGGCGAACAACCGCATGCTGAAGATTACGTCGCTGCAGCTGAGCGACACGAAAGAAAGCTACCTGGCGTTCAAGACCCACCGCTATCCGTCGTTCAAGACTTATATATTCGCGTCGGAGCTGCTGGCGCCGATCAGCTTTGAGGTTCCGGCCGGACAGTTCGGGACGTATCCTGCGACCGGGCCGATACCAGCGACGAATACGTTCATCACGACTCCGCAACAGCCCACTGCGTATGTGATGGCCAACATATCCCAACCGTTGCTCACGCTCTACAAAATCAATATCGGAATCGAGGGCAAGGGACTGCAGGTGGACATGGCGGCCCAGCAACTGGAGGGAAAGCGGCTGGCGGTGGTCGCCAATGTGCGCCAGACCTACTACACGGCCGTGGAGGTCGAGAACGCGATTGAAGCCACCGAGGCGAGCATTAAGCAGTATGAGGAGTTGGAGCGGATTTCGGCGCAGTACCTGGCCGAGCAGGTGGTGTTGAAGTCGGAGCTGCTGGAAATCCAGGCCAAACTGGCGGAGCAGAAACTCTCGCTGTTGAAGTTGCAGAACAAGCAGGCGACGGCGAAACAGACGCTGAACAACCTGATGGGACGCGACATTCACACGCCGTTCCAGATCGCGGCGGCGGCACAGCTTTCGCCGGCGGAGGACAACCTGCCGACGGCGGAGTCGAGGGCGCTGGAGCAAAACTCCGATATCAAGGAAGCGGAGATCACGATCAAGCAGGCGCAGAACATGGTGCGGCAGACGAAGGCGAAGTATCTGCCGGACCTTGACTTGTCAGTCCACTACGTTTCGCCGTTTGGGGTGAATTTCGTTCCCACGAACATCGCGGGCGCCGGCGTGGAATTCAGTTGGGAAGCGTGGGACTGGAACCGACGCAAGCACGAGGTCAACGAGAAAAGCCTGAAGGTCGAGGAGAGCAAGGTCAACCTGGACGAGACGAAGTCGCAGGTGCTGCTGTCGGTGGACCAGGCATATCGAGAGGTGCATGAGGCGCAGGCGGCGGTAACGACGGCGGCGTTGTTTCGCGACTCAGCGCGCGAGAAATTGCGCGAAGTGACGGAGCAGTTCGGGCAGAAGACGAAGCTGCTGCGCGACGTGCTGCAGCAGCAGGCGAGCGTGGAAAAGGCCGACTCCGATTACAACGAAGCGCTGGCATCGTTCTGGTCGGCACGGGCCAAGCTGCAGAAAGCGATGGGCGAGGACTAAACGATGACCTGTCGACGGGACATGAGGATGAAGACGGCTTCCCTGCTGTTGGGGGTAGCATGGGTGGCGAGCTCGGTGGCATGCCGCCATGAGGCCGAAGTCAACAAAGCTCCCACGCCGGTGCGGACGGCCGAGGTGCAGGTGATCGATGCCGCCACAGCCAACACCTATTCGGCGAACATCCAGCCCTACCAGCAGGTGGATTTGTCGTTCAAGTCGAACGGATACCTGGCCAGCATTAAACAGGTGAAAGATGCGGATGGGCACCTGCGCAATGTCGATATCGGCGATTACGTGACGCAGGGCACTGTGCTGGCGACGGTGCAACAGGATGAGTACAAGGAAAAGCTGGCGCAGGCGACGGCGTCGCTCGAGAGGTCGCAGGCGGAGAACGAGCGGGCGAAGCTGTCATTCGGGCGGATTTCGAAGCTGTATGAGGTTGGGGCGGCAACCAAGCCCGACTTAGACGATGCAACGTCGCAGGTGGCATCGACAAGCGCTGCGGTCGCCAACTCGAAAGCGCAATTGTCAGAGGCGCAGCTGGCGTTGGGTTATTGCGAACTGCGGGCGCCATTTTCGGGATGGATCCTGAAGCGGAGCGTGGATGTCGGAACGCTGGTGGGTCCGGCGACCAACGGATTCACCCTGGCGGACACGCGCTCGGTAAAAGCCGTGTTCGGCGTACCGGATACGGCGATGGTCAACGTCAAGTTGGGAAGCTCGCAGTCGGTGACAACGGAAGCGCTGCCGGTCACTTTCGTGGGCCACATCACATCGATTTCGGCGGCGGCGGATCCGAAGAGCCGAGTGTATTCGGTGGAAGTGCGGATCGACAACCCGCGCGATGAACTGAAAGCCGGGATGATTGCTTCGATTGCGCTCGGCAGCGGAAGGCAGAATGAGAAGGTCATGGTAGTCCCGCTGACCGCAGTGATTCGCAGTCCTGATCATAAAGATGGCTTCGCCGTGTTTCTGACGGAAGAGCCAGGCGACACGCCAAAGGTACGCACGCAAGACGTGACCTTGGGTGACACGTACGGAAATAACATCGCGGTGCTGAGCGGATTGAATCCCGGCCAGCGAGTGGTCACGTCGGGGACCAACATGATTCGCGCGGGAGAGATGGTCAGGGTGATTCCATAGGAAGCAGTTGTCGGTTATCGTGGTTGGCAAGCGCACTAATAAACGATGGCACACGCACACAAGACGGATGCGGAGTACGTAGCGACGACGCATAACATGGCCCGGTTCTTCACCGAGCACCGGCAGGTTGCGCTTGTTTTGTTGCTGGCGACGTTTGTGTGGGGCTTCTTCGGGTATCGCAACATGCCGAAGCGCAAAGACCCGAACATTCCTGTACGCGTGGCCTCAGCGCAGTGCCCGTGGCCGGGCGCGACGGCAGAGCAAGTTGAACAACTGATCACGCGTCCCATTGAGCAGGTTGTGGCGTTGAACCCCAACCTGAAGCCGAGCACTCCGTCGGATTTCGGAATCCGTTCCCTCAGTTTTCCCGGGATGTCGGTCGTCTATGTCCAGCTTGCGGACGACGTCAAGGACAAGCAAAAAGAATTCTCCGACATCAACCTGAAATTGAATCAGCTCAACCTGCCGAGAGGCGCGGGGCCAATCCAGTTCAACAGTAATTTCGGCGATACCGCGGCACTGATGCTGACCGTTGCGAGCCCGATGGCAACTCCAACGGAAGTGGCGCTTCGCTCCATCGCAATCAAGAAGGCGATCGTGCGGACGCGCGCGGAGCTAGCGAAGAACGCTCCGCAGCCGCGGGTGAGCGTGATCTATGCGTTTCCGATGTCAGTGGCGCCAGGGCCGGTACGCTCGGACTTTGAAAGAATTGCGGCCCTTGCGGCACGCAACAACACGCTGAATGACCTGCACTTTTTCCAAGGGCCCGGCTATGTGGGGCTGGACGCGAGCACCAGCGTTGACGACGCTACCATTCGACTGCGCGGGGAACAACTCATCCAAGTCAGCCTCCACCGCTCAGAGATTCATCCGGACGCATGGCAGCCGGCCATCATTCGCGATCCGGCGGACACGGAAAAGCGTCTGCAGGAGGTTGCCGGGGCGAAGTATTCCTATCACGACCTGGACGACTACACCGACCTATTGCAGCGCTCGCTGCAAGGCGTCCCGGAGACTTCGAAGGTGCAGCGGTCGGGCGTCCTGCCGGAGCAAATTTATCTTGATTACTCACAGCAGCGGCTGGCGCAGTACGGGTACACTCCGTCGAAACTTAAGGACGTGCTCGGCGCACAGAACATCACGCTACCCGCGGGCACGCTCGACGTGGGCCCAAGCAGCCTGAACATCAATCCATCCGGGCTGTTTCCTGATGCACAAGCGATCGGCAACGTAATCATTGGGGTGTCGGCGTCGAACAGCCCAGTGTACCTGCGCGACCTGGTGGACATTTCTCGGGGCTACCAGAGTCCTCCGACTTACCTGAACTTTCTGAACTGGAAGGACAAAGACGGAAACTGGATTCGCAGCCGAGCGGTCACGCTGGCGGTCTATATGCGTGATGGCCAGCAGATCAACCTCTTCGGGCAACATGTGACGGAGAAGTTGAGCGCTGTGAAGCAGTATTTGCCAGACGACCTGATAATGGTGCACACGTCAGACCAGCCGGTGCAAGTGAAGGAACAGATCGACCTGTTCATGGATGCGCTGTATGAAGCGATCGGGCTAGTGGTCATCGTATCGCTAATCGGCTTCTGGGAATGGCGGTCGGCGCTGCTGATGGCGCTGTCGATTCCGGTGACGCTATCGCTGACATTTGGGATGATCTACCTGCTGGGAATCGACATTCAGCAAGTGTCGGTGGCGTCGCTGATCATCGCACTGGGCCTGCTGGTGGATGACCCGGTTGTGGCAGGAGATTCGATCAAGCGAATGCTGGCCGAGGGCCAGCCGAGGATTGTGGCGCCATGGCTGGGACCGACGAAGATTGCGACCGCGATTCTCTACGCAACCATCACGAACATTGTGGCATACTTGCCATTTCTGCTGGTCTCGGGAAATACCGGCTCGTTTCTCGTACAGCCTTCCGATTGTGATGACGTGTGCGCTGCTGGCCTCGCGGCTGGCGTCAATGACATTCATACCGCTACTGGCGTACTACATTCTAAGGCCCGATAAGACACCCGAAAAGCCGATTGAGGAGCGGCGGAGCAAGGGTTTCACAGGCCGGTATGCGCGACTGGCCAAGTTCGCCATCGAACATCGGTGGAAGGTATCGATTGCGTCGCTGGCGTTCATTGCGCTGTCAGGATTCCTGTTCAAGCAACTGAAGACTTCGTTCTTTCCGGATGACGTGCAGTACTGGTCGTACGCCGACGTATGGCTGCCGAATGCTGCCAATTTTGAGGCTACGAACCAGGCCGCACAGAAGGTGGAGCAGGTGGTGCGCGAACAGGCGGATTTGTGGGGCAAGCAGCATCCGGACAAGGACGGCAAGCCGTCGCATATCCTGCGCTATGTGACAACGTGGGTGGGAGGAGGAAGCCCGCGGTTCTGGTTCTCTCTGTCGCCGCAGCCACAGCAACTCAACTACGCTGAAGTTCTGGTGGAACTGAACGACAAAGACGATACACCGCCGTTCGTCGACCAGGTTCAACCGGTGCTGTCGGCAACCGTACCAGGAGCACGGATCGACTTGCGGCAACTGCAAACTAATCCAGTGAACTACCCGGTGGAAATCCGCGTTACCAGCCGGGCGGACGTAAGTACGGCGGGCAGCGCGAAAGACATACGAACGATGCGGCAGATCGCATCGCAGGTGGCGGCAATCCTGCGCTCGGCCCCGGCGGCTGAGCGGGTCCGCAACGAGTGGGACACGGAAAGCCCGACGGTGACGTTGAACGTGGACCCGGACCGCGCCAACCTGGCGGGAATTACCAATCTTGACGTTGCTAACTCGGCGACCAGCGCGATGAGCGGTGTGCCGGTGACTGCTTTGCAGGACGGTGATCGAAATATTCCGGTGGTGGCGCGACTGAAGATGGACGAGCGGGCAAGCCTGTCGGACATTCAGAATCTGTACGTTTACGGGGAGCAAAGTTCGAACAAGATTCCCCTGGTGCAGATATCTGGCGTCCAAAACAGCATGACCACGGACCGTATCATCCGCCTGGACCACTTCCGGACGATGTCGCTGTATGCCTTCCCTGCCCCAGGGCATCTGCCGTCAGAGATCACAGTGATCGCTGTACCAAAGCTACTTGAGCTGGAGAAGACGCTGCCGCCGGGATACGGGATGAGCATTGGAGGCGAATTCGACAAGCAGAAGGTGGGCTTCCGCAACCTGGGGGTCGTGCTGGCGGTTTCGATTTCGATGATCTACCTCGCATTGCTGTTCCAGTTCAACAATGCAATCAAGCCGCTGCTGGTGTTTGCGGCGGCACCGTACGGAGTGGCGGGCGCGCTGATTGCGTTGTGGGTGATGAATACGTCGTTTGGATTCATGGCGTTCCTAGGCATTGCGAGTTTGATTGGTGTGATCGTTAGCCACGTGATCGTCCTGTTCGACTTCATCGAGGAAATGCACGCGAAGGGCGAGCCGTTTGAACAGGCGGTAATCGATGCGGGGATCATCCGGCTGCGGCCGGTACTGATTACGGTAGGAGCGACGGTGCTGGCGCTGTTCCCGCTGGCCATGCACGGCGGCCCGCTGTGGCAGCCGCTGTGCTATGCACAGATTGGCGGGCTGACAGTGGCGACGTTCATTACGCTGCTGATGGTTCCGGTGCTGTATTCGATCATGGTGCTGGATTTGAAGTGGCTGACGTGGGAAGAGAAAGAGTCGGAGGCGGCAGAAGTGAGCGGGACGGACAGGTTGTGGCGGAGGAAGCGTAAGGTTACTGGTAGCTGGTAACTGGTCGCTGGGGATTCTTGTTTTGCATGCGATGAGTGGAACAGCGGGACCCGTGGGTAATTCAAAAAGGAGACGAACTCATGAGATTGAAATGGCACGGCAAAACGGTAGGTATGGGATTGGCTGGTGCGATGGTACTGGCGATGACGGCGGGCGCGGTGGCCCAGGCCGGCGGCGGCGCCAGCGCGGAGATCAAGCAGAAGGTGGCGGCGCTGAAGCAGTCGGTGGCGGCCAACCAGAAGAAGCTGCACAAGTATCAGTGGACGGAAACGCAGCAGATGACACTGAAGGGCGACACCAAGCCGCAGCAGCAGTTCCTCTGCCAGTACGGAGCGGATGGCAAGGTGGAGAAGTATCCGATGGGGCCGCAGGAGCAGCCGTCGGGCGGCCGATTGAAACAGAAGATGATCGCCAAGAAGAAAGCGGAAATGCAGGACTACATGGCCGACGTGAAGTCGTTGTTGGCCCTGTACATTCCACCCAATCCGCAGAAGATGCAGCAGGCTGTGGGCACGCACAACCTGTCGCTCAGCAAGGACGCGTCGTCGGGGATCGTCAACCTGACATTCACGAATTACGCGCAGCCGGGCGACCAAATGGTGATAGCCGTCGATTCCACGGGTAAGAGGATTTCGACGATCAATGTCAACACCTCCATGGGCGAGGCCAAGGACAAGGTCACGCTGAACGTGAGCTTCTCTACGCTGCCTGACGGAACGAATTACGTAGAGAAGACGGTGCTCGAAGTGGCTGCGAAGCAGATGGTGATCACCACGCTGAACACGAACTATCACTTGTTTGGGCAACCGGGGATGTAAGGGCTTAGCCAAGGTCGTTGAAGGATAGGAAGCGGGCGTCCTGCGGGACGCTCGTTTTATTTGGGCGCTTGCGATCAAATCAGCACCGACCTTGCAAAATCGTCTTCCAGCAGCGGTTGACGCCGAACCAATACGGGAGTTCGCGGTAATCCTGCGCGTCGAAGATGGCGATGTCGGCGTCTTTGCCGGGCTCAAGGCTGCCCTTCTTTTTTTGAAGCCCGAGGGCGCAAGCGGCGTTGATGGTGGCGGCGGTGATGACTTCGGCGGGAGACATCTTCATGTGAGTGCTGGCAACAGAGAAGACGAATGGTATCGAGGTGGTGGGCGAGGTGCCGGGGTTGTAGTCGGTGGCAAGGGCGACGGCGACTCCGGCGTCGATGAGCTTGCGGGCGGGCGGAAAGGTGGAGAGACCGAGAAAGAAATTGGCGGCAGGCAGAAGTGTGGCAACGGTGTCGGTCTTCGCGAGCCAGGCGATATCGGCGTCGGAGACATAATCCATGTGATCGTAGCTGGCGCAGTTGAACTCCGCGAAATGGTTGAGGTCGGTGTGAGTGAGTTGGCCGACGTGGATGCGGGTCTTAAGTCCGTTGGCGACAACGGCGCCCAAGATGCGGATGGATTGGTTTACGGTGAAAGCGCCGCGCTCGCAGAAGACGTCGACGTACCCGGCAAGTTTTCGCTGGGCCGCAACCGGAATCATCTCTTCGCAGACAATGCGGACATATTCGTCAGGGTTGTCGCAAAACTCCGGCGGGACAACGTGCGCACCGAGCAGGGTTGGGACTACAGTTCCGGGCCAGTGTTTTGCGGCCTCGTGGATGGCATCGAGTGACTTCAGTTCGCTCTCGACGCTGAGGCCATAGCCTGACTTGGCTTCGACGGTGGTGGTGCCGTGCGCAGACATTTCGTTCAGGGCCCTTAGAATGTGCTGGGCGAGTTGCTCGACGGATGATTCGCGAACGCCACGAAGGCTGGCGCGGATGCCGCCTCCGGCAGCGGCGATTTCTTCGTAGCCGGCTCCGGCGATTCGCTTTTCGAAATCGATCAGGCGCGGGGCGGCGAAGACGGGATGGGTGTGGGAATCGACAAAGCCGGGGAGGATGAGTTTACCGCGAGCAGTCGAGTTCGTCGATTCCCAGGTTAGCGCTCAAAAAATGGGCGCGAACCTGGGGCACCAGTTCGTCGGTGGTGCCGACGGCGGCGATTTTTCCGTTTTCGATGAGGACGGCGCCGTCGTTGATGATGCCGAGGTCGCACATCTGAGGGCCGTGGCGCGGGGCGACTTCGCCGCGCAGGGTGAGCAGTTGGGAGGCGTGGGTGAGGAGGACGGTTTTTGCGTTCGCGTTCATTTGCCGTCCCTACGGGACTTCGGTTCAAACCCTCCGTCGACCCAGCGCTGAACTGCTGGGCTAAGCTCTTTCGGCCCTCCGGGCCTCTCATTTCTTTTTCTGTTTCGCAACTTGGAAGCCCTGATCTTCGATTGGTCGCCCTTGCGAGGCTGCAGGAAGCCTACACGTTCGCCGGTCGAGTTTCCAAGTCGAGCAAAAGGCGGTACCCCCCTCCCCTGCCCCCTTGCATTTTCAGGCACTTGTGAGGGGTTTTTGATGCAGCTTTCCGAAAATAAATGGGTTTACAGGTACGTGATAGAAAACATTGTGGTTATAGCTGTTGGGAAGAAGGGTTACAGGCTTGGCGGGGAGGGCGGCGGCGCTGAGATCCATTGCCCAGAGCATCAAGCGGGCGGTGGCGAAATCAACACTGCCGCTGTTGACGACGCGGAGGACTTCGGCGCGGTTCAAGGCGAGATCTCGCTGGGTCATGGGCACGCGAAGCCGAGGGATGCAGGCGAGGCGGCGGGCCCGGGCCATGTTGTGGAGTCGAGTGCGGGCGTCGAGGTGATGGCGGCAGCAGGCGCGTCCGCGGACGGCGGCTCCCTGGCAGTGGCGGCCGTCGGGAAACGTGTAACGGCAGAGACGGATAATCAGGTGCGAGTTCATCGAGACCTACGCAAGGTCATCTGTTCAGCGTAAGGTATGGCGGGGATGGCGTGAAGGGGGAAAATAGGGCTGGGCGAAACGAAAGTAACCAAAATTTCCCGAAATGGGAAGAATCAGGAAAGAGCCGCGCCCCGGTTGGAAACAACCCCACATATTCCAGAAGCGGGAATATGTGGGCCACCGGCGAAAGTAACTAGTTGGTTCCGAAATGCGAAGACAAGCGGAAAGCGCCGTCCGGCGAGGTCAGGAAACCAGCGGTTCACCACGGAGAACACGGAACGCACGGAGAAAGCACAATCAGAAAGGCAAGTACGGCTCCGCCCCTGACGGCAAAATAAGACAGCCGCCCGTGCAGACGTCCCAGGTACATACGCAGTCCCGGAGGACTCGGGTTTTCTTCGGACGTTACTACTTGCCTCAGGACCCAGACATAGTCTCAGGAGTTTTTTTGAGTACTGAGCATGAAGCGAAAAAGCGCCGTTTGTCACTGCGTCAGCAAGGGGAAAAGTGCCAACATAGGAACAGGACCTTGCTAACCGACTGGATTATGAGGCGCGCTTGGCCCAGGAGGTGGAAACCATGACGCTGACGTTGAAGACTGTTTCCAAGAGCGGGATTGCGCGGGCGCTCGCGAAAGCTGAGATGTTTCGCTTTGTCAATCAACCCGGCGAGACCGAGTCGATTTGCCGAGACGTCCTCGCCACGGATCCCGATAACCAGACCGCAACCGCGTTGCTGGGACTCGCACTGGCTGATCAGTTTTGTGCCACGGTCTCGGATCGCTGTGCCGAGGCCGGGAGAATCATTCAGAGCTTGAAGGACCCATACGAGCGGCTCTACTACACCGGTGTTCTCAATGAACGGCGAGCCAAGGTTCAGATGCACGCGGGCCGACCGCGGCATGTGCTGGCTCCTCTTCTGGAGCAGGCCATGGCCTGCTATGAAAAGGCAGAGAAGATCCGTCCGGAAGGCAACGACGACACGATTCTGCACTGGAACCGCTGTGCAAGGCTGTTGGAGGGCCTGCACGAGGTTCAGCCCGAACGAGAACCAGGAATTGAAGTAGCCGATGGTGCACCGGTAGGCTGACCTCGCAGAACTGTCGGGTCAATCGTTCGCGGCTTGCGTATGCCGACGGGAATTGTTGGAAAGGGGCCATATGGTGCGGAGTCGCGAACGTACGCCGCTGGGCGCGGTCTGGTTCAGCATGAGGCCAGTGAAGAGCAGTTGCGGCGGCCAGGGCCAAAGCCCGCCGCGTATTCGGCACTAATGGCACAGCTGAAGTCGGGCCCTGATGAGAGGCGATCGATGGAGCAAGAGACGCCGCTCCGCGGCTGCGAGGTCGTATGGCGCGGCGTTCGCGGGCTGACGCCCACGCCTAAAAGCGCGTCACGGCTCCGCCGTTTTTCGATCGCCAACGCCAGATTACCAGTCGAAACAACCCCACATTTCCCAAAAGAAGGGATATGTGGGCCACGGGCGGAGCACCTGAGGTGATGTTTTGCCCCTGCACTTCGATCAGCCGCGGACGGCATAACGCAGAACGATCGTCCCCTTACGAAAGCGTCGCTCCCCGACTAGATCGAGGTCCAGACGCACACCGTCCGGGAAGAACCGTTTTCCGCCGCCGAGGACCACGGGGCAGACAAACATCAGGAACTCGTCGACAAGGCCCGCCCGTATCGCTTGCGCGGCGAGCTCAGGACCCGCGACTTCGATGTCGTGCTCAGCGTCGGCCTTGAGCCGGCGGACCGCGTCGGGATCGAATTCGCGCTCGATCCTTGTCCGTGCGCTGCGCGGCTCGGCGAGGGTCCTGGAGTAGACGATCTTCTCCGCCGCCTGCCACTGCCTGGCAAACTCAAGCAGGTAGCGTGGTTGATCGCGAACCTGGTCCGCAGTCTCCCAGTACACCATCTTCTCGTACACCTTTCGTCCGTAGAGACAGGTGCGGAATGACGACACCAGCTCGCAGATGTAGGTGTGTGCCTCTTCATCTGTGGGCGCGCTCCAGTCAAAACTGCCATGCTCGTCTTCTGTGTAACCGTCGAGTGACGTGGACATTGGGTAGATCAACTTCGCCATGCATCTCACCTTCCATGCAGATTAAGCATGGTTCCGTGCTTTGGGCAAGTGCATACGCTTGAGCCGCGCCCTGATACGAAGCGGTCGATAGAGCAAGAGACGCCGCTCCGCGGCTGTGGATCATCTTTCCGGCTGCCTAGCGCGCGCTTACGCGCACGCCTAACAGCGCGTCACGGCTCCGCCGTTGAAGATTGCGAACGGCCGAGCGGCAGTCCACACAACCCCACCTATCCCAAGGACATGCGGTCACCGGTGTCTGAGTGTTGGCCTTAAATATCGGGCGTTCCGTCGGACCACCGACGCACCGGAACCAGGAAAGTGGTCAGGTGTTCCCAGGTGTCGGTGATCGCGATGACGGGAGAGCCGGGCAGATCTGCTCCCCACGCCGCAGGATCGCCTTGTGAAACGAAAAACATCAGGTGGGGATGCCAGTGTCCGGCTTGATCGCTTAAGTAGCCCTGCTTGGACAGCATATAGCACATGGCCCCGGGGTCCATTGCCGGCAGTTCCTTCTTGTCTATAGCTGCTGAGACGGTTTCAACCATTTGAGCTTTGCTGCGCCCGGCTAATATCAGTTCCGTCTTCCTGATGGTGCGCGGAAGATAGGAACGCGCGGCTGCCGCATTGAAACAGACCGGACCACGCAGCTTCGGGTTCCAAAAGTTCGGATCATCGATGGGAGCCGTCCAGGAGCGTTCGACGACACACACGAAACCATTCTTTCCCTGGATGGCAGTTTCGTAACCGCGACGTCCAAGAACCAGTACCTCGGCGTCTCGCGAGACGGAATCAGGCGCCGCACTCCGCGCCAGCGCGATCTCAGAATTGCGATCCTCCATCAGGTACTGGTCAACAGGAGCCATGCTTGGATAGGACGATTTGGCCTCCTGCGCCACTGCATGCCAGGCGGCAACAAGCAGAAGCGCCAGCACGATGCTCCTGCCAGCGATTGCGCTAACTTTTACTCCCAGCATTAGTCTTCCTCCGGACGCCCCGTTCCCCGGGAAGGAATGATATCAACGTACCTAACACGCTGCGTTGCGGCACGATGCGCTGATATCAACATTATTTTGAGATGGCCCAGGCTATGAAGCCGAGGTCTGAGACAGCGCTACTGGTGCGGGACATCTGCCCGTTTGGGTTATCCCAGCACCCGAATCTGGCAGGGAAAGGACGCCGCTCCGCGGCTGAGGATTATTTTTGGGCTGCATAGCGCGCGCTCACGCGCACGCCTAACAGCGCGTCACGGCTCCGCCGTTTATCGATCGCGAACGCCCAATTGCCAGTTGAAACAACCCCACATGTCCCGAAAAAAGGAATGTGTGGGCCACGGTCCACCACACCGGGATTACCTTCGAGGTGGAGATTTCACGCTGCTGCTACAGCATGACCGCTTCCTTACGTTCGCGATGTGAGTGGCCTTGACGAGTTGACCCTTTTCGTAGCACACTTTGCAGGGTTTGCAGTTCGCGAGAGACAGCGGCAGGCGCGCGCCAGCCTGCGAGGCGTCACAGTCGACCGCGGCACTCGGGACCTTGTGTCCCTAGATGCCGGGGCACAGAATCAACAGCCTTGCATAGGAGGACCTACTCATGAAAAGCGCGCGCCGTTCTGGTGCTTCCATCGAAAAGTTTCTAGATGGTCTTGAACAAAAGAACGACAACGAAGTAGCAGTCACCACGCTGAAGGGCCGGGCACTCAGCCGCAGCGCCACGAATGTTCATCTGGCGACCACATCAGGAATCGTCGCCGTCCCGATTGCGAACATCAAGGAAGTCGTTTCCCTCAGCGACACCCACGCTGATGTCGTGCGAATCGTCGTGAAGAATCCGAAGGATCTCCGGCAACTCTTAGGCGTGAGGCCCGCGTGGCCGATCGGCGGCGGAGGTTCGAGCGGAGGCGGAGCCGTCGCCATGATGGAGGACGGCGAAATCCTTCCGACCGATCGATACCCTGAAAAAGAGTATGTCGGCGTTGGCACGTTTATCACGACCGACACAGACACGATCACCGGCGGGCAGGGCAATCCAGATGCGACGGATGACCGACAGTCGAACGACGGCGTGGCCGACGATACCCAGGAATAGGCAATCGAACTCATGAAAGTCGATGTAGCCCAATGGCTGTGCCGGTTGCCGCTGGCCGAAGAACAGGCCGCAGAGGGCATTGTCCTCGACGGGTGGCTGGTGAGTGATGAGGAGGGCCGGGCGGACATCCTTGTAAAGGGGCTGCGCCTTTCGTTTCGAGGACAAGACATATTGGAAAGCGAGTCCGTCGAGACGGAAGGCGCCTCCGCGCCATCTTCGCCAAGGCATGTTCGCCTGCTTGTCCGGCGAGGCGCGGCCGTCTTGGACATACGTCCGGACGAACTTTGCGACGCATATCCGTCTCATCAGAAACCCTTCGCATTGGCGGTACGGCCGTCTCATTTGGTGCTTGGTCCCGCCAATGCCTTCCGTGAACTCGAACGCGAGTTTCTCCTGAAACACGGACTGATAGTCGAGTGATTCTCATCCTTTCGGACCCCGGAGACGTACACGCACGACACATCGCTTCAAAGCTAAGGCAAAGGGGATGCGAAGTTGCGTGCATCTCCCGAGGAGATTTCGGCAACAAGGCGTCACTAGCTTTCAGCCCTAACGTTCCAAACGGGCGGATCAACCTCCACGATGGAACCACGATTGCGTCGGAAGATGTGTCCGCCGTTTGGTTCCGCCGTCCCGGAATCGTATCTGCTGTCCCGACGATCACGGATGAACTTGATCGTTCCTTCACCGAGAACGAATGGAACCAGGCGCTCGACGGCTTTTTCACAACAGCTTTTGGACGCAAAGTCAGTCCGCCCCTGAAACAGCGGGCTGCGACAAAGCCGCTTCAGCTTTCCCTCGCTTCACGACTGGGAATACGGGTTCCGCAAACACTTATCACGAGCAGTACGGAGGAGGCCCTCGCTTTCGTGGCAGAGCACCACGGCGCGGTCGTACACAAGGCCATGAGTGCGCCGCGTCACGCATTTATCGACACTCGTGCGTGGGATTCCGAGGCAACTCGACACGCTGCCGACCTCGCAATGTGTCCCACAATCCTTCAAGAGCGCATCTTTGGACCTATGGATGTGCGCGCTACGGTGATTGGAAGACACATCTTTTCCGCTTGCGTTCATACTAGTCAGGGACGAGCGGAGATCGACTCACGATTAGATCCTGACGCGCCGTTTACGACGTATCAGCTCCCCGGCAACGTCGAGGCGTCCCTCCTTCGCCTGATGGACGAGCTAGGACTGGTGTTCGGAACGATCGACCTGAAAATCGCAACCAGCGGTGAACACGTTTTCCTTGAGATCAATCCGCAAGGTCAGTTTCTGTATGTAGAAATCCATACCGGGCTTCCCATCTCCGACGCACTTGTCGAGTATTTGGCGAACGAGTAGTCAGATGGTTGGGTCTCCAGGAAGTGACTGCTAGCTCAGCTGGAATTCAGATGACGCAGGAAACAACCCCACATGTTCCAAGGTATGTAGCGGCCACAGGCCCCCGGCGGGATGTGGATTCATGCACAGAAAAGGGTCCTTCGACTTCGCTCGGGATGACACGTTGAACTTACGTGTTCTCCACCATCGGGATTTTGATTCCCTTCTCTTTCGCGAAGTGTTTGGCTTGGTCGTAGCCGGAGTCGACGTGGCGGGCGACGCCGATGCCGGGGTCGTTGGTGAGGACACGCTCGATGCGCTTCGCCATTTCGTCGGTGCCGTCGGCGACGGTGACTTGTCCGGCGTGCTGCGAGTAGCCGATGCCGACGCCTCCGCCGTTGTGGATGGAGACCCAGGAAGCGCCACTTGCAGTGTTCAGCAACGCGTTAAGTAACGGCCAGTCGGCAATGGCGTCGCTGCCGTCTTTCATGGATTCGGTTTCGCGGTAGGGCGAGGCGACGGAGCCGCAGTCGAGATGGTCGCGTCCCATGACGATGGGCGATTTGAGCTTGCCGCGCTTCACCATGTCGTTCATGGCCAGGCCGAATTCGGCGCGCTCGCCGTAGCCGAGCCAGCAGATGCGCGAGGGGAATCCCTGGAACTTGATGCGCTTGCGGGCGAGGTCGATCCAGCGACTGAGGACGCGGTCTTGCGGGAACATCTGCAAGACGAGGTCGTCGGTGGCGTGAATGTCGGCGGGATCGCCGGAGAGCGCCGCCCAGCGGAAGGGGCCGCGGCCCTCGCAGAACAGCGGACGAATATAGGCGGGCACGAATCCGGGGAAATCGAATGCGTTTTTGACGCCGTGGTCGAAGGCGAACTTGCGGATGTTGTTGCCGTAGTCGAAGGTGACGGAACCCATCTTCTGCAGCTTGAGCATGCCTTCGACGTGGCGGGCCATGGTATCGAGCGACTTCTCTATGTAGGCCTTGGGATCAGTCTTGCGCAGTTCGTTGGCGGCTTCGAGCGTCATGCCGCTGGGCACATATCCGTTGAGGGGATCGTGGGCGGAGGTCTGGTCGGTGAGAATATCGGGGACGACGCCGCGCTCGGCGAGTTCGGGGATGATGTCTCCGCAGTTGCCGACGAGGCCGACGGAGATGTTCTCTTTCTTGCGGACGGCGTTCTTGAGGATGCGCAGGGCTTCGTCGAGTGAGTTGACCATGAAGTCGCAGTATCCGGTGCGCAGCCGTTTCTTGATGCGCTCGGGATCGACTTCGATGCCGAGATAGCAGGCGCCGGTCATAGTGGCGGCGAGGGGTTGGGCTCCGCTCATGCCGCCCATGCCGCCGGAGACGATGAGCTTGCCGGCGAGGTCTCCGCCGAGGTACTTGTCGGCGGCGGCGGAGAAGGTTTCGTAGGTGCCCTGAATGATGCCCTGCGAGCCGATGTAAATCCACGAGCCGGCAGTCATCTGGCCGTACATCATCAGGCCGGCCTTTTCGAGTGCGTTGAACTGCTCCCAGTTGGACCAGTGTCCGACGAGGTTGGAGTTGCAAATGAGCACGCGGGGGGCGTAGTCGTGGGTGCGGAAGACGGCGACGGGCTTGCCGGACTGGACGAGGAGGGTTTCGTCGTTCTCGAGCGCCTGCAGCGAGCGGACGATGGCGTGGTAGCAGTCCCAGTTGCGGGCAGCGCGTCCGGTGCCTCCGTATACGACGAGGTCCTGGGGGCGCTCGGCGACGTTCTCGTCCAAATTATTTTGGAGCATGCGGAGGGCGGCTTCCTGGGCCCATCCTTTGCAGGAGAGCTGGTTGCCGCGAGCGGGTTTGACGGGAGAGTAGGCCGCGGATGGTTCGGTTGCGAGGGGCATAACAGAAGAATGGTAGTGGGGGAGGTAGTGGAGTTTCAAGTTGCAAGTTTCGAGTCTTGAGTCACAGGTTTCGAGTCCCACCCTGTCCGCGAAGAACGCGGACAAGGGTGGGGCACCCACAGACTTGGCGATCCCGGCGAAAAACCCCACTCAAGCAAAGGAAGTTTGAGTGGGGTACCCGTGTTCTGGACACCTAAGAAGACTCTGATTTAGTCTGCGCTCCAACAGCCAGGGCTAAAGCCCCTGAGGAGTGTCCGGAATTTAGTCGCTGGCCTAAAGGCCAGCGCTTCCACCTTGACGGCTAATACAGAGTCTCCCTAACGGTAATGTGGTACCTGATTATGGGAGTTTGGCAGAAAAATCGGGGAGTGGCTGTTTGGCCGCCTCCCCACTCTCTCCGATCAAGTTTGCTATTGCTGACAATGTAACGGGGCCGGAAGGCCAGAGCATCAAAGCACCATGAATTGTGCATGAAGAAATTGTGAATGGTCCACATTTCTGTGCAGTGTGATGGTGCGTGTGCTAATTTTTAATCTCGGGGCATGCTGATGCCTCGTCCGGAGGCAAGAGAATTGGGAAAAAGCATGGTTCCCAAGCGTGTATTTCTCACCAAGGGGGTGGGAAAGCACAAGGAACGGCTCACTTCGTTTGAGCTGGCATTGCGTGATGCCGGCATCGCCGCCCAGAACCTGGTTCGGGTGTCGTCGATCTTTCCGCCACACTGCAAACTGATTCCCCGCAAAGAAGGTCTGACGTATCTTTATCCCGGAGAGGTGACGTTCGCAGTGGTGGCAGAAAACTCCACCCGCGAACCGCATCGGCTGGTAGCGTCGAGTATCGGATTGGCGATTCCGGCCGACCGAAGCACCTATGGCTACCTGAGCGAACATCATTCGTTTGGCGAAAAAGAAGATCTCGCCGGGGATTATGCCGAGGAATTGGCGGCGGAGATGCTTGCCACTACGCTCGATGTCGAGTTCGACGCCGACAAGTCGTGGGACGAGAAGAAGGAAGTGTACCGACTGTCGAACAAGATCGTGCGCACCATGAACCATACGCAGACGGCGGTGGGCGACAAGCGCGGGCTGTGGACGACGGTGATCGCGGCGGCGATTTTGATTTTCGAATAGACACGAGGTTGCTTCAAGAGCAAAGGGCGCGATCGAGTCGCGCCCTTTCGTTTGGAACGAATTCTGTTTAGCGCTTGTACGAAAGCGGCTCAGGTCCCTTTTCCAGTGTCTCGCGGTTCCAGATGAGTCCTTCGCGGCTGTATTGCGCCATCTCGAAGTCCTGAGTCAATTCCAGTGCATCGGTGGGGCAAGCGTCTTCGCACAGGCCGCAGAACATGCAGCGACTGAGGTCGTAGGTAAACTCGGTGAGTTCCTTGCGGCGGGTCACGGGGTTGCGTTCGCTGCCCACAACGATGAGATGTTCGGGACAGGCTACGGCGCACAGGTCGCAGGCAATGCAGAGCGATTCGTTGGTTTCGGGGTTGACGCCGAGGCGGGGAGCGCCGCGAAAACGCTCGGCAATCTGGGGTCGTTCCAGCGGGTACTGCTCCGTTATCAGCTCTTTGGGGGACTGGTTGCGAAAGGTCACGCCCAGCCCTTTGACCAAATCAGTGAACAGCATTTTCCGAATGAACTGTTTCATCCCCACTCCTGTAGCGGTGGCAGCAGTTTAGCACGACGATGGGAGCGGTCGCGAACTGAGAGACGGCGGGACAACTGTTGTCGGAATCGCTTAGAATCAGCGTGTCCATGCGAATTCTCGGCGCCATGCTCGCTGTTCTCGGTCTGGCGGCTGCTCTGTGGGGCCAGGATGCGGCCAGCGTTCCGGGCCAAGCAAACGGCAGCGCCATGCCCGGAGCGATTGCGGGCCCTGCAGCTGCTCCGATTCCCATTTCCCAGACTGCAACTCCTGCTTCCGCGGGAACTGCTCGCGAAGCAATTGTGGCGCCGCCCCCGACGAAGCGGGACGTTGCGATGGCCAAACGGGGGTTTGCAACAGGAACAAAGCTGAAAGAGGCGGGGAAAACTCAAGCGGCGTTCGAGCAGTTCGAGCAGGCTTCGCAACTCGACCCGCGCAACGTGGACTACCTCACCGCTCGCGAAGTTACCCGGCAGCAACTGGTGATGGAAGCGCTGGAACGCGGTAACCAGGAGATGCTTGCGAAGAACGAGGGAGCAGCGGCGGGAGAGTTCCGGCGCGCCCTGGAAATCGATCCGACAAACCAGTTCGCGCGGCAGCGGCTCAATGATTCGATATGGGAAGGCGACAAAGTCCCGAGCCGAACATTGGGGATAACTCAGAAGTCGATCGATGTCCGGCTGTCGCCGAATGCCGGGCGGAAAGATTTTCAGTATCGCGGTGACTCGCGGACGCTGCTAACGCAGGTCGCTCGGGCTTACGGCATTACAGCCACCGTCGACGACTCAGTACAAACACGGCAATTGCACTTCAACATTGACAACGTCACGTTTGCCGAGGCCATGGAAGCGGCGACCCGAGCAACCAAGAGCTTTTGGATTCCGCTATCCGGGTCACAAATGTACGTGGTCTCCGACACCGTCGAGAACCGGCGCAACTTTCAGCGGATGGCAATCCGGACATTTTACCTAAGCGACATCCTGACACCGCAGGAACTGATGGACACGGTAAATGCGCTGCGGGTGCTGCTCGATATCCGGTTCGTGCAGCAGGATGCGGCGGAGTCGACCATCACCATCCGTGCCCCGCTGGCGGTGGTGGAGGCGGCCAGTCAGTTGATCGAGAGCCTCGCCGGAGGCCGGCCGCAATTGATGCTGGACGTGCGGGTGTACCAGATCAGTTCGAGCCTGGTGCGGCAGATGGGCACACAGCTGCCGACGAACTTCAACCTGTTCAATATCAACCCGGCCTTGCTGGCTTCCCTGGTACCGGGAGCCACGGACGCGATTAACCAGCTGATCGCGTCCGGCGGAATCAACCAGGGAAACTCGCAGGCGATCCAAGCGCTGCTGGCACAGGTGTCGCAGGCAGCGCAGAACCCTTTGCTAACGACACCGTTTGCGACGTTCGGCGGTGGACAATCGCTGATGGGGCTATCGTGGACTCCGCCCCTTGCGGTGAAACTTACCGTCAATGAGTCCGATGTACACGGTCTGGAACACGTAACACTTCGGACATCGCAGAATACGCCGGCAGTCTTGAGGCTCGGGCAGCGATATCCGATCGTGAATGCCACCTTTGCGCCGATTTACAACACAGGGGCAATTTCACAGGTGCTCGGCAACCAATCCTACCGGGCCCCATTTCCTTCCTTCACGTTTGAGGACCTTGGCCTCAACATGAAAGCCACTCCCATCATTCACTCGAACACCGACGTGAGCCTGAAACTCGAGATCAATATACGAACTCTTGGAGGGCAGAACGTGAACGGAATTCCGATCATTAACAATCGTGAATTCGTGGGCAGCATCTCGCTCAAGAATGACGAGCCCGGCGTGGTCGCCGGCTTTCTCTCAAAGGCGGATGCGTTGAGCCTGTCGGGCTATCCGTTCCTGACCCGTGTGCCCGGAGTGAATTATGGTTCCGCGGTGCATGACAAGAACGTGAATGATGACGAATTGTTGATCATCATGACGCCGCACATCGTGAGGATGGCTCCGCAGGAAGGGTTTGTGCTGCAGTTGCCGGTGGGGCATTAGAGCAACGCGGCAATAGCCCCGGTCAATAGACCTGGCGGCGATTGAGATTCGCACAATATTGTGACATATAGGCGGCGGAGAGGCGTCGCGCCCGGAAAATTGTCGTTGCGAAAGCCTGGTTTTCCGGGGCGCGGAAGATCTGCATTTTCGCTGGGGGAGGGAAAGCAGATCCCTCGGTCGCCGAGACGACCTCGTGATGACAATTCAAGAGATTGTGACTGTATTGCGCAATGCTCAGTAGACATCGCCGACCAAGGGAAAGCCGGAGCAAGAAGCTCCGGCTGAACCGTAAACCCACGTTATCTATTTAGCTGCGGGGTTCAGGTTAAACTCCACAATCGCTTTCACCACTTCGTAAGGGGTGTTGTTGCCGAAGCCGACGACCTTGCGTCCGTTGATGAAAAACGTTGGTGTGCTGTTGACGCCCAGTTTCTCGCCAAGCGCCAGGGACTCGCGAACACGCTTTTCCGTTTCCGGCTTGGCAACACAGGCTGCAACGGTCTCGGGATTGGCGCCAGCCTCCTTCGCGTAACCCTTCAGCATCGTGTCGGCAGTATCCGCTGTGATCTCGCCCTGGTGCGCGTAGACCGTGGCAATGAACTTGAACACTTGATCGTTACTTTCGCGGCCGACGCAGTCCACGTACTTAGCGCCGAGCAGCGCCCACTTGTGGAGCGCTTCCAGGGGGAAATTCTGGAAAATCAGTTTCAGCTTGGGCTCCTCTTCCAGAAGCTTAGTGAGCTGGGGCTGAGCCGCCTTGCATGCCGGGCACTCCAAGTCTCCGAATTCAACCACGGTAACGGCGGCGGCGGCGGGGCCATGCGACGGTCCGTTAGCCGATTTCAGCGTGGCGCGCGCGGCAGCGAAGGGATCGGCCCCAAACGGAACCATGTCACCGGTCAAGGCGAATTTCTGGTCGGGTGTCACATAAACTCGAAACACCTGCTGGCCTTGGGGTGTACTGAACACAGCTGTTACTTCAGTGAACCCTTGCGCTTCGGCGGGCTTGATCTCTGCGATCTTCCAAGTCAGGTCCTGATTCCAACCGAACATCTGCTTCAGGAAGGTATCCACCGTTGCTTCGCTTACAAGCGCGGAAGACGCGGCAGCGTGATTGGCCTGGGGAGCAGGTGCCTGGGCCATTAAGACAGGGGCCGAGGAAGCGATTAATACTCCAGTAACCAACTTAGATACAGTAGTTTTCCAGATATTTCTCATCTTTTTCCTTCACTGTGTGAGTAGAACGATATCAAGCCGATTAGGGGTCGAGCCTCGCGGCTATGGGGTAGCGACGGCCGTAGCCGAACGCCTTGGCGGAGATCTTCAGTCCCGGCGCGGCCTGCTGCCGTTTGTACTCGTTGCGGTCGACCATTTGGGCGACTGTCCGCACCAATGCAGGATCAAAACCGTAGTCAGCGGCGATCGCATCCGGAGCCTGATTGTCTTCCACATACGCTTCCAAGATTGTATCGAGGATGTCGTACGGAGGCAGGGAGTCACTGTCTCGCTGGTCTGGCCGCAACTCGGCAGACGGGGCCTTCTCGATGGTCGACTGCGGGATCACGGGCGCGCGAGAGTTGACGTACTGAGCGAGGCGATAGACCAGGGTCTTGGGGACATCGGAGATAACCGCCAAACCACCACACATATCTCCATAAAGGGTACAGTAACCGACTGCAAGTTCCGACTTATTGCCAGTGGTGAGCACGAGGGCACCGAACTTGTTGGAGAGCGCCATCAAGAGCGCGCCGCGAACACGGGCCTGGACGTTTTCCTCGGTGACGTCAGCGGGACGACCGGCAAAGACCGGCTGCAAGGATTGCAGGTACGAGGCAAAGATGTCGCCGATCGGAACGAGTTCGAACTGGATACCGAGGTTGCGGGCAAGCGCGGCAGCATCGTCGATACTGCCCTGCGAGGAATACGGGCCAGGCATGCCAACGCCGATGACGTTTTCCTGGCCGAGCGCATCGACGGCGATGGCGGCGGTGAGTGCCGAGTCGATGCCGCCGCTCAGGCCCAGCACGACCTTGCGGAAGCCGCACTTTCGCACGTAATCGCGTGTGCCCAGGACGAGCGCAGCGTAGACGCTAGCGTCAGTGCCTTCGTCGCGCGAATGAACGTCTCCGGCAAGCGACTCAGTGTCGAAGCAAACCATGTCTTCCTTGAAAGAAGCGGCTTGCGCGAGGAGTTCGCCGTCGGGGCCGAGGGCAAAGCTGGAACCATCGAAAACAAGACTGTCATTGCCACCCACCTGGTTCACCATGGCGACGGGCACCCGGTAGTGTCGAGCGATGGCCGAGAGCATTTCACGGCGAAGTTCTCGCTTGCCGAGCGTGAAAGGCGAGGCGGAGATATTGAGCAAGATCCTGCCGCCCGCGTCGATGAGATCTTCGACGGGATCGATGCCATAGAGGCGGCGATCCCAAAAGTTCTTGTCGTTCCAAGCGTCCTCGCAAATCGTCAAGGCGCAGGAAGTATCGGCCACGGTCATGAGTGATTGGCTATCTGCTGGAGCGAAGTTGCGTAGTTCATCGAACACATCATAGGTCGGCAGGAGACGCTTGGATTGGATGGCGGAAACCTGGCCGTCACGCAGCAAAGCTGCCGAGTTCAACACGTGTTTGCCAGTGGTTGCATGAGCAGGGGTGACGATGCCACAAACCACAGCAATGCCTCTGGTCTTGCGGGCAATTTCTTCGGCCGTGTCGCGGTTCCGTTGCACAAACCAGGGACGATCGACCAGATCGCGCGGAGGATAGCCACAGACGCTTAGCTCAGGGAAGAGGACAAGGTCGACAGCGGCACTTTTCGCTCGGAGCGAGTAGTCGATGATCTTGGCTGAGTTTCCATGGAAATCACCAACCGTCGGGTTAATTTGAGCGAGCGCAATCCTCACTTAAACAGTGTAACGGCGAGAAGCGACACGCGCCACAAACGCGGCGAGCGTACTTACGAAGCCGGAGCCAGGTGAGGAGTTTCAGGGTTCGGGTTGATAGGCGGCGTGGCCGTAGGGATCTTTCCAGTGGTGCCAGGAGCAGAGGAACCGTCGGGTTGGCCCTGGGGGTCTTGCTGACGGGTTGTGCGCTGCGTCGAGGAAGCCGTAGGATACTCGACCTCTTCCCCGGGACGGCGTAGAGTCGGTGCCGCCTGCGGTTTCGGCGCAGGCTTCTTCTCAGCAACCTCGGTATCAGGCGCCGGTAGGTCGACTTCCCTTTCGGTGCGAACTGTCTTTCTGCCGTCCACAGTCATGATCTCGAGGCGAGCGACTTCGTTGCCTTTAAAACGGACGAATTCCACTTCCTCGGGCGGCCTGCCATAGATCCATTCCTCGTAGTCCTGCCCCTGATCATCCTTGTCGCGGATGCGCTGCTGTGGACGGCCTTTGGCATACATAACCATCTCTTTGTCCATGCCGACCAGGACCTGGTGGTCACGAATGGCCGCCTGCAGTTTTGGCGGCAGGGTCTTCTGAAAGGCCTCGGTGCCGGTCAGCGCCTTGAAGTCGAAGACTGGGGCCAGCAGAGCGCGTACCTGGTCACCACTGACCTCGGGAACATAGTTGTCGAATTCCAAGGTGACAGACGAGCCATGCGCGTCAAGGCTTTGCGGGCTGGGACCTCCGGGGATGGGGGTAGACGCGCCCGCACCGGAGATCTGAATGTGCTGATACCACTTCTGGTGCTTCTTGGTGCCTCCGTTAATTTCGAGGATGATTTCCTTGTCCTTAATTATTACGTCGGTGATCACGCAGCGGTCGCCGGGCTTGACGGCAGCGCCATTCTCGGCAATTTGCTGGGCAATCGCCATCTCATTGGGGCTGATGACACCGTCCTTGAGCTTGAGGCCTTTGTCGCCCTGCGGAAACAGTACTCGGGCAAATACCCGCTCCGCCTGCAGGCTGCGTATCACCTGGATACGCGTCTGAGGGGTCATCTTTTCGGAAGACGTGGGAGTCGGGCTGGAGTCTGGCGGCTTTGCAGCTTGCCCAAGGGAGGGCAACGTGTGGCCGCAAAGTGCCGCCAGCAGTAACGCTGCAAGCCAAAACCGCAAATGGCAATAGCGGCTCAATGAGGACCCCGTCTGGCGAAATTATAAGCCTAATTGGCGAGGACTGTGTGTCGTGGAGGTGACATCCGAAACATTCGTTGCCGGCATGTCACTCGACGGTACATGAGGCGCGGGATTCAAAAGCCGGCGAAGCGGAAGGCGGGAAACAATCACCAGCCCCACGAGCACAACGATTGCACCCGGCAGGCTGGCTTCCAATCCGTAGGTACCGCCTGTAAGCCACCGAGGACCGATAGCTGTAGTGTGAACGGCGACATTGAAGAGACGAAGGCCGCTAACTGGCAGCCCGAAAACCACGCCAAGCGTCGCGTTCCAGGCGAAATGAAAACCCCAGGGCAGCCACAGGGACCGTGTGCGCAAATACGCCACAGAGAGAGCGATTCCGATGACTACGGTGTTAAGGAGGCCCCATGAGTTTGCGCCTGGGTTCATCCAGTGGAGTAGAGCGAAGAGCACGGAAAACACCAGGATTGCCCCGCCTGCTCCGATAGCTTCTACCAGACGCTGAAACGGGTATCCGCGAAACATCAGCTCTTCGGCCAGCGAGCCGGAGAGCAACACAAACAGCACCACTGGGACCCGAAGCAAACTGTGACCACTTAGTGTGGTGTGGAATGTGAGCTTTCCGAAAAGAGCGACGCCGACAACTGCAATTACGACCAGCACGAATGCCAGTCCGCATCCCGTTGCAAGCTGGCGAAGCCAGCCAGGCGCCAGCGACAAGCCCTGAGCGGCTATTCGGTGCTCCTCAACATGATTGCCAACCGCGAGGAGCCAACTAAATCCGACCAGGAGGAACCCTGCAAGACACGAGCGGAAGATGACCTCGAAGCGGAGGATGTGGTCGCCCGCAATTGCGCTGGCAAAATAGCCACATATCAGGACCGCGACCCCACACAGGGAGGCGGAGAGCACAAAAGCCCAAGCGGGATAGAGACGACCCTCGCTGTCGGTAAACATGATCACATCCCGAAAGAAGGTTCACCCGGTCCACAAAATCGGAGGCCGCTGCTCGCGATATGGAAGTCCAGTACCTGTCCACCATTCTCGCGAATGGAGTCTTCGACTCGACCACGCGAACCCTCGTCGATAAGGACAATAACGCAACCGCCGCCACCAGCGCCGCAGACCTTGGCTGCGAGGGCTCCCTTCTTCCTGGCTGCGGCAATCAATTTGTCGATGAGTGGGGTAGTGATGCCGGGCGCGTTGGTGCGGCGGAGTTTCCACTCTTCGTTGAGCAGGCGCTCGACAACCTGTCCAGTCGCGACTCTTCAACGCAACGCGCATTTCGCCCGCAATGCGGGAAATTTCGGCGAAATTCCGAATGACGTGCTTATCGCCATTGATGTGCTGCTTGAATACCTCCCAGTTGTTGATGCCCGACTGGCGGGGAGCACCGGTATAAACCAGGACGAAACGCTTGTTCACTTCTTGCGGATCGATGGCGATAGGCTCGCAGTGGATACCGTCGGGATCGAGGTGGATGGCGTTTACACCCCCGTACATCGCGGGGTAGTAGTCCTGGCAGCCGGTGGGCACTCGAATGAGCTGCGCTTCAACATTCTGGGCGATCACTCGTATCTGTTCGATGTCGATATCGCGCCCCACAAATCGGGCCAACGCCGCGCTGGTGCAAATCATCATGGCCGACGAACCGGAAATACCCGCACCCGCTGGCGATTCTGAGTGCGTCTCCAACAGAAAACCCTGCTTCGGCTGAAAGAAACGCACGAGGTACGCTGCGAGAGCATGGCGGTAACGTTTGGCCTCGAGGAGCGCAGCAAGACTACTGAAGCGGTCTTCGCGTCCGGTATCGACCGACTTGAGGTGAATGCCTCGGCCCCTGCACGGGGTAATCTTACAGGAGGTCTGAATATTGACCGCCATGTTCACCGTAACCGATCCGGGATGAAAGAGGTACAGTGGCCAAAGATCGATGGTGGAACCGGCGAGGTCAGCGCGACACGGCGCTTGGGCGTAAATCTGGCTGGGGCTCGTGGGCAGTGCAATTGCTGATTTGGTGGGCATCCTAAGGTCAGGCCTCTGAGAGTATCGCGTGTCCCACATTAACAGCTTCGTCGACCACAGCTTCGACGTCGGTCTGGGTGCTGCGATGATTGACGATGCAGGCGCGCAGGGCGAAGCGTCTGTGAACGGTGGCGTTGGAGATGAAGACCCGTCCGCCACGCTGGACTCGATTGAGTATCTTCAGATTGAGCGCGTCTAATTGAGCGTCGAGCAGCGAATGCGAACGTGGCGCGAACCGGAAGCAAACGGCGCTGAGCGGAACGGGCGCCATCACTTCAAGATCAGGGACGGCGGCGATGCGGCTCGCGAGGTGCGATGCCATCTCAAAATCGTTTTCGATCTGCTTACGGAAAGCGCCAAGTCCGTGATAGCGCAACGAAAGCCAGAGCTTCAGAGCGCGGAAGCGACGTGAAAGTTCCAGCGTCTCGTCGAAAAACGCAAAGCACTCGATGGGATCTTCGAGCAGCGACTTCGCATAGTCGCCGGTATACGAGAATGTCTTGCGAGCCGCTGCGCGGTCGCGATAGAGGAGGCATCCGCAATCGAGCGGCTGGTAGAGCCACTTGTGCGGGTCGAGAGAAATGGAGTCGGCGAGAGCCAAGCCTTGGAAAAGAGCCGGGCGTGCGATGGCGGCAAGTGCTCCAAAGGCGCCGTCGATATGGAACCATGCGCCGCAGGCCTTTGCGATTGCTGCGAGCTCTCCGAGTGGGTCGATGCTTCCGGTCGCGACGGTGCCGGCGGTACCCACGATGGCGACAGGAATGTTCCCTTCCCGGACGTCTTTGTCGATTTCCTGCCGAAGAAGGTCCGCCCGCATGCGGAAGTCCGAATCGCACGGAATCGATCGCAGGCTATGCCTTCCGAGCCCCAGCAGTGCCACGGCTTTGGGAATCGACATATGTGACTGGTCGGAAGCGTAAACGGTTCCGACTTGTCGAACGCCCGAATCATTCGATGGCATTCGCGCCTCTCGCGCCATGGCGAGGCCCATGAGATTGGCGGTTGAGCCTCCGCCAGTCAAAGTGCCCACGAATCCCTTGCAGCCAACCGCCTCAGCAAGCCAACCAACCACAACCTGCTCAATTGTCGCAGCCGCAGGACCCGAGCGCCACGCCGTGACGTTCTGGTTCAGGACGCTGGCAAGCAAGTCGGCAGCGGCGGCAATCGGCTCACCGGAGCCGAGAACATATCCGAAGAAGCGCGGGTTGGGAAGGCGGGAGGCGTCGATCACCGCTTGCAGGTCATCGAGAGCCGCTGCGCCTATCCCTTGCTCAGGCAGTGGTTCGGTGAACCGGCGGCGCGATTCCTCGCCGGTGATACTGGGAAACGTTGGACGTCCGTTCAACTCTGCAAGCAGCCTGAGCGCAAGATCCGACACGCGCTGAAAAGCGTCATGGTACTCCTCTTGCGATCGTTGCAATGGATTCATACAGGGCGGTTCCGGGCTCCGAATAGGAGGACAGCCATTGTAACGTGAGCGAAAGGGACAGGAAGTAGCGGTCCTTACCATCGGCGTACCCTCCCCGTCCGAAAGGCTCACGCCTCGCGGACTAAAGTCCGCTCGGCGGGTCGAAAATAGACGAATTAGACGCTGACCTAAAGGTCAGCTCTACCCAAAATCGCTTTTTCCTCAGGTTGTAGAAGGCATGCTCAACCCGCAATCGTTTCACTCGAACCCTGAAACATCTCTAGAGCTCACGATAACTGATGAGCTCGATGCCACGGCGATCGAGGGCGGAGCGCGCTTCGGGAGAGGTCAGCAAAGCCAACTCTGTTTCGCGAGACTGGCGCAGGCGGGTTCGCACTTGATCGAGTTCGGCATCGTTGTAACCAGGATGGCAGACGAACTCCCAGGTTCCCTCGGGGAGAGCATCAACAATTATCAGGAAAGATTCGAGATCGAGAGTACCCGTGTCAAGGACGCCGACCGAGCCGTCGGGCGTGCGCAGGCCATAACTAACTACTTCGCGATTGAATCTGGATGCGAAACTGCGAAGCACGCCTAATTCAGCCACGCGTTTCCACAAGTTCGGATTGCGAACCAGTCGACCGAATGGCAGCGGGAAGAGCCTGCCAAACGGGTTGCGAACTGCCGTCACACCCCGGTTTCTTGCTGCCCGCAACACAGGATTGAGAACAGGGGGGAACATGTGGGCGTGTTTGTGGCAATCAAAGTGTGAGACCTTCACTCCGGAATCCTGAATGCGTTGGATTTGCGCCTCGGCTTCGGCCTCGATTTCGCCAGCGTCGAGACTGCCAGACATCGCCGCACGGGCGAAGTCGTTCAACGTGACCCGAAACTCTCCGGTATTCGCTTTCGGCTGGAGCAAACTGGGTACGCTTGCGGGAGGGAGGACGGCAGTTCCATCGAGCAGGATGAGGTGGCATCCGATACTGACTTTGGGCGTCAGACTTGAAATCGTGTTGAGGGCGTCGACGCAGGCATGGGCCGTCGCCATCAGCGTCGTCGAAGTGACGATACCCTGGGACGAGGCCTCTGCGATGGCACGGTTGATGCCGCGAGTCATGCCAAAATCGTCGGCGTTGACGATGAGTCGGCGCACTGAGTCAGTGTAGCAAGCAATAAAACAGGGGCCGCCGCGGCGGCCCGTTATTCATGAAGATGAAATCGGGTTACTTTGCTGCAGCCGGTCGAACCAGCTCGACGTCGATGGTGATCGCTGATGTCATCACCAACCATTGGGTTCGAACTTCCGACGCCGAAATCGGTCCGCTTGACCTTTGTGCTCGCCGAAGTCCCCACGTGGGTATTCCCGCGCGGATCAGTCATCGGCGCGCTGGGACTATCAGCATCAAGCACAACTTCCTTGGTTGTACCGTGAATCGTGAGATCGCCAACAATCTTCAACTTGCCCTCGCCAGCAGTTTGCACTGACTTCGACTTGAAGGTAATGGTGGGATACTTGGCGGCGTCAAAGTAGTTGGGGCTGCGCAAGTCGTTGTCGCGCATTTCCACGCGTGTGTCAACGGAAGCAGTCTCAATGGTGGCGTCGATAGTGGTTTTGGCGGGATTGGCAGGATCGTAGTCTGCGTTGCCACTAACCTTGGTGAAGGCACCGCGGACGGTGGAGATCCCCATGTGCCGAACCGAGAACTGAGCAGCCGTGTGGTTGGGGTCAATCTTCCAAGCTTGGGTCTGGCCGAAGGCCGAACCCGCAAGCATCGCTAGCGCACACAAAAGCGTGACGAATCGCACCATTTCTTTTAAGATCTCCTTCGAAGTTGAATGAATCGCAGCCCAGACAACGGGCCCAGGCTGCGAGTCTAACAGAGCCTTACTGTCCTGCTACTTGACCCGGTGCGTTCTGAAACACCAGAGTCTCCTTCTGGAATTGAATTTCGGTTAGCACGCGCGATCCGTTCTCGCTTCTGATGGCGATCGCATCCTGGTTGCGACGCACTGCGACGACCTGCGCCGGCAGCGTAACTTTGGTCTTGCCCTGGGTCAGCGTCACCTCGGTGGCGGCGCCCGATCCGGTCCAGCTCACCTTGTAATCTCCTGCCGGAAGCTCAGTTGTACCGACCTTCACAGCATTATCAAGGCGAATCTTCCCAGAGCCGCTGTCGGCTGCGAAAGCCGCAGTGGCGAATAATGTAGACAGAACCATCAAACTTGCAAAACGTTTCATTAGTGTTCTCCTGCTTCAGGTTGGGCTGCATGCTACGGGAATTTCGGCGGCCTTTTAACGCTTAGCAAACTTCCCGAATCGCGTTAATCGTTTTCGAAATACATGCGCATGTATTTCGTGACTGACTATTAGACGCTCTGCCGACGCTAGAAGTAGCGCTCCGAAAGGTGAAATGCGTTGAAACACACATTGGAAATATTTATCGCAGTCATAAGAGTTTGCGCGGTAATTGACGTAAAACTTAAACTGGTCGTTACACTTCGTAACGAATCGCTTCGTTGTTGCGAGACGTAGTCCGCTGACGCAGCAAGGCATTCGGCCCGGCCCTTCGCATTGTGCAGATTGCCTTGGCGGGACTTGGCCGCTGCGGTGTTTGACCGTCAGATTCATCGTCATGTAAACTCAAACAGTTGCATCCGCTCTAGCTCTCGTCGCTGCGGCACTTGCGACGGGCGGTTAGCTCAGTTGGTTAGAGCGTCTCGCTTACACCGAGAAGGTCGCAGGTTCGAGTCCTGCACTGCCCACCAGATCCGTCACCGAACAGTTATCATGGTGATGCGCCCGGAAGCCGGGCACCGGCGATGTATGTCGCCAACCGCGCAAGCGGGGTCGTAGTTCAGTTGGTTAGAACGCTGCCCTGTCATGCGCGTTCTTTGTTTGCTTGCATTTAGGCGGTTTATAGGCGATTCTACTGGCGGTTCTGCCAAGAACCGCCTTTATGCCACGACTGCCGCGAGTCAAACTTCTCAAGCAAGTCAAGGTCAACGACAAGTGGACGCTCGCCACCGCCTTGTTCGACAGCAAGGGTCGCGTCCGCCGTGATCACGTCATCATCAACGCCAATGACGAAACCCACGCCGAGGGAAGCTATTTCATCGAGTGGTGGGACCAGGGCAAACGCCACCGAGAAGCAGCGGGCGCAGACGCCCAGGATGCCGCCGACAAAGCACGCGTCAGGGAGGCCGAACTGACGGCCCAGCGCAACGGCATTATTCCGCCGCCGCCCGACATCGAAGCAACTTCGGAACGCACTCCTCTACCCTCTGCGCTCGACAGCTATCTGGAGTATGTTCGCTATCACCGATCGCTGCGTACCTTCCGCACCTACCGACCCATTCTTGAATCGTTCAAAGAGTCTTGCCACAAGGCTTTTGTTGACGAGGTTGAACGTCAGGACCTTCTCGACTTTGCTACCCATTGCATGAAGAAGGGTCAGAAGGGCAAAAGCATCTACAACAAGCTCGTGGTCATCTCCCAGTTGATGAAGCAGCACGGCAAACGAAAACTCCTCAACGCCGCCGACTGGCCTAGCTTCGTTGAAACCGTCCGCCCAATCTATGAGGACTCTGAACTGACAAAGCTGTTCAAGGCTTGCACGCTCGATGAGCAGGCCCGCTTCAAGTTTTACCTGATGTCCGGATTTCGTGATGCGGAAGGACGCTTCACCACTTGGCGCGACGTCGATTTCAAACACACCGCCGTGCGCGTAACTGCCAAGCCACATTGGGGATTTCATCCGAAGAATTGGGAGGAACGTGAGGTTCCTGTTCCGCAGAAGCTCATTGCGATGCTTGAGAAATTTCGCCCTGTAACAGCCGGCCCCGACGATCCGCTATTTCCGAGCGCCACAGGCAGGCCCGACGGCGCTATGCTGGAAAAACTCAAGGCCGTCGCCTACCGCGCCAAGCTCAATTGCGGACATTGCAAGGTGACGCACAAGCTCGACGACGGCACCGTCAGAATCAATCGCTGCTCCGAAGGCCCCTACTGCACCCGCTGGTTTCTGCATAAGTTTCGCCACACGTACGCTACCCGGCACCTGCAGGACGGAATCGACATTCGCACGTTGCAGCAATGGATGGGACACCGCGATATCGCATCGACAATGGTTTACTTGAAGGGTGTACGGAACAAAGACATTCAGGCCCGGATCAATAAGGGCAGCCTCGCGTCGTTTGCTTAAGCACTTAGCCCACACGCTTACAGCTTTTCGCCGACATTTTCCATATCTCCACACAGCGAGCGTTACCGCGCGTTAGAGGCCTGATCGTTACCGCCGCCTGGGAGTCCGACCCTCCATGACCAATAACCTGTCTTCCGGAGCAGGCTGCAACGAAGCGGAGGCAGGGGCCATTTTCTGGCGCAGCCAGACGGCAACCGCCAGGGGATCGAAACGAATGGAACCGCCAATCTTGAAACAGGGGATCCGATGTTCCGCCGCGAGCTTGTAGACCTGGCGCTCCGAGATGTTCAGCAATTCGGCGATATCTGCGACGGTGAGGGCGCGGCTTTTCCCGTCTAGAGAATCCGCGAGGCCCGCCGTTTTCCTGACCGGTTCACCGTCCATTTTTCCTTCCCTTTCGCCCCTTTCAGGGCTTAATTACCTACAAAACGAGGATTCGTCAACCAGGCTGATCAGGCGAGAGCCGGCAAGCACTGCGGGCTCCGTGGGGTCTTGCTTGTAATTTGGCAGATCTGGCAGGAGTTTCGTGCTAAAACCGCTCTCAATCCAAGGCGACCGTACTCCGGATGCGAAAGGTCGCGGCTCGTCTTGGAATCACGGTCGTCAATAGATTTTTTTCACCAGCCGCACTTTGTCTAGTAAAAGCACCGCGCAAGCCGGAAGCGCGGCCAATGCAAATGCCGAGAACGGGCGTATGCGGATCGGTTCACGATTCACTGGTTGCAAAGTCGATTCCCTCCCCTGCGCGCTGTCTGACCTCCTTGAGCCATGCTCGTGGATTTGTGCCATGAATCACCCGCCCCAGAAAGCCCAGCCGTTCGGCGGCATTATTGCGGTTCCGACGGACGTCGTCCTTCGTGATCTTGGTGTACAGAGCGAGAAAGGTATCCATGCTCTGGGGCTTGGCGAAGACGTAAGTGGCGTGGCCCAGCTGAGGGGTTTCGACGACGACGGCTTTCTCAACGTCGAAGATGTATTCATCCCGAAACAGATAGATCCGGCGCGCCCGGCGTGAGAGCTGGCGATAGAAGAACGGATCATAATCAGGGCGCCAGCTGATCTGGGCGACATCAAAGTCGCCGGGAATACGCATCTCGGAACACATTCGCTCCAACTCCGCTCGCTCGACCGCCCGATGCTCCAAGCACAGCCGGACCTGATCCAGGGCCCGCGAATACTGGCCAAAGCGATGATAGGCAATTTTGGCAGATTCGATTTGCAGCTGGAAATCGGGCGGCAGTTTGACCTCCAACCGGCTCGGCAACCCAGTTTCCCAGGTAACGAGCTCCCACTGCTCCCGGCGCTTGCGGTATTTGCCGCTCTGTACGAACGTGCCCTCGACCTCGATTTTGGTTCCCAACAGATGCTTCCACTGATTCCAGGTGCGATCCCAGAGTGTATGGAGGGCGGCTGGGTCGAGCCAGAACTCCAGCTTGCGACGCACGTCACGACATAGTGCCCGGTCGTCGTAGAAATCACATTTGCGAAGCGGCACATGGAATCGCCGGCGCCGGAGATCGGGTGAAAACGCTAGGATGCGGCGGGCAAAGAACGTCGCTCCGTCACGGGAAGGCTCGCCGGCCACGAGAAGAGACCCGAATCCACCATAAGGAAATATGGCCGGAGTTTCGGGATCGGCCAGCAGCGCGTCATAGCAAGCGCGCAGTTCCGGGCTGACCAACGATGTTGAATGCCCGCTCCAGCGCCACTCGCTCTCTGTGTGCCACATCTGCCGTTCTTAGCTCCAGATCACGCAGCTTGAAAGCTACGCGAAGCTCGGCGGGCGAAGCGCTGGCCGGGATGCGCAAGACCTCGTACAAGGTGGGATGATCGATTCTGTCGGCCGTACGCGGCAGGCGATAGAAGTACTCGCGCAGGACCTCGCAAGGCAGGAAGATCGTATCGATGCCGAGGCTTCCCCGTTGAACCTCGGCGGAAACGAAGTGCTGATTTCGTTTGTCCTGCTTGGGTTGGGTGACGTATCCAATTGGCGCCTGGTAAAGATGATAATGATTCGGTCCGGACCCGGCATTCTTGGTGATGAGGATTTCCGAGCCCACCGCATCTGGTGCTGGAATCGGAAATGTGATTTCGTCGCCGATAGCGACAGAGGCCACGCCCGCCGTTCTTAGCTCCAGATCGCGCAGCTTGAAAGCCACTCGAAGTTCAGATGGCGAAGCGCTGGCTGGGATACGCAACACCTCATACAGCGTGGGATGTTCGAGTGTGTTGGCGGCACGCGGCAGGCGGTAGAAGTACTCGCGCAGGACTTCGCAAGGCAGGAAGATCTTACCGATGCCGAAGCTTCCGCGTTGAACCTCAGCCGAAACGTAATGCTGATTTCGTTTGTCCTGCTTGGGTTGGGTGACGTATCCGATCGGTGCCTGGTAGATATAACGGCTCGGTCCGGAGGCGGAATTCTTGGTAATCAGTATTTCCGTGCCCACCGCATCTGGTACAGAAATCGGAAATGTGATCTCGTCGCCGACAGCGACAGACTTCGCAAGAAGACGCGACAGCAGAAGCTTGGTTTGATTGGCGAACACACAGGCAGCAGGATCGTCCTGCCGCTGGACGCTGACCACGCGCTCCCGGCAGACAGGAATGGACGGATTGAAGGACCCAAGAGCCATGCTGTCGGCGGGCATTATAGGGCGGTCTTGCAGAGATGCAAAATGCCGATTCGGACGCAATGTCGGCCATGCGTTCGTAAAAAGCAGCCCCTCGTTGCCGCGCGGCGGTTCCTTGAGCCATTGTTTCAGGACCTCTGTCGTCCGCCTTGCGAGCGGAGTGCATCGTTCCTTTCGGCCCTTACCGAGCACCCGGACATGGGCACCAGTTCCGAAGATCAAGTCCTCTCTCTTGACAGCAATGATTTCCGAGAGTCGAAGGCCGGTCTGCAACGCCAGTAATATCAGAGCGTGATCACGTCGACCAGACCAGGTGGTCAGATCGGGCGCTTGTAGCAGCGCCTCAACCTCTGGCCGTGTGAGAAACGCTATCAAGGTTCGTTGGTACCGCTTCGCGGGGATCGCCAACACCCGCTGAATCTGTCCAGCGTGTGTTGGCGACTCGAACGCAGCATAACGGAAGAATGATCGAATCGCGGTGAGTCGTAAGTTGCGGCTGCGCGGGCTGACGCCCCGTCGTGCCTCGAGTTCGTCGAGAAAGGCTACGATCGACGGAGCTTCAACGTCATCCAACAGCAAGCGGGATGGGGGTTTTCGTAGCTTTTTCTCCAGGAATCTCAGTAGCAAACGGAAAGTGTCTCGATATGAAGAGACTGTGTGCGGGCTCGCCTGTTTCTGTCGCATCAGGCGACTAGTGAAAAAACTCTGGAGCAGAGGGGCGAGGCTGGTGGTTGCTGTCATGCCTTTCCCTCCCAGCGGTTGTTCAGCTTGCTGGCTGCCAACTGCATCAGCTCGGGGTATTCGTTGAGATACCAGTACGTGCACTCTACAGAAACATGACCGAGGAAGGTCGCCAGGGTTGGAAGCTGGTGCTCAACATCTGCTCCGGCCCGGTACCAATCGATAAGCGTGCTAACCGCGAATCGATGACGAAGATCATGCAACCGCGGTCCTCCCCCGCGGCGTGCCTTTCGGATCCCGACTTTGACTGACAAGCCATTGAACACCCTGTATATCGATGAATGGATCAGAGGTGTGCCCTTTCGGCTTATAAAGAAGTAGGCTGACGATTGCGAAGCGAGCAATGCATCACGGCGCTGCTTATAACTTCCCAGTTCATTCACGGTGGTTGGATGGAGCGGAACCAAGCGGGACTTGCCGAATTTGGTATTACGGATTGTAAGAACCGCGTTCACCAAGTCAACATCCTCCATGCGGAGCCTGATGGCCTCGCCGATTCGCAATCCGGACACGGCTAAAAGACCGAGGAGGCAATAGTAGGTTCCGCGCGGCTTATCACGTGGGTACTTCCGTGCCTCTTCGATGAGGCGTTGGATCTCGTAGTCGCTATAGATGTAGGGACGCGGACGAATACATCTCGCCGGGACGAGATCGCTCGGCGGAACTTCGGTGCGGCTATCAAAAGCAGTAATGTACCGGGCAAATCCACGCACCATTCTCAGCCGCTGCGTTCGCCCCCGCCCTGCTGATTGCATTATCCAATCGAGGGCGAGACGTGCGGTGATGTACGCGGCCCTGTTCTTCTGCAGAAACACGAGGAACTGCGGCAGTTGCCGACCTTCCTTGTGCAACTTGAATCCAAGGCTGCGTCGCAACGCAAGGTAATCATCGAGAGCTTGCTGCAGGGGGTGCTTCATGCGACACCACCTGGCCATGGTTTGGCGAGCGGGCGAAGCGCTCCAAAGTCAACTTTGGCATAGATAAAGGTCGTCTTCGGCTTTTTATGGCGCAGGACTTCGCCGATGTCGGTCAGTGATGCCCCATGTTTGAGCATGTCAGACGCTAACGTGTGCCGAAATTGATGCGCTCCTTTACTTCGCGACTGGATGCCGGCTCTTGCCAGAGCGTACTTCACGATCAAGCCCACCGTGGACGTTCCCTCAAAGCCCGTATGTGGAGCAGGCGCTCGCAGGAAAACGCGCCTGGTCGGTACTGCCGGTCGATCCTTGCTCAGGTAGATAGCAATGGCTTCACCGACATCGGCGGGTAGGGGAACTCGACACGCCTTTCCACCCTTGCCATTGACCAAAATCGCTCCAGTGGTCCATTCGATGTCGTCAAGATTGAGATGGGCCACCTCGGCCGACCGCAGCCCCAGGCGAGCTAACAACAAGAGGACGGCGTAGTCACGACGTCCAAGTGCTGTCTGCCGGTTGCAGCTGGCCAAGACGGCGTTGACTTGTTCACGGGACAACCCCCTCGGAATGTTCGCCAGCGACCAGTCTGCCACCGTTGGAACAGCGGCCGAGAGATCCTGGTCGAGAACACCGCAATACAGTGCATACCGCAGGAAACTACGCAAAGCAGTGGTTGTGTTCTTCGCGCTAGCAGCGCATTTGCGTGCTGCCTCATGTCGAACGAAGTCAATTACATCCTGCGGTCGGATTATCGATAGGTTGACGCGTCTGTTGCTGAAGCGCCGTGCAAGGAACTGCCGGACCGGAAATCGATACGAATCAATCGGTGCGAGCCGCAAGCGCGCGTTGCTGCCGTAAATAAACGGCAAATTCATCAACTGCCTTTTCTGCGTCGGTCTTGACCGGTTCCGACTGTCGCGGAACAACGCCCCTCTCCACCAGGATGTCGAAAAACACTTGGAGCGTCTTCGCGTCGCCTTGTTTCACCGAGCAGTAACGCGCGATAAATCGATGCACGTGCGCCGGTGTGACATCTTCCATAGGGATGCGTGATTCCTCCAGCCAAACGGCAAACCGATAAGCAACTCGAATTCGCCATCGCCTGCTCACGCGAGCGTAGCCTTGCTGCCGAAGGTGATCAGCAAGATGTTGAATGTAGGTTCCGAACGGACCAGACCGAAATCTTTCGATCGCTCTACTGTCTTTGAAAAGTCGTTCCATAAGTCCTCCGTGCAGCAGTCTTTCACGGAGGTGACAGGATTATGCCGAGTAGAGTGATCTCTCCCATTCAGAACAAGGGCAACTGCACGGCTGCTTTAACTGGAGGCGGCGGCGCTGATTCCGGGGGCGCCGGTGGTTCGCTCGGCATAGCCTCAAACTCGGCATAGTGGAAGAGCGTCCAGCAGCTACGACCGTCCCGTTTCCAACCGCAGAAGACGGAGCGCTGATTGCGGCAATAGACAGTGAGGCTTCCGGAGTCCCGGAGATCTCACTACCGGATTTCGGACTGAGGAAGGACGGCGATATCCCTGGGCGATGCGTCGCCGAAACCGAGACGTCGAGCAGCTCCATTGTTCTAGCGAGATGCGCTGCTGTCCGGCCTGACATTGCTACGGCGGCCAATTCTTGATAAACTAAACCAACTTAGCTAAGTATTCACTGTCATGAAAACTGTAAACATTCACGAAGCCAAAACGCAGCTCTCAAAACTGGTGGAAGCGGCGTCCAAGGGCGAGCCTTTCATCATTGCTAAGGCGGGCAAACCGATCGTCAAGGTTACCGCGCTGACGGCCCCCACTGGCGACAAAGTGAAGTGCCTAGGATTTATGGCGGGACAAATCGCCATACCGGATGACTTCGACCAAATGGGCAGCGAGGAGATCGAGAAGCTCTTCGGCGGCAGAGAATGAAGCTCTATTGGACACTCACCTGCTATTGTGGGCGGCCGGCGAACCCAAACGCTTGCCGAAAAACATACGCACTTTGTTGGAGGACATGGGCAATGAGTTATTGTTCAGTGTTGCCAGCTTGTGGGAGGTGGCGATCAAGAGTGGATTAGGGCGAAAGGACTTTGGGTCGAGGCCCGTCTGCTGCGCCGCGGCCTGCTGGATAATGGATACAGCGAATTGCCGATTGTCAGCGAACACGTCGTTGCCATCGAAAGTCTGCCATCCATTCATAAAGACCCCTTTGATCGTATTCTGGTGGCCCAGGCGGCAGTCGAGGGCATTACGCTGCTCACCAACGATCCTGTCGTGGCCCAATACCCGGGCCCCATTCGGATGCTGTAAGGAACCCGGAGCAGCCGGACCTAGCGAACGCACACAGCCGACAGCCATCCTCCGTTGAGAGAAAATACTAAATAAGCGGAGAACTCTCCTGTGGCACTCCGACCAACAACTCTTCGCGACTTAGGCTCTGAATTCTGAAAGCCTCCCGGACCTGACTGACTCTGCCACCCGCAAGCGACTGAGTGTAGCGGCCATCGAAGCTTTTCTCGACATCTCCGGCAATGGGGCCTGGGAGCCGCGATGCCAGATTACTTTGGGAGGCATTTTATGCGGAAGGTATTACGCGCTGAAGAAAACCGCAGAGGTCTCCTGACGCAGGACGCACTGACTCGACTCCGCTCCTGATCGGAATCTTCCAAGCGTCAACACATTGTTCAGTGAGCAACTTGCGAACCAGTGGATCTCGCGGCCGAACAGCAACCCAATGTTCAAGAACCAACCTCCTCTTGTGTTCCTGATCCAGGGTGGAATGCCTGGCATGTTAGCGGTCCGTCGATTTCTGTTGGATAGCAGGCACGGTGGAAGATCAGTTCGTTGTCCGCAATAGTTCAACATAATCAGAATGACATGTACTACTGACGTTGGCTCAATACGCGGGATTTCTGTGTGATTCGATCCACGGATCAGGTGCCGGATTTCGTGCTTCTATCCCTGATGGAGAGCAATGTTGGCTTGAAGTACTTGGCTTGGCCGGCCCGCCGCATCCAGTCCATTTCCTCTGAAGTCATTGGGCCCTTGTCCAACGCGTCAAGTGCGGCCGTGAGGGAGACGGATCTGGGTCCTGTCAGGCAAAGGTCAACCGACGGGTTCCTTAAGTTGAACCGATAACAATCACCCGCCGAGGGAATCTTGTCACCAGCGGGAACCCTTTCAGGCTTCATCAGCTCGCCCCAACACGTAGCCGTGAATGTCACGATTCCGGGTCTGACCTCGGCGCTGGCAGTTTTGGGAAGATGTCTCGCTCTGCTCCGGGATGTACAGCGTTGTAGCGCACATGAAGGACATCGACATCGCCATTATGGTTGGCAATTGCCGCTGCCTGTGGCCGATTGTGGGTTGAGACAGCGATCGCGCGTATCAGACCGCGTTCCCGAAGCCGCAACGCCTGGTCGAAGATTGCAGGACTGACGTCCTTGTTCCACAGCCCCAGCAGAAGAATGTCAGCGTGATCCATGCCAAGCGATTTGAGTGCGCGCTCCAGACTCCACGGGACCATTGCGGCGACACGCGAATAGGACTGGATCACGAGGCGGAACTCATCGCGATGTGATCGCAGGCTGCGTAGTCCGGCACCGAATTTAGCCGTACGCATCGAGCCCCAATACAGATAGTTAACGCCCCGCTCAAAGGCCATCTGCACGCAACGCTCATCCGCGCCATAACTGGATGCCAGGCCGAGTCGGCCTACTTTCCAGCCTGTCTTACCCAGCTTTGTGGTCTTCCAGTCGGTCATCCCTTATTCACCGAGGTCCCAGAACTCGAAACCTGCACATCCAGGAATTGCTATGAAACAGTTATACCGGAGCCAGTCTCAGCCGGTTTGTGACGTAACGTTCTGCGTCGCGCGTTGTCATGATGTCAGAGTCCCGAGTCGGCGTAAGTACGTCTTCACCGACCAGATCGATCAACTTATTCGAGAGATCTATCTCAACCATCGAAAGCCGAAAAGTGGTTCGGGCATCCGGTTGCTGTCCAAGAAGGTCGGGATGCCGCATTGGGCGTTGAAGAAGCGTGCTCGTGAGTTGGGTTTGGCTCGGACGAAAGAGCTGCCGTGGAGCGAGAGGGAACTGGAGATTATGTCGCACGCGTGGGCTCTCCATTCCAGGAGCATAGTAAGCGTAGGTTCCGGCTCGGAGGTCTGTCTGCACCTTTATTCGTGGGAGGGTTTGCTGGTTACGTTCTCCTTGGTCTCCTTCAGCTCCACGATTTGCCCACTCTGTAGGCAAGAGTCAGTTCGTGGCTGAACCGTTCCCGCTTGCGAATGATTGTCTCTCCCTCGGCCTCCCCTTCCTCGTTGAACTCGTCTACATACTTCACCGAGCGCCAGTGTGCGATGTGCCTCGCCTCACCTTCTCCGAAGAAGCCGTTCAGCATGCCGCTGCAGGCCAGTAAACCAACGTGGCCTTTATGAAGCGGTGTCACCGGCCGACCGCTCATCTTCTGTTGTTTTCGTACTAGAATCCCGCGGGCGTTCTGCATCGCCACCGACCGCTGCAGCGCGTCTTCGATTTCATCCAACGGCAGTCCCGTGAAAGAGATCTTTGCGGGCAATGATGGTGGAATCGCGTAGCGCTCCCTCACCTCTTGGTTCAGTACAGGAAGCGACTTGTGGCTTGTAAGCTATCCGAAGCAACTCATCCGCACCCTTGGGCTCACCGCGCAAATGTGCTTTCTTTCGTTTGCCAAACACTACGACCTGATTGAAGCGGACTGACTCGGGATGTTCCAGACGAAAGACAGCAGATCCGGTCAAACTGGCTTGTCAGTAGACGCGCGCACGTTCCGACGGCGGGAGCTGGAACCACGAATACCAGGACACCCTCGCTGGTCACCCAGCGATAGCAGTGTTCCAGGAAGACCAGTTCCATCCTTTTATTACTGTGCGGACCAAACTCTGTGTCGTATGGCGGATTCAGGTACAGGAGCGAACATGTTTCCGCCAAGACCCGGCACTCAAAGGCGCTGCCGTGAACGGTCGCAATTCCCTTCTGGGCTGCTGCCGCAGCTCGGTCCGCGTCCAGTTCGATGGCAGCAAGATGGGCTTCGGAATCCTTCGTTATCTCGAGCAGTGCTGTACCGTCGCCGGCGCAAGGGTCAATGGCGGCATACGGTGCTGCAGAAACCAGCAGCGAACGGATATTCTGGGCTTCCTCGATCGGCAAGGGATAATAGCCAAGCTTGAGTCTGGCGATTGGTCGGGCCATTTGCTCTCCGGAAGGCTGTGACTTGAAGGTTAGAGAGGACCCAAGTACGGGACCTCCGTTCAGCGTCTATCTAAGATCACTAAGAGTGCTGCCCAACATGGGTTTGCAGCGAACTATTGAAGCGCTGGTTCTCATTGCTCGTAAACTAAAAATTCATCCGTGGGCCGACTCGCGGGATCAATAACAGGAACCACTTTCTCCTTCGAGGTGCTCGCGTGCAACTCAAGCCTTTCCTGCTCGACGCCTGGCTCGACCAGTACGAACACGACATAGAGTTCAACCTCGCTGCGAGCACCGGACCGGACTGGACTGTAAGCGACATCCTCGCGCTCGCCGATCACGCCACACACCACCGCTTCCTGAACCACAAGCTTGTCTACAGCCGCCCCGCAGGCGCCGACAGCCTGCGTGAGGCGATCGCTGAAATGCAGGGCGTCCCGGTTGACGCTGTCCAAGTCGTGACCGGCGCTTCCGAGGCGCTCGTGGCCCTGATGTGGCTGGCCGCCGAGCCCGGCGCGAACGTCATCATCCCGCAGCCTGGATTCACTACCTTCTCGGCGCTGCCGGAATCTCTTGGCCTGGAAACCCGCTTCTACCACGTGCGCCGCGAGAACGGCTTCCGCATCGACCCTGACGAGATCAAGCGGCTAGCCGACTCGAAGACCAAGCTCATCCTGGTCAACAGCCCGCACAACCCAACGGGCGCGACCATCAGCGACGACGAAATGGAAGCCCTGCACGACTTCGCCGCCGAGCGCGGAATCCAGCTGGTGAGTGACGAGGTCTACCATCCCATCTACCACGGAAGGCAAACGAAATCGGCAGCGCGACTGCCGCACGCCACCGTGATCTCCGATCTGTCGAAGGCATTTTCGATTGCCGGCGTGCGCACGGGATGGATGATCGAGCACGACGCCCAGCGCCGCCAGCAATACTGGACCGCGCGCGCCTACTTCTCAGTCAGCAACACGACTACGGGAGAAATTCTTTCCGAAATCGCCATCCGCAATCGCGACGTCGTCCTCGGCAAGACTCAGGAAGTCGCCTCCCGAAACCTCAAGCTCCTCGAGCGCTTCATGGCCGACCATCGCGACGTACTCGGCTGGATACCGCCTCAAGGAGGCATGACCGCGTTCCCTTGGCTGGTAAGCGGAGAGAATGCCCGCCCGTTCTGCCAAGCCGCCGCCGAGCGTGGGATCTTGCTGGCTCCCGGCGATTGCTTCGATGCGCCCTCACATTTCCGCCTGGGCTTTGCCGCCGCCGGAGACAATTTCTCGCAGGCGCTCGACCGCTTCGGAGCGTTCGTAAAGAGCTGGTCGGCGAAGATGGTCACAGCTTGATGGAACTTGCAGCGACGCGATCAACGGAACGTGAAGAACGGATCCGGACAGTTTCCCAACTCAGACAAGAACGGCTTCCCTCTTAGATTCTGTCGCGCAAGGAACCGGCCGCCCCGTGGCCCAATTCGGAAACGGGTTTCTGCTCGAAGTTCTGAAACCTTCGACTAGCTGCCGGACAATACTGCGTCGCTCCAAAAGGCGATCCAGCAAGCGTTGCAGTTCATCCCGTTCGCCGTACCATTCACATGGAATCTCGTCCGCAATGCTCCACAACTGCTGCTCGGGGAACATCTCGATCCGCTGCAGCCAAGGAGCAAAGTCATCCCACGATTCGACCCCCTGATAGACATCATTGAGCCCGTACACTCCCCGCAGCGGTGCGTCGGGAAAGCTCCACTCCCCCGCATTGAAGCAATACCCAAAATCGATAAATGATGCGGTGTACTTTCGCTCACGCACCTCTTTGTGGAACACGACCTGTCGGCCATCGGCATTCGCAGTCCACTTGTCGAACGCCAGCACACCGGCGAATTCCTTGAGATTCCTGACGCGCCCCAGCATTGATCCAGACGGCCAGTCCCAGACCTCTCCAGTCACCACCTCGGAACCAAACTGGAGTCCCGGGCGTGCTGCAACCGATCGCCCAGCCAGGGTGAAGGTGATTTGTTGGTCCTGGATTGTCTTCTCACCCACTTGGATAATCGCCGGCTCCGGCACGGTTAGCCCGATCATTCGCAGCCATCCGGCAGGCCAGGTAGTCATTTGCCAGCACCCTCGTGCATTGTGGGTTTCCCTGGAATTTGACCACGTATCTCTTGCCATCGTCAGCCAGCATGATGCGAGCCTGCGAGCCGCCGCGAACGCGGAGAGAGTTGCGCGACCGCCGTGATAAACATCTTGCCGACTCCTTCTGTGCGGGGCTTCAGCTACGTCTGCTTCTGGGGAGGGTTGAGGGAGCCAAGGCACACGTGTCCGGGCCCTTGGCATTCCCTGGTTTGTGGGGAGTGATCAAGCTGCGTGGTGTTGATCGGGCCGGCGAGTTCTTCGAGGCCGAAGACCACGTGTTGCAGGGTCTTCATGTCCGAAATCTCGCCCAAAGGCGGGGCTTGGAGTTTCGCCAGCAGCGACTCGACGGTCTTCGCATCCAGCCGCTTTGTAACTGCTTCCAATCGAGTAAAACCGCGGGCTGCCGATTCAAGCAACTGCAGGACGCTGCGCTTGACTGCGGGATCGCGGATCAGCTTTGGCTGGTTAACCCGTCCGCACTCCCGCAGGATGTTGCGATACAACGGTGTGCCAACAGTCTTTTCCAACCCTGCAATGCGTACATCCAGGTCGTCGCTATGGGTTCCGTTCGCACCGCCATTGCTGCTGCTGGTTTTGCTATGGCCGTTGCCCGAGGCTTTTGGAGTATCGTTCCCGTTCGCTTGGCTTCGTCCATTTGTGCCGTTGGAAGATCTGGCGGCGCTGCCGTTCCCATTCTTGCTCGAAGGTCGCATTCCTTTTCGCCAGTTCTCCGGAAGCGCCCAGGCAAATAACGCGGGTGTTCTAACTGGCTGGCGGTTCTGGTCCAGATCGACCCAGATGGCGTTGAAGTCATAGAAGTAGCGGCCAAGACCAAAGCAGGAGCAGGCTCTTTTAAACGCCTGGGCATCCGCTGACGTCATGCCGTTATCGTCGTCGGCCCATTCTTCCCCGGTGCCTGAGTGTGAACCGATGACAAGAATCGTGACTGTGCAAGTGACTAGCACCTTGCCGGAGAGAATGCTCTCACCCTTCTTTACTCGAGTGATATTGGTCATCGTCTCGACCTTGTATTCGCGGGTCCAGCCTTGTGGTGTAAACAGCGAATTCAGCCGGTCAGTGTAGGCGCGGGTATCGGCGTACGGCACGATCTGACCGCGTTTCTTATCGTTGGTTGTGTTGGTAACCCGCCACCGAACTTGGTCGGGTGAAAACGGGACTTCAAGCTCCGACAGGAGATTGGTCACATCCGGTCCTGAGAGCAATGTCGATGTGTCTTCAGTTGGCATGGCGAGGCACCCTCCTTCGGGTACCAGAAGTCTTGTTGAAGCTCAGTTGGGATTTGAGGGAAATGTGATTTGGCTATTGGCGGGTCTGGGTTTGATACCGAGAGCGGCTGCTGTAGAGCCCTCAGCGGGAAGATGACCTCTGCCGTGGATGTTTATTTTCTGGTCTGCACAGCCAGCCAGGACCGATTTCCAGCGCGCGCTAAAAACAGCAAGTGGTACGTGGATGGGGGAAGCGATGGCTGGGGAAAACTGGATTACGTTCGGGATGGCGATTTACCAACAACTATCCAATAATCATTGGCCAATCACCTGCGGGCACTCTCGACCATTCAGGAATGCAATGGTAGTTTCCGCAAACCAGAGCCGAATAAGTGCCGAAGATATGGTCCGTGCCCACCTCCTGGAACGGTCCAAAGCGAGGAATTCGGGATTTCCTTCTGCAACTGAACACCGCGAGTCCACGGGGTATAAAGGGTCGGAATCTCCAAAGACGATCGTGTCCGGGCTTCATTCCTATGCAGCATCTGCGGGCTGAAGTTCACATCATCGGTCGACTTTGCCATGCCCCGTATGTTGTTCGATGGCCATGCGATCTGCTTATCTCCCCCCCTTACTTCGCTGTCGCATCATGCTCTGCTCACGTTCCGGCAACGCCTCAAACGAAAATGCCCTCTGCATCGTTCGGGCTGGCTCTGGAAAATCCGGGCGGTACGCTGACGAGAACCATAGCCTAATTCTGTCCGGCTGCTGGATCGCCATATAAAGCGGGTGATGCCACCGCCGCTTAAAACCGATTGCTTTGACTCGCTCGATCTCTAGTCGGTCAAGCAGCCCAAAAATGTCATGAGCCGATTGCTGAAAATGATGAATACCTTCAAAGCCAGAGGACGCTCCGTTGCCGCGCATATCCGGGCCGATAATCTGAAAACCCGCTGGAACATCCTTGAACACGAACTTCCAGTCCGCCCCGGTGCCGCTCCATCCGTGCGGCCGAAGCAAGGGGCTCCCGCCCTCTCCGAAGATCTCGTAATGCATGCGAAAGCCGTTGATCTCAGCGTTCATGGGTGTGCTCAAGTTTACGACAGCTCAGCAAGTCGTTAGCTGGCGATCTAGGCCATGTCGCACTTGATCGCTATACTGGAAAACTGACCGATGGATGAACGAGTTGGCGATTTGTCGCCGCAAATCCGCTACCGACCGAGGTCCCGCAACGACTCAAGTTCTCAGGATGCTGAAAAAGTACTCCTAATCCACAGGGCGCATGTGCGGAGAAAGCAGCATGCGCGGCACAGATCATCAGCAAAGCCACATGTTCAGTTATTTGTCGCCAGAGGTCCGCGTGCGGAGTTGACATCCGCTGCGTGCCATCGGGACCATGGTGGACGAAGTTCTGCGGGCCTTGTCGCCGCAGCCTAGATGGCATCTACGCCAGCGAAGGCCGGCCGTCGATTGCGCCCGAGAAGCTGCTGCGGGCGCAGTTGTTGGAATGCTGTACTCGATTCGCAGCGAGCGGCTGCTGATGGAAGAGATCGATTACAGCGTGTTGTTTCGCTGGTTGTAGGGTTGAATTTAGACGAGGAAGTGTGGGACCCGACGGTGTTTACCAAGAACCGGGACCGGCTGTTGGAGGCCGAGGTGGCCAAGCAGTTTCTGGCGCAAGTGGTGGAACAGGCGCGGTGCAAGAGCTTGACCTCCGACGAACACTTCACGGTGGACGGCACCTTGCTGGAAGCCTGGGCGGGCGCAAAGAGTTTTCAGCGCAAGGATGGCAAGCATCCGCGCCTTCCGATGACCCCGGCAATCCCACGGTGAACTTTCACGGCGAAAAGCGGTCCAACCGGACGCACGCGTCGAAGACCGATCCCGAGGCCCAGATGGCGCGCAAGGGCGAGGGCAAGGAGGCGAAGTTGAGCTACAGCGGCAATCTACTGGTGGAAAACAGCAACGGATGATCGTGAATGCGATGGTGTGGGAAGCCAACGGGACGGCCGAGCGCGATACGGCGCTGCTGATGCTGGAACAGATCGCGGCATCAAGCGGGTAACCGTGGGCGGTTACAAAGGCTTCGACACGGCGGATTTCGTCTCCGAGTGCCGTCACATGCAGATCACACCGCATGTGGCGCAAAATGAGGGCCGACGCGGCGGCAGTGCCATCGACCAGCGGACAACGCGTCATGCAGGCTACCGCATCAGCCAAAGGAAGCGGAAGCGGATCGAGGAATGTTTCGGCTGGCTGAAGACGGTTGCTCTGCTGCGCAAGGTACGACCTCGTGGGTTGTTGAAAGTGGATTGGGTGTTCACCTTCGCCTGCGCGGCCTATAACCTAGTCCGCCTGCGGAACCTGTCAATGCAGGCGGTGTAAGCCGGGGCCGGATGTGTCTGCTGAATGGAAAAAAGCTCAGCAGGTAAAGAAATAAGCCAAAACGAACTCTCTCCCCTCTCCCTCGGCGACCGAAGCAGGACAGAGTTCATGCAAATCAGAGATTTTTCAGCAGCCTGCTAGGAGTTGCGGACGGGCCGCTAACTTGGCAGAATATGGCGTCATACGGCAAGATGAAAAGGAGGCATTCGTAAACATCGGCCGACGTATCGGGAGTAATTTTACATACGCTTGCTTCTGGTCGACTTCTGAATGTTCCTACTATAATCGGTCGGATATGCGCGGATTGAGACGCCATAAGGTTCGTCCCACGAGGACTCTTCGTCGGCCATCCCGAACACCACGGTGTTTAAGGGGTGTGCAGAATGAGCGTCATACGTTCGTAGATTTGATAGCTGCGTCGGCCCGACTCACTCTTGGGGGTTTTGAGAAATGCGATGCGTCCGGGCTGGTTTCTTAGTTGCAGCAATTTCAGTCGCACTCGTTGCTTCGCCCACCATAGCCAAGCAGGCGGAAGACCAGCGCCCGTCCGGACTTGCTCAGGCCGAGTGGGCAGCTACCGGTGGCCACGGCTGGGACCGAATAGCCGCCGTAATCCTAGAAGGAACGATGACAGAGGGCGGCGTGCCCGGTAGATTTGCAAAGACTATCGACCTGCGCACGGGGAACAGCCGCATGCTCCACGAGACTGGCCCCATGCGGGCAGTGACAGGCTATGACGGAGTGACCTGGGGTGCTGCCAACGGTATCGTCAATTCGGTCGACCTGCCTCCTCTGGTGCAAGACGCTCAATCGCAGGCGTTCGTTGATCGTGCGGGATGGCGAAGCGAGACTGGCTTCACCATTAGCAAGGCTGAACCAAGCAATCACGCCGAAGTTGTGCATTACGTTCCAGTTGGAGGTAGTGAGGTCGAAGTAACATTCGACTTGACGGACCATCTGGTTAGGCAAGTCGTGGTCCAGACCGAAGACGGGCCGCTCACGATCACCTACAGCGACTGGCGTCGCGTTGGGAAGGTAAGCTTTCCATTCCGCAGAGTTGAAACTTCTAACACCGGCGAAACCACCACGTTCGAAGTCAAGCGTGTGCGCCTGCTCAGCAAGCTCCCGCCGGATAGTTTGGCGCGGCCTGCGAGATCACCCCATGGCCGGCTCGTCTCTGTCGAGGGAGCACGTATTCCTTTTCGCTATGCGGGATGGCACATCCTCGTCTCCGCACGGGTTAACGACGTGCCTGCGGACGTCGTGTTTGACACGGGCGCGGCCAACTCTTTCTCGCCCGCATGGGCCGAGCAGTTTGGCCTGAAGGTCTCGGGTGGACTGAATCTCAGCGGCGTCGGCGAATCAAGCACGGCAGGCGGATATGCGGTGGCGAAGAAGATATCTCTAGGATCCGCGGAGTTATCAGACGAGGTAGTCCTCGTGGGTCCCCTACCGTGGGACGCTCGGCCGGGACAACCGGAGCCCGCTGGTTCCGTGGGCTTCGAATTCCTCGCGGAGTTCCGCACCACGATTGATTATCCGGCTCAGACGATCAGCTTCGCCGAATTCGGGCAGCCCGCCCCGAACGACGCGGGCACCACTGTGCCTTTCTACAGTGACGGGCATTCCATCTACATCGAGGCCGAGGTCGACGGCCATCACGGGCTGTTCCGGCTGGATACAGGAGATGGTGGAACGGTGACGCTCTTTGCGGGATTCGCAAACGAAACGACCTGTATCAGAAGATAGGAGGAAAGTGATATCCGGCGCAGGGGTTGGCGGAAATGTCAAGCTCGCAAAGTGACTCTGGCGAGTTTCAAGCTGGCGGAAACAGATTTTCGTGAGCTGCCCGCAAACGTAACCCAGAACAAAGCCGGCACCTTCGCATCCCGTACTTTAGCTGGCAGCCTCGGCGGAGGCGTCCTACGTTGTTACCGCATCACCTTTGACTACCCGGCGCGTTTTCTGACGTTCCAAGCTGCCCCTGAGCACCTCCGCGATTGCGTTGTTCATTGAAAACTCAGGCGTCGGCGACACGAGGGCAACGCTAAATCTCTCGCGATATGGCCGGTCTTCTCCTCCTGGCTGCTGGTAAACAAACGGTTCGGAATGGGAAACGCAGGATGTTTGC
>CAWFBW010000014.1:0-154725 GCA_963814165.1 uncultured Acidobacteriaceae bacterium | reverse complement strand
TCGCGCTGCCCCAGCGCGGACAGTCGAGGACGCCAAGAAAAAGTGCAGGCAGCTTTGGCAGACGGCAGGACTCGATCCGGAACAGCTAAAGGTGATTCTGGAACAGTTCGACCGGAACCTGGCCAAGTGGAACAAGAAGGGCTACCGCAAAAAAATCAAGACACACCAGTTGAAGCCCCAATTGACCGAAACAGAGGCCACACAGCTTCTGCGAGTGTCGGCCACGCAAGCTATTCATAACGCGAAGGCATATTGCCGAAACTTCGACGAGTTGACAGGAGCGCAGCAGATGGCACTAAGCCAATTGGTGTTCCAGATGGGAGTGAACCTGGAGAGTTCGTGCAGTTTCTCGCCGCACTCAATGGCAACCCGGTGCTGCAAGATGTCTTCGCTGACGGACATTGCCGATCGACGGCATGAAGTCCAGCCAGATCAATGGAAACAAGTGCAGCAGGCGCTCATCGATAGCCAATGGGCCCGACGCTACACAACTCGAGCCATCGAGCGTGATTGCGATGTTCGATCCGAGCTACGGACAGAACCCCAAGGCCGCCGAGCAGAGCATTCAGGCGGTGCTTCGTCCGCCCGCGAAACATAAGAGCAAGAAGCCACATGCGAAGCCGGCGCGCAAGCCAAAGTCAGCCAGTAACGTGGCGAAAGCGCCAACTGCGGCTTCGCAAACGGCCAGTGCCAGATAGGGCCTTCTTCGCTGCAATCGCTGTCTTTGCTATACTATGAGTGCCTCTACAACCTGCTTTGAAGACGGCTTCTTGCCTTCTCTGATTGTGCGCGGAAGTGGTGAAATTGGCAGACACACCATCTTGAGGGGGTGGCGCCCAAAAGGCATGGGGGTTCAAGTCCCCCCTTCCGCACCATCGTTCCTGCAAGGCTCGTCGGCAGTGTTTTGAGAGTATGAACCGGAAATTATGGACGAAGCTGTGCCGGATCGGCACCGTCCGCAAAGAGAACTGAGACATCAATGCTTACCTGGATGATTCCGCTAGTAACTACCATTCATGTGCTGGTTTGCGCGTTCCTGATCATTGTCGTGCTGTTGCAGCATGGCCAGAGCGCCGACATCGCCGCCGCGTTCGGCGGCGCCGGCAGCCAGACTGCCTTTGGCACCCGCACGGCCGGCACCGTCTGAGCCGCGCTACCACCTATGCCGCCATCGCTTTCATGGTGACTTCGATCACCCTTTCTGTGTTGGCCACGCGCCGCGGCGCTCAGCAGCGGATCGGTGCTGGAAAACACGAAGTCGGCGCCGACGCAGCAGGCGCCCGCCCGGCCGCTCCAGCCAAGTAGCTCGACGCACCGATTCTTCGATTTCGGCCTTCGCCTTGCGCGAAGGCCTTTGCTTTTATGCCTGACTTCGCCGCCGAGGACGTTCGCTCACCAGGTATTCCAGGGCTTCTTCCCGGGTGGCAAAGGTGGGAATTTCGCGCCCGAAAACGTGCGGATCGAGTCGTAAAGCGTCTTGGGCAGGTTCTCTGTGAGGACCCAGGCGGACCTCTTGAGATGAGGCCGATCGAACACGGCGGCGAGTTTTACATGCTCGACCGTTTCTTTGTTGAAGACAGCTCGGCTGAAATCGGCGAGCAGCAGCACCGAGCCATGCGGCTCTTGCGTTACGTGGCGGGGTACGTCGTCGGTCACGGCCGCCAGTTCTTCCGGCGAGCAGTCGCTGCAGTCGACCAGCAGAATCGTATGATCGCGAAACGTGATGCGCGAAATGCGTTCCATAGGCTGCTCCTGCGGGCCGCTTCGGCGCCAAACTACTGTCAGGATTGCGAAGTTTAGCGCAGGGTGCCACGCGGACACAAGTCGCGCAGGCTCTCAGGTTTCGCCAAATTCGCAGGCGTCGTGGTAGCTTGAAGTCATGATCCACGAGATTTTTCCGGTAGGCCCGCTGCAGTGTAATTGCTCGGTCGTGGGTGACGAGCAGACTCACGAGGCCATGGTCATCGACCCCGGCGACGACATCGATGAGGTGCTCGCCATCGTGCAGCGGCACGGCCTTACCGTGAAACAGATCGTGATTACCCACGCCCACATCGACCACATCGGCGGCGCAGCCAAGCTGAAACGCATCACCGGCGCACCCGTGCTGCTCAACTCAAACGACCAAACGCTGCTGAAGATGCTCGATGTGCAGGCCAGCTGGATCGGCATGCGGCCGCCCGAAGAAACCGCGATTGACGGCAGCATCACGACCGGCGACAAAGTTGCAGGCCGGCAGTCTTGTGGCGGACGTGTTGCACACGCCGGGACACACCGAAGGCAGCGTCTGCCTATACTTCGCGGCCGAGCAGAAGCTCATTGCGGGCGACACGCTGTTTGCCGGGTCCATCGGTCGCACCGACCTGCCCGGCGGCTCGTTCAAGAAGATCATGGAGTCGCTGAATGGACCGGTGCTTTCGCTGCCCGACGAAACCATCGTCGTCCCCGGACACGGCCCGCTCACCACCATCGGCGAGGAGCGCGAAAGTAACCCATTCCTGGCGGGATAGTCCCCCTGCAATGCCACGAACTATGTCACGATAAGCATTTCGTCAGCCGCTCATGCCCTTCACTTTGTCGCACGCCGCCGCATCATTGCCCTTCCGCAGGCTGAAGCCTGTATGGCCTGCGCTGGTCATGGGTACGTTTGCGCCCGACCTGCAATATTTCATTTTGATCTCCGACGAAGACCGCAGCGGACACCACTTTCCCGATGTGCTGTTGCTTACGCTTCCTCTTGCGCTGTTGGTGCTGTGGCTTTTTGAGTTGGTCGTCAAGGGCCCAGCGATTGAGCTGTTGCCTCGCGGCTGGCAGTTGCGGCTTCAAGACAAGACCCAGCCCCTGGCGTTTCGAGGATGGCGGCAGTTCGGAAAGATCGTGCTCTGGATTGCGGTGGGCACTCTGACGCATCTCTTGTGGGATCAATTCACGCATCCGTATTCGCGCACGGCCGCGTATTGGCCGCTGCTCAAGACCCACATCATATTGCCCTTGTGGCACACCATGCCAGTGGCAGGCCTCCTGCAAGACGTCAGCACCATCGTCGGGCTTCCTGGCTTTGTGCCTGTGGTGTGCAGCGTGGTATCGCCGAACTTCCCCGGCACCCGCGACTGTCGCGACCCGAGTTTTCGCCCTTGACGAAACTCTTCGTGGTTTCGGCGATGGTGTCCGTGGCGATGACCGCAGGCTACGCCCTGGCCTGGTTAGCGCTGGCCGACCACTTTGGGCCGGTGAGCCGCTCGACCCGCGCGGCAGTCCTTGTCATGGCCATGATCCAATTATTCTGCGTGGAGATGCTGATCTACGGGTCGGTTATGACGCTGCGAAACCGACTGCACCATCCCGCGGTTCAGCAAGCTCAACGAACACGGCGGCTAGATCATGATGATCATGTCATTCAGCCGCGTCGGGATAGCGGTTGAGGATTTCGCCCTTCGTCTTGCCGACGACCACGGTGTCAGAGTGACGGAAGCCGCCCCATCCGGGATCGTAAACGCCCGGCTCGCAACTGAACGTCATACCGACCTTGAGCACGGTCTTGTCGCCTTCGGCGATCCAGGGCGCCTCATGGCCTTCGAGGCCGATGCCGTGTCCGGTGCGATGCTTGAGGAACTGCGCATAGCCGGCCTTGCGGATTTGGTCGAGGCTCATCTTGTCGACGTCTTCGGCGACCATGCCTTGCTTCATGTTGGCCGCGCCAGTGTCGTGCGCGGCCAGCATGGCGTCATACAGCTTCTTGGCGTGGTCGCTGGGCTTGCCCACGCAGAAAGAGCGCTCGCACTCGGCAGTTGTAGCCGCCGACTCCGGCGCCGAAGCTGAGGATCAGCGCATCGCCTTTCTTCAGCTGATCTTTGCTGGGTACGGCATGCGGAAAGGCCGAGCGTTTGCCGAAGGGCACCAGTCCGCCGAAAGGAGGTCGAAATCCCGATGCCCACCACGCTGGTCAGCTCCTTCGACATCTTGTCGGCGACGGCGTCGGCCGTGGCCTTCAGGATCTCATTCTCCGGTGACGCTGCCGTTGGCCTCGATGTAAGCGCGACCGGCCGCTACGGTGTAGTCGGCGAAATAGGCAGGCGCGGCGCATGACGCCGATTTCGTCCTGGTCCTTGACCCAACGCATCTGCTCGACGATGTCGCCGGCGTCGACGATCTTGGCTTTGGGCGCGCCCGACTTGCATCTGCGCCAGTCGCGAGGGCGTGCACTCCTCGATGCCGATCGTGCCGCCTCCCTGTCCGCGGGCGTTGATGCGCTCGAAGATCCAGCGCACCCGGTTCACCGGACCGGGATAGTCGAAGTACGACTTCGTACGTCCTTGACCCACCACAGCTTCACCTGGTCGGATTCGAGATCGGGCACGAACAGCACGGGCTCGCCCGACGCCGGAATCAGCACGGCCAGCGGACGCTCTGTGGGCAGGTGAAAATATCCGGTGGTGTACACCACGTTGTGGGCGTTGAGCAGCACCAGCGCGTTCGAGTTTGCGCTCGGCCATCTTGGCCTGCACCTGCTTGATCTTGCGCTGATACCACTCGGGCGGGAGACGGTCGGGTCCGGGAGGCGCGGGAAGTTGGCCTTGATTTGCAGGACGCGTGGTGTTGCCGAAGGAGCGGGCCGATGCGGTGATGCGTGAGCGCTGCGGCTCCGGCCGCAGTTTGCAGGAATCGACGACGCGATGAGTGTCATGATGTCTCCCTGAAAGTGAAACATCATAGCATGGCGATGTTGTTAAGCCCGTAATGCTGTGGCTGACGGAACGCGGACACTTTCCTGCTTCGCTGGCGGAAACATTCTCCCGCAAAACGTTCCGGACGATCAGGCTCTGCGGAACCACCAGCACCAGAAAGTAGGAAAGAATTGTCCCGGCGATCACGCCCACCGACCCAATGCGCTGCACCAGCAAAATCGACAGCGCCAGAGATTTACGGCTGCTGCGATGATCGACAATACTCCCTGCTCGCGGGTGCGGTTCACCGCGGCCAGCAGGCACGACTCCACGGTCATGCATCCGCTGATCACGGCCCACAGCGCCATTGCCGCCAGAAGCGCGGTCGATGGCACGGCCGCCTCGCCAGCCCACCAACCGAATGATCGGCTTGCCGACCGCGACCAGCAGCACGCGCAAGCCAAGGTTGAAAGCCAGGGTTGCGCGCATGGTCGTAGCGGAAAGCCCTGCCGCATCCAGATGTAATCGGCCTCGCGTATGCTTCAGCGTAAGCCGGCCACAGTGCGGGAAAAACCAATCCCTGCGCTACGGCGGACAGACCCACCAATCGCCACGTCACGCTGTACGGCGTCACCTGCGCCGCGCCGAGGTAATGGCTTACTACCACATTGTCAGAGCTGAAAACCACTGCCCCGGCAATCTGTATCAGGAAGAAGCCAGCCCCTGAGCCGAGCAACTCGCGGGTGACACGCCAGCTTACGTGCGAGAATCTCGGCCGCAGCCACGGCTTGCGCCAGAAGAGCAGGCCGGCCAGGGCGGCCGAGGTTCGCCAGTGTCACTCCTCCGCTGGACATCACCAACAGTACCGGCATCGACGCCTTCAGCGCGATGCCTGCGAACAAACCCGCAACGTTCGCCACCGTACCTGCGGCCACGGCGAGGTTGCTGAGATGGACTTCCTGGTATCCGGCGAAAATTCTGCTGCACAGCGATGCCGGAAGGCCGAGCAGAACCAACGCGATCGCGACCGCGACCGTGTCGCTGACTTCGTGCGGCGGCACGCTGTGCGACACATTGAACAGCCTCATCCAGTTCACGTGTGACCACGTCAACAGCAATGCCCCTCCGGCGAGGCAAGCCACTACCGTGGTCAGCACGAGCTGCATTCGTTGTGTACCGCGGCGCGTACTCGCGATCGCCCACAGCATATGCGTGGGCAATGTGATTCGTGAGAGTGCTGGCAATGCCGAGATCCAGCAGATTGAGGAAGACCACGGTGCTGGTGATGGTCGCCCACACCCCGAAACGTTCCGCGCCAAGGTACCGCACAGCCAGGGGAAGCATGAGCAAGCTGGCCAACGCTGAAAGCCCCCGCGAGGCCATCCCTGAGGAGACTCGCCACAGCGATGCGTCCACCACGCGAATGTCGCCAGGTGTTCGGCGCGAGCATCAGGCCAGCACCATCGCACTAACAGCGTGAACGGTTCGATGAACGGCGCGCCGGCGGCCGCAACCAGATGCTGCGGCTGTTGCCGGGGAAGCAGTTCCATCGCCGCATCCACTACCTGTTCGGCTGTGACTTGCAGAATGCAATGCGGCTCCGGCTCTCGGCACGACGCGGCGCACTCGCCGTTCCCCGTTCGCGGTTGCAGTACGCGAGATCGTGCGCATCGCGGCGCAAAACGCAGCCGGACTGTTGGCATGTGACGGGCCGCCGTTCGCAGGATGGCGCGAGACCACGACTGTCGGGCAATTCATGGCCGCCGCCAGATGCGCCGTACCGGTATCGTTTCCGAGGAACAAATCGCAACGCTCCAGCACCGCGCATACTGTCCGCAATGGAACTCCACTCAAGATGTAGGGCGGAACCGCCAGTTTCACCGACAGCGCCGACGCCTCCGCATCCTCGTCGTCCGAACACACGATGACTGGCTGCACTGGGCGCTGCTCATTCAGAAGCGAGATGCACTCGGCGTAGCGTTCGAGTGGCCACTTGCGGCCTGCTGCGCGCCCGCCGATACCCAGCCCTACCAGCGTTCGCCGCCCGTCATGGTTCTTCAGCAATTCGTCGGCAAACCTGCGGTCGCTTTCGGTCAGTACGATCTCTGGCCGCCGGCTCCGAATCTTAGCGCCCAGCGCTTCGGCGATGGCGAGGTTCCTATCCACCTCGTGCTGCAGTGGGCCGGGCGGCACCATAACATCAAACGCCGCATCGAATCCCCGATTGATCCGGCGCTTCGCCATCGGCACCTGCGAACTGTGCCCAACCCGCTTGCCGGCATTCGTCAGCGCGCACAACATCGTCGCCAGGCTTTCATCCACGTCCCATCGCGGCGAAATCGCGAGATCGAATTGGCGATGCCGCAACTCAGTCCAGTAAAACCACAGGACCGAGACCAGCCAACGCGCCCGTGAAGGCAACCATTCCGCCTTCACTTCGCCCAGCGGAAGAATCTCGTCCACGTTGCGATTGGTAGTGAGCAGGGCCTTGTACTGCGGCCGCACCACTACCGTGCATCGCGCTCCCGGATAGAGCCGCTTCAACTCTCGAAACAGCGGTGTAGTCAGAACCAGATCGCCCAGCTGGTCGAGCCGGAAGATGACCATGCTGCGCAGGCTTCCGCCACGACGAGTCGTCGGCGGTCCCGCCGCAAGATACTTGCGCCACACAATCGCAATCCACGTCGGAAGCGTGACCCACAACAACATGAGGCTCATGCTCCGGCCCCGACGGGTTCTCTCGAATCTCTCGATCAGCGCGCTGGTGCTGTGGCCTGCGACTAGCGGCACGAGTTCCAGTCGGCCTCCCCAACCCTTCACCTCGGCCGCGCCCACCACTTCGTGCTCGGAGTAATCGCCGCCCTTCACCAGAACATCAGGACGTAAAGCCTCGATGAGCCGCAGCGGAGTCGCATCGTCGAAGATCACCACGGCGTCTACTGCTGACAGAGCAGCCAAAATCTGTGCTCGATCCTGCTCTCGAACCAGTGGACGCCGACGGCCCTTTAGCCCGCGCACGGAGCGGTCGCTATTCACGGCAACGATCAGCCGGTCACCCATGCGCCGCGCCTGCTCTAGCAGAGAGATATGCCCCACGTGCAGCAAGTCGAAGCAGCCATTCGTAAATACCACCCGCAACCCGCGGGAGCGCCATCCCGCCACGCGAGCACGCAGCGCCTCCAGCGGAAGCACCTTGTCTTCCCCGTCCGACTCTAGATCGCGCGCCAATGCGCCCAGCAATTCTTCCCGCTCAATCGGTACCGTCCGACTTTGCCGATCACGATCCCCGCTGCCACATTCGCCAACTGCACTGCAACCTCCGCCGGCATCCGTGCCGCGATGCAAGCTGCAACCACAGCCACCACGGTATCGCCCGCGCCTGAGACGTCGAACACCTGCCGCGCCGCCGCTGGAACATGCGTCTGCGAGTCCTGCCGCAGGATTGCCATTCCCTTTTCGCTGAGCGTCACCAGCATGTATTGCAGGTTCAGCGCAGCCACCATCTTCTGCCCGGCGTTCAGCAACCACTTCAGGTCGCCGGCCGCCTCGCCGGTCACAGCCGCCAGTTCCTTCGCGTTAGGACAAATCGTGGTCGCCCCGCGATATTTCGCGAAATCGGCGCCCTTGGGATCGACCACTACCGGAATATGCAGCCTCCGCGCTTCGCCGATGATGCTGCGGCATACCCGTTCGCTCAACGCGCCCTTGGCGTAGTCCGAGAGCACCACGACCGACGCTTCCGGCAGCGCCCGCATCACGTTTTGTAAAAGCGCTCGCTGGAACCGTTGTAATCGGCGCAACGCGGATCGTTGTCGAGCCGAAGCAATTGCTGATGGCCTGCCAGCACCCGTAACTTCGAGGTGGTCGGCACTCCCGGACAAGCTATCAGCGAGAACTTCACTCCCGCCTCGGTAGCAGCGCCTCCAGCGTGCGCTGGTCGTCGTCGCCTCCACCGAATCCCATGACGGTGACGCGAGCGCCCAATCCCGCCAGGTTCATGGCGACATTGGCTGCGCCGCCAGGATGCTGGCTCTGCCGCGCGGTTCGCAACACCGGTACCGGAGCCTCGGGCGAAATTCTCTCGACTTCGCCCCACACGTACTTGTCGAGCATCACGTCGCCGACTACCAGCACGTTGGCTTGCCGAACTCGCTTTCCACCAGCCGAATCAAGTGCGAAGAATAGTGGCTCATCCCGCATTCCTTTGCGCCGCGACGGCGTTCGTGATGCAAACCGCCAACTCAATCCAATCGCGCAGCATGTGTCCGCAGAGCATGTAGGCTTCCTGGATGCGCGCAGTCTCGCATGACGGAATACGCAGCCAGACGTCCGCTGCCCCGCCCAGTTTGCCTCCGTGCTCTCCGGTAATGGCCACGACGCAAGCGCCCATCTGCTGGGCCCGTTGTGCCGCCAGTAGAACGTTGCGGCTATTACCAGAGGTCGAGACTCCTACAAACACGTCACCGGGAAGGCACACCGCCTCGACCTGCCGCGCAAACACTTCGTGGAATCCGTAATCGTTGGCAATGCCCAGCACCGCCGCCGCGTTATCCGTGAGCGCGATGGAAGCAAGTCCGGGCCGGTCGCGTCGGAAACGTCCAACCAACTCGCCCGACAGGTGCTGCACGTCGGTAGCGCTACCGCCGTTGCCGCACCAGAGAATCTTGTGGCCGTCAAGCAATGCCGTCGTCATGCGATTGGCAATTTCTTCCAGGCGCGGCCGCTGGGTTTCGAGTTGATGGACCACCGCCAGGTGCCCCTTCATGGACTCGGAAAATATGCTTTCCAGATTTAGAGATGACAGCATGCAGCCCTCAATTGAGGTTGATTGCGAGGGATTGCTGCCACAGAAAGGAGGGTACGCCTGACGAAATTATAGAGTTGAGATAGGATACTGCCGCAGCGAAAAGTTGTTGGTGGGCTAATAAGTTTTGTCTAAGTTCCCGTTTTGGGAATCGTGGGCCAACATCCCGCGGATGCCGGCCCACATTCAGCCCTATCTACCCATCGAGTTCGCAAAGATCTGCGGCAAGTAAACCGAACCATTCAAGGTCCGCATTGGTGAAGCCAAAAACGTAGAACTGGTTGGGGTTGCTGTTCGGTCACGCCGTTGTAGTCCTGTACGAAGTCGTTATCGTTGGCGACCCACAGGGTGTGCATGGCTCCGTTGTAATTCACGTCGGGACCAAACGCGATTCCTTCGATCTTCGCCGGAATCTCCGACGACAGGAATCCCGACGGCATTCAGCGCTTGCACCAGATCGAGGAACAGCGACTTGCTCACTGCATTCGACGACGCCGTCAGGCCGTCCATGTTGCTGACATCCACGGCGTTCGCCAGATTGATCTTGAACAACTGTTTGACCACGGCATTGTCGCCATTTCCCAGTCCGGCGCCGTCGCGCTCGTCCACCAGGAACTCGTGCTGATTGATCGCCAAAATCTCGCTTACGCCGCTGCCGGTCGTCAACTGGTAAGCGTACTCATGCGTCCACTGTCCGCTCGCTATGTCGATCGTCACGAGACGCAGCACCTTCTTCGCCTTGCCGCCCTGAAGGTTGTCCTGGATCAGCGCCGCCTGCATGATGCCGACCAGCGTCTTGCCGTCCGGCGTGATGGCCAGCCCTTCCATGCCCTTGTTGGCCGTGCGTCCGCTCGTGTTGCCAGAGATTTCGGTACTGCCGACGGGGTAGAGATTATCTACGAACAGGTGGCTGGGCAGCGTGAAAGTCCGGGTACGCTGGCCCGTAGCGCGCAAGAATTCGTACACGTACGGTCCATATTCATCGGAAATGTAAACATGCTTGCCGTCACCGGAAGCGCGAATCCCTTCCGTGTCGAAGCGTCCGTTAAGGCCGTTGCCTGAGTTCTTCGAGGCGTCAAAGTTGTCCGAGCGTCCGGTGAAGTAGTACTGGTTGGTGGTGTTGATCGGCGGAACTCCCGAGCCAACGCCCAGCCCGACCCCTGTCCCATAAACCAGCGCGGTCGGATTCCACAGCAGCGTCGTGGACTGTAACGTCGGCGTGAGCACGAATGGCAGGCCGCTGCCCGTGTTGCGCTGCAGGTTCATCTTAACGGTGTGAAAGCGCAGTACGTAAGAAGCGGTGTCGTCGATCGCCGAATCATAGCTCACCGCGTTCGGACCGCGATCGGGCAGCGCCAGGAACGTGGTGCCTCCAGCGTACGCAATGCCCGAGCCAAGGCCGCCGAGCAGCGCTGCCGAAGCTCCGTTCTCAAGGCTGTAGTTCAGGCCGGACAGATCCGTGTAGTACCCGGCACTCGTTGAGGTCAGGGTTGCGTTGGCAAGCAGTGTGATGGCGGCGTTGGCATGTAGGCCCGTAACCACCGCGACCAGACACACCAATGCGAACTTAGCCAAAGTTCTTTTCACAGGTGATTCTCCTATCAAATTGTTGAGGGAATGTACTGCACTTCCTCTCGGATTTTAAAGAGGAGTCCTGCCCCGTCTGGTGAACACGTTTAATTTCACGTTACGGTTTGTAAAGCGAATGTCTCTTTCGTGGCCCACATATCCCTGATTTTGGGATATGTGGGTTCTTCGCCTCGTTCGATAACCTAGATAGCCTCATTGAAAGCCCTGCCCTCGCGTGATAGATTTGCGGCCTGTGAACGCATCAGCGCGCGATTTCTACCGGTCGGATGAAGGCCCACCTCACCGTGGTCGCGCCAGAGCAATTCTTAAAACACACTCCGAGGTCCGCGCACTAATAGGTCCAGAGCCGAAAAGCGCCATCGTCATTGCCCTCGCGGTTCCGACGCAACTCGGCCTGGCTTACTGGATAAGAGACGCGCCCTGGTATGTAATGGTTCTCGTCGCATACCTGCTGGGCGCCTTCCTGAGCAAAGCGCTTTGGGTAATGATTCACGAGTGCGCTCACAATCTCGTTTTCCGCTCGCGCCTCGCCAACGAAATCGCCGGAGCCGTCGCCAACCTGCCTCATGTACTGCCGACGTCGAATTTATTCCGCCAGGGGCACCTGCGCCACCACGCGCATATGGGTGAGTACGCAATTGATTCGGACCTGCCGAGCCGCTGGGAAGCCGCGCTGACTTCGTTCGGCTTTGGCGGCAAGGCGCTGTGGCTGCTGTTTTTTCCTGTGTGTTCCGCTTCGCGCATCTTCCGTGTGGGCGCGCGCGTCGATGCCCCACTCGTGGTCACGTCCGTGGTGCAAATCCTTTTCGACGCTGCGTGGTTTTCGTGGCCGGATGGGGAGCCCTTCTCTATCTCACCCTTTCGCTCTTCTTTTCTTTAGGACTTCATCCCTTGGGCGCGAGGTGGCTGCAGGAGCATCACATCGTTCAGGAAGAGCAGGAGACTTACAGCTATTACGGCGTTCTGAATTACCCGGCTTTCAACATCGGCTATCACAACGAGCATCATGATTTCGCCTCGGTTCCCTGGAACCGCCTTCCCCGCCTTCGGGCAATCGCCGCGGAATTCTACGATGATCTGCCTAAGCATTCCTCGTGGACGAAGATTCTGCTGCGCTTTTTGTTCGACAAGAATGATTGTCTTTACCGGCGCATGATACGGGAGAACGAGCCGTCAAAACCTATGGGTGCCCCGGGTGGAGCACTGCTTTAGCGGTGCATTCGGCATCACTCACCGAGTGCCGCGTCCAACCTTCTTTTGGTTGGGCGGTTTTTTTCGTTACGCATCTGAGACTCCCCAGGATGCATACTCTCAATCGTGCCTCTTCCGAAGAGTCACCCGGCGGCCGTTGAGCCGATACTGGAAATCCGTGCCAAACAATACAACCTGTTTGGCGTCCCCGTCGCTCGGCTCATCCACGGTGATCTCGATCCAGCACGCAGTGTAGTCTTCGATCTCGGTGCCCATTCCTTTCTCCCGATCAGTCACCAAACGGCCGACGGTTGCGCGCATCGTCTTGTCAGGGGAGTCTTCGTAAAACAGTTCGATTCGATCACCAGATTCGAACTCCACCATTTCCACCTCCAGCAATATTCGAATGCTCTAGAGAATTCCTACCACGTCGCGAGCCAGCCCGCCACTTCCTCGCGCCCGCAAGTGGCCCACATATCCCTGATTTTGGGATATGTGGGGTCCTCGCCTCATTACATAACTGCAGCTGTTATAGAATCCTCCGCACCGTGCCGGCTTCGTCCACGACACATTTTGTTCGGCGTGTTTGCGCTGATGGCGCTCTTCGTCCTGTGGAACAACGAACGATTCCTGCTTGATCCTTCCTCTCCGGCATGGGCCCACTTTGGCCCAATACGTTGGTACCTGTTCCCCACGGACTGGGTGGATCGCTCGCACTCTTTCTCGGCGCAACTCAGTTTTCCACCCGCATACGCCGCGACCACCTTGGATTTCATCGCCTGTGCGGCAAGCTCTACATCGCCGGAGTGTTCCTTCTGGGAACGGTAGCCATCGCAATGGCACTTCGAATCAGCCCCTGGTTTATGACGGTTTTCACCGTCGTGCAATCGCTTACGGCAATGGCCTTTACGGCCGCGGCGTACATCTGCATTCGGCGGCGCGACGTTGCGCAACACCGTGAATGGATGGTCCGCAGCTATGCGGTGGTCTTGATCTTTCTCGAAGGACGCGTCCTGATGGCCATCCCTGCCCTCGCGCGACACGGTATGGACAGCGTGGTTGTAGTGAACTGGGGATGCCTCGTGCTGTCGCTGGTTTGTGTGGAATTCATCCTTCGCTGGCATGACCTCTTCCCCGCTGATCGCCCGAATAGCGCAGCCGAACTGGAGGCGCTCAGCCGGCGCTAGCCGCAGGAGCAATTCAGCCGCGAAGCGGCGACGTGCCGGGTTTTATAAAAGGGGATGTCAAGAGAAAACACTTCTCCTTGCGCGGGAGCAGAGTTATTTCTCTGGCATCCCCTTTTATAGAACTCGGCCCGACTCATGCAACAAGCCTGTCCTCTCGGCCGCATTTGGATGCGTGCCAAGGCCGAAACGTCCCTGAAGTCCCTCCGCTACTGCACTTTCGGGAACGGGCGAAGTGTTTGTGTCGGAGAGTGGTCTTGCTGTGGAGCCTCATCGCCTGCCACTGTCACGTCCGGGCTGGCGCCCACGTTGTCAGGCCCAGCCACTAGCGATATCGGTGAACACTCGAACAGCAGTGGCAAGAGCGCTTCGCGGAACTGCTCCACGGAGTCGTGGCGCCGCGCGCGGTCCTCATCCAACGACCGCTGCAGGACAGCCGCGATCTCCGGTGCAGCGTCGTAGCCGAGGCTCCACAAAGGCGTCGCTGCACGACCGGCGCAAGCTGGTTGAACCAGGATCCATTGAGCTTGATTTCTCCCGTCAGTGCCTCGAGCGCCACAATAGCCAGCGAGTAAATGTCGGTGCGTTCGTCCACTTGCTGGCCAAGAAATTGCTCGCGAGACATGTAGGCCAGGGTGCCGATCGCATTGCCAGGTTGCGTCAGTCGGCGGCCGTCGCTAAATTCCAGATCGCGCACGACGGCGAGGCCAAAGTCGAGGATCTTGGCCACGCACGACGCGTCGTCGAGTACGCGGGCCAGAAAAATATTGTCGGGTTTGAGGTCGCGATGGATCACGTGATGTTGGTGTGCCGCCTCGACCCCGCGAAAGACTCCGAGCAGCACAGCCGCGGCTTCGTGCGGGGGTATCGCGCCACGCCGGCGTAGTTCGTGCCGCAGCGTCGTGCCGTGCAGAAATTCCAGCACCAGGTATGCCCCGCCTCCTGCAAATTCGCCCAGGTCGTAGATGCGTACCACGTTCGGATGATCGATCTTGGCCGAGGCTCGCGCCTCTCGCTCGAAACGTCTCAGCGCGGTCGAGCGCCCAAAGAGTTCTCCGATCATGATCTTCACCGCCACCGACCGGTCCAGTCGCAGATCTTTGGCTTTATAAACCGCCCCCATCCCGCCGCGTCCTATCAACCGCGTGAGCAAATACTTGCCCTCAATGTTTCGCGTGATGGGCAACGTAGCTGTCAGGGCGCGCCCGTCCTGCTGGCAGACGCCGACATCGCCGTCGTAGCACGCTCCGCAGCCTGGACACTCCATCAGCAATCGCGCGGTTCCGCCTTCGATGCTCGCCACCACCTTCTCGCGCACGCCTTTTTCGCGCTGTAATCTCTGCCGAAGCTCCAGGTTCTCCCAGGCGATTCCGGTTTGTGACGCAACCGAGTCGAGCAGGTTGCGGTCGTCTCGCGAGTAGGGCTCTTCGCTCATCTTGGGACCGAGCAGCAGCAAGCCGACCAATCCCTCATTCGGACTTCGTATCGGCACCAGCAGCTCAATTCCCAGAGTTTCGAGAGCTGCAAACTGAGATCGTCTTGCAACTGGGAAACTATGCACATCCACCGTAGATTCCAGCCCGTCCACCGTAGCGGCTGAGATTCCGAACTCCTGCACCGACCGCGAGCCATCCTGGCTCGAGGAATACACCATTGCGAAATCCTCGGGTCCCTCTCGCGAAACGGCGAAAATGGCGCGCGGATGTAGCGCTCTCTGGATCTCAGTGCTGAGCAACCGCGATACCTCTGGTATGTCGGCCGCCCGGCGGATGGCTTCGGTGAGGGCGATAAACACTTGGTCGCGATGGTACGCTTCGCGAAAAAAATGTCGATCGATGCGATTCAACAGCGAAGTCCGGTACTTAAGAGCAACGACCGTCAGCACCAGCAGCAGAAAACCGAGCTTTCCCGTGGGGCCAACGGCCAATTGCGCCAACGTAAGGCCAGGATTCGCTACCGCAATCGCGAGCAGGATTACCGCTGGCACAGCCAGCCCAAAGCGCAGCACATTCTTGGCCAGCATGTATTGCACGCCGGCCCGCAGTACCATGCGGATGCCCAAAACCCGATGCTTAAACACGGCGTAGGCAATGCATAACGGCGAAATCACGGCAAAAACATCGATCAAGTGAACCAGGAACAGGCGGGTTGACGGAGATGCCACGACCAGCAGGAACGGCGCCAACAGCAGCACGGCGAGAAGTGGAGAGGCCATGCCCACGAAGACCCACCGGGTACGGCGCCGTAGGTCCGGCTCGCTGACTTGCTGATAGTTTCTCCAGCAGACCGCGACCTGCAGCAATCCAATCATTGCTCCAAATAGAATGCCGAATTGCAGGTATGCGAGCTCCGCATAAATAGGGAGCGGGTAATTTGCATAGGCGCTTGCGATGGCGTGCTCAGGGCCGAAGACTCGCACGAAGGCGCTATAGGCACCGGGCAACCACACCAGAAACGCGGCTGCGTACGCGAACAGTTCCAGGCCTCGCCACCATCCCCGGCTCCGCTGGTTCAAGGGGAAGGCGGCGCAGAACCTGTAGCTCGCCACCACGTGATACGGAACGACGCACAGCAGGGCCATCGCGACCGCCAGCGAAAAACCCGACAGCATAGTGTTGTCCCCGCGAATGGCGACAAAGGCAAAGAAGAAGCCGCTCGAGTACTCCGGCCTCGAGGCCGCGTCGGCCTGCAAAGTTATCCGGCCGGGCAAACGCAAGGATCAGCCCTACAGTCAAAAAGACGGCTCCGACGAGCAACTCGAGCGCGGACCAGACTTGGAGCGTCCAGGCCTGCCGAATCGGCCAGTCGAGTCGTCGTTCAATCTCGGACCCGTCACGGGCAACCCGGATCATGTAGCTCTGCTTGTCGGGACGGTCCCGCAGGAACCACGTCGGGCCTATGCGTTCGGCCCGGGTATCGCCGTTGATTGCCAGGATCCGGTCACCGGACTGAAGTTGGCCTGCCGCTGGACCATCGCGATCCACCCCCTTCACGATCCAACTACCCTGCTTCCACGATGCGGTCCATCCCAGCCGCTTCGATTGGCCTCCATAGCGGTAGATGTGCGCGCCGGTATAAGTCATCACCGCTAGGGAAACTACTGTCAGCACGATTGACAAGCGGATGAACCGCGATCTGTTCAACCACAAATTCATATCTACTATTTACATTTATTTATGCGCGAAGTATAGCCCACTGTAGTACCATACTAGGCCTTCGGTTCAAGAAAGAGGCTAACTATGCCGGTAATCCCTCCCGTCAACTACTCAGCGATCCGCAATAGTTTGAACACTGGAGACTTGCTTACCTTCGGTGGTTCGGCTCCCCTCGACTTTATGATCGAGTTCATGGAGGCCGGTCAGCCTTACTCCCATGTTGGCATGGTGCTCAGAAATGGAACCAATCTCTGGTTCTGGGACGCTCCGGGCGAAGGCCAGACATTTCCCGATCCCTACCCCGGCAGTCCCCTGCAGGGCCAGTCGCACACCGGATGCCGGGTTGCGAATCTGGACCAACTGCTGGCCTATTACATGTCTGACATGGGCACCAAATCGTTTACTCTGCGCCAATTGGCGGCCAATAGTATTAGCTCAGACGGTGCTGCTTCGCTTGACCTTTTCATCAAGATGGTCGACGGTACTCCGTTCCCGTCCATTGCCCCGCCCCCGTTCATCACTGCTTTCTTGGAAAAGGAATTTCCTGGCACGCTGCCCCTTCCGATTGACCTTGGAACCGGGCTGGGTGTCAGCTATGCCATCGGCGCTCTTCTGAAAATGGAAATGCCCGGTACCTATTTCTGCGCGCAGCTAATTGCTGACACTTACATGCATATGGGACTGCTACCATACTTTCCATGGCCACCCAACAGTTATGAGCCGGCTACCTTTGACTCCACGGATCCTACAAAACTTCCTCTGATCGCTCCTGCCGCCTTGAGTGTCGCGCAAACTGTCAACTGGGATCTTCCGATCCCACCCACTAAGGTGTAGGCTAGTAGGCAATGGAGGGCGACCTAGAGTAGGGATTTTTCTTCGCGGGCCGGTGGCCCACTCAAGGACGCGCAGCGGCCTTGAGTAGGGATTTTCGCCTGCACTACTGCGAATCCACCATCATTTTCCTTGTCACAGCCGTTCGTGACCTGCGTCCTATCACCCGACACTCGCCCTACCCTACACTCGCTTCGGCTAGGACAAGGGAGAGTTGTCTTCCGACGAGTTGGCAACCCGACACGTCCCTCGTCCAGTGGAAATGTGAGCTTTGCCCTGTGATAGGTCCTGATTGCTGCCGCCTTCTTGCCGATTCCCCTCCCAAACGCTACTCCGCCCGGCCAAAGCGACCTCCTAACTCCTTATTTATCAGGATTTTGACTCCTAACTCCTTTAGATGCAGGAATTTAGCAAGGAAATCCTTGCATATTGTTGAAAACAAGGAATCTGCAGGGAGGGGGGAGGGGGGGTACTTTGCACCCTAAACAGTGCATTCAGTCGCCGGATCGTCCCGCGATATTCCACGAAACGACCGGTAAGAAATTCACTAAAGATGATGAATTTTGCAATCGCCATGTAGGAGCGAGGCCATCATGCGGATTCCGTAACTGCCTGAGCGACCGCTTTCTGATTGAGCTCTTGGCTCAACATTCGTAGCCGCAGGCTCTCGTAAATCGGGGGAGATTTCAACAGCATCGCGACTAACATCGCTCCCAGCGCAGCACCCAGCATCCCGAGGGTGAGGTCACCCCGGCCCGTCATTTCGACCGCGAGCACGATGCCCGTCAGCGGAGCGCGCACACTGGCCGCAAACAGCGCCACCATGCCTACGATTGCGAAATCCACAACTGATACCGTCACATTGGGAAGGAAGTGGTGCACAATCCCGCCGTAAAGCGCGCCGAAGGCGGTTCCAATGAGAAGTAAGGGCGCAAACATGCCGCCCGGAGTTTCCGCGGCATACGACCACGGCCCCAGCAGGAAGCGCGCCAGGAAAACGATGCTGAGCGAATGCAGCGGAACTTGTCCCGAGAGGATCGACTGCGTCAGCGTATCGCCGCCGCCGACCACCGCCGGCGCGAAGAAAGCCACCAGTCCAACCACGCCGCCAATGGCAGCCGCCCGCAAAACGGCTGGATATCGCGAGAACTTCTCTGACAGGTCGAGCAGCCACAGTGTCAAACGGTTGTATGCCGCCCCGGTAGCGCCCAGCAATCCACCCAACAGCAGAAAAAACCAGTGACTCGCGCCGAGAGGCGTCGCACCGGGCAGCACGAAGAACACATATTGGTTGCCGATCATCCAGCGCATGACGGCCACGGCAAACGTGGCTGCGCTCAGCGTCGCCAGCAAAAGGAGAGGAGTAAAGCTGCTGGTCAGTTCCTCAAACACAAACACCGACCCGCCGATAGGAGCGTTGAATGCGACGGCCAGTCCCGCTCCGGAACCTGCGGCCAGCACGACTTTCTGATCGGCCTTGTCCTTGACGAGCAGCGGCGCCACCATGCCGCCAATCGTCGCGCCCATCTGCACCGTGGGGCCCTCCCGGCCCAGGGCCATTCCCGATCCCAACGACAGCAGCCCGCCGACGAATTTCACCGGAAGCACCATGTTGTTTCCCGGCTCAATCTGGCCGGCCATGATGGCTTCGACCCGGTGAATGCCGCTACCCGCTGCGCCTGGAGCCAGCAACACGACGAGCAGCCGCGCAATCCCGACCGCCACCATCGCCACCACGAGCGGCACAATCCATCCGATCCACGGATTGCCGTGCGACCAAGCGACCATGTGATCGCGCCACAGTTCCGCTTGCGCGAGGCACCAGCGAAATGCCCCGCCAACCACGCCGATCAATACGCCAGCAATCACGCTGGCGATGGTCAAGCGAATTAGAGGTGGGTCCCAAATTCTCATGCGGAAAATAGAGGGCTCTCCAGGCTCCTCCGCGATGGTCGCATCTTCACAGACGCCTTCGCAAGACTGCAACCGAATTTGTATTGCACTCGAAGGTGGTGAGGGTATGCTTGGCTCAGCCGCGGCAACGGACCAGCCGAGGCTTCAACCAGAGGACGGGGATTTTGTGGAGGCTACAGTTGCAGCACCGAGTGTCTCCAACTCGAGAGATTAGGCTGCCCGTATCCTCCTCTCATGCGCCTGCGGCTTTGAATACACGCGAAATCAATTCCTGCGCCTCACTCTGCAGACGGTCAAGGTGTTCCCTGCCCGCGAAGCTCTCAGCGTAGATCTTGTACACGTCTTCCGTGCCCGAGGGCCGCGCCGCGAACCAGCCCGCGACTCGTCACAACTTTCAATCCACCGATAGGCGCGTCGTTTCCCGGAGCCCTCGTCAGCATCGCCTCAATCTTGTCGCCTGCGAGTTGCGTCTCATTCACGTCGCTCGGAGACAGCTTCGCCAGTATCGCCTTCTGCGCCGGATCGGCAGGCGCATCGATGCGCTCGTACACCGGATCGCCAAACTGCGCCGTCAATTCACCATAAAGCTGCCCCGGATCTTTCCCGGTACGCGACAGCATTTCGGCCGCCAGCAGCCCCATAATCAGTCCGTCTTTGTCCGTGGTCCATACCGTACCGTCACGCCGCAGGAACGATGCTCCCGCGCTCTCTTCGCCGCCGAAGCCCAGTGAACCGTCGATCAGCCCGTCCACAAACCACTTGAAGCCTACGGGAACCTCCACCAGCTTGCGTCCCAGGCTCTTGGCGACGAAGTCAATCATGCTGCTGCTGACCAGCGTCTTGCCCACGCCGGCGTTGGCGCTCCAACCGGGCCGGTTGCGGAACAGATAATTTATCGCCACCGCCAGATAGTGGTTCGGATTCAGCAGTCCCGTGCTCGCCACGACGCCGTGACGGTCGGCGTCGGTATCGTTGGCAAACGCGACCTGGTATTTGTCGCGCAGCGCAATCAATCCAGCCATCGCATACGGCGACGAGCAATCCATGCGGATCTTACCGTCCCAATCCACGTGCATGAAGCTGAACGTCGGATCGACGGTGGTGTCCACCACGTCCATGTTCAGGCCGTATTTCTCGGCGATGCGCGGCCAGTATGCCACCGACGCGCCGCCCAGTGGGTCCGCTCCCAACTTCGGCTTGGCCTCGCGAATCGGATCGAAGTCGATGATCGATCCCAGGTCGTTGACGTACTCCGACAGAAAGTCATAACGATGCGTGTTCGCCGAATTCAGCGCCGACTCGTAGCTCGTCCGCTGCACTTCCTTCATGCCGTCGCCGAGGATCGCGTTGGCGCGGTCCTGAATCCACTTCGTCGCCGTGGTGTCCGCCGGACCGCCGTTGGTCGGGTTGTACTTGAAGCCTCCATCGTTCGGCGGATTGTGCGACGGCGTGATGACGATCCCATCCGACAGCTTTTCCTTCCGCCCGCGGTTGTAGGTCAGCACCGCGTGCGACAGCGCCGGAGTCGGCGTGTAACCCAGCACGGTGTCAACCATCACTTCGACGCCGTTGGCGAGCAGCACTTCCATGCGCTCTTGAATGCAGGCTCGCTCAGCGCGTGTGTGTCTTTCGCGAGGAACAGCGGACCGCTGGTGCCTTCGGCCTTGCGGTATTCGCAGATGGCCTGCGACGTCGCCAGAATGTGGTTCTCATTGAAAGTAGTGTCAAACGACGACCCCCGGTGCCCCGATGTACCGAACGCCACTCTCTGCGTCGGCACGGCAACATCAGGCTTCTGGTCGTAGTAAGCAGCGATCAGCTTGGGAACATCCACCAGCATGTCGGGAGTAGCGGGCTTACCAGCGCGAGGATCAATAGACATAGCGGATTATTTTCGCATACGCGGCCCGTCACGACACGCCGAACGGTCCGCTGGATTACACGTTTTCCGTAACACGTGGAACGACACCACCGACCCCGTCACGCGGCTGCGGCCGTAGAACAGGAACAGTCCCACCCAGAGGACTTGCAGCAGAACGACCACACCCACCGACGTCACCTGCATCAATCCGGCGGCCAGGTTGGGGGCCGCACCATCGCTCGGCATGAGACTGAGCATCACGAGAGATAGGCCATGGCGATCAGCGCCATCCACTGGTACACCGAAATGCGCGAGTGGCCGCGATGGTCGGCGCGCAGCAACTCCGAAACGCACGCCAGCCCCACGTTGCCACCGCCGGCACGATGGCTGCCGCCCGCCAGTCTCCCGCAAGGAAGCAATGCAAGCCCACCAATCCCGAGATCGTGAACACGACCGACGTAATCGCCTGCACCGGCACCAGCGGTTCCTCCGCAAGGCCCGAAGCGTACGCGGCTTTCTTCGTGTCGCCGTGAAACACCAGGTGATGGCGCTCGAACAGCCGCGCCAGTCGCGGACTTGCCTCGCGCAACGGCTTACCGTAGCAGCATCCGAAGCTCAGGCATGCCATGCGGCCGATCGCCTCCGACAGCGCGTAGGCGATGGCAGTCGCCGCCAGCATCGGCAGCGCACGAATTTCACGTCGAACCAGCGTGCCAGCGCGCACTGTGCCAGCCACAGCCCGGGCGGCAGACATGATCGCCGCCAGAAACGCCGCGCCCGCAATCGTGAACGTATTGCGCTTGCCCTCGATCACCCACGCCAGCACCTTCGATGCCGGCACGCAAATCGCCATCATGATCGCGACCAGCGCGAAGGCCGCCGCCAGCGGCGTGCCCAGTGACGACAACAGCACAATCATCAGCGCGACGCCGAACGTGCTGGCCGTCGCGCTGAAGAACCCGTAGTACGTCAGGTTCAATCCGCGCCACTCGCCGTTGCCGTTCTTTGTCAGCGGAACCGCAGCAATCATCTGCCAGCGTTCGGCGGGAAGCGTTTTGATGCCCCAAGCCAGCACAACCAGCAAACGCCTGCGAGGACGGTCGACGAAGATCACGTCGATCATGGTTTCACCTCCACCGGCGCGCGCCAACAGCGAGCGCACCTTTACGTCGGTTTCCACCACCGGCTGCCCGAAACCCATGAGTAGCGGCTGCGCACGCCGGGCTTGTCGCTGGTTGCGCAAAAGGTCTTGCCGCAAAGCGCACGCGGCCCGGCTGGAACAGCAGACACCACCGTGCTGCTCCCCGGACGGAACAGTGCCTTGGGCGCTCCCGTCCGCAGCAACATTCCCTTCTCCAGCTCCCGCGGATCGTCGTATTCGCCTCGCTGTAGCGCTGCTCGATCTGCCCCACCATCAACGCCACTACTTCGATCATGGCCACGTAGCCGACTGCTCGCCGCCCGCGCAGTCGGTGTCAAGGATGGTCACCACTCGCCGGTTCTTCGAGTACGGCGTCAGCAGTCGCACCGCTGCGTTCGGATTGCAGGAGTGATAGCGGCCGTTACGTTGTAGAAGTCCGCCACTTCGCCCGCCACCGGGGACTGGGTGTAGTGATATTTCTCCGGCGTCAGGCGAAACACCGCGAAGTCGCCATCGCTCGAAGCGGCTTCGTCCAGCGCGAGCCCTTGCCGCCCAGCAGTTCGGGGAACTCGAAGAACTTGCCCTTGATGAACAGGCCCGACGTGTTGCTCATGCGAGCCGACCATGACCCGCGAATCGGCGGGACAAACCACGCACCGTTCCGCTGCGGGCAAGCGGACGACATTGCCAGTACTTGATCTTGCGTTCGAAGACCTTGCGCGGCGTATCGAGCTAGCCGGCTCGTCCACCAATTCGCTCGCATCGATGCCGCAGTTGCGCAGAAATCGCTGCATCCCCGACAGGCGCGACGACAGCAGCGTTGTCATAGTTCAGATAGCCGAGCACCTCCGACACTTTGCGGCTCGACGCCAGCTTCGCCAGCAGCGGCGCGTTCTCCAGTTTCGGCGAATACAGTGTCTGGATGATGCGGTTGGCCATCAGCCGCTCCTCCGCCACCGCTCCGGTGGCGCGTTCGATATATTGGTGTCTGATCTTGCTTATGCTCGGCATTGCTGCGTTTCGCTCTTCCTCCAATGCGCTCATCAACAGCAGGAGTTCAGCACGGTGGCCACCTCCTGCTGGCGTCAATTCATCGCTCACCAGTCGCTCTCCGATGCTGTCGAGAAAGCGCACCGGGTCCTGCACCCGTACGCCGTAGCGCACCATCGACTGCCAGGTCCGGGTGCCCGCACTTTGCCAGTGCGCGCGCATCCTCGCGCAAGTGCTCAAACGCCTCGCGCAGATTGCGACCCGCCGCTCGTTTCGCGGTAATGCTGTTCGGCCAACCGGTTGAACTCGCGGGCGCGAGCCTCATGGGATCGCCGCCGCCGGCTCTCCATCACGCGCGCTCACGGTGCGCTGCCTGGCCTGCAGGCTCGGTCAGCAGACGGAACCGCAACTCGATGATGTTCGACTCAGCCTGCGCCGCTGCGATCGCTGCTCCCGCGCATTCTGTTCCAGCCATGCCAACAGCGCCTCGCGGTAGTCGCGAATCGGAGACACGCAAGTAATCGGGATGCCGCCAGCTCGAACGCGTCCTCTTACAATGGCGCAGTATCTGCCCCAGCATCTCGTTGCGCGACTGCTTGTGGACGTAGAACGCCGGCAGCCCCGCCGCCGCGAAAAAGAATGGCTGCCGCCGTTCGCTCTCCGAGGTCGGATCGTCGGGAATGTCGTTCGCCTGACCGCTTCCTTCGAGCGCCAGTTGGTACGCCACCATCAGCAACAGTTGCTGCAGATCGACCGCCGGCGCCATGTCGCCATGATAGCTGGGAAACAGGCTGTAATAGCGCGCCTCGAATCCAGAGAAACCCATGCTTCCGAACTCGCGCAGACGCAGCGGCATGTAGAACGACATCCGCTCGATCGACGATGCCCAGCTCGTCCAGCTCCGACGCCAGTCGCGCCACGTTTCCCGGCGTGCCATCCAGCGCCGACGCCTGCTCGGTCGCCAGCCACGCCACCGGATAATTGATCAGCCGGTAGTCGGGAACCAAATCGCCGCGCAGTCGGAATAGCCTGGCGCGACGAAGTTGTCGAGTCCGCTGCGGGCCATACGGCGTCAGCGCGCCGGCCCAAGACGCGCATCTGCGCCTTCTCTCGCCATTCGCGCCACATCAGCCGCAGATGGGTGAAGTCCAGTTCATGCGGCAGAAACGACAGCAGCCTCTCGGGATGAAACTCCGCGAAATCGATACGGTACGGCGCCGCCGAATAAGTCCCCACGAACAGCGCCAGGAAGTGCTCGAATATCTTGATGGCCAGATCGCCGAGCCGCTTCTCTTCGCGCTGCGCCTCGGCTTCGCCGCATGCGTTCGCAAGCGCGCGGGTCAGCGCCCGGCTGCCCATGCGTGACGTGAATGCCGTTGTTGGCCAGGCTCACGTTCGACAGGCTGGGCAGCACGATCAGGTTGTTCGCGATGATGCCCGCTTCGCGCAGCTTGGCCACCGAGTTCAACTGGCTGCGGCTCAGCACCTGGTGGCACAGATGCATGTAGTCGGCCTTCGCCTCGCCGTCTTCCCATCCCGACAGGCACGGGCTCATGAACAGCTCGCGGTAGAACGAATCCGAGATGCACGACGACAGCTCGGTCTGCCGCACCGGCGGATGCGGCGCGTGATACACCAGCGCCCGCTGCCCGTTCTCCAGCAGCCCGAAGCGCTGGTTCGCCCACGACATCAGCAGCGAAGTGAACAGGAAACGCCGCGCCGACTCGCGCGCCACCTGCTCGCCGATGGAGCGCCTGCTCTGTCGGCGCCGACGATGTGAAACGAGGTCGTCTCCGGCGAGGTGTTGTCGTTGGAAAAGTGCCGCAGCAGCCGCTTCGCCTCCAGCCTGCATCTTCTCCGGCATGTGCGGCTGCGTGCCCGGCACAGTCGGCCAGTGCCAGCTTCAGCGCGTAGCTGATGGGAACCCGCAGCCAAGTCTCCCCGCCTTGTTCAAATGTGTATCTAACCGAGTCAGCGCGACGGCGCTTCAGCTGGCCGCGCTCACCGATCTTCATCGGCAAGAAAGGTATTCAGCGCCATGCGGACTCAGCTTGCGCTCGGGAAAGCGGACCCAACTGTTCTCCCACAGCCTGCTCGAGTCGTTCAGAAATTCCTGCAATTCGAGGTAGGTCTTGCGGGGAGCTTCGCCACTGGAACTGCGGCGGGCGATATTTCTCAGGAAGCGTGATTCGCGGATGGTGATCGGAAGGTCGCAGGCGGCGGAGTTGCCCACGACCACGGCTTGCAGCTCGTCTTCGCTGCCCGCCGTCACGTCGCCGGGCGCAAAAGGCAAACCGTCGAGCAACAGCTTGCTTCGACATCGAAGCCCGGCGGGCTCGCCAGAACATCTTCGCGAATCGCCATGCGCCATGACCTGCCACCCGCTCAGGATGGACACGTGCCTGCACACTACTATGTGCGATTCATCTCAAGCCTTGATAAATCGAAGGTGAAAACTCCGTGAATCCGTGCGTAGGCATCCCGCAAGTCAACTCTGACAATGTAGGAGACTGATATCCGCCCAAGCCGCTCGTGGCTGGCTCGGGCGGTACTCACACAACCGGCAGCGCCTTCAGTTCACCCATTCGTACGACTCGAACTCGCGAATATAGTCGATCACCGCCTCGCTCCAGCCGTCGATGTGCATCCACTCGCCGTAACCCACGCCGTTCTTGTAACTGGCGACGTTGATCACGTAGCCGGTGGCCGTCGGCGCTGAAAGCGTATCGTGCGCCTGCTCGTCTGTGATGACGATCAGGCGATCATAGGTTCCCCACACCTCGTTAACCGCATTGCCGAGATAAGTCCCTCGGTGCGGCTGGCTCGTGTGAATGGCGTCACGCAGGGCGAAACCACGTCGTGGCGGTATGCGCTTCGTTTCATCCGAGAAGCTGAAGATCTGCACCTCCTCGCAGACCTCGCGCAGCAGCATTGCCAGACCGCACCTGCATCAGCACGGGTCAGGCTTGACCTGCCTGACAGCGACTCATCCATGCTGCCAGATACGTCCACCAGCAGCACTGTCTTGCCCTTCAGCTTCGGCGCCTCGGCAAGGCGTGAGAACATGGCCTGCTCCAGCTCGGCCTCCCACTTCGGCGCGTATCGCGCCGCCGCGATGAAACCGGAATGGCAGCACGCGGGCGGTCTTCATCTCCTTCAGGGCAGCCAAGACCAGCGCCTCGTCCACCTTCGCCTGCTCCATGTTTCGCAGATTGCGGAGCAGCGCCAGCGCACCCAGCTTGCGTTCGCTGAGTAAACGCTCCCAGTGCGCCACGCTGATCTCCACCGGCCGACAGCGCCACCTCCCAGGTATCGGGAGTAGCCAGTTCGCCTGCAACCAGCCTCTTCCACAGCGCGGCCTGAGACTCGTCCACCGGCTTGGCATGGACCAGGAACAGGACGTCGCGCAGTTTGATCGGCCCGTCGCGGTTGTACTTGGCGAGCGCATACTCGTCGAACTTACAGAACGCTGCCGCCAGGCCCTTCTTCACCTGTGCCGACAGCGGCATCCGTCCGTCCTTCCAGTAGATGGCCACGAACTCGGCCAACTCGTCGGCGCGCTGAATCACCTGCTCCAGCGTCTCAGCCACGAACTTGCGGTGCGTCGCGTGGCGCGCCATCTCACGCACCAAGAGCAGCGGCGCGTGACGCAGCTTCATCTTGCTGCGCGCCTCCATGGCAAGCGCTGCGACCTTCGCCGGCTCCACCTTGGGCACCAGATACCTGATGCGGCCGGCGATTTTGACGCCGTCCTCGTAGAACTGGTTCTCCCAGAGCAGGCAAGCCAACACCGAACGCCGCAACTGCAGCTCGGCACTGATCTTCTTCGCCAATGCGCCCTCAAAGGTACGCAATCCCGGAATCAATTTTGAAAGCTCCACAATGTTCAGCCTGGCCATGTTCGGCCTCCTTCTCTCAAACAGGCGTACTTCATCGGTCGGGGAACAGAGCGAAAAGGGACATGGGGCGCTCTCGCCATTGAGCTGCGCGCTTGCGCGCGGCAGGATTCGAACCTGCAACCTCCTCGTGTTAAACGAAGTAACCCTGATCTTCACCACCGACCAAACTCTGTATACGCGAGCTAGTGACTAGCTCACTTTCAACTAGTCACCAGCTGCCTACTTGCTAGCGAGTCGCGGTGTCATCCGCCACCGCTACTTCGCACTCAGGCTCTGGCTCCGGACAGAAGCCCGCCGCCTTCAACGTTGGCGCCGGACGGATCTCGATAGCCAGGTCCTTCATCTGTTCCCAGTTCGGCCGCGCTTTGTCCGAGTAGTTCGAGCAATCGCGCACTTTGAAGGGAACCGCCATCAGAGTCGCGTAGTAGCAGAACGTAATCTCCTCGCTCTCGCGATATCCACGCAGGATGTGCGAGTGTTCGCAGGAGACACAACGCGACTGTGAGCCGATGGCGGTACCGTCTTTTACATGAATTGGCATAGCCAATTGCTTTCTAATCGGCGCTCCCGCCGAGGGGTTAGCACTTCTGCTTTCAATCCGGGTGGCCCGCCCTTCTCGCCGCGTGTTGGCGATAGGCGGGCTCATCCGACTACCGAATCGCGACCTCCGCATAGACCTCGCGCTCGTTGCGCACGAAGCCCTCGATAGTCACCAGCTTTGCGGGCCCGGCCTTCACGCAGAAACCCGTGCATTGGCATACGGAGAACTTCATCGGACGCATAGCCCCGGCGAAGTTACAGGCCACCAGCAACTTGCCGCGGGCCCCGCGTGTGACTACTGCGTTCACGCAGGCGAGACACAAAGTCTCCTCCGCGTTGCGCGGGTTCATGCGCGCTCGCAACATCGGCCCGAAAATGACGCTCAACCAAAACACAAAGAACATCAAGATTTCCATGTCTCACCTCCCTCTGCGTGCCGACGCCTTCTTGCTGACGTCAAACGCTATTCCTCTTTCCAAAAGTAAGAACCACTGGTAAACGTCCAGATCGAACCGCTGTTATCGGGTGCTTGGTACTGCAGGACTGCGTCCCACACCCGCGATCGCGGCTCGGCAGGGATTCCGGCCCCTGCGCTCTTCTGGGCGAGAGCACCTCTTGCGTCCGTTCACCACCGGAACTATTGATCCCCGCTACGATTTACATCAGGAGAATCACTGGCCAGGAAACCCGCAGAAACGGCTCGCGGATCGAAGCTCCGCCCAAATGGAGCTATCTGGAAGTAGCCGTACACTTCCCACTGGCCAAACTCATGCTGGGAGAACAAGCGACCACCGAAACCTTGCAATTTCAAGTCGAAGTATCGGTAGGTCTCCACTACCCAGCGAATCTAGTTGTTTGCTATTTGCGTAGGTTAAATCGCCAGGAGTTAGCGACTAGATTCAACAATGGCCCGGAGATTGCCGCACGCCTGTTCCGGCTAGCGCAAATCTTGTTATCGTTTTTTGGGTTCGATATGACACGGGCGTTTCTCCTACGCAGGAGATACTTTGCCTCAAGTGTCGATAAATTGCAAGTGGAAATCTCGCTTTAGCAATAGTTTTTATCCACTATTTATCTATTACCACCTTAGGCTTGTTACCCATCCACTACTTCCGTGCAAGCTATCTACCGTTCGGTGCTACGAGTCTGTGGCCTGCCCGGCACTCTGTTCCGCCCAGGTAAGTCCGCAGCTACAATGATCTTTTCGCCTCTCGGCAGAATCGAGTTCGTATGCAATATCGCAACTTTGGCAAGACAGGACTCTCGGTCAGCGACATCGGCTACGGCGCCTGGGGCATCGGCAAAGCCATGTGGGTCGGCGCCGACGATAACGAATCCTTGCGCTCGCTTCATGCCGCGCGCGACGCCGGCGTCAATTTCTTCGACACCGCACTCGTTTACGGCGACGGACACAGCGAGCAACTCATCGCGCGCGCCTTCGGCAACTCGCCTGAGGTCATCATCGCCAGCAAGGTGCCTCCCCGCGACTACGTCTGGGACATCCAGCCCGGCGCTCCGCTTGCGCCGCACATTTCCGCGCGATCACGTCTTCTCCGCTCTCGACAAGACCCTACGCTCCCTCGGCCGCGAACAAATCGACATCTATCAGTTCCATACCTGGCACGACGACTGGGCGCACGAAGCCGAATGGCACGAGGTCGTCCGCGAACTCAAGTCGTCCGGCAAAGTCCGCTTCGTTGGCATCTCCATTCAGAACCACCAGCCCGCCAACGTGCTCAAGGCGCTCGACACTGGACTCATCGACAGTGTGCAAGTGATCTACAACATCTTCGACCAGTCACCCGAAGATGAACTCTTCCCATACTGCGAGAAGAACAATATCGGCGTCATCGTGCGCGTTCCGTTCGATGAAGGAGCCCTAACGGGCAAACTCACGCCTGACACCGTCTTCCCCGAAGGCGATTTCCGCCACAACTACTTCAAAGGAAACCGCAAAGAGGAAGTGTGGGACGCGGTGCAGGCCATCGTTCGCGACACCGGTATTACTCTGAACGAACTGCCCACACTTGCACTCCGTTTCTGCCTCACCCCCAAGGCAGTTTCGACCGTCATACCTGGCATGCGCAACCTCCGCCACGTCGCCGCCAACGTCGCAGCTTCTGACGCTGGTCCGCTTCCGCCGGACATGTTGGCCAAGCTGCGCCCCCATCGCTGGGTAAGAAACTTCTGGCATTGAGATGGCAGCTGCCACCATTTACTATTCTCCAGTCATGAAACTAATTGTTTCTACCACTCTGCTGCTGTTCACCGCGTTCTCCTTCGCCCAAGCCCCACCCGCCGTGGTTTCGCCCGAGGTGCAGCCCGACGCCAAGGTCACATTTCGTTTCTACGACCCCGGCGCGAAAGATGTGAAGGTCATCTTTGAAGGGGAACTCAAGCCGCTCGCGATGACGCGCGACGACGCTGGCGTTTGGAGCCTGACGCATGGGCCGCTGACGCCAGAGATTTACGGCTACATTTTTGTGGCAGATGGAGTTCCGCTGATGGACCCGAACAATCCGGTCATCAAGCCCAACCTGATCCAGCCACAAAATACGGTCGAAATTCCAGGCACCACGCCGCAGTTGTGGGATGTCGCTGAGGTTCCGCACGGAGTGGTTCACCATCACTTTTACAAGTCGGCGGTTGTGGGCGACCAGCGCGATTACTACGTGTACACGCCGCCTGGCTTCGACCCCAAAGCTAAGACTAAGTATCCTGTTTTGTATTTGTTGCACGGCTACAGTGATGCCGCCGATGGATGGACCGCTGTAGGCAAGGCCAACGTCATTCTGGACAATCTGATCGCCCAGGGCAAGGTGAAACCGATGATCGTGGTGATGCCGCTGGGCTACGGGACGCCGGAGATGATCAAGTTGAAATGGAACGCCTGGCAACATCCCGAAGTGCGCGAAGAAAATTTCGACAAGTTCCGTAAGGCATTGATAACAGAGGTTATGCCGCAGGTTGAGACCGCGTATCCGGTGTCGGGAAAACGCGAGGATCGGGCCATCGCTGGCTTGTCGATGGGCGGCGCAGAGTCTTTACTCACTGGACTCAACAACATAGACAAGTTTGCCTATGTCGGCGCGTTCAGTTCCGGCGGGCTGCCAGACGGTTATTCGACTTCATTCCCTGCGCTCGACGCCAAGCAGGCTAAACAGCTGAAAACACTGTGGATCGCCTGCGGTACCAGCGACGGGCTCATCGAGCCGAACCGAAAACTCAAGGCATGGCTGAAGTCACAGGACGTGCCGTTCACCGACATCGAGACTCCGGGAGCACATACCTGGATGGTGTGGCGGAACAACCTAATCAATTTCACCCCGCTGCTTTTTAGCGGAAAATAGTCGGCAAAATCTGACGTTATAATAAATATTATAATGTCGTTTTCTGTCCAAAAAGTGGGCTTGCGAGGGCGTTTTTCTGGTGCGCTTCGTCGTTAACCCGGGTTTAGCGTCCGAACTCTGGACGCGAACGACGGGCACCCGGCGGTTACGATTCGGAGAGAAGATTTGCAGCCACCGTTCCGGTCCAGGCAGGAAGTCATCATCAACGCTCCTTTGGACACGGTGTGGGCATTCAGTATGGATCTCACTAAGATCCCGGAGTTCCATCCTCGCGTGGACAAGGTTGATCTTCTTTCCGGCAAGACCTTCCGTGAAGCGGGCGCGTCGTATCGATGTCATCTTTCGGGCGGGAAGCACACCTGCGACGAGAAGGACATCGAAATTATTCCGCTGCAAAAAATTGTTACGGTGTTGCCCGAGGACACTTTCGGCATCAGTAAGATTCTGAGCGATTACACGGTAGAAACGACGTTCCAGGCGCTCGGACCTCGGTCAACCAGGGTGGCAATCAGCCACTATTACTCAACGACCACTCTCAAGGCCAAGCTCCTTAACTTAATCGCGAAAGGCAAGATCGCCCGCGACACCCAGAGAACCTTGAATGGTGCCAAAGCAATGATAGAGGCTGGATAGCCTAAAATGCTACAATGTTTACAAAAGTTACACCAGAGGTGAATGGGTGAAGGATGTGACGCGATCAGAGGTTGTGAGCATGCGCCTGCCGGTCGAGAGCAGCCACCGGCTGAAACGGTTGGCGAAGCGGCATGGCTGGTCAGCCAGCGACGCAAGCGCCCGCCTCGTCGAAGAAGGACTGCGCCGCTCGGAATTCGCTTTCATCGACTTCCGCGATTCTTCCGCGGGCCGCAACGCCTACGTGCAAGGTAGCACGCTCGCGGTGTGGGAGGTCATGCTGCTGCTTCGCGGTTATAAGGATGACGCGGCGGCGGTAGCCCGGCACCTCCAATGGCCGGAAGCACGAGTCCTAGCGGCTGTCCACTATGCCAGCGCGTTCGCGGAGGAAATTGAGGAAGCGCTCGCTGAAAACGATGCTGTCGATCTTGACGCGCTGAAACGAATGCTGCCGCAAGCCACCGAGCTCCCTGCAAATAAACCACCGTCCAGGCGCTGACATGCTCCGGCTCCTGCTTGACGAGCATATTTCGCCAAAGGTGGCGGAAGGACTGCGACGACGGACATCTGCGATGGTGGTGCATGCGTTGGCGCATTGGATGCAAGGCAACTTTCTTGGTCAGGATGACGACGATCGCCTCACGGAAGCGGCGCGGCAACGACTGACGCTAGTCACGTATGATCGCCGGACTATTCCACTCGTACTGAAGACTTGGGCGGAATCGGGACGAAGCCACGGCGGTGTGATTTTTATCGACGAAAAAAGCATTGCACCATCCGATGTTGGAGGATTGGTACAGTCATTGCACCGGCTCTACAAGGTATCCGCGAGATGGAACCGGACGGACCGAGTGTGCTTTTTGAGGCGCTAACACAAACGCATCGCCCAGTTATCCGTTACGCGTGGGCGCGATGGTGATGCTGCAAGGCTTGCAGGCGCTCCGGGTTGATGGGGCCACCGACCAGTAGCAGCGCAACCGTTGCGCCGACGATGGCCAATGCTCCATTCACCAGAAACGCAGTGTGAATACCCCGCCGGCATGGAAGCTGCGGAGACGACGATCACGGTGTTGAAGCCAACTCCGATGGATCCTCCGGCGATCTGGCACATATAGACGATGGCTCCGGCGAGGCTGGCTTGCGAGGGATCGAGCGCGGTGATGGCCGCGGTCGTCACCGACGAATAGAAAATTCCAACTCCCATGCCGAGAATGACCATGCCGAAGATGAGTTGGTTGTAGGTTGTCGAGGCGCTGATGGAGGACAGGAGAACCATGCCTGCTCCGAGCAGCACTGCGCCCAGCGAGACGATGAGCTTGGAGCCGAGAAGCGCGTAAAGCCGCCCGGCGATGAATGAGGTCACCATGAATGTACCCATCAATGGAAGCAGCCCGGCGCCGGAGGCCATGGCGTTAAAGCCAAGCACCTTGGACATGAATTGCGGCAGGTAGAGCAGCGCAGCGAAGAAGATGGCCGAATTCAGGAGCGTGGCCAGGCAGGCTCCGGCAAACGCGGTGTTCTGCAATACGTGCCTGGGTACCAGAGCGGCCTCACCCGCTTTGCGCTCGACGAAGACAAACGCGACCAACGCCGCCGCCGACAAGGCGAACAGAAAGAGGATCAGCGGCGCGGTCCAGCCGAGGTCGAGCGCCCAATCGAGTGCGAGCAATAACGCCAGCAGCCCAACGGACAGAGTGCCCATGCCGGGATAATCGATGCGCTCGTGTTTTTCTATCGTCGCGTCGCGAGGCACGACGACCATGACGATCAGGACTGCGGCCGCGGCGACCGGCAAGTTGAGATAGAAGATCCAGCGCCAACCGAGCGTGTCGGTCAGCAGGCCACCCAGCAATGGGCCAACCGCGTTGCCGAATCCGGCTGCGCCCAGAATGATGCCGCCCGCCAATCCGGCTTTGCTGGCGGGCAAGAGCCCATAGGTCATGCCGAGAATGGCAGGCCACATCATGGCTCCGCCGATGCCCATGACGAACCGGCAGGCGAGCAGCAGCCCGATGTTCGGCGCAAGTCCTCCGATCAGGGAAAAGAGAGCGAAGATGGCGGTCCCGACGCAGGAAGATGCGACGGCGGCCGAACATGTCAGCCAGGCGCCCGCCGGTGACGATAGCGACGCCGAACACCATGGCATAGCCGTTGATGACCCACTGCACGGTGGTGACGTCAGAGTGGAATTCCCTTTCCATGGCGGGGAGTGCAACCGCCAGCGAAGTGAAGTCGTTGGCCACGACCAGGACGGCGACGCCCATGGCGATCATGCCCAGAATGGCTGCCTTGTCGAGACGCTCGTCGGTGGTTGTCATCGGGCCTCCGGTGGTGGCAAACAGTTTCACACACGAGACGCGAGGATGCGACAGGAATCGTTGCGAATGTCGCCGGGGAGGGTTCGATTTTCGCTTCCATTCCCCGTCACATCCGCTACCATAACGGAATGTCCGAGTTGCCCATCCTTAATGACGATTCGCCCCGCTCCGGCCGCCAGGAAGAGTTGGCGATGGCGGGATTTCGCCTCGACCCCGGCCATGTTGGCCCGCAGTTTTACACGCTGCTCGCCGTGGGCGGAGACAACGAGCGCCCGCTCACCTCGAATGGCCGCATCATTTTTTTCGCGCGTACGACGCTGGTGCATAAGGCCCTGGCGATGGACGCCTCCATGGCGGTGCTGGGCAATCCGCCGCGCGACATGGAGACGATGTGCGATCTCGCCCAGACTCTCTACCTCGTAAACTCGCAAGACGCTGACCCTGACGGCGTGGTGCTCGACTGCCTGCTGATTTTTGACGACCTGGTGCGCGCCACACAGATCAGCATGCCCGAGCGCTACCAGGGAATTTTGACGGAATTGGCGGCACGACTGACCGAGGGGCAGACGTTGAAGAAGATTTTCACCAGCGAGTCGCTGCGCCAGCACGTGGAAGACGGACTGTTGTGGTGCGTGGGCGCGGTTACGATGAAAAGCAAATTGCTGACGAGTTAAGAGATCGAGTCTTCACCCAGAGGCGCGGAGAGATTCAAGTCCGCCAAGGAAATAGCGCGGAGCATCCCGGCCTTCGCACACCAACTCCGAAACGTCTCGCTACTTATTCCGGATCGTAGTAGTTCGCCGCGACCGGATTCTCGAAGAGCGAGTAGTCGCGGGTGACTACGGTGATGCCGCTCTCGGTAACGTGGTAGCGCTGGCGGTCGGCTTCGGTGTCGTAGCCAATGACGGTGCCCTCGGGTACATGCACGTCGCGATCGATAATGGCGCGGCGGATTTTGCAGTGGCGCCCGATGTCGACATGCGAAAACAGGATGCTGTTGTCGACCTGCGAGTAAGAGTTGACGCGAACATCCGGCGACAGCACGCAGTTCACCACCGCGCCGCCCGACAGAACACAGCCCATGGAGACAATCGAATCATGCGCCTCGCCGGTGCGACCTTCGTCGTTGAAGACGAACTTCGCCGGAGGATACTGCCGCATGTGAGTGCGGAGCGGCCACTCCTTGTCGTACACGTTGAAGACCGGCGCGACCGAGACCAGGTCCATGTTGGCTTCGTAGTAGGCGTCGAGCGTTCCGACGTCGCGCCAGTAGAGCGCTTCCTTCTTGTTCTCGTCCACGAAATTGTACGAATACACTCTGGAGCCGTCGACCATGCGGGGCAGAATGTCGTGTCCGAAGTCATGCCGTGATGATGGATCTTCCGCATCTTTAAGTAGTGCGGGAATCAGCATCTCGGCGTTGAAGATGTACACGCCCATCGAGGCCGAAACCATGCGCGGATTGTAGGGCGAGCGCAGGTCGGTCTGCTCGGGCTTTTCCTGGAATCCGGTGACGCGGCCGGTGCGGTCGATTTCGACCACGCCGAAGTGTCGTGTCTCCGAGGGCTCGACCAGGATGGTCGCGAGCGTGACATCGGCGCCGGAATCCTTGTGCTGGCGCAGCATCAGGTCGTAGTTCATCTTGTAGATGTGATCGCCTGACAGGATGAGCACGTACTTGGGCTCTTCGGATCCAATGGAATAAATGTTCTGGTACACAGCGTCGGCAGTGCCCATATACCAGTTGTCGCTGACGCGCTTCATGGGAGGCAGAATCTCGATGAACTCGCCGAGTTCGTGGCCGACCACGTTGCTCCAGCCGGCGCGGATGTGGCGGTTGAGCGACAGCGCCTTGTATTGCGTGAGGATGTAAACGCGGCGCAGGTCGGAGTTAATGCAGTTGGAAAGCGTGATATCGATGATGCGGTAGATTCCGCCGAAGGTGACGGCCGGCTTGGCGCGATCGCGGGTCAGCGGATACAGCCGCTCGCCCGCACCTCCTGCCAGTAAAACTCCCAAGAGTCTCTCTCATGACTGGCGTGTTCTCGAGTGTTCTGTTCGCAACTTGAGTTGTCACTACGCTATCAGATAGGTTGCCGCGTCATTCGGCGGCCACCCGCATTTGAGCGTCGGAATCTTAGCATACGGTTCGGCGGCCGGCAGTGTCGGTTGCCCGCAGAAACTATTTGCCGTCGTTCACGGTAATGCGCAACGAGCGCAGAAATTGAACGTCCTGCGAGGTAATTTCCAGATCGCCGGATGAATTCAACTCTTTGCCGGGCTGAAGCTCGCTGGAATCATCGCGCCGGTTGAATCCGATGTTCGCTTCCAGCACCAGAAACACGTCGTTCCCGCTCGCCTTGATGCGGTCCATCACTTCTGAAATGCGGTCGGAGTCGGCCACCGCCTGATTGATCGCTTCTCCCAGTTCTTTCACCAACTTCTTCAGGTTCTCGTCCACTACGCCATCCAATGCATCGACCTCAGCAGTGTCGTCGGAACACGACAACCGCTGGTGTTCTGACTGCTAGAATACGCCTTTGACACTCATGTCTGCACCCGGCGAAGACAAATCCGCGAGCGCGCAAGACTTCCAACGGCAAGGCCGCGCGGCGTTACGCGTCGTCGGGCGGAAGGCCGGAGAGAACCGCTGGCTGCGCGCGTTTTATCGCGCGGGAAACACCACGGTGAACGAGGTCGGCCACGTCGCCCATTCGCTGTGGCTGGAAGTTACCGGCTTTTTATTTGTTGTGCTGGCCCTGATCGGCGGCGGAGCTACGGTGCGGGAGTATCAATACTACGCCGCGGGGAAGGCCTCGTCCGGGAAAGCTCGTGGTCGCAGCGGTGTTCACCGTGCTGTTCCTGTACTTCGGGATCGAGTCGTTCGTGCGCTCGCGGCGGACGAGCAAGAAAAAATAGAGGCTACTCCGCGGTACGCACGGCTCCACGCTGCTCCCAAGCCTGGAGGCTGAAGTCGGCGGGGCGGAAGTGCTCGATGCGAAAGTCGCGTTGCTCTCTTCCCAAACTCCGCTCGGCGAAGACAAGTATCTCGTCGGCCCTGGGTTGATGCGGCAGCCGAGTCTGCCGCGGCCTCCGGCAGCGTGAACTCGACCTGAAGGTTGGTCCTCACGATGGGGCTGAGAAATGCAGGCCAGCTTCCTGCGCTGGAAGTATCGCCCTGGATCTGCGACGGCATGACCATTCGATTGTCTTGCAGCAGGCGCACCTGGAACCGGGCGGTATTCCCCGGCTCAAGTTCTGCGCAGTCAAACACGAAAGTAAGCTTGTGCTCGCGCGTGAACGACATCACCGTGCACTTTCGGCCGGCGATGGCAAACTCCTGCCGCTCTCCGGTGAAAGCACGGGCACCCTGGCTACCGCCGTTCGGTATCCTTCCAGGAACAACGTGCCCGACACGGTGCCGTCGGAGTTCTTCACGCGCTCGAAGTCGCCGGCGTAAATACAGGTCTAAAGGAACCAACTGGTCAGGCCCGCCTGCGATCTGCAAAGCGCGGCGAACCGGCGGACTGCGGCTGAAAGCGAACCTGCGCCACCACAATAACCGGAGCCGGTTTTTGTCCGGGAGAGTCAAACTCGGCGGACAGGCCAAGATCAAATCCTACATTGTCAGATAGCCCGTCAGCCTGAAAAGGATAGTAAACGGTGTGCGATTGGGCGGCAGCGTCTTGAGCCGGGCGAGGGGGCGGCAGGTCTTTCAGGTTCGCGTCGGGCCGTATCTGAACGGACTGTAGAAGCGATGAGGTGTTTCTCGTTGGACCAGTAATGCGTCAGCGATTCAGGCCAGAACCGCGCGAGCAGGACGCAGGCGCAGTATGGCAGCCACCCCGAGGAGTGCGGCGACAGGGGTAATCCGATAACGGTATTGAAACGCGACGACGGCGAACGCTCCCACGGCGGCTACGGCGAGCACCGCAAGAATCCGTAGGTCGCGACCTTCCGAGCTCGGCACGCCTCCGGCGCCCTGCAAAACCACGTAAGCAAGAAAAGGGTAATCACGATTGCGCCTAATGCCGTTAAGAGGGCGCCGCCGAAGCTCGCACTGAGAACAGCAAGCGCGGCGGCAAACATCAGGAAAAAGCAGAACTGAGCGCTCTTCCACACCAGCAGGCCGAAGGCCGAGGACAACGGAAATCCGAAATGTCGGATCAATATGACATCGTGCAGAAGCATGGGCAACACGGCCCATACGGCGACGAACAATAGTTTTTCGAGAAAGAGGCTGCGACGGCTGTAGGGACGGGTGAGCCAGAACTTGTCGCTTCCGACCAGGCTCTCTTCCTGGATGACGGAGACGACCAGCAGAAACAGTGCGATAGGCAGAAGACTGCCGCTGAGGCCAGCCAAAACGAAGAGCAGCGCACCAGGAGAGAAGCCAATGGCAACACCGCTGCCGTGCCAGGATTGATGACTTCTCCGTAGCCGTGCAGACAGGTGAGCACCAGCACCGCGGCGATGATGCGCCACAGGTGGCGGCAGTCTTTGCGGAAGATGTGAACGACCTGGTTCATGGGGTCTCCGTGCACTCCGTTCAACGACGCGATTTCGCCAAGCTGACAAAGATGGAACGAAGGGACATGGGCTGTATCGACAGATCGCGACAGCCGGGGAACATCGTCTTGATTTGCTCCGGCGTCTTGTCTTCGGCGAAGTCGGTGACGACGAAACGAACCACGGCGCTGGAGGTTTCCGGCTTGAGCCATGCCTCAGGCCAGGAAGTGGGCACGCGTGGCGAACCTTCACAGGTGACTTCGACCTCGCGGAAGCGGTCTTGCAGCGAAGCCAGTTCCTCGCTGAACTGAAGGTGGCCGCGGTCGAGGTATGCGACGTGCGTCACCAGGTTCTCGATCTCGGCGAGGTCGTGCGAACTGACGAAGACCGTCCAGTTGTGATCGGCAGAGATCGCCAGGATGCCCTCTACCAGTTCGTCACGGACGAGCGGGTCAAGTCCGCTGAAAGGCTCGTCGAGTATGAGGAGTTTCGGGCGGTAGGCAATGGCGGATACGAGTGCCGCTTTCATCCGCATGCCGCGCGAGAGTTGCTTGAGCTGTCGTTTGCGGGGAAGGTCGAACTGCTTCACCAGCGCGTCGCAGAGCGACGGAGTCCCAGTTGGGATAAAAGGCGCGGCAATACTCGAGGAAATAGTCAACGGACATCCATCCCGGCAGCTCCTGGTTCTCGGAGACATAGCCGACGTGCTGGAGGCGCTCAGGGCTGAGGCGGCGGGAGTCGAGGCCCAACACGGTGGCGGAACCGGACGACGGCACATAGATGTTCATGAGAGTCTTGATGGTGGTCGTTTTGCCCGAACCGTTGGGCCCGATGTAACCGAAGATGGAGCCTGCAGGCACTTCGAGATTGAGATCGAGGAGCGCTTCCGCAGACGGAAACGTCTTGCTGAGATGTACTGCGGATATGACAGCGCTCATGACTTTTCTCCCTTGCGTTGGCCGGAACCCGGTGGCCGCGCGTCGCACCGCCAGTCGCTCCCAGTGCTCGCTGAGCGCGGCTTGCACGTCTCCGAGTTCCATCTGCAACCGCTTGGCTTCCACTACCAGTGCTTCCATCTGACCCTTCAGCAGTTGGGCGCGCTCGCGTGCGGTGGATGCGGGCAGTTCGACAACCAGCGTGCCGCGTCCCGGATGCACCTCAAGCAACCCGTCGGCGATGAGTTGCGTCACCACTTTGTGAGCGGTGTTGGGGTTGATCTTTAATTCCTGGCTGAGGGTGCGGACGGAAGGAAAGCGGTCGCCGGGCCGCATCTGGCCCGCAATGATCGCCTTCTTGGCCGCGTACACGACCTGCTGGTACACAGGCACTCCGGGCTGAAAGGTCAACCGGAAGGCGATCATGTGTGTACTATATCACACAGTACACTTGACCGGAGTGATAAAGCCGCACGACCAGAGTGCGCACAGCACAACCTGCCAAAGCGCTTTCCTTCGCGACCGAACTCGACTAGGATTTGGGCGAGTCCTTGTGAGGGCAGCGCTATGACTGGAAGCAATTGGAACAAAGCGATATTCGGAGGAGTCGTCGGACTGGTGCTCGGAATCTTTCTGGGCGAACATCGCGTGGCCGAACTCGTGGCGGAAGAAGGACAGGTGGTGCCGACTGGCCTGAACCCGGTTCCTTACATGCACCACGCGCGATTCTGGATCGTCGTGATCATCTGCACGATCGTCTTCGCGTTCATCTCCGGACGCATCGGCCGGCCGACCGCGCAGTCAGACCTGTGATTTGGCTCACTGCGCTGGGTTCACCCGTGACCCAATAATCAAAGGGGCCGCAAATCGCGCGGCAAACTTTCATCGAGGCCCTCATACTCATGGCCGAAACCGAAACCAAGACCAAGCCCACCGTCTCCGGCAAGCTCGCGGAGAATCAGGAAACCTCCTCCCATGTCGCAATTAAGCCGCTGTACACGCCCGCCGACCTTGAGGGCTGGAACTACGACGAGCAGCTCGGCTTTCCCGGACAGTTCCCCTACACGCGCGGCGTGCAGGCCTCGATGTATCGCGGCCGCCTGTGGACCATGCGCCAGTACGCCGGCATGGGCGACGCCGACGAGTCGAACCGGCGCTACAAGTATCTGCTGAGCCAGGGCACCACCGGGCTGAGCATCGCGTTCGATTTGCCGACGCAGATTGGGCTCGACTCCGACAATCCGCTGGCCATGGGCGAAGTCGGCAAAGTGGGCGTGGCCATCGACTCCATCGAAGACATGATGCGGCTGTTCGACGGCATCAACCTGGAGAAGATCTCCACCTCGATGACCATCAACGCGACCGCGTCGATCCTGCTGGCGCTGTACATCGGCGTGGCGCGGCGCACCGGGCGCGACGTACGGAAGCTGTCGGGCACCATCCAGAACGACGTGCTGAAGGAATACATCGCGCGCGGAACGTATATCTATCCGCCGGCGCAGGCGATGCGCATCATCACTGATATCTTCTCGTACGCCAACCAGAACGTGCCCGAGTGGAACACGATTTCCATCTCCGGCTATCACATGCGCGAGGCGGGATGCACCGCGACGCAGGAAGTCGCGTTCACCCTGGCCAACGGCATGACCTACGTGCAGGCGGCGATCGACGCCGGGCTCGACGTGGACAAGTTCGCGCCGCGGCTCTCGTTCTTCTTCAACGCGCACAGCAATTTTCTGGAAGAAGTCGCGAAGTTCCGCGCCGCCCGCCGCATGTGGGCGCGCATCATGCGCGATCACTTCAAGGCGAAGAACCCCAAGTCGCAGATGCTGCGCTTCCACACCCAGACCGCGGGCTCCACGCTCACGGCGCAGCAGCCGGAGAACAACATCGTGCGCACCGCGCTGCAGGCGCTGGCGGCCGTGCTGGGCGGAACGCAGTCGCTGCACACCAACTCGTTTGACGAGGCGCTGGCGCTGCCCACCGAGCAGTCGGCGCGCATCGCGCTGCGCACCCAGCAGATCATCGCGTACGAGTCGGGAGCGCCGCAGACCATCGATCCGCTGGCCGGCTCGTACTACATCGAGTCGCTCACCGACCAGATCGAAGCCGGCGCGCGCGCCTATCTCGACAAGATCGACGCCATGGGCGGCACGCTCAAGGCCATCGAGCGCGGCTACGTGCAGGCAGGAGATCCAGAACGCCGCGTATGAATATCAGAAGGCGGTGGATCGACTGGAAGCGGTCGTGGTCGGCGTGAACGCGTTCGAGATCGACGAGGAGAAAGAGATTCCGCTGCAGCGCATCGACGAATCACTGGAGCGCAAGCAGGTGGAGCGACTGAAAGCTCTGCGCGTGAAACGCGACCAGGCGAAGTGGCAGGCTGCATCCAGCAAGTCGAAGACACCGCACGCGGCGGCGCGAACCTGATGCCCGCCATCGTCGAAGCCGTCGATGCCAACGCGACCGTCGGCGAAATCTCCGACGCCATGCGGCGGGTGTATGGGGAATATCACGAGACGGTGGTGATCTGAGCGGACTGGTAATAGATAGAATGGCCGCACGATGCCTGACATCTTCATCAGTTATCGGCGCGACGACACCAGCGGCTACGCTGGCCGGCTCTACGACCAGATCAGCGCGCACATCGGCGCGGACCACGTCTTCATGGACGTGGCCGACATCGGGCCGGGCAGCGACTTCGTCGAAGTGATCGAGAAGCAAGTCGGCACCTGCGATGCCTTGATCGCGCTCATCGGCAAGAACTGGCTCACCGTTAAGGACGATCAGAGCCGTCCTCGCATTGGCAATTCAGATGACTTCGTTAGCATTGAAATCCTTGCTGCTTTGAAGCGAAACGTCGAGGTAATTCCCGTGCTTGTGGGCGGCGCGAAGATGCCGCTGCAACGCGAACTGCCCGAATCACTGCAACCGTTGGCCCGGCGGCAGGCACTCTCCCTCAGCGATACCAACTTCGCCAGGGATGTACAGGATTTGATCGCAGCGCTGGAGAGAACGGGCACACCGCGCTCCCGCGACGAACGCTCAAGTCTGCATTGATCGCAGAGCGTTGCTTCTCGTCGTTATCGCCCTGGGAGTTTGGAAGTGGCAGAATGCGAAATCGGACGTGACGGCTCGGCCTCGCAGTCGGCGACGGTCCCCGCGTCGACAGGTGGGTCTGCGCCGTCCGCGAGTTCGTCCCAGGCATCCGCCCTTGCAGACATCAGCGGAACCTGGAAGGCCGTGCTCAACAAGAACGGAAGTACATTCAACGTTCTATTCACGTTCGAAGTTTCGGGCGAAAAGCTATTCGGTCGCGTCGTTTATCCCACCGGAGAGGCGGGAATCCAAAACGGCACGATCAAGAACGGCCAGTTATCGTTCATCACCCGCCACACGCCGCAGTTTGCAGACCGCGAAGCCACCATCACGATTGACGGGCGCATTTCAGGGGACGACATCGAGATCGTGATGCAAGACGACAATGGCTTCGCCAAGGGCGTCGCCCATCGTGTGGCGCAGTCACCCGCGCCGACCCAGTAACTCGCCAGGCCGGTGTGTGCTACGGAAGTGCTCTGACACTGTGAGAGAGGCAGCCGCCCCGTCGCTACAGATTGTGAAGCTTCTCGCCAGTTCCGCAAATCAAAACTCCAAAAGCTGGGCGCGAGCAGCACGTCCAGCTGAGCCGTAGTAGGTTACGCCGCTTCTTCCTGCGCCACCGAAAACTTTCGATCGAGGTGACGCAATGTCCCAACAAAGACTCTCGGTGATTTTCATTGCCTTTCTACTCACTCTTACGCTGTGCGGGTGCGGAGGAATGTCGGGCATGCCTCCAGCCATTACCGTTCAACCGCAAGATCAGAGCGTGGGCGCAGGAATCTCGGCGACTTTCTTCCGTGACGGCCACCGGCAGCAATCCCCTCAACTATCAGTGGATGAAGAACGGTATGTCCATCCCCGGCGCAACCTCGGCCAGCTATACCACACCTCCGACGCGCGCTCACCGACGACCACTCTTCGTTCGCGGTCGTGGTCAGCAACAACTCCGGCAGCGTGACCAGCAATTCCGCAATCCTGACAGTGTTGGCCGTGCCGTAAGCCGGACTGATCAACTCGAGCGTGCCGTTTGACCTCACCGGCAAACCTGGGCCGCACTTAGTCTCAGCTATCTGGGGGTCCCGTCGATCGCCACTTCGCGCACATACGGAGCGAGGGGCTGGGGCGTCGTTAGAAACTCAGCGATGCTCGGCTTCAACTTGTTCCAGCACTCGTAGATGGCGAGGTGCCCTGAGTCGTCGCAGACCAGCAGCGATGCGTTCGGGATTTGCTGCTTCATCTCCTCACCCACCGACATTGGGATGAGATTCTCTTCCCTCCCCCAGACCACCAGCACTGGCGCGTTGATGCTTTGCAGCTTGCCATCGAGTACGTCCTGGTAAGTGAGGAACGAGTCGAAGATGCGGTGAGTGATCCAGGCGCGCTCGGCAACCTGATTCAGAAAATCGCGGCGCAGCGGATAGGGCGCGTCGTGCACGCGCGGTGTCAGCATCGCCATGAATTGCACGAACTCGTCGTGCGTTGCGGGAAGAAAACTCTTTACCGTGATGTCGGTCTGGAACTTCAGTCCGGCAGCATCGGCAACGACCAGGCGGTTGACGGCGTCGGGATGATCGATCGCAAGTTTGAGCGTGACCCACCCACCCATCGACACGCCAACGACGTCGGCGGGCAAGGCGTTCCGGTCCGCAAGAAACTGATGCAGCATCTCTGACTGCTGCGTAATGGAATACGCGATGTCGGGGCGTTCGGATTGGCCATGTCCGAGCAGGTCAATGGCGTACACATGGAATTTGTGGCGAAAGCTCAGCATCGCCGGAACCCAGTTGAGCGACTCCGCGCCCAATCCGTGAACGAACACCAGCGGCGGGCCTTCGCCTCCCTCGTAGTAGTGCACGCGATACCGACCAACTTGCGCGAAGTGGCTGTGAATGCCTCCGCTCAACAGCGTGAGCTTACCCACGGTGCGCAGCACCGACAACGGACGCGACGACGCGTACACGACAAATGCAATCACCAGCAAGAGAACAATGAGTCCGAATCTCTTCCAACGCCCCATGCGGGGAGGTGCGGTATCAAGTGCTCGCGAAACATCAGCCGCAGTAGACATGGACGTGCTCGTTGGCAGGAAAAATAGGGTCAGCGAGCCATGTTACCGCATTGTGAAACACCATGCAGCCATGCTTTCCACACGGCATTCCCCGCGAGCATCCAAGCCGGGACTCTCTGACGCCGCGGCACTCGTTTACCTGTGTTGTAGGTGAATAGGTTGTGACATTCATTTTGCTTTGCGATGACAACACACATCACGGCCACACCTATCGTGAGCAAGTGAGAACAAGCAAGTGACGGTTATTGGAGCCGTCCACAAGTTCCCGCATCGAGGTCATGATGAAGCTGTTGTTTGCGACAATATTGCTCTTGCTGGTTGGCACGGGTTGCGGAGGCTACGGTTCAGGCATGGGAACAAACCCGGCGCCAATGCCGGCCATATCGCCTTCTGGCGGTACGTACTCTACACCCCTCACGGTCACGGTCTCTGATAGCCTGGCCAACGCCGTCATCTACGTGACGGTCGACGGATCCACGCCGACTCTGTCGTCGCCGATCTATCGCGGACCTTTCTCGCTGACACAAACCGGGCAGGTGACAGTGCGCGCCATCGCTTCGGCAGGAGGATATGCCACCAGTCCGGTGGCGTCGGCCAGCTACACCTTGCAGTGAGACTCCTGATTTTCTGCAGGTCGCTCCGGCCTGGTAATGAGCCGGAGACGTAGTTGGCGCAGGCCACCCGTAGGTGGGCGGGTGGCCTGTTGTACGTTTGGATTCTCAGCATTGTGTTCGCGCATAACGCATCGCTATCATCCGAATATCGGAGGACAGCATACGTTGAAGATCACCCCCATGATCTTGATGATGGTAGCCTCGTGCGCGTTTGCATCCTCGCCGCCTAAGCATTCGTCCAATGCCAAGCCCGTGAAAGGCTCCGGCTGTGTCGAGCAGGCAGTCGAGAACTCGTGCCATGTGGTCATCGACACCCAAACCGGCCAACTGTTCAACCTGCTGTTCCCCGCCAAGATACCGAAGTCCGGAACAGCCATTGAATTCACTGGCACCAAGCACGTTGGCGCAACCTCGTGCATGCAGGGCAAGCCCGTCAAAGTCTCCAAGTGGAAAAAAGAGAAGGGCATCAAGTGCCCTCCTCCGGTGTTGGCGCAGGTGGGGCGGTAGGCGAGAAAAGCCCACTGTTTCGCTGCTATCCTTGTGCCATGTCGCCGTCCGGCTATTCCCGATCGCCATTTCAAGAAGGCTTTGCCGTGCTGCGGGAAGAGCCTTTGTTGTTCGTCGCAGAACTGACATGGCGTTGGTGCTTCGCCATCGCGGCATGGCTGATCGTGTTGCTGGCCGCCGCGCTTTTCCTCGACAGCCTCAAGGTTTCTGCGCTTGACCGGTTCCTGCTGAGCACAATGCAACCTGCGCTCGCGGGCTCCGCGCTGACCCACATCTTAGGTGGCGCGCTGCTGCGCTATCTCTGGGTCAAGTTTTTCGTGCTGCTTGGGCTGACAGTACTCTGGGCGTTTGCCGCTGCGGTCGGACGCGCCGCGTCATTACGCAGCCTCGTCTCGCTTACCGGCGGCGACGATCGCGACGAAGACGGTGGCTGGCAATTCCGCCCGATGCTCCAGCTTCATCTGCTGCGGGCTCTGTGGATGTGGATCGCGATCGGGTGTTTAGCCGCGTCTCTTCTGCTCGGGATTGCGATGCAGAACCAACAGCACCCAGCCCGAGCCGCTTTCTTCTTTGTGTTCGGCGTTGCGTTCTCGCTGGTCTTCGGAGTCATGCTGAACTGGATATTCGGACTGGCGCCGCTGTTCTGCATCCGCAACCAGGTCAACGCCCGCGATGCCGTGTCGCTGACGCTCGACTTCTGCGCACGCCAAGGCGGGCGCTTGTTCGGGTTGTCGCTGGGGTTTCTCGCGCTGCGAATGGTTTGGGCGGGTGCAATGTTCTTGCTGGTGCTCGCGCCCACAAGCCTTGGCAATCGCGTAGCCGTCGGATGGGTCCTGCTGCTAATGGGCTTGCTGTTCCTGATTTATCTGGCGGGAGCCGATGCCCTCTGCCTCGCGCGCTTGGGAGCCTACGCTGCACTCGCAGACATCGACGCCCAACCGGAGCCGGAACCTGAACCGAATCCAAGTCCCGAGCCTCCGTCCTGGGCGCCCCACTTTCCGCCCGAGGAAGGACCCAGCGGGCAACCGGCATGAAGATTTCTTCTTACTGGGTTGGCGCTTCTCCATATCGCATGGTGTCTTCCATGATGGCCACTACCTCCGCCACCGTTCCGGTGAAGCCACCAACCTTCGCTTTCACCCAAGCTGCGTAACCTTCCGCAAAATCGGGCAACGTCGAGGACTCTCGCACCAGTTGCGTAACGCTTCGGTCGAGACCATCGGGGTAAATGACTGTATGCGAAATGGTGTGGGAGAGTTCCTCACCAGACACATCGGTAATGTGAACATTATCGACAGCGATGTGAATGACGGTCACGCCCGACGGCTGGGGCGAAAGCTTCAGTATGGTGAGGGTAGAGAGGGGTTCGGAATCCCGGTGCTTATAATCCCAGACTTGGCCTGGGCGATACTTGATGTGGTTCACGCATTTTCCGATTCCGTGAGCATTGATATCGGGACATTCGCTCCGATCGGTCCAGCGATAATAACACAGCCGAAAAGGGTGTTCCAGCGGCCTACCGCGCCATCTCCAGCCTCTCTTCTTCCTTCTTCACCTTGGCCAGCGCGATCAGCTCCGCCGCCTTCTGCGCGATGTGCTCGGCGCTGACCTCGAACTCCTTGATCAGCTCCCACGGCGCGCCCGAATCGCCGAAGCGGTCCTTCACGCCGATGGCGCCGGTGATCACCGGTGTCCCGAACAGCTCCGGGCTCTCCGTGATGATGCCGCTCACGCGCCACGCCAGCGCGCCGATCTGGTGCTCTTCGGCGGTCACGACCACGCCGGTCTCTTTGGCCGCGCGCACGATCGCCGTCCTCGTCAATCGGCTTCATGGTGTGGATGTTCACCACGCGCGTCTCGTAGCCGAACTCCTGCTTCAGGATGCACGCCGCGCGCATCGCCTCCGGAACCATCGGCCCGCAAGCGATGATGCTCGAGGTCTTCGTGCTCGTTGTCGATACTCGGACGCGAGCACCGTGTCGAAGGCATCCACCATCTTCTCGGCTTTGCGCCGCAGGCGGATCACGTTGGCCTTGCCAAACACGAACGGCGTGTCTTCGCGTCGTCACGATCGGCGTCGCCTCGCGCGCAAAGCGGATGTACTTCGGCCCGACGTGCTCGCAGCAGCAGGTAGTCGGTCGCCTTGCGCGTCTCGATCGCGTCGCACGGCACCGACACCACCATGTTCGGCAGGCCGCACATCGCGAACAGGTCTTCCAGCGCCTGGTGCGTCGCGCCGTCCGGGCCGACCGAAACGCCGCCGTGCGCGCCCGCAATCAGCACGTTGAAATTGCCGTAGCAGATCGACACGCGAATCTGGTCGAGGTTGCGCGCCGCCGCAAACGTTCCGTACGTGCCGAACACCGGCATCTTCCCTTCGCGCGCCAGTCCCACGGCCGCCGCCGTCGCCGACTGCTCCGCGATGCCCATGCTGATCCAGCGGTCCTTGCGCTCCGGCTTGCCGGCTGTAGAAATCGCTGATGGTGATCGACCCCGAGATATCCAGCCCGAGGCACACGATGCGCTCGTCGTCGCCATTGTTCGCCAGCGACTTGCCGAAGCCCTTGCGCGTCGGCTCCATCTTCACCTGCAGAGTGTTCTTCGTGTTCCACCAGTAGTCGCTGCGAGAAGTGCGGCATCTTCGCGTCCAGCTTCGCGTCCACTTCCTTCTGATACTCCGCCGCCTTCTTCAGCAGCGCGTCGTACGCGATGGTCTGCTTCAGCCCGAGCTCGTCGAGCGCCTTCACCATCTCTTCATAGTTCGGGCGTCTTGCCGTGCCAGCCCGCCAGTTCTCCATGAAGCTGACGCCCTTGCCCTTCACCGTGTTGGCGATGATCACCGTCGGCTTGCCCGCCGCCGGGACGTTCTTCGCCTTCTGCAGACGCCTCCACCACCTGCTGGATGTCGTGGCCGTCGACCTCGATGACCTCCCAGCCGAACGCGCGATAGCGCTCTTCCAGCGGCTCCACGTTCATCACGTCTTTCACCCAGCCGTCGATCTGCAAGCGGTTGCGGTCGATGATGCCCACCAGGTTGTCGAGCTTGTAGTGCGAGCCTTCCATCACGGCTTCCCAGATGCTGCCTTCCTGCTGCTCGCCGTCGCCCATGATGCAGAACACGCTGTGGCTTCTTGCCGGCCATCTTGCCCGCCAGCGCCATGCCGACGGCGATGCTCAGTCCCTGCCCCAGCGACCCGCTCGACACCTCAACGCCCGGCAGCTTCAGCCGGTGCGGATGCCCCTGGAACGGCGAATACAACTTGCGCAGCGTGACCACGTCTTCCAGCGGATAGTACCCGGCGAATGCCCAGCCCGAGATACAGCGCGGGAGCCTTGTGTCCGCCCGACCACACGATGCGGTCGCGGTCTTCCCAGTCCGGCATGTTGGGATCGTGGTTGGCGACCTTCAGGTACAGCGCGGCGACGATCTCCATCATCGAGAGCGTTCCGCCGGAGTGACCGGAACCCGCGGCGCACAGCGCCACCAGGTCATAGCCGCGCATCAGGCGGGCAGCCTGCGTGAGTTCTTCGATCGAAAAATCGCGCACAACGGCTTTGGAGAAGGCATTCATCAGAGGCATGTCGTTTCCTTTTGGCGGGCGTGGCAATTTCCCCGACGAGGATGCGCCCATACAGCACGCGGCACGATCCGTCGGGGTTCAGCACATGGCATGGAGTTCACCCGCTATTCTTGTGGCCCTATACACAAGGCTAGGCCGGACGGGATACCGCCGCAGTGCGGGTTATCACTTGCAATTGTGACGGTTGATACAAGCGGGGACCGAAGTGGGGACCGATCGTGGTTTCAGCGATTAGACAATTGAATAGGATTGTCGTCCGGGTCCCTGCCATCGCAGAGGCAAAACACGTCCCCGTCCCTGACCTTGCCGAATTTGGCGCCCTTTGCTACTAGCGTCTTGCGTAAGGCGGCAACATCTTTGGCATGGAATACGATCTTCGGTCCCTTCCGTCCGGGCGACGAGGGACCGGAATGCAGGGCAATTCGCGCGCTGCCGGCGTCAAATTCCTTCCAGCCTTTTTCGTCCGTCACTTGTTTGAGGCCGAGTACCTTGCCGTAAAACTCGCTCATCGCATCGATCTGGGCAGTGAACAAAATTACGCGCGCCAATTCCATCGCGGTCCCCTCCAATCGCTAAGCAAGTCAGTCCTGTATCATCCCATCGCGCCGCTGGCAAACGTGCCACAGCACTCCCGCCGGATCGTAGACATATGCGGTCCGCAGGCCCCATGGCTGCATGGCGGGCGGGCGGGGAGCCTGAACCTTGAATCGTCCGCGCAAATCCAGCGCTTCGATGTGCAACCACCATGCATCGAGGTCATCAACCATGAGCTGCATCATGAAATTCCCGGCCCAATCCTTTTGATACCTGCGTTGCAATATGAAACCGCCCGAACCTGTCCGGAAGATCGCCACTTCGCCGTCGAGAAGCTTTTCAAAGCCCAGCGCCTCGTAGAAGGCCTTCGAGAAATCAAAGTCTTTCGCGGGCAAAAATGGGCGTGCCTGCTCGGTTCCACTTGGAATTTGTTTCATCAGTTCTCCCTCATGGTCCTTCACGGCAAATGCTAATCCCCGCGCATCCGCTCACTGACTTCCAACTCCAACGCCGCCAGCGACACCGTGATGTCGCGAATTGAGAAATAGATCGACACCACCAGGCATACCAGGCACGCCGCGAAACACGGCAGCGCCAGAAAGTCCCTCTGCAGGCCGATCAGTGTTCGGCAAACAGCGACAAAATCGTCAGCGACACAAAGAAGATACACACCGACGCATACAGCATTGACCGCTTCAAGATGTGCGCGCGGTCGTCGGTGAGCCGCAGCTGTTCCGCCAGGTGCCGCCTGCGCGCGCTCTCCGGGTCGCTCTCGACCATCTCGCGCGCCAGTAGACGTACCCGGTCAATGGCCCGCCCGTAGCGGTTACTGATGCTCAACAGCAGTAATCCCACGCCCGAAATCACGATGACCGGCGCAATCGACGCCGTCATGATCTGCACCACGGAAAACGTATTCATAAATGGCTCCCTTCCCAATGCTACTGCCTCTCGACCGTTGCCCAAATCGGTCGTGCTCGCCGGGTGCCCCGTTCTAGCGCCCTTCTTTTGGGCGCTAGGGCGGGATAGGACTGTCACACCTCTCGCCCGCCACCGCCAATTACAATGGCCCCCATCATGGAAACCGCAGACGTCGTCATCATTGGCGGAGGCATCGTCGGCGCCAGCATCGCCTGGCATCTCGCCGAGGCCGGTACCCGCAACGTTCTCATCGTCGAACGCGAAACCCACCAGGGCAAAGGCTCCACCGGCAAATCCATGGGCGGCGTGCGCGCCCAATTCGCCACCGCACCCAACATCCAGATGTCGCTGTATTCGATTCCCTTCTACGCGGAGTTCGACGAACGACTCGGCCAGCCCGGAGGCTATCGCCCGCAGGGCTACATGTTCGTCGCGACGGCGCAGAAGCACCTCGACTACCTGCGCACCAATCAGGCGCTGCAACATAAGCTCGGACTGACGCAAGCCTGCATGGTCAGCCGCGACGACATTGTCGCGCGTGTCCCACAGCTTCGCTCCGACGACATTCTCGGCGGCACCTTCTGCCCCACCGACGGCTTCGTCGATCCCTACAGCGTGATGACCGGCTTCACCACCTGCGCTATCGAGCGCGGCGCAAAGGTTTGGCGCTCGACCGAAGTCACGGCCATCCATCGCGACGAAAACGGCATCAGTGGACTCGATACCACTCGCTGCCCCGTCAGCACTCGCGTCGTCGTCAACGCTGCCGGCGCATGGGCCGCGCAGGTCGCCGCGCTGGCAGGCGTCGATCTGCCGGTCGAACCGCTGCGCCGCCAACTCGTCCCCACCGAACCCTTCGACGGCGTCTCCCACGAAATCCCCATGGTCATCGACATGTCCAACGGATTTCACTTCCGTCCCGAAAGCCTCGGCTTCCTGCTGGCGTGGAACGATCCCGAAGAAACTACCGGCTACAAGACCGACTTCGAGCCGACATTCATCGAGAAAATTCTGGAGCGCGCCGCCGACCGTGTGCCCTGCTTCGAAAACATCGCCGTCAATCCCAAGCGCGCGTGGGCGGGACTCTACGAAATGTCTCCCGACCACCACTGCATCCTTGGCCCGATCGAAGACGTGCCCGGCTTCTTCTGCGCCAACGGCTTCAGCGGCCACGGCGTGATGCACGCGCCCTCCACCGGCAAAATCCTGGCTGACCTGATCACCGCAGGGTAAGACCGACGTCGTCAGCAACGTCGCCGCGCTCAGCCCCGCCCGCTTCGCCAAAGGCGAACTGCTGCACGAGACGGCGGTGCTTGTAATTTCGAATTAACATCGAAGGTGGAGTGCCCCATCCTTTCGCCCTTTTGGCGAAAGGGTGGGATAAGACGAGCAAGACCGAGCGCCTGCTCTATCCACTGTCCACCATCCACTATCCACTGCCCTAAAATGAACCCATGCCCGACTACACCGTGCGCCACGCCACCGATACTGACGTCGACGCCCTCGTCGCGCTCGTCAACCGCGCCTTCGCGGTGGAGAAGTTTTTCAAAACCGGCGACCGCACCGACGCAGCGCAAATCCGCGAACTCCTAAATCACGGCCCATTTCTTTTGCTGATGCGACGATGACGCAATCATCGCCGCTGTCCACGTGAAGCTCAATGGCGACCGCATCTACATCGGAATGCTGGCGGTCGATCCCGCACAGCAGAAATCGGGCATTGGCTCGCGCATGATGCGCGAGGCCGAGGACTTCGGCCGCCGTGCAGGCTGTAAGTTCGCCGACCTCCGCGTCGTCAGCGTGCGTCCCGAGCTGCCGCTGATTTACGGCAAGCTCGGCTATGTCGGAGAGCGGCGTCGAATCCGCAGCAGTCATCAAGACCGCCACCATGCCGGTACACTTCATCACCATGTCGAAACCCTTATGAATTTCGAAATGGGTGGCCCCAGGTTCGCGCCCGTCTTTTGGGCGCTAACCTGGGTATCACACTCGACGGCGGAAGCCTTCGTAACCACTCGGAACGACGAGATATCATCCTTCCATGGACCACCGCACCCTTCCCCACACCGACCTCGACGTCTCCCGCCTCTGCTTCGGCACCATGACCCTCGGCAAGCCGCTCGATCAGGCGGGCACCAACGAGATCATCGACCGCTGCCTCGACGCCGGCATCAACTTCTTCGACACCGCCAACATGTACAACGCGGGTGTCGCGGAAACGCTGCTCGGCAACGCGCTCAAGGGCCGCCGCGACAAGATCGTCCTGGCCAGCAAAGTCTTCTTCAAGATGGGCGACGCGCCTGACCAGCACGGCCTCTCGCGCAAAGCCATTCTCCGCGCCATCGACGAAAGCCTCGCGCGTCTGCAGACCGACTACCTCGACCTCTACTACCTCCACGCGCCCGACCACACCGTTCCTATCGAAGAATCGCTGGAGGCGATGGAGTCGCTGGTGCAAGCAGGGCAAGGTGCGCTATCCCGCGTGCTCGAACTACGCCGGATGGGAAGTGGTGCAGATGCTCTGGCTCGCCAAAGAGCGCGGCTGGCACGCGCCCTATGTTTCGCAGCCCATGTACAACCTGCTGGCGCGCGGCATCGAGCAGGAATACCTCGCCATGTGCAAGGAGTTCGGCGTCTCCACTGTGGTGTACAACCCGCTCGCCGGAGGACTGCTCACCGGCAAGCACCGCCAGGATTTCGTCATCCCCGGCACGCGCTTCGACAACAACGCGCTCTACCAGGGCCGCTACTGGCACACCCAATATTTCAACGCCGTCGAACGCCTCCGCCAGATCGCGCAATCCGCCGGACGCTCGCTCGTCAGCCTGTCGCTGAACTGGCTGCTGCATCACACCGTGTCAGACGTGGTGATTCTGGGCGCATCCAGCATGGCGCAGTTGAACGAAAACCTCGCTGCCGCCGAAGAAGGCCCGCTGCCCGAAGACGTCCTTAAAGCCTGCGACCAGGTCTGGCACGATCTGCGCGGCCCGCTGCCGGTGTACAACCGCTGAAGCACCGAGCCAGCTCGCCCGCCTAGTGTGCGGCTCGCACGTAGTTCTCGATCCGCTTGTCCGGAATCAGCCAGATCAGCGCTGCGATCACCAGAATTCCCTGCGCGATCCACGAAAAATAAAAGCTGACCACGATCGCAAGGATGTACAACACCGGAGACAGCTTCCCCTTCCAATCGTTTCCGATCGCTCGTTTCAAATGGAATCCTCTCCTTGCGCGCGAATAATCGTTTGCTGTAGCAGGTAGTAAGCAATCGCAGCCATTAAAAGGACCGCTGCGTAGAGTGCGGTCGGAACCGCCGTGAAGTGGTTCTCCCCCATCCAACCCGTGGTAAACGGAAATAACGAGAGCCAGAACAACAGGTGCAGATTGGCCCAGAGCATTGCGCCGGTCACCGTCGTGCAAGCATGAAGCATGTGGTGGTGATTGTTCCAGTAAATGCCGACATAAACGAAACTCATCACGTAGCTCAAAAACACCGGCGCCAACGGCCTCAAGTCTTGCAGGCTGTCGCCATGCGGAACCTTCATCTCCAGCACCATGATCGTGATGATGATCGCGATCACACCATCACTGAATGCCTCCATTCGCCCCTTGGTCATCTCCCCTCCCGTACCTGAAGTCGCGCAACTCGTTTCCGTAAAAACATCGACTAAAATACGCAGGCCGAATCAGCCGCACGTTTAATCTATGACACTTACTGCGTTTCTCGCACGATGCTCAATTCTCTGCCACACCGATCCCGACAGCGGTGCCCCATCCTTTCGTCCGCCGCGGCGTACGAAAGGGTGGGAGAAGGGGTTTCGACGGAGGACGAATCTGTTTCCTCGTTCCTGTCGACAAAGGGTGGAAGCACCCGGCTTCAGCCGGGTGACACCGTACCCTTGTACGAAGGGCTTTATATAGCCTTGGCTTGCCAGCAATTCCATACCATTTCTTTGGTGGAGGACCTCTTCAGCGGTGCAGGTCAAGCCCGCATGAACTGCCCTTCGCCGAGCGCTCGCCAATGTCTTTCGGCCCGCTTCCGTTGCGGGCCGGGCGAGCGCGAGTTGAAGGGTGGGTGCCGATGAGTTTCGCAACAGCGAGTGGTTACTTTAGTTTTCTCACCCACGAGATTTTTCTGGCGCCGCCTCCGCTCCTCTGCTACAACCCTTCTGTGAGGCAGGGAATTTGTGTCCCTGCGCGCCTACGGCGTATCTCACAGGGTCTTTGACAATTTGCGGAGGAGCGAAGGCGCCTGCCATCTACGCCGCTCTATGACAACCGGCTTACTTGTTTTGTATGAACAGCTTATACGCCAGAAACAGGGACAAAACCGTTCTAGAGTATTGATTGTATGTAAAGTATTGGTTGTATGACTGGAAAGTGTATTGATTGTATGGAAAGTATGACAGCTTTATGTCGAAATCGGCCACTTTTTGGCCCCTAAGTCTCACTGGCTCACATGGATACGCATAACTATATTAAGAATCAATTGGTTACGAACAATTTCTGCGCAACCCATTGATTCTAAATAATCGTGATTAATTTTTTTGAGATTGTGTTGTATAACACTAAGTCAGCACCCGCCGGATGAACCCCTTCACCCCAACCGTCCCCAGACACCCCCAGCCCGATCAGCAGCGCCACCACCGACACCCATGCCGGCATGTGGGGCACATTCGGAGTCAGCGCGGTCCGCAACCCTTCGCTCATGTAGACCAGCGGGTTGATGAGCACCAGGATCTGCAGCCAGCGGACGTTATGCATCGCCGCCCACGGGTAGTAAACGCACCCGAAGAAGGTCACCGGCACCACCACGATGCCGAACATCAGCGCGATGTGCTCCGGCTTCACGATGGTCCCGATCGCCAGGCCCACGGTTCCCGCCACCAGCGACGCCAGCAGCACAACGCCGATCAGCGTCGGCCAACTCGACACGTGCACCTGCACCGGTGTCGCGGGAATGAAGTACACCAACGGGAAGATCACCAGCGCCGCCAGCACACTCTGCACCGCGCTGAAGACGATCTTCTCGATCGCCACCCAGGTCACCGGCAGCGGCGACATCACGCGATCGTGGATCTCGCGGGTCGCGCCGATCTCCATCGAGAGCGGCAGCGCCGTCGCCATGATGCCCTGAATAAAGATGCCCACCGCCAGCAGGCCCGGCAGAATCAGCGTGCCGAATCCGGTGCCTCCGCTGCTCTGGAAGCCTTGCCCCATCTTCGGGAACAGGTAGGTAAACACGAAGACGAACATCAGCGGGTTCATCACGGTGCGGATCAGGAACGGAATCACCTCGCGCCGCAGTACGCTGATATCGCGCAGCAGCAAGCCGCGAAATGATCCCCAATACAGGCTGTACTTAGTCACGCAGGTCCCTCCCCGTCAGCTTGATGAATACCGATTCGAGCGTGGTTTCGCTCACCGAAATGTCGCGCAGGTTGTCGCCCGCAATGCCGACGATTTCCGGCAGCAGTCCGCCGCGGCCGTCGCTGAAGACCACCAGCCCCGACTCGGCGGCTTCCACCGATGTCACGCCCGGCAAGGCTGCCAAGCCGGTCGCGCAGCCCGTCAACGCTGGAGTTCTGCAATTGCAGATGAAACACCTTCTGCGCGCCCACGCTGCTCTTCAGTTCTTCCGGAGTTCCGCTCACCAGGATCTTCCCGTGGTCGATAATGGCGACCCGCCCGCACAACTGGTCGGCTTCTTCCATGTAGTGGGTGGTGAGAACAACGGTGATCCCACGTTGTCGGAGTTCGCGGATGATGTCCCACAATGCCAGACGCGTCTGCGGATCGAGTCCGGCGCTGGGCTCGTCGAGGAACAACACCTCGGGATTGTGGGCAATGGCGCGAGCGATCTGCACCCGCTGGGCGAGTCCGCCGGAAAGCGTCTTCACGAAGATCTTGGCGCGCTCGGTCAGCTTGAACAGCTCCAGCAATTCGCCAGTTCGCTTGGTTGATTCTGTGTGCGAGATCCCGAAGTAGCGGCAGTGGAAATAGAGGTTCTCCCACACGGTGCACTGTCGGTCGAGCGTGTTGAACTGGGTCACTACGCCCATGAAGCGGCGCGCCTCCGACGGATGCTGCACCACATCGACCCCGGAGATCGATACCCGGCCGGCTGTTGGCAAGAGCGCGAGTGGTGCAGACGCTGATGGTCGTGCTCTTGCCGGCGCCGTTCGGTCCCAGCAGGCCGAACAGTTCGCCCCGCTGTACTGCCAGGTCGATGCCCTTTACGGCCTCAACCGGCACCTTGGCGGGATAGGTTTTCACCAGTGCTTGGATGTTGACTATTGCGTCAGATGTACCGTTCACGGCTCTCCGATGTATGGTTGTGAATGATTCCCCAGATGGCGTTGATTTAGTTTATCAATCAAGCTTGCGACAGGAATTTTCTCGTTCCACTTTCTATAACGGTTTCGGGACTGCGAAAAGTCACTGCGGCAGGTCGAAAAATTAGCTGCCAGATTCCCAAATGCACTCCCGCGAGATGACAAAATAGGCGATTTAGGAGTGTTTTTATGAAGATCGTTCTCACCAGCCTTATGGTTGACGACCAGGAGAAAGGCCCTGCGTTTCTATACCGAGAAGCTCGGCTTCCAGAAGAAGGAAGACATCTCGATGGGGCAGTACCGGTGGCTCACCGTCACCTCGCCTGAGGGTGTTGCCGGCGTCGAACTGGTGCTGGAGCCCATGGGCTTCCCACCCGCGCAAGTCTTTCAGAAAGCTTTATACGACGCGGGAATTCCCGCCACCGCATTCTTCACCAGCGACATTCAGGCTGAGTACTCGCGCCTCAAGGACCTCGGCGTGGTGTTTCGAGGCGAACCAAAGAACATGGGACCGGTTATCGGCGTCCAGTTCGAAGACACTTGTGGGAACCTGCTCCATCTGGTGCAAAAGGTCGGATAGAGGCAAGATGGGCTTCACACGGCCTCGCCCGCTGAGAACCCCGAGGCCCACGCCCACTGGAAGTTGAAGCCGCCGAGGTGGCCGGTGACATCGACCACTTCTCCGATGAAGTACAGGCCGGGCACTTTCGGCTCTCCATGGTTTTCGCCGAGAGCTCGTCGGTGTCCACGCCGCCCGCGGTGACTTCGGCCTTTTCGTAGCCTTCGGTGCCGGCGGGCACGCACTTGCCAGCGTGTGCCGAGTCCGCTCCAACCCCTCGAGCGCGGCATTCGTCCAGCGCTCCGGCGCGTGCAGTTCGAGCCAGCGGTCGGCGAAACGATCGGGCAGCACGGCTCGAAACGCGGCCTTCGCTGCACTGAGGTCACGCCCACCTGATTCGAGACGCAGGGGCTTCGTGAATTCTCTATCGGGAGCGAGGTCGAGGCCTATCGGTTCGCCCGGCTTCCAATACGACGAAATCTGCAAGATCGCCGGACCGCTCAGCCCGCGATGGGTGATCAGCATCTTCTCGCGGAATCGTTGGTGCCCGATCGACGCAACGACTTCGGCCGATACACCCGCCAGATCGCAATAGTGTTTTCGGTCATCTGCGCCAAAAGTCAGTGGAACCAAAGCGGGCCGGCACTCGCGGACCTTCAATCCGAACTTCCGCGCCAGTTCATAGCCAAAGGCAGTCGCACCCATCTTCGGAATCGACAGCCCGCCGGTCGCGACCACCAGCGCAGGAGCATGAAACTCGTCCTCGCCCGCGTGAGCAACGAAGTTGTCAGGTCCGCGTCACTTCTCGAACGCGAGTCGCCGTGAAGATGTCCACCTGCGCCGCGCGACACTCTTCCTCCAGCATGGCCACGATCTGCCGCGCCGAGCCGTCGCAGAACAACTGTCCCAGCGTTTTCTCGTGATAAGGAATTCGGTGCTTCTCGACCAGCGCGATGAAATCCTGCGGAGTGTATCGCGCCAGCGCCGACTTGCAGAAATGGGGATTCGCGGAGAGGAAGTTCTCCGGCCGGCAGTGCAGGTTGGTGAAGTTGCAGCGCCCTCCGCCGGAGATCAGGATCTTCTTGCCGATGCGCTCGGCGTGCTCCAGCAGCGCAACTCGTCGTCCGCGACGGCCAGCGGTCATGGCACACATCAGGCCGGCTGCACCGCCACCCAGGATCAGCACGTCATATTTATGAATCACACGACAGTTTCAGGTTTCAAATTGCAGGATTCAAGTGCCCGAAGAAGCACTTCTCTGGCCCAGTGCAGTTTGTGCTAGCTTTCCGCTTGAGACCACGCAGGATCAGCGACCCTCGAGGTACTTGCGCGTGAGCCTCCACCGACTGCAATCAATACCAGGGTTGCGTCATCGGTGAATTTACCATCCGCATACTGGCGGACGGCTTGCAGCACCCTCGCATGATGGCCAGGCAGGTCGCCATCTTCCTCCAGCAACAGCGCCAGTCGCTCGTCGCCGAACTCGACGCCGCTGCCATCTTCGGCTTCCGCGACTCCGTCGGTATAAAGCATGAGCGTGTCGCCGGAGTTCAGTCGCGACCCGCTCCGCCTGTCCGACTCGCTGCCCTGCGAGCCCGAGCACCGGACGCGTGGGCGCCAAGCCGCTCCATCGCGCCGCCGTCTCGCCGCAACATCGGCGGACAATGCCCGGCATTGACGTATTCCAGCACGCTGCCCGTCAGATTCAAGCACGCCGTAGAAGAGCGTGACGTAATGGCCCTCGCCGATCTGGTCCCGCAGAATCGCTTCGACCTCGCCGACGATCGTTGCCGCTCGCGCCCCGACATCGCCAGAGTGCTCACCGAAGCGTGCAGCATGGCCGCGATCAGCGCTCCCGGAGTGCCTTTGCCCGAAACGTCGGCCATGCAGAAGTGCAAGGACTCCGGCGTCGGCTGCCAGACGCCGAAGTAGTCGCCGCCCACCACCCCGGCCGGAACGCTCTCGCCGAACAACTCGACGCCGCCGGTAGACACATGCCGCCGCGGAACGATCCGCATCTGCACTTGCTGCGCATCCTGCTTCTCGTAATCAGACACGCGTTGCCGCGAGCGCACCTCGCGACCGCGGCGGACGAGCGACTCGCACCTTCTCCAGCAAGCGCGTCGTTGCGCCAAGGCTTCTCGATGAAGTCCGAAGCACCCGACCGCATCGCATTTACCGCCAGGTCAACATTGCCCCATGCCGTAAGCGCTACGATCGGCAGGGTGGCATCCAGCTGTCGCAGCGCAGCGATCAGATCCAGCCCTTCGGCACCCGAGGTGCTGTCGCGACGGTAGTTCATGTCCACCAGAGCCAGGTCGACCGACTCGCGCTCGCACTGCTGCCAGGGCTTCCTGCGGCGACGAGCACTGGCGAACGACATAATCCCGCGACCGCAGCAGCATCGCCAGCGCTTCGCGCACGTGCTCCTGGTCTTCGGCGATCAAAATTTCAAAGGAATGTTCTCGTGGGTCATAGATGCCTGGCAATCAAGAGTGCAGATAACGTGCCACTCCTATGGGTTGCAAGTCACGCAGAATCATGCGAATACAGCGACGCGTTTAGGATCAGTTGCCCATTGGCAGCGCGAACCTTGTCCGAAAACGGACAGTGCTTTCCGAGACTCCTTCACGAAAAAGGGAGCTGAGGATTTTTTAGTCCGCGAAGATGGGCACTTCGCCCTTCTTGTGTATCTGTTTCCGGCGCCACGGCGAGATGGAAACCATGAACTTCTGCAGGCGGTCCATCGCCAGATACACCACCGGGGTAGTGAAAATGGTCAGCATCTGGCTCACGATGAGTCCGCCGACAATGGCAATACCCAGCGGCCGCCGCAACTCCGAGCCTGTTCCCGTTCCAAAGGCCAGAGGCACGGCACCCAACAGCGCGGCTGCCGTGGTCATCATGATAGGACGGAAGCGCAACAGGGCCGCCTCGTGAATGGCATCTAGCGGGGATTTGCCCTGGCGTTCACGTTCCAGCGCGAAGTCGATCATCATGATGGCGTTCTTCTTCACGATTCCGATCAGCAACAGAATGCCGACCAGCGCGATGACGTTCAGCTCCATGTGAAACAGCATCAGCGCCAGCAGCGCGCCGGTGCCGGCGGAGGAATCGTCGAAATAATCGTGATCGGATGGATATAGCTCTCGTACAGCATGCCGAGCACGATATAGACCGCCATCAGTGCGGCCAGGAATCAGCAGCGGCTGCGACGAAAGCGAGTCCTGAAACGCAGCAGCCGTCCCTGGAACGTTCCGTGGATCGTGACCGGGAACCGCATCTCGATCTGCGCCTGTTCGATCGACTTGGTGGCTCACCCAGAGCGGCGCCCGGCGCAAGATTGAACGAGATCGTCACGGCCGGAAATTGCCCCTGGTGGGCGACCGCCAGCGACGTCGTCGCCGGACCGAAAGTGCGCAAATGCCGACAGCGGCACCTGCGCTCCGGCCTGGGTGATGACGTAGACGCTCTTCAGCGCGTCGGGGGTCATGCTGATACTTGGGATCCACTTCCAGCACCACGTGATACTGATTCAGCGTCGATAGATGGTCGAGATCTGCCGCTGACCGAAGGCGTCATACAAGCACATTGTCAATCTGCTGGGCGTGATGCCCAGCCGCGCCGCCGTGTCGCGATCAATGATGATGTTCTGCTGCCAGGCCCCGCACCTGCTGGTCGCTGCTGACATCTTTCAGCATGGGCAATCGTCGTAGCTTTTCCACCAGCTTAGGCGCCCATGCGTAAAGCTCGTCCAGGTTGTCGCCCGACAGCGTGTACTGGTACTGCGCATTGGAGAACCGCCCGCCGATTTGCAAGTCCTGCGCCGCCTGGAAGTAAAGGCTCGCTCCCGGCACGTGCGAAGCTTTCGGACGCAACGCGGTTGATCACCTCGTCAGCGCTGACCTTGCGCTCCTTTGAGCGGCTTCAGCATCACAAACATCCGGGCCTGGTTCTGTGCAGTCCTCCGCCCACGGAAGCGCATCACGTCCTCGACCGCCGGATCCGTCTTCACGATGCAACGAACTCCGCATGACCTTCTCGTTCATCGCTTCAGAACGCCATGTCCTGGTCGGCCATGACGATGCCCATCATGCGCCCGGTGTCCTGCTGCGGGAAGAATCCCTTGGGAACGATGATCACACAGGCTCACGAACAGTCACGAACACGGTGATGACCGCAGACCAGGCCAGACCAGCCGCTGATGCCGCAACACCCAGCCCAGCGACCGCTGGTATCCGCGGTTCATGCGCCTGAAGCCGCCCTCGCTCACGCGGTAGAACACTCCATGCTTGGCGCCGTGTGGCTCGAGAAAGTGCGCGCACAGCATCGGCGTCGTGGTGAGCGACACCACCATCGAGATCAGCGATGGCCGACGCTGATGGTCATGGCGAACTCGTGGAAGAGCCGGCCAATCAATCCGCTCATCAGCAGAATCGGGATGAACACCGCCACCAGCGAGATGCTCATCGACATCACCGTGAAGCCGATTTCGCGCGAGCCCAGCAGCGCGGCTTCAAGGGGCGTCATGCCGCTTCGATGTGGCGCATCACGTTTTCCAGCACCACGATGGCATCATCCACCACGAAGCCGGTCGAGATCGTCAGCGCCATCAGCGACAGATTGTTGAGCGAATAGTCCATCAGGTACATCACCCCGAAGGTGCCGACGATGGCCAGCGGCACGGCCACGCTGGGAATCAGGGTGGCGCGCACTTCGCGCAGGAATACGAACACCACCAGCACGACCAGCACCACGCGAGATGATCAGGGTGCGTTGTACATCGGCCACCGAGGCCCGAACCGTCAGGGTGCGGTCGTTGGCCACCTTGAGGTCGATGCCCTGCGGCATCGAAGCCTTCAGAAACGGCAACTGCTCGATCACCCGGTCCACGGTGGCGATGATGTTCGCTCCGGGCTGCCGGAAAATGATGATCATGACGCTAGGCTTTGCCGTTGAAGCGGCCCGCGTTGTGGGTGTTCGCGTAGGAATCCTCAACCGTCGGCAACGTCCTCGAGCCGCACCGGCGCGCCGTTCCGGTAGGCCACGATGAGCGGCCGATAGTCCTTGGCCTTCTTCAGCTGGTCGTTGGTCTCGATCATCCAGGCTCTTCTGGCCGCCCTGCAGCGAGCCCTTGGCCATGATTCACGTTTTGCGCCGCCACCGCCTGGCGCACCGCGTCCAGACCGATATTCATCTTGTTCAGGATGTTGGGATTCGCCTCGATGCGCACCGCGGGCTGCGACGATCCCCAGACGTACACCTGGCCGACGCCTTCGATCTGCGCCAGCTTCTGGGCCAGGATCGAGTCCGCCGCATCGTACATCTGGTCCTGGGTCATGGTGTCGGAGGTCATCGCCAGGATCATGATGGGAGCGTCCGCGGGATTCACCTTGCGATAACTGGGATTGCCGGGCAAATCCGCGGGCAGGAAGCCACGCGCCGCGTTGATCGCCGCCTGCACGTCCCGCGCCGCCGCATCGATGTTGCGGTTCAGGTCGAACTGCATGGTGATGCCCGTCGATCCCAACTGGCTGGATGACGTCATCTGGTTGATGCCGGCGATGCGCCCGAACTGCCGCTCCAGCGGCGTGGCCACCGCCGACGCCATCGTCTCCGGGCTTGCGCCCGGCAGTCCCGCGCCAACCGAAATTACCGGGAAATCGATCTGCGGCAGCGGCGAAACCGGAAGCGCGTATAGGCCAACCGCCCGCCAGCAGCAGCGCAATGGTCAGCAGCGACGTCGCAACGGGTCGCTGGATGGCTGGACCGGAGACATTCATGCTCAGTCCCCCATGGCCTCTGCCGGCTTCGGCGAGCGCACTCGCGCAAGGCACGCGCCAGGCGGTCAAACCACAGGTACACCACCGGCGTGGTGTACAGCGTCAGTATCTGGCTGAACAGCAGTCCGCCGATGATGGTCACGCCCAGTGGCCGGCGCAACTCGGAGCCCGTGCCCGAACCCAGTGCCAGCGGAACCGCGCCGAACAGCGCGGCGAACGTGGTCATCATGATGGGACGGAAGCGCAGCAGGCAGGCCTCGTAGATCGCGTCATGCGGCGTCTTGCCTTCTTTGCGCTCGGCCTCCAGCGCAAAGTCGATCATCATGATGGCGTTCTTCTTCACGATGCCGATCAGCAGGATGATGCCGATCAGCGCCATCACGCCCAGCGCCATGCGGAACAGGTTCAGCGCCAGGATTGCGCCCACGCCCGCCGACGGCAGCGTCGAAAGAATCGTGATGGGATGAATGTAGCTCTCGTAGAGCACGCCCAAGCACGATGTACACGGTGATGATGGCCGCCAGAATCAGCCAGCCTTCGTTGGCCTGCGAAGCCTCGAACGCCCGCGCTGTTCCCTGGAACCGCACCTGGATGCTGGGCGGCATCCCGATCTCCGCCACGGCCGCTGTTGATCGCGCTGCACCGCTTCGCCCAGCGAATAGCCGTCCGCCCAGGTTGAAGGAAACCGTCACCGCCGGAAACTGGCCCTGGTGGTTGATCGCCAGCGGTCCGGTTGCCCGGTCTCGAAGTGTGCAATCGCGCTGAGCGGCACCTGGCCCGTCGGTGCCGGGAACGTAAATGTTCTTCAGCGAATCCGGGATCGTCGCGGAACGGTCGGATCCACCTCCAGCACCACGTGGTACTGGTTCAGCTGCGTGAACATGATCGAAACCAGGCGCTGTCCGAATGCGTCGTACAGCGTGTTGTCCACGCACTGGCGCTGACGCCCAGGCGCGAGGCCGTGTCGCGGTCGATCGCCAGATTGGCCATGGCCGCCTGGTTCTGCTGGTCGGTCGCGACATCGCGCAACTCCGGCAGCGTCTTCAGCTTCGCCATCAGCTCGGCGGTCCATCGCGCCAGTTCCTTGGCATCGGCATCTTCCAGGCTGAACTGAAACTGCGTGCGGCTGACGCGGTCTTCCACCGTCAGGTCCTGCACCGGCTGCATGTAGAGCGTGATGCCTTCGACGCCGGCCACTTCCTGCTGCAGCCGCTGGATGATCGCCGAAGCATCGTCCGTTGCGCTCGTCCTTGGGCTTCAGGTTGATCTGGATACGGCCGCTGTTCGGCGTGGTGTTGGTCCCATCCACGCCGATGAACGACGACAGGCTGGCGACGTCCGGGTCCTTCAGCATGGCCGCCGCCAAGCTGCTGCTGCCGTTCCGCCATCGACGCAAACGAAACACTCTCCGGCGCATCCGAGATGCCCATGATCACGCCCGTGTCCTGCACCGGGAAAAACCCTTTGGGCACCATCGATGTACAGCCAGATGGTCGCCACCAGCGTCGCCAATCGTCACCAGCAGGGTGGCACGTCTGGTGCCGCAGCACGAACTGCAGCGTGCGCCCGTAAAACGCGATCGTCTTGTTGAAGACGTTCTCCGACTTCTCGTAGAACCGGCCGTGCTTCGCTTCGCCCTGCTGGCCGCAGCAGCAGCGCGCACATCATCGGCGTCAGCGTCAGCGAGATGAACGCCGACAGCAGGATGGTCACGCTGAGCGTCACCGCGAACTCGCGGAACAGCCGCCCCACGATGTCGCCCATGAACAGCAGCGGGATCAGCACCGCGATCAGCGACACCGTCAACGAAACGATGGTGAAGCCGATCTGCCCCGAGCCTTGCAGCGCCGCTTCCAGCGGCGAATACCCTTCCTCGATATAGCGGGCGATGTTCTCGATCATCACGATGGCGTCGTCGACCACGAAGCCGGTCGAGATCGTCAGCGCCATCAGCGAAAGGTTGTCCAGCGAATAGCCCAGCAGGTACATCACTCCGAACGTGCCCACGAGCGACAGCGGCACGGCGACGCTGGGAATGATGGTCGCGGACAGCGTCCGCAGGAACAGAAAGATCACCATCACCACCAGCGCGATCGTCAGCATCAACTCGAACTGCACGTCCTCGACGCTGGCGCGGATGGTGTTGGTGCGGTCCGTCAGCACGGTCAACTTTGACCGACGCCGGCAGGTTCGCCTGCAGCTGTTTCAGCCGCAGCTTCACGCTGTCGACAACCTTGATAATGTTGGCGCCCGGCTGCCGCTGAATGTTCAGAATCACCGCCGGCGTGGTGTTCATCCACGCCGCCTGATTCGACGTTCTCCGGCCCCTCGATCACCTGTCGCCACGTCCGACAGCCGCACCGGGTTGCCGTTCTTGTACGCGATGATGATGTCGGCGTAGTCCTCGGGCTTGAACAACTGGTCGTTGGCGCCGATGGTGTAGGCCTGGCGATTGTCCTGCAGTTGCCCTTTGGCCTGGTCCACGTTGACCTGCGGCAATCACGGTGCGCAATTGCTCCAGGCTCATGCCATACGACGCCAGCGCCGTCGGGTTCGCCTGGATGCGCACCGCCGGCTTCTGCCCGCCGCTGATGGTCACCAGCCCCACGCCCGGCAACTGCGAAATCTTCTGCGCAAACGTGGTGTCCGCCAGGTCCTCGCACTTTGTGCAGCGGCATGGTGTCCGAGGTCATGGCCAGCGTCAGGATCGGCGCATCCGCAGGATTCACCTTGCTGTAGATCGGCGGAGTCGGCAGGTCGGCCGGCAGAAACGTCTGCGCGCTGTTGATGGCGGCCTGCACTTCCTGCTCGGCCACGTCGATGTTCTCTTCCAGCGTGAATTGCAGCGTAATCACCGATGCGCCGAACGAACTGCTCGACGTCATCTGGTTCAGGCCGGGCAGTTGTCCAAACTGCCGCTCCAGCGGCGCGGTGATCGAAGAGGCCGTGACGTCAGGGCTGGCGCCCGGATAAAACGTCACGATCTGGATGGTTGGGTAATCCACCTGCGGCAAGCGCCGAAATCGGCAGTTGCCTGTAGGCCACGATGCCCACCAGCAGCAGCGCCGCCATCAGCAGCGATGTTGCGATCGGCCGCAGAATGAATGGCCGCGAAATACTCATGACTGCGGTCCGTTGCCCTCGATTGCATGGGCATTCTTGGACTGGCTTGCTGGCGCCTTGCGGCGCGACCCGGCTGCCGGCCTGCAGCTTCTCCTGCCCGTCGGTCACCACCTCGTCCCCCGGCTGCACGCCGGATGCAATACCACCATGTTTCCCTGCGTCAGCGCGATCTGTACCGGCCGTCATCTGCACCGTGTTATTGGCGTCCACGAGATAGGTAAATGTTCCTTGCGGACCGCGTTGTATCGGCGCTCGCGGGCATGGTGATCGCGTCCTTGCGCGTCTCCAGCAGCAGGTGCACGTTGACGAACTGGTTCGGCCACAGGTTGTTGTCCGGGTTCTCGAACACGGCCTTCAGCTTCGCCGTTCCGGTGGTCGGATCGATCTGGTTGTCGATGGTCAGCAGCTTGCCGGTGGAAAGCTTGGTCTGGTCATCGCGGCTATAGACGTCCACCGCCAGCGTGCCCTGTTTCATTCGCTGCCGCACGCTCTGCAGCTGGTCTTCCGGAAGCGTAAATACGATCGCGATGGGATGCAGCTGCGTGATGATCACCATGGGCGTCGTGGCGGACGCTTGCACGTAATTGCCAATATCCACCTGCCGCAATCCGATGCGGCCATTGATCGGCGAAGTGATGCGGGTGTAGACGAGGTTCAGCTTGGCATTCTCGATGGCCGCCTTGTCGGCCGCAATCGTTCCTTCGTACTGCCCGAACGACGCCTGCTGCGCGTCCAGGTCCTGCTTGGCGATCACGCCGCCGGCATACAGCGCCTTCATGCGCTCAAACTGCGCTTTGGCGTTGTTCAGTTGCGCTTCGTCGCGTTGCAGGTTGGCTTCGCCGGTTGCAGCGCCACCTGGTAAGGCCGCGGATCGATCTGGATCAGCAACTGTCCTTGCGATACCTCCTGCCCTTCCTGAAAGTTGACCTGCATGATCTGGCCGTCGATGCGGCTCTTCAACGCGACCGTGTTGAACGCCTGCACCGAGCCCAAGTCCGGTCAGGTAAACCGGAAAGTCCCGCTGCTGGACGGTGGCTACTCCCACCGGCACCGGCGGCGGCGGTGCCGCTCGCCCTGGCATTCTTCTCGCTCGCGGCTACAGCCGGCTAAGAACACCGCAAAGCAGTAAGGCGACGCCCAGTCCCATGAATTCGCCGAACTCTCAAGACTTCCTCCTCGCTGGCGCTCGGCGTCGTGGCAGGAAGAATGCGGCGCCAGGGGCACGGACTTGTAACCCGCGCCAGTTTACAATATTATGAAACCCACCTCGTATTAGACTGGATGCCCGTGGTTTACACGCCGTTAAGAGAGGGTGAAGGAAGGTTAAGTTTTGTGAAGGGTCCAACCACATCCCGAAACAATTCTTCACCGCAGCCGCACTCTGGAAAAGGCAAAATGAGTCCAGTGAATCACCTGCTCATCATCGACGACGATCACGCTCTCGTCAATCTGCTCAAGCGCTTTCTTGAGGCCGAGGGCTTCCATATCGATGCCGCCTACGACCATGACACCGGACTGGCCGCCGCCCGCGCGCGTGCCGCACGAGTTGATCATTCTCGATGTCATGTTGCCTGGCGGCTCCGGATTCGAGCTGCTCAAGGCGTTGCGCCACCAGTCTGCGGTACCGGTTCTCCTGCTCACCGCCCGCGGAGAAGCTGTCGATCGCATACTGGGCCTGGAAATCGGCGCTGACGACTATCTTGCCAAGCCCTTCGATCCGCGCGAGCTGGTGGCCCGCATCCGCGCCGTCTTGCGCCGCACCCGCGAAGCCGCTTCCGGCGCGTCCCGCAGCGATCATCGATGAAGTCTTCAGGTCGGCGACATCCAGCTCTCGCTCGGCACCCGCAATGTCACTTGCGCTGGCAAACCCGTCGACCTGACTTCGGTCGAGTTCAACGTACTGGAACTGCTGCTGCGCAATGCCGGCACCGTTGTCACTCGCGAGCAGATCGCCGAAGTCGCCCTGGGACGCCCGCTGAACGCCTTCGATCGCAGCGTGGACGTCCACGTCAGCCGCTTGCGCAAGAAACTTGGCAGCCTTCCCCGGTACCGACGATCTCATTCGCCCCATCCGCGGCATCGGCTACTTCCTTTCGCAGCCGCCGCGCCGGAAAAGAGCCAAGGCATGAACCGGCGCCTCTTCTGGAAGATCTTTCTGCCCTTCTGGGTCGCGCAGGCCCTTTTGCTCGGCGTGCTCTACCTGCGCCTGCACTACCGCCTGCACGCCGAAAATCCCTGGTGGGTACAGCCGGAACGCCGGCTTGTGCCGACTCTGGCGCGACCTGGCCGTCCGGCGCTACGAAGAGGCCGGCCAGCCCGCGTTGCGCGCCTTGCTCGACCAGGCGTCGATGCCTCGCCGCGCCCACTACTGGCTGCTTGATGCCGACGGCCACGAGTTGAGCGGCCGTCCCTTGCCCGACGAGATTCGTCAACGCCGCCCAGCGCGCCTTGCGCCACGAAGGCATGGCTCGCCCCGACGAGGCCGTGGTCGTTGTCGCGCCAGTCACGACGTCACGCGGCAACTATCTGATGATCGGCGAGTTCATTCCCCCGCCGCTCTCCGAGCGCGTGCCCGGCGACATCCTCTGGGTGCTGAAGCTCGGCACCATCATCTCTGCCCTGATGTGCCTGGTCATCGCCCACTATCTCAGCAAGCCCATTGAGCGCCTGCGCAACGCCACCAATGAACTTGCGCGCGGCAATCTCGACATTCGCGTCGGCGCCACCATCGGCAAGTCGCCGCGACGAAATCGCCGACCTGGTGCGCGACTTCGACTCCATGGCCGGAGAGTTGCGCAACCAGATTCAGAGCGAACGCAACCTGCTGAGCGGCGTCTCCCACGAATTGCGCTCGCCCATCGCCCGCATGCGCCTTGGCGCTGGCTCTGGCCCGCACCGCCGATGCCCCCGAGCGCGACGAAATGCTCGACCGCATCGAGCAGGACACCATTCAGCTTGACTCCATGCTGGAGCGCATCCTGACCGTCGCCCGCCTCGAGAACGGCCAGTACAAGCCGAAGTTCGAAAGTCTCTCGCTCAACGAAGTTCATCGACGAAGTGCTCGACGACGCCCGCTTCGAGGCGGCCGCCACCGACGCCACCATCAACTACACCGACGACGCCATCGTGAACGTCAACGGCGATCCGGGACTGCTGCGCAGCGCCATCGAAAACGTCGTGCGCAATGCCATCTTCTACTCCGGCGAGGGCGGCAAGATCGACGTTCGACTCTGCGCCTCGACGATGGCCACGCCGTCCTCACCGTCCGCGACAACGGCAAAGGCGTTCCGGAAGACGCGCTTCCGCTCTGCTCTTCAAGCCCTTCTATCCGCGTCGACGACTCGCGCGGAACCACCACCGGCGGCATGGGACTGGGACTGGCCATCGTGCGCAATGCCGTAGCTGTCCACGGCGGCACCGTCACGGCCCGCAACGTCTCGCCGCATGGACTGGAAGTCGAATTCCGACTTCCGATTGTGAGCGCAGCCAACGCCTCCCGCCCGAATTCCGCCAGCTCGCAATGCCGCTTCAGGGCAAGCGCTAGCAAACGCCGTGAATCTGCGTGGGACTGACACATCCCACTTTGTCAGACTTCCAACAGTCCCGAATAGATCGCCATCCCGACCACGGCGTCCACGCCCATCGCATCCAGCTCGTCGATCTCCTGCTGGCTGCGAATCCCGCCTGCCGCAATGAGCTGCCGCGATGTCAGCCCGCGCAAGCTCGCGCACCACGTCCATCGGAATTCCCTGCAGCAGCCCTTCGGTGTCGATGTGCGTGTAGAGGAACGCCGAGCAATACGGCTCCAGCGCCTGCATCATCTCCGCCGGAGTAATCTCAGTGATCGTCTTCCACCCGTGAATCGCCACTCGCCCGCCGCGCGAGTCGATCGCCATCACCAGCCGCTCGGCGCCGAACTCGTCGCACATCGCGCGCTGGCAAATGCTGTGTCGACGGCGCCATCTGCGCACCAGCGACGACCCGAGAATTACCCGTCGTCGCGCCCGCTTCCAGCACCTTCCGCGCATTCTCGACAGCAGCGAATGCCGCCGCCCACCTGGCACGGCAACTTGCCGCAGAATTCGGCGATCAGCGGCTGATTGTTGCCCTTCCCCATCGCCGCATCGAGGTCAATCAACTGCACCAGCGGATACCGCGCGAACCGCTCCACCCACTCCGCCGAAGTTCTCGAACTCCAGCGCCTTCTTCTCGCCCTGCACCAGTTGGACGATCTTGCCGCCCATCAGATCGATCGACGGAATCAGCACGTCAGCCTCACCGGGATGCCCGCATCCCGCAGCGCCTGCTTGATCGCCTCCACCGACTTCAGCCCGAAGTGAAACACCGACGCCGCCAGCGCCGCATCCGCCGCGCCCGCCTGAAACACCTCAACAAAGTGGTGCGGCTCTCCCGCCCCTCCCGACGCAATCACCGGAATCCGCACGCTGGTCGCAATCGTCTCGCGTCAGCGGACAGTCGAAGCCTGACTTGGTGCCGTCGCGGTCCATCGAGGTCAGCATGATTTCCCCTGCGCCCAGCTCTTCCGCCTCAATCGCCCACTGCTGCGCATCCATGCCTGTCGGCTTTACGGCCGCCCCACGACATATACCTCCCACGCTGTGGGAGTCCGCTGCCGCGCATCGATCGCCACCACCACCGCCTGCGAGCCGTAGCGCTCCGCAACCCTCGTGATCAGCGTCGGATGAGCGATGGCCGCCGAGTTCATCGCAACTTTGTCGGCGCCGCAGTCCAGCACCGCCGCCGCATCCTCCAGCGAACGAATCCCGCCTCCCACCGTGAACGGAATGAACAACTGCCGCGCCGTGCGCCGCACCGTATCCAGCAGCGTGTTGCGCGACTCGGCCGTGGCCGTGATGTCGAGCAGCACGATCTCGTCGGCCCCCGCCTGCGCTGTGTGCCAGCGCCAGTTCCGCCGGATCGCCCGCATCGCGCAATTGTTCGAACTGAATGCCCTTCACCACTCGCCCGGCATTCACGTCGAGGCAGGCAATGATGCGCTTGGCCAGGGTTTCACAAGGCACAGAAGTTCTCCAGGATCTGCATGCCCACGTCGCCCGACTTCTCGGGATGAAACTGCACGCCGAACAGATTGTCCCGCTCCGCCGCGGCGGTGAATGGCTCCTCGTAGGTACAGGTCGCCACCGTGTCGCGCACATATCGGCGCGCGATACGAGTGCGTGAAATACACATACGCTCCCGACGGTATCCCGCCAGCAGCCGCGAGCGCGTTCGATCGCGATGCTGTCCCATCCCACGTGCGGCGACTTCACGCTGCTCCGAAAACCGCGTGCACTGCCCCGCGAATGCGCCGAACCCGCGCAATTCCGGCGCTTCGCTGCTGCCCTCGAACATCCACTGCAGCCCCAGGCAGATGCCCAGCAGCGGCCTGTCCGGCTGCCGACGCCCTTCGCGCAACATCGCTCCCAGCTTCCCGTTCGCCAGCGGCGCCGTCGCCTTGAAATTGCCTACGCCCGGGATGATCCATTTGTCGGCACGTCCCACAATGTCAGGGTCATTGGTCACGGTACACTCCTGTCCAGGTGTTGCAGCGCCTTCACCACCGACGTCAGGTTCCCCGCTCCGTAATCGACATTGCAATCATTTATTCATCCTGATCGGAGCTCCCATGCTTCCCTTTCGGACCGTAATCGATTACCAGTCACCAGTCACCTTCACAGCAATCCCTTCGTGCTCGGCAGCATCCGCCCCAGTTGCTTGTCCTTCGAGCACGCCACCCGCAGCGCCCGCGCAAACGCCTTGAACAGCGCCTCGATCTTGTGATGGTTCGACCGGCCATAGATCGTCTTCACGTGCACGTTGGCCTTCGCCCCGCGCGAGAATCCGTCGAAGAAGTCGGCAACCAGTTCCGTTTGCAGATCGCCCACCAGCCGCGTGCGCACCTTGGTATCGACGACCGCCGCGCTGCGCCCGCCGAAATCGACGGCCACCACGCCCAGCGTCTCGTCCATCGGCATCACGAAATATCCGGCGCGCAGAATGCCCCGCTTGCTGCCCAGCGCCGCCGTAAACGCCTCGCCCAGCGCGATGCCAACGTCCTCCACCGTGTGGTGCTGATCGACATCGAGATCGCCGGTTGCCTGCAACTCCAGGTCGAACGCCCCGTGCCGCGCCACCAGCTCCATCATGTGGTCGAGAAAGCGAATGCCCGTGCTGACCTTCGCCCGCCCATGCCCCTCGATGGTCAGCGCGATGCGAATGTCGGTTTCATTGGTCTTGCGATGGATCTTCGCCCGCCTCACGCCTTCACCTCCGCTCCCAGCTTCAGTTCGGCCAACGACTTCGCGCAACGCCGCCAGCAGCTGATCCGTCTGTGCTCGCTGTGTCCCGAGCGTGATGCGCACGCAGCCATCGCATCCCGGATCAGCCGACCGGTCGCGCACCAATATCCCACGTTGTCGCATAGCCGCCACGAACTCGCGATGCCGCTCTCCAATCTTGCATCAGCACGAAAGTTCGCCTCGCTCGGCCACCACGTGATGCCCGCCCGCGTCAGCTCCTGTTCCAGCCTCTCCCGCCCAGCACTCACCTGCGCCACATAGCTCGCGACGTACTCGCCATCCGCCAGCGCCGCCGGCAACGCCAGCAGCGCCACCGCATTCACGCTGTAAGGAGACGACACCCGCCGCACCATGGGCATCTGCTCCCGCGGCCCAGCCAGAATTCCGATGCGCAGCCCCGCCAGCCCGTATGCCTTCGAAAACGTCCGCGCCACAAACAGATTTGGACTGCTGACAACGTCAGATATCACCGTCTTGCCGTGAAACTCGTAGTACGCCTCGTCCACCAGCAACGCCGCCCGCGGTGCGCTCGTCGCAATCGCCAGCAACTGCTCGCGCGTCGCCACGCCGCCCGTCGGATTATTCGGACTCGCCACCGCAATCAGCTTCGTGGCCGCCGTCACTCTCGCTCAGCACCTTCTCGAACGGAAACCGCAAGTCCTCACCACACTGCACCCGCACCACCTTCGCTCCCGTCGCCTCGGCGAAAATCTCGTACATGCTGAACGTCGGCGTCACCACGATCACTTCGTCCGACGGCTCCAGATACGCCTCGCACAGCAGGTGAATCGCCTCATCCACGCCATTGGTCAGCAGCACCTGCTCCGCCGGCAGTCCGAGATGCGCGGCGACGATCGCCTCCACCGGCTCGCGCTCGGGATACCGCGCCAACTCCTCCGCCGTGATCTCGCGTATGCGCGCCAGCACGCGCGGCGAGCATCCCTCGGTGTTCTCGTTGAAGTCGAGGCGCAGCCCTTGTCGCCCCGCCAGCGGCGGATGATACTCGTGCATCTCGCTGCACGGCCTTGCGCGCGCTAAGCATCGCCGCACCTCACTCGCACCGACTCGGCGTGCGCCCGCAGACCCTCGGTTTCCGCCAGCGTCGTCACCACCGGCGCGATCTCGCGCAGTCCTTCGCGGGAGAACTTCTGCACGGTGATGACCTTCACGAAGTCCGCCACGCTCAACCCGCCGCGAAAACGCGCCGCGCCCGCCGTGGGCAGCACGTGGTTCGGCCCCGCCGCATAGTCTCCCGCCGATTGCGGCGAGTAGTCTGCCCACAAAGACCGACCCGGCATTGCGTACCGCTGTCAAATCCGCATCATCGATCCACCGTCAGGTGCTCAGGCGCGATGCGGTTGACCCACTCCATCGCCTGCTCGCGCGATCGCCGCCACCAGCGCATACGCATTGCGCCGCACCGCCTTCGTCGCAATGGCGTTGCCTTTCGCCGCGCCGCTCCACTGCTCGCGCCACATCGCTTCGCCAGATCGCTTGATTGGTCGAGATGAACACGACCACCGCGTCCGGATCGTGCTCCGCCTGCGCCACCAAGTCCGCACGCAAGAAACTCCGCGTTCCCGCTCTCGCTGTACACCACCGCCTCGGTCGGCCCCGCCAGCATGTCGATGGCGCAATCAAAGCTCACCAGCTTCTTGGCAGCGGTGACGTAACGCATTGCCCGGGCCCACGATCTTGTCCACCCGCGCGATGCTCTCCGTCCCGTACGCCAACGCGGCGATCGCCTGCGCTCCGCCGCAGCGGTATACCTCGGTGACCCCCAGCAAATACGCGGCTGCCAGAGTCGCCGCCTGCGGATTGGGCGACACCACCACGATGCGCTCCACTCCCGCCACTTGCGCCGGAATCGCCGTCATCAGCAACGTCGAGGGCAACGGATATCGCCCGCCCGGCACGTAGCATCCCACCGACGCCAGCGGACGCACCATCTGCCCCAATTCCCCGCCCCTGATCTTCTTGCGCCACGAACTGCGGCATCTGCCAGTTGGCAAACCGCCGGATGTTGGCCGCCGCGCGCTTCAGCGCGTCCCGCGTTTCCGCCCGGAGTCGCCTTCCACGCCTGCTCAATCTCCTCCGGCGACACCCGCAGCGCCTGCCCTTTCGCCAGCCTGTCCCACAATGTGGCATAGCGTATCAGCGCCTTATCGCCGCCCTTGCGCACGCCCTGGACGATCCGTCGCACTGCCGGCTCGACCTCTTCCAGCCGCGACGCCCGGCCCTCCAGCTTCGCCACCGCTCGCTCCGCCGCCTTGCCGCTCGAGCACCCGCATCACACCACCACCTTGTTCAGCGGATACTCCACGATGCCCTGTCGCGTTCGCCGCCTTCAGCCGCGGAATCACCTCCCAGCACAGGCTCTCTTCCATGATGGTGTTCACCGCCACCCACGACTTGTCGCTCAGGGTGGAAATCGTCGGGCTGTTCAGCGCCGGCAGCACCGCCAGCACCGCCTGCAGGTCCTCGACCCGCACGTTGAGCATCAGCCCCACGCGCCCCTGCGCCTCCATGGCGCCGCGCAGCATCAGCGCGAGGTTTTCGATCTTCTGCCGCTTGCGCGCGTCGCTCCATGCTTTCTTGTTGGCGATGATTTGCGTATTCGATTCGAGGAGGGTTTCGATGATGCGCAGGCGATTGGCTTTGAGCGAGCTGCCGGTCTCGGTGACTTCGACGATGGCATCCGCCAATGTGGGAGGCTTCACTTCCGTCGCGCCCCAGGAGAACTCGACCTTCACGTCGATCCCACGTTGTTGGAAGTAACGGCTGGTCACGTTCACCAGCTCGGTCGCGATGGTCGCGCCCCGCAAGTCTTCCGGACGCTGCGCCGGCGAATCTTCCGGCACCGCCAGCACCCATCGCACTTTGCCGCGGCTTTGCTTGGCATAGATCAAGTCCGCGACCGTGACGACTTCCAGTCCGCTCTCCGTCACCCAGTCCAGCCCGGTCATGCCCGCATCCAGCGCGCCGTGCTCGACGTAGCGCGCCATCTCCTGCGCCCGGATCAGCATGCACTCGATCTCCGGATCGTTGGTGCCGGCAAAATACGATCGCGGGCTGACATACACCTGCAATCCCGCGCGCGCCAGCAGCGCCAGCGTCGCCTCCTGCAGGCTGCCCTTGGGAATCCCCAGCCGCAGCTTCATTGCGCACCTCCCGCCACCGCGAGCTCGGTGTTGAAGCACGTCCGCGTGCCGGTGTGGCACACCACGCCCTTCCCCTCGACCTCCACCCGGCACAGGATGGTGTCGAAGTCGCAATCGGCCTGCGCGCTCACCACCTTCAGGCGATTGCCCGAGGTCTCGCCCTTCGTCCAGAGTTCGTTGCGCGTGCGGCTGTAAAACGTGACATAGCCGGTGGCCAGCGTCTTGTCGTAGGCGGCGCGATTCATGAATCCCAGCATCAGCACCTCGCCCGTGGCCGCGTCCTGCACAATGGCCGGCGCCAGTCCCATCATCTTTTCGAAGTCAATCTCAACCGCCATGTCACTTTCCTTTCGCCAAAAACAAAAAACCCGCTGAACTTGTGTCAGCGGGTAGGAGGTATAAGTGCGAATAAGTTCCTATACGATGATCTCCGCTGACACGCTCGCCACGTGCGAATGGTGATGATGGCGATGGATCAGCGAAGTCATACTACCGACAGGTTACAAAACGGGCCGAGATGTTGTCAATTTGATTCCTGGCCAGCACCGCGGGTTGACAGGCGGCGGCAACACCCCTATACTCTGCTCCACGATGATCAATCGCCAGTACCTCCGTGCTATGTGCCTGTGCATGTGTTGTTGTTGCGCATGCGTGCGTTCTGGCGCGGGAGGTCGGCTGATCTAAGAGTTTCTTCTTAACATCCGGCACTACATCTACCCACCGCCAGAGCAATCTGGCGGTGGGTTTTTTATTGGCTTTTGCTTATGACAAACACAATCACAGAGACCAAGGCACAACGCGTCGAACGCCTGAAACGAGAGAAGAACCCATGGGAGGGCCTCGACGAAATACGTCGCTTCGCCCGTGAAGGGTTCGGCTCCATTCCCCCCGAGTGGATCGGCACCTATTTTCGCTGGTGGGGCGTCTACACCCAGGGCGACGGCGCCGGAGTCACCGGCGGCAAAAACGGCGAAGGCCGCGCGCTCGAACGCTTTATGGTGCGCATCCGCATCCCCAACGGCATCTTGCGCTCCAGCCAGTTGCGCACCATCGCCAGCCTCACGCGTCGCTACGCCAACGGCATCGCCGACCTGACGGTTCGGCAGAACATCCAGCTCCATTGGGTCACTATTGAGAATCTCCCCAACGTTATCGAGGAACTCTGGAGCGTCGGCCTAAACACCATGGGCGCTTGCGGCGACGTAGCGCGCAACGTTACCGGATGCCCCGTCGCCGGCATTGACCACAGCGAGCTTTGCGATGCGTCGCCACTGGCTCTGGCTCTATCCGAGCGCCTTGCGGGTAACGCCGATTTCTACAACCTGCCGCGCAAATTCAAAATTTCCGTTACCGGATGTCCGGTCTGGTGCCCCTACCCTGAGATCAACGACATCGGACTCACGGCCGTGAATCGTGTCGTCGATGGCGTCTCCGAAGTTGGCTTTTCGCTACGCGTCGCCGGCGGCCTATCAACCGAGCCATTCCTCGCGACTCGCCTTAATGCTTTCGTGCAATGGAACCAGGTTGTGCCGGTGGTTCAGGGAATTGCCGAACTCTTCCGTGATTCCGACATTCTTCGCGAACACCGCGACCGCGCGCGCCTGAAGTTTCTCTTCCTCCGCCACGGATGGACCGCCGATCAGTTCCTCGCCGAGCTCGAACGCCGCATTGGGTTCCAACTAGATCCAGCCGTCCCCGAGCATCCCCCGAGCGACAACTACCGCGACCACGTCGGCATTCATCCGCAAAAGCAGGCCGGACTCTGCTGGGTCGGGGCCGCCGTCCTGCGTGGCCGCATCACTGCCGATCAGTTACTCGCGGCAGCCGAACTCTCCGAGAAGTTCGCAACCGGAGAGCTTCGTACCACCAACATGCAAAACCTACTCATCGTCAACGTCCCCTGGGTCAAGACCGCCGACTTGGCCAAAGAGCTTGAATCCATCGGACTCCGCGTCGGCGGCTCGCCCTTCTTCCGCGGTACCGTCGCTTGCAGCGGCACCGAGTTCTGCAAGCTTGCTATCACGGAAACCAAGAGCTTCTCGCGCTGGCTCGTCGAAGAACTTGAAGACCGCCTGCCCAGTTTCGATCAGGATCTCAAGCTCCACGTCACCGGATGCCCCAACAGTTGCGGTCAGCACTGGATTGCTGACCTCGGCATCGAAGGCAAGAAAATCAAGACGCCCGACGGCCTTGTCGATGCGTATTACTTCTGCGTCGGTGGCTCACTCGGTTTGCATCAGGCCACGGCGCGACCGGTCGGATATCGCTGCCCTGCCACTGAAGTTCCCAACGCGATCGAACGCCTGCTGCGCCAGTATCTCGTCGAGCGTCACGACGGCGAGAACCTCCGCCGCTTCTTCGCGCGCCACAACGAAGACCAGTTGCGCGCCTTCCTCGCCGGCAATTTCGTCGAACCCGTGCTGCGCGACGCTCCTCAACGCCACTCCGCAGGAGCCGCTGGTGACTAGCCTCTTTCCCATGTTCGTCAAGCTCGACGGGCGTACTTGCCTCGTCGTAGGTGCGGGCGCTATCGGCGAGCAGAAGATCAGTTCACTCCTGGGCACTGGCGCGCGAGTTCGCGTCGTTTCCCTAACAGCGACAAACACGGTCCTCGACTGGGCTGCCGCCGGAAAGATCGATCTCGCATTACGTCCCTTCGTCGATGACGACCTCGACCACGTATTTCTCGCCATCGTCGCAACCCAATCCCGAGACTTAAACCAACACATCTATCGCGAAGCTGAACGCCGCGGCATTCTCTGCAATGTCGTTGACGTCCCCGACCTCTGCGACTTTTATTACGGCGCAGTCGTTCGGCGTGGAGATCTGCAAATTGCCATCTCCACCGCAGGCCAGTCGCCAACGCTCGCGCAACGCATTCGCATCCGGCTCGAACAAGACTTCGGCCCCGAATATTCGGAATGGGTTGCCGAACTTGGCGGAACTCGCAAGCTCGTGTTGGCGAGTGATCTCGCTTCTGCCCGAAAACGCCAACTTCTGAGTTCCCTGGCCTCACGTGACACCGTCGAAGCCGCCCTGCGAGAAGATCGCAATACCACGTCGAAAGGAAGCACCGCATGAAAGGCACCGTGTATCTCGTCGGCGCCGGCCCCGGCGACCCCGAGCTGCTGACGCTGAAAGCCGTGCGTCTTCTCCGCACCGCTGATGCCGTATTGCACGACGATCTGGTCGCGCCTGAGGTTCTCCGCCACGTGCCCGCAACTGCACAGATCCACAACGTTGGCAAACGCTGCGGCACCAAGCAGATCAGGCAAGCGCAGATCAACTTCCTCATGATTGCACTCTCAGAAAGCGGACTCAACGTCGTACGCCTCAAGGGCGGCGATCCCATGATCTTCGGTCGTGCCGGTGAAGAGATCGAATCGCTGCGTCGCGCGAACATCCCTTACGAGGTCGTTCCCGGAATCACTTCTGCACTGGGTTCCGCCGCGTCAGTCGGATTTTCCCTCACCCATCGCGACATCTCCTCCGCTGTCGTGCTGACCACCTTTCACCAGGCCACCGATCACGAGGATGCCGACTGGTCCCGATTGGTCACCAGTAATTCCACACTCGTCATCTACATGCCGGGACGAAACTACAACCCCGTAGCCGACAGGCTCACAGCCGCGGGACTCGATCCCACCACGCCCTGTCTCGTCGTCTCTCGCGCGACGACCCCGCACCAGCAGACTCACGCCACCACAGTGCACGAGCTGCCGCAAACTCCGAAACTACCCGCCCCGACTTTGCTGATCGTGGGCGAAGTCACCCGGCACGCAAACATTCGTGAAGACGCTCTATCGCCCACCCTCAACCACTACCTCCAGCAGGCCGCATCCCTGCCTTCCCTTGAGGAGCCCGCAGCATGAACAGCGAGTTCTTACAGCAAACTTGGAAGCACCGCATCGCCCAACTTCAACCCGAGGCTGAGTCGTGGACCCCGCAACTCGTCCTCAACTGGGCTTTCGACTCGCTCGGCCGTTCGGTAGCCATCTCGTCGGCCTTCGGACCCGAAGGCATGGCGGTAATCGACATGGCATCCCGTTTGCGTGGGGCCGATTTCCGCCTCTTCACCCTCGACACCGAATTCCTCTTTCCCGAAACCTACGCTCTGATCGAGCGAATCGAGCAGCGATACGGCATCACCATCGAGCGCGTCTATCCGGAGCAGTCGCCCGAGGAACAACAGCGCGCCCACGGCGCCGCCCTTTGGTCCCGTAATCCCGACCTCTGCTGCAACCTTCGCAAAGTCGAACCCCTGCGCCGGAAGCTTTCCTCTTTGGCCGCCTGGATCACCAGCATCCGCCGCGACCAGACGCCTGCCCGCGCTGGCGCGCACAAAGTCGAGTGGGACGCAAAGTTCGAACTTGTCAAAATCAATCCCATCGCCGACTGGACCACGAAACAAGTCTGGCAATACCTCCGCGATCACGATGTTCCGTACAACCCGTCTGCACGATCGCCATTATCCCAGCATCGGATGCACCCACTGCACCCGCTCCGTGGCTCCAGGCGAAGACGATCGCGCCGGACGCTGGGCAGGCTTCGCAAAGAACGAGTGCGGCCTGCATGCTATTCAGGAAGCCACGCCGCCTTCCTGTTGACCCGCACTCCAATACTCTGCATCACTGCAACGTCTTCCCTCCTGTGCTACGTTTACCTTTTCACTGGAGGGCCTCATGTTTACTGCTGATCTCCTGAAAGACAAACGTTTCCTCGTCACCGGAGGCGGCACCGGCATCGGCCGCTCTCTCGCCGAGCGCTTCCTGCAACTCGGCGCCAGCGGATACATCTGCGGACGCCGCGCCGAAGTTGTTGAACAGACCGCCAAGGAGCTGGCCGCTTCTACTGGAGGCGCGATCGAAGCCTTTGCCTGCGACGTTCGCTACGATGACGACGTACAGAAAGCCATCGAGCAAATCTGGACCAAGGGCCCGCTCGACATCCTGGTCAACAACGCCGCCGGCAATTTTCTCGCCAAGACCGAAACCCTTTCCTCCAACGCTTTCGACGCTGTCATCGGAATCGTCCTCAAGGGCACGATCAACATGACGATGGCTTGCGGCAAGCGATGGCTCGCCGAGAAACACAACGGTGTGGTGCTCAGTATCGCCACAACCTACGCGGAATCTGGTTCCGCCTACGTTGTCCCCAGCGCTGTCGCTAAAGCGGGCGTGCTGTCGCTCACTCGCAGCCTTGCCGTCGAGTGGGGAGGCCGCGGCATTCGCTTCGTCGCCATTGCACCGGGAGCCATCCGCACCGAAGGCGCATTCTCGCGTCTGCTGCCAACCGACGCAATGGAGAAGGCGCTCATCGACCACAATCCGTTGCATCGTCTCGGCACGTTGGAAGAGATCTCCAATCTCGCGTCATTTCTGGTCAGCGAACACGCGGGTTACATCAACGGCGACATGGTTTACATGGATGGCGGCGAAATGCTCGCCGGCTCCAGTAGCTTCAGCCTCCTCGGCCGCAAAGTTCCCGACGCGGCCTGGGAACTCCTCAAGCCCCGGAAGAAGTAAGGACAGTAGTAAAGGATAAAACTGGGTGCCCCATCCTTTGCCTTCCTTGGGCAAAGGGTGGGATGCAGAAGTCCCACACAAAAATCGGGCGACTCGAAGGCCGCCCGACCTAAAAGCTAAGAGCTAACGGCTGATAGCTGACAGCTAGTTCAACACATGAATATTCTTCTTCTCGCACATCTCTTTCAGCACTTTCGGCCACACCGTCACGCTTACTTCGCCGAGGTGCGCTTTCCGAAGAATCTGCATCATCGTCCGTGACTGCCCAATCCCTCCGCCGATGCTCAGCGGAATCTCATGGTTCACGATCGCCTGGTGATACGGATACTTCAGGAAGTCCATCTGGTGCGTCAGCTCCAGCTGCTTCTTCAGCGACTCGGCATTCACCCGGATACCCATCGACGACAGCTCATGCCGCCGCTTCGTCACCGGGTTCCACACCAGGATGTCGCCGTTCAGCCCGTGCATCAGGTGCCCATTCTTCGGCAGTGTCGGCGTCACCCAGTCGTCGTAATCGGCCGCGCGCATTTCGTGCGGATAACCATCCTTCAGCATCCACCCAATCCCGATGATGAACACCGCCGGATACTTCTGCAGAATCGCCGTCTCCCGCTGCTTGCGCGGCAGGTCGGGATACATGTCGAGAATCTCCTCGGCATGCAGGAACGTAATCTGCTCCGGCAGGCTCGGATACTTCGGATCGCGCAAGCGCCGGGAACATCTCCTGCGCATACCGCTCCGCGCCGACGATCACCTTCCAGATCTTGCTGACGACGTCTTTCAGGAAGTCGAGGTTGCGCTGCTCGGGCGTCATCACGCGCTCCCAGTCCCACTGGTCCACGTAGGCGCTGTGATCGTGGTCGAGGAAATAGTCTTTGCGCACGGCGCGCATGTCGGTGCACAGGCCTTCGCCCGGCTGCATGCCGAACTGCTTCAGCGCCATCCTCTTCCACTTGGTGGCCGCCTGCACCACCTGCGCGTTGATGGGATGCTTGTTGCGATCGTTCGAGATGTGGAACCCGATCGGCGTTCTGGAGCCGTCGCGGTCCAGCAGGTCGTTGACGCCGCTCTCCTCGTCCACAATCAGCGGCACTTCCACCATCATCAGGTTGAGTTCTTTGCAGAGGTTGTCTTCGATGTAGCGCTTCACCTCGAAGAGCGCCTTCTGCGTCTCTTTCGGTGACAGCAGCGAGCTGTAATCCGTCCGGCAGGACTTTCTCTAGTTCGAGGTAATCGCCGATGCCGGGTCCAGCGAGGTCCGCTTTCTTGTCAGCCATGCTGTGCTCCTTCGATTTGCGGTCGGCGCGCGTGACACTGCTCTGCGGGCTTATTCGCCCCATCTTTCCCAGCTTTGGGAAAGATGGGTTTAAGGCAGTCCGCACGCCGCCACGCTGATGAAACACCTGTTACAACCGCCCCGCAGTGTCCGCCGTCACGTGGCGGTGTGCCAAACGGGCATGGAGCCAATGGCCGATGCCTGTTGCGACGTTCCCCATGGCGGCGTTGCCGCAGCTGGGCTCAACGTCTTCCGAAACGAAGCGGCCGCAGGATCTTCGCATCATGACAGCAATCGGAGATGCTCGAGCATCCATCGAGCACGGCTGCCTCCATTTCAGGCTCGGTTATGCTGAAAACAGGCATGAATCTAATCTTCACCTCGAGTACGAGGAGTGCGACGCCGTTCGTCGTAGGAAACCCACCAGGCAGCGATGCAGGCTCGACGGCGAAAACGCATTCCACAACGAGATGTCGCTGGTGCCGAAACGCATGCTCAGCGCCACAAGGCCGCTCAGACCCACGCCCCGATCTCAGTGATCTTTCAGGCGGTGATGACCACCTACACTGTTGCACGCTGAAAGGCCAAGCTCGCTGATGGCCCGACTACCATCCTGAAAGAAAATCAGCAACCATCCACGAGTAGAGGCTAAATCGCGTCACGTCGTGAATGCTGAAACCAATAGCCATCGTGACAAGCTTACAAGCCAAATGAGAATCGCTATTGCCCGTCGCAACCTGCCCGGCAACACATCCTGACAATCTACCTCGTGAGCCATCTACCGGAAGCTCAATGGCCCCGATTCACACCTGGCGTTCGACGTCCCACGACTGACTTAGTACTCCAATCACAACTACTGTGATTTCAGCGGACGCCGATTTCATGGACGGCTTCAATTTCGACTTCGATACGTGACGCGCATATGCTTCAGATGACTGTCGCACCCAGCGGCCACACACAGCTCGCCAGTACCTGAGCGAGAGTCGTCGCCACCTGCTGACATAACAGCTGAGTCCGGACGCTACGAAAACTACGGAACTGAAGTTCTGACGGCCAAGCCCAGACGTTCCAATGATCCGCCGATCCGGGAAACTTCGTCAATCGAACCGTATTACCACGAAGATTGTCCTACCATTCGAGCATGGTGGAAGGCATCTGGGATGAACGAGGCGAACAATCGCCTCGGCCAAGATCGTTACCTGTACTCAGACTCTCATGGCATCCTTACAAGAAGCGTCTCGGGGCACCGGCGTGTAAGCTTTGCGCCGGGCCCAATCACACCTCCGTTCGTCGAATGATTTCACCGTCACGCCGAATGCCACTCCGCTCCGGCTTTCTTCTGCCCGCCAGCTGACGGCTGATTGCTGACAGCTAATCCCTCTCGACGTGTTACCCTTATCTACGTTTCACTCGCCGACAGGAGACCCGACCATGCCACCACTGGCTCTCGAAGGTTCCACGCTGCTCACCGATCTGGACCTCCACCTCTTCAACGAGGGCAGCCACAACCGGCTCTACGACAAGCTCGGCTCGCACCTCGTCACCGTCGACGGCCAGCCCGGCACCTACTTCGCCGTCTGGGCCCCCGACGCCGAGCGCATCTCCGTCGTCGGCGACTTCAACGGCTGGAACCCCGACTCCACACCCATGACGCCCGCGCGGCCACTCCGGCATCTGGGAGTGCTTCGTCGCCGGCGCTCGGCAAAGGCTCCATCTACAAGTACCATCTGCGTTCGCGCTTCCACATGTACCGCGTCAACAAGGCCGACCCCTACGGCTTCCATCACGAGACTCCGCCGCGCACCGGCTCCATCGTCTGGGACCTCGACTACAACTGGGACGACGCCGACTGGATGGCCCAGCGCCAGCAAGCGCAACGCCTTCGACGCGCCCATGTCCATCTACGAAGTGCATCTCGGCTCCTGGATGCGCGTGCCGGAAGAAGGCAACCGCTGGCTCAGCTACCGCGAACTCGCGCCCCGGCTCGCCGACTACGTCAACGAGCTCGGCTTCACCCACGTCGAGTTCATGCCGATCATGGAGCACCCGTTCTATCGGCTCCTGGGGCTACCAGACCACCGGCTACTTCGCGCCCACCAGCCGCTACGGCACGCCGCAGGACTTCATGTACCTGGTCGACTACCTGCACCAGCACGGCATCGGCGTCATTCTCGACTGGGTGCCCTCGCACTTCCCCACCGACGAGCACGGCCTCGCCTACTTCGACGGCACGCACCTCTACGAGCACGCCGATCCGCGCAAGGGCTTTCATCCCGACTGGAATCGGCTCATCTTCAACTACGGCCGCAACGAGGTGCGCAGCTTCCTGCATCAGCAACGCCATGTTCTGGCTCGACGAGTACCACATCGACGGCCTGCGCGTGGACGCCGTCGCCTCCATGCTCTACCTCGACTACTCGCGCAAGCAGGGCGAGTGGATCCCCAACCAGTACGGCGGCCGCGAGAACCTCGAGGCGATCGACTTCCTGCAGCGCAGGTCAACGAGCGACGTCTACGAGCAGTTCCCCGACGTCCAGACCATCGCCGAGGAATCCACCGCCTGGCCGATGGTGTCGCGGCCGACGTACATCGGCGGGCTCGGCTTCGGCATGAAGTGGGACATGGGCTGGATGCACGACACGCTGGACTACTTCGCGCAGGACCCGATCCACCGCAAGTATCACCACAACAAGCTGACCTTCCGCGGCCTCTACGCCTTCACCGAGAACTTCGTCCTGCCGCTCTCGCACGACGAAGTCGTCCACGGCAAAGGCTCGCTGCATCGGCAAGATGCCGGGCGACGACTGGCAGAAGTTCGCCAACCTGCGCCTGCTGTTCGGCTACATGTTCACCCAGCCCGGCAAGAAGCTGCTGTTCATGGGCGGCGAATTCGGCCAGTGGAACGAATGGAACCACGACGCCAGCGTCGACTGGGTCCTGCTCAACTTCCCCTCGCATCAGGGAATCAAGCGCTGGGTCAGCGACCTGAACGCGCTTCTATCGCGGCGAGCCTGCCATGCACGAGCTCGACTTCAATCCTGACGGCATGGCGTTGGATCGACGCCAACGACAACGACAACAGCGTCCTCACCTACCTGCGCTACGGCAAGGACAGCGACAGCCCGCTGGTCGTCGCCTGCAACTTCACGCCCGTGCCGCGCCGCGGCTATCGCATCGGAGTCCCCAAGCCCGGCCACTGGCGCGAAGTCCTCAACAGCAACGCCGCAATCTACGGCGGCACCGACGAAGGCAACTACGGCGGAGCCGAATACCGAACCCATCGCCAACCACGGCTTCGAGCAGTCACTGCTGCTCAACCTGCCTCCGCTGGGCATGGTGATCTTCAAGCAATAGAAGTCTCGACAAGGCACATTTTGGGACGGGTGGAGCACCGCTTCAGCGGTGCATCCGCGCCTTGCCAAGTCGTGCGGCTTTAGCCGCTGCGGTAATCCTTCGAAGGACCTGTTTCTTTGTTTGTCATCCTGAGCGCAGCCCGCTTCGGGCGGAGTCGAAGGACCTGCTTTTCCTCACAACTCAGGACGATGCGGGTGCCCCATCCTTTCGCGTTCTTTGCGAAAGGGTGGGACCAAGTATACTTCCCCCGATGATGCAACCTCCCGCAACATTCCCATCGCATTCGCGTCCAACTGCCGAGGTCAACCGCTCATGCTGAGAATCTTCGTTGTCTCGCTACTTACTTCACTCGCGTTCTCCCAGGACGCCCAACACCAGCAGGATGTCGAGCAACGTGGCGATCAAGCCATGGGATTCTCGCACCAGATGACCACGCACCACTTCGCCCTCACCAAAGACGGTGGCACCATCGAGGTCGACGCCAGCGACCCCACCGAAGTCAGTCACTAAGACCCCGTCGCCGAGACAACTCCTCAGCCATTCAATTTCCCGGGTGGAGCGCCGCTTCAGCAGCGCATTCGCGGCTCGCGGTCTGCGCGGCTTTTGCCGCTAAAGCGGCATTGCCCTCACTTATCGAGTGCCTCACGAGTGCGGGCCAGGCAGTTCTGAATTCGTCTCTGCTCATGTGGAGATTCGATAGTGCGCTCGGCCGTTTCGGCGATGCACTCCAACTGCTCACCCAGCGCCCGCCGCCGGCTCAGGCTGGCGGTCAGGCTGGCAATGGTCTGAAGCCCGAAAAGCATTTGCAGCATAATGGCGGCATTGCCCGCGCCGCTCTCTCGAATCTGATCGAACGATTCCGCCACCATGCCGGCGAATGTCGGTCCCACTGCAATCACCCGCAGTTCACCTTCCTCATACCGGCGCGGCGAAGGGATGGATCGACCGGCCAACCGCGCCAGGATTGCCGTCAGGTAGTCCACGCACATCACGGCCGTCGTCGTGTCGTTGATACCGGGTGAAAGCGCCCGCAACGCCATGTCCACGATCTGCCGGACGCCGAATTCTGCGTCCTGTTCCACCGTGCGATGGCGATCGATCCTGTAGGCCGCCTGCAATCCGGAGTTCGTCTCATCTTCCGGCGGAGTCTCCAGAGCAAGCCAGGCCAGCGCAGTTGTCTTTCACCACAAAATCCCCGATGCCACGTTCCATCCTTACGATGGTCTTGTGCTCTCTTGCCAGGCGCAGCAGCGCACCATCATCCACACTCTGCAGGTAACCATCCCCTGGCGCTGGGACGGCCTGCCACCTTCGCTCCGGCAACGGCGGCAATGCCTCGTCCTCGTCCCCGTCAAACCCACCCTGTCCAAATTTCTCCGGGAAAAGCCGGTCAACCGCTTCCATGGTTTCAGCCGCCACCGAGGCAATAATGTTCGACGCCTGGATCGACAAGGCGATGTGATGGATGAAGAAAATCAGGACGGCGATGCCGCCAATCGCCAGGATCACACCGAAAAACACCGCCAGGCTCGGAACCAATCCGCTCTCGTCACCGCTACGAATGGTACGCAACACGATCAGGCAATAAGTAAAAATTCCGGCGAAGATTCCCAGCGTGACCTGCGTCACTCGATCGCGCATGAAATTCCTCAGGATGCGCGACGTGTATTGGCTCGAGGCCAGTGTGAGCGCTACCAGGGTCATCGAAAACGTGACCCCCACCACCGTCATCATGGAGCCCGCAATGGTGGACAACATCTGCCGTGCGCCCTCAGCCCCAGCCCCAAACAACCGTGGCCAACGCGCCATCCATGGCCTGGTTCCGGCAGAATCCGCTTGCACTAGCGCTACCGCGAAGGCGATGTTGGCCGCAACGATTAGCGAAGGCACAAACCAAAAGCTGCCCCGCAAACTGCTCCACATCTGTTTGACCTTACTCATGCATCACCCTTCCCAGTGTACTGGCGGGTCGCCACGTGCCGGACGCCCCATCCCGCCTGGTTTTGGCGGGGTGGGTTCGACGACGTGCGAAGGACTTCATCTATGTGATGATCTACGAGGAGCCACACGAACTTCAACATTGACGACAAATCTAATCGAGGAAGCCCGCGGGTGCCCCATCCAAGCGTCCCGTTGTTGGCCGCTTGAGTGGGGGTTTTCGTCTCTCATCGATTTGTCATCCTGAGCGCAGCCCGCTTCGGGCGGAGTCGAAGGACCTGCTTTTCGGTTTTTCCTCACAGCACAGAAGCCCGCGGATGCCCCATCCTTTCGCGTTCTTTGCGAAAGGGTGGGACTCATAACTTTCCCTGCTAGACACCCAGTCTCGCCTCGCCGGAGGTCACAAGCTGGGAGAGCTCTTAATGCGATGATCTGCTTGGAGCACTCAACTTCAACATTGACGACAAACTGATCGAAGAAGCCCGCCGCATCGGCGGCCATGCGACCATGAAGGACGCTGTCACCGCCGCGCTGGAGGAATATGTCCGACGCCGCAAGCAACTCGATGTCATGAAGTTGTTCGTAAGCGTCCGGACCTGGCCGTGTTGACAGATATGGGGGGCATTAGGTGTCCACTTAAAAAGCTTGATGGACACTTACGAAGCTGGCAGCTCCCCGGCGTGCTTGGCAATCTCCCCAACTTTGGCTAGCGGGATTTCTTCTGCAGTCGTTGGTTGACGGCAGCGAGTGAAAACAACTCCGAGTCGAAAGGGCCACGCCATTCGAGCATGCTTTCGTGCTCTTCATGACTAGAGTCGGCCAACGCCTCCAAGTAGGCGGCATATCCGAAAGGGCCGCCAACGTCCTCGGGTGGGGCGCAGCGTTCTCCAGCAAGACAGAGGGGATACTGCTGTTCCGAGTCGGGGGGTACGATATCCTCCAAGAGCAGCTCATGTCGCCAGTTGTCGCCGAAGTCGTACGCGTACTCGAACGAGATCCCGACTTGCGGGACCACCTGCCGCAATCGTTGGCGGCGCTCGTCGATGACGGTACGCTCATACAGATCGTCATCTGGGTCGGGCACACTATAGACACGAGGTCCGATGCGGAACTCGTGGAGGTGAGCATCTTCCCATCCCATGGCGATCTGCAGAATGCGGTGCAGTTGCGCCAGGGTCGTATCCTCCCAGACCTGAATGCACCGCCAGATAGGCGGATGAATATCTCGCAGCGTCACCTTCAGTTGATACAACGCCCGGTTCTTCTTGCTCGCCATTCCACCTGGCCCTCGTTGCCTAGCGTTCTACAGCATTATCTTCCGCAGCTTGCGGAACCAGGTTCCAGGGCAGTAGCTCATTGGGCACAACGGTTTCTTCACTTTTGACATCGGCAGTCAACGACGTGCGAACCACGCCACTGCTACACCGAAACCGCCAAGCGTTGCCTGCCGTCGGCTGCAAGTCCCTCGCCAAACTTTTCTCACCTATTACACTTTGTCTAGTAACCGGCCGCTTCGTGGCTGTGGATGTCAGACACCGGCAGAATCCATAAGGCGAAAGGGACTGTCGGTGAAGGCAGGTGAGCATAACTTGCTTGCCAAATTTATTTCACCAATTGCACTTTGACTGGTATCGGAGCCTCTCTCGCCTTGAAAAGGCAAAGGCAGCAGACGTTGTGCGAGAGAAACAAAATGGCCGCGAGAACGCTCTTGTTGGTGGTGAGGGACGGTCTTTCAGGCCGAGGTCCGCACAAAAACTCCTTTGGCCTTATTCCTGCAGGAAGATATTGAGCAGAGAGTTGTGAACCCGAATCTCGCCGTTGTATTCGATGAAGCCCAGCTTCCTGAAGCGATTCATGAAAAAACTCACTCGGGATCGCGTTGTGCCAATCATCTCAGCCAATACCTCCTGGCTGATCTTGGGAACCACGGTCTCCGGTTTGCTTTCCTTGCCGAACTGCGCCAGCAGTAACAGAATCCTCGCCAGCCGCTTTTCGCTGGAATTGAAAAGCTGATCCACCAGGTCCGCCTGGATGCGAGCGTTTCGCGCCAGAAGAAAGGACGTGAACATCTCAGACAATTCTGGTTCCTTGTGAAGAACGCGGACCATTTCCGCCTTGCTGATCCTGAGCAGTGCACACTCGGTCATTGCGGTGGCCGTCGAGAGTCGAAGAGGATGAGCGGAAACCATGCAATCCTCGCCCAGGAATTCCTCTTCACCCACCAGCGTGATCGTGGCTTCTTTTCCGTTCGCGGAGGTGACAGTTACTCTCAGCTTGCCTTTCTGCACGTAAAAAATCGCGTCGGAAGGGTCACCTTGTGCGAACGCCGTCTCGTTCTTTTTCAGACTGAAAATTTTCTTGCCTATCCCAGCTCTGGCGAGAAAGGCTTTGGCATCGAAGACTGCGTCGCCATTTGTGGGTTGAGTCTTGGGTGTTTGAAGCCGGGAAGGGCGTCACAATCTCGTTGACTGCGTGTTTTGCGGATCGCGCCGAATTAAGCGATGGCATTCGCTCGGCTGGCGGTCCCTTGCTACGGGTTGGAATGCCCCTGGTGCTCATAGCATACCTCCGACGGGCGGCGCTTCCTTGGGTTCATTGTAGCTCTTCAAGAACCCGGAGGTGCAGGTTTCTTGCAATACAACATGAGCAAGGGCGGAGGGGCTTGCCGACCACTGATAAGGAGCGTGCGCGCAGCAGAGCGGCGAAGCGGTTCCCGAACATACTGTTGTTGTTGAAGGAAACACGGCCAAGTCGCATTTGGAGCAATCTGGAGCAACGCAGAAGACTGAGATTGATATATATCTAGTGTCTGCCATTCTCTGAGATACGTCGAGCGAGCGGCATGAGGTATTTCCTTATTCGTTACTCCCGATTCCCGGCTGAATGGGCTCTTCCTTCGGTTCGGATCGGTCCGAATGCACAGGAAGTCCACTGATAAGACCCTGATAGTTTATGAGGCGTTTGCCGAGGATCACTACCCCCTCGGACGTGATTTCATACTCGCGAATATCCTTGGCGTGATTCCCGCCTCGCATCTTGATTACCACCATGATCTTGCGAAGCTGGCCATCGATGGATACGTATCGTAGCCGGATGATGTCATCGGTAAGGAAAGAAATCGAGTAGGTACTGAACGGGAATTCGGTGAAGGACTCATCCACTTCAACCGTGCTTAGAATCGTCACGCCGATTCCTGTCAAAGCGAAGATCATCCGGTAGAGCGATTCGCGAAAATCGGCGCGGAAGCCGGGTGATAACGCCATCTCAAAGCCCGCGAGCGAATCGATGACCAGACGCTTGGCTCCAATCTTCTGCACTGCGTCGAGAATCGAGTGCATGGTCTCATCCACCGAGAGATCGAGGGGACGGAAATAGAGGATTGTGAGTTTCCCGTCTTTCTGCGGCGTTTCCAGATCCAAACCTAGACTGGCGGCCCGCTCCGCATACGCTTGCGGGCGCTCCTCAAAGACCGCCACGATTCCTGGCTCTCCTTGGCGTATGCCCTCCGCAATGAATTGAGTTGCAAGGACCGATTTCCCAGTTCCCGAAGACCCTGCTATCAGGACACTATCGCCTTCGCGAACGCCCCCACCCAGCATCTCATCCAAATCAGGAATACCGAAAGTAAGGCGCCGATGGCTGGATGGATTTCTTGCCTTCCCTGTCAAGCCAAAAGTGCGCGAAAAGGCTTGCACTCCGGCATCGGTTATGCGGAATGTGTGAAGTCCCGGAACGGAATCCTGTCCACGCAGTTTTATAATCTGCAACTTCCGAACAATCGAATTTCGCTCCGCCGTTTGGCGCAGCCACAGCAGACCATCGGCAACAGTAAAGATGGGATTATCGCGTAGCTCCTCCTCCGCATACTCGCCGATCAAGAAAGTTGTAGCTTGCCAACTGGCCAGAAACAGAGCTAGCCGTTGAATGAAAGACTGCAGGTCCATGTCACTTTCCGGCTTCCGCACCATGGTGCGGAAGGAGTCAACAACCACGACAGCGGGGTTGAACTTTTCAACCTCTTTGGTAATCTCCTCCAAAACCGCGCCCAGGTCCTTCTCCAAGACCACCTGACTCAGATTGATAAAGCGAATGGAGCCGGGCAGCATGGCTGGATCGAAGAACGTGTACTGTTGCTGGTATCGCAGCATCTTTATGGCGGATTCGCCGAGGACGGTGAAATAGAGCGCAGGACGCTCCGGCGTGGCATTGGCAAACACAAACTGGTGTGCCACAGTCGTCTTCCCACTTCCGGGAGCACCGGCGATGATATTAAAGGAGAACTCGGGGAGGCCGCCACCAACAATCTCGTCAAGGCCCGGAACTCCGGTTGGTAGTCTGTTTATCTTCACTTTGTCTTGGCTGCTCACGCTTTTCTCCCGTTTCCCGCATTGCGATCATCAAAGGCTTCGCCTGGCCACGCACTTCGCAGCAGGCTTAACGTCAAAGCTTCGCCAAGGAAGACACGAAGCAGTCCGAGTAAGCGGGCGATGAGAATGATTCCTCCCTCGCCAGCCCGATCCTTGTCTATGTCGATTTGCGTCTCAATCTCGCCCAAGCCCTGTAAAGATCCATCCGCGGTAACCCTCGCCTCGCTCAAGACTAGGAGCTTCCGGCGTGGCCAGCGTCAACGCACGAGAGGCGAGCGATTGAAAACCGGCAACTCCAACAAATTCAACAAGACTCTGGCGCAGCTTCTCATAGACGCGAAGGGTGGGGGACTCCATTGGCTCGGGGGGCTTGCCCGCACCGGCTTCATAAGTAACAAGACGATGGGCTAAATCTCGCATACCTGGGCCAGCCGTCATGTTCAAACCAGCTTTGTTCAAGATTGGGGTGTTCGACATCCAGAGCCGCGTTGGATGTAGTGCTGGCGGAACTCAATTCATGTAGGGATTCGTTTGTAAATTAGGTGCCTCTTCTTGCGGACCGCCAGCCTTGCTTCGGATGAGTGTGAAAATATCCAGAACCGTGGCAATGCTGCGAATGTTCCCCGCAACACTCACGAGTCCATCTTCCATGGCTGGATGTTTGTCCGCCAGGGCTTCAATACGTTCGCTCACCTTCCGCAGTCGATCAATTTCCAGCAGAAGGTCCTCGAAAGCCGCAGCCATTACTGGTCCATCGGCCGCCGAGGCTATTGTGCCCTCTGTGGTCGTGGCCGACTCTGTCCCGACGTCAACCTGAAGGCGTAAATCTTCTATCAAACGCAGAGTTGTTGCCTCGCCAAGGAAGGTAAGAAACAGCCCGAGTAACTGCGCAATCAGAATGATTCCGACCTCGCCATCATCGTCCGCGTCCGTCTGAGATTCAACTTCGCCGAGACCGCGCAAGCCTCCATTCGCCGTTATCTGCACCGCGCTGAGCCGGGGAGATTCCGACTTGGCAAGAGCCAAAGCCCGTGAAGCGAGAGCCTGAAAACCGTCAGTTCCCACGGGCGCGCCAAGTTGCCGGCGCAGCCTCTCGTAGACGCGCACAGTTGCAGGTTCGGTATGCAGGGAGGTCGTACTTGCATCGGCCTCGCAAGCAAAGAGGCTGCGGGCCAAATCTCGCGTCTTTTGTGGTGGAGGCATCGATTCCGTTCTTTCTCAACACGCTACGCTTCGCCTTGAACGTGAGGCGTCTCTCGCAATGATACTCTCAAGCTGATTGCCTTGGCGGGCGAGATCCCTGGGCGCTTCGTCAGTATCCATAGCGGGATCACGTGACACACGCGAACGTCATCAAATCCGAGGCATCCGTGCATTTTCTGTATCAGCGATGTAAGATGCCATTCCATCCGGTTTGTACACGCTGATGATGGCGTTGGCAGCATAATTGATGTTGTCCGCCACAAGGGATTGCATAGGTTTTCCGAGTTCCTTGCGGTCACCCGTGTTTATCTGGGGCATGTTTTTTTTGCTGCACTGACCAAGCCGCTGGCTCGTCGTCTTTGTCGGCTTCCGCCGCCGCCGCCGTGGCCTGCACCTTGTCGGGTGAATTGTGGGCGGGCGCGTCGATCGCGTAGACCTGCATTGGCGTCGCGCCGATTTGGTGATGTTGTGCCAGGTCCCTGCCGGAACGAGGACACGCCAGCCGTCTGACACTTCCTTTTCAAAACTCAGTTTATCCTTCGCGGGTCCCATCTGCACTCGACCGCTGCCAGCGTCGAGGCGCAGGAACTGATAGTCTCCGGATGCGCTTCAAGGCCAATGTCGCCGCCAACAGGAATCGACATTAGTGTCACTTGCAGATAGCGCCCGCTCCAGGCGACCGAACGGTAATTTGTGTTTTCCTTTGTCGCGCGTTCAATGTCGAACGATTGCGGCTGGGGCCCAATGTCTTTGATCCTGTCAGCAGTGCTTACCATTACTTATCTCCTCAAGTTTGCGGCGATAACGACGGTTAGTCTTGTTGCGGCTAGCCGTCGCTGTTCAGCCTGCGCCCTCAGTTCCAGTAGGGCTTGGCGCCGTAATAGGTGCAGAGTTCGTCACCCCAGGCGCGGTCAGCCATGTTCGGCCAGTGCGCCTTGTCGAAACCGGGAGCGCCCTCGAGCACCTTTCTATCGATATCCAGGATGAACTGTTCTTCGCTGGTGTCTACCGCGAGAGCACCCCAGGGGATAGCAAACAATTTATCGCCCATACCCAGGAACCCTCCGAACGAAAGAACCGCGTAAGCAACGCGGCCCTTCTTCACGTCAATCATCAAATGTTCGATTGTTCCGAGATCCTCTTTTTGACGGTTTACGACCTTATCACCTGTAAGAGTGTCTGCCGCCACAACACTCTGCATCCACCGTCCTTTAGCATCTCTCGTTTGTGGCATGATGTTCTCCTTGTGCGCCGGTCAAAACCGGCACGTGTAGTGGTTTCAAGTGATCGTGCGTGCGGTAGTGTCACGTTGCGGCGACTGACAATGTTGTCGCAGGGAGAATCGCCCGTTGACTTGCCGCACGCCACTTCACTTCCGGATTGCTTCGTTCGCTCACAGGTTAGTGCGCGGTGGAGTGCTTCCCGGGTTTCACCTCAATCTCATTGACAACTTCCTTGACGTTGGGAACAGCCTTGGCGAGTTTGTTCGCTTCGTTCTTCTGCGCTTGGGTCTTTACGCTACCCTTCAAAACGAGCGACCCATTCGTGGAACTGTACGAGATGCTCTGGGCGTCCAGATTCTTGTGTGCCAGCAACGCCGCTTTGTAATTATCTTCAATGCCGCTGTCGAGGCTGGAAGCAACAGCCTTAGCCTGGCTTTCCACTCCCGGAGGACGAACACCGATTTGATTGGCGATGACGTAGCCCGGGGCTGCCTGCTTTGCCACACTCTCGGCTAACTCCTTCTTATCTTGTGATTCGACATCGCCAGTCAGCGTGATGAGGCCCTTCTCGCGATCTTGCGAAACGCTCACAACACCGAGGTTGCTGCTGGTGAGGGCGCTGTTGACAGCATCTTTAACGTCGGGGTGCTGGGGGGTGTTGCAACCCACGAACATGAAAATCCCGAACAAAGTTGCGGTGGCAATTGCGCCCCACATATACCGAATGCTCAAACTTGGTTTGCTCATCGTAAACCTCCTTATTCCTGAAAAGTGTTTTGCAGTCCCTATGAGTAGATGACGGGGACGAGCTGCGACTTTCTTCGCGGATTCAATCCTCAAGAACCTATCTCGTTTTCAGCTCTTTCAGCTTTCCCTTGAGCTTTGCGACAGTGTCTTTCGCACGGCCGATCCGCTGCTGAACCTCGCCCGCCTTCTTTTCGGCTTTCCCTTTGGCTTTCAAATTCCGGTCGTTCGTAACCTTTCCGACTTCCTCCTTGATGGTTCCCTTCACTTCGTGGAAGCTGCCCTTGATCTTGTCTTTCATGCTGGGTTTCATATTTCTCCTTGGCCCTTGTAACGCGCGATGTTGCGGCGCTTCTGCTGCCACTTTTGTAATCTCGCGGCCTTTTGAGGTCTGAGCAGAATTGACCATCTCGGGCCTGGGCCCCGGCATCATCCCAAACCGGGAAAAGAAACACGCAGAGGTGCCGCCGGCAATTTTCAGATAACCCAGCGATCGAGACTCCAGAGGGCGACGCGCACAGATTCAACGTGAGATATCAGGTCGGGCGGGCTGCCCACGCATGTCTGTGTTCCCATCGGAAGTCATGCGAGCAACTCCGGTAGCGACTCTGCCGAAGTGCACAGTGCCATGCATCATCTCTTCGCATTTGCGAAAGGAACGTGTCACCAGCACCGGTGTGGTAGGGAGAACCCAGGTGTGTCCTTTATTGAACAGACGGCCCGAGGGTTGAGCTGCCAGACTGTCTTTCAGAGGACATCAATATGAGCGTAGAAACGATTCTGATTATTGTCTTGATTGTGTTCCTACTTGGTGGAGGCGGTTGGTACTGGGGCCGCGGTCGCGCTTAACGCGACCTGGTTGGGACCTTGAAAATCAGCCCTGTCCGAATACGGACTCTCCCCTTCGCGGAAGGGCGAGAGTACCGGCGGGCAGCGTGAATTGCAGCTTCAATCGAGAAGGGCTCGATGAGTCTGTTCGACATGGTCTTCGGTTGTTGGCACAAGCGGTGCAGCTTCCCCATCACCGTGCGCGGCAAGCTGCGTCGCACCACTGCAGCAGCCTCAGTAACCGGAACTTACGTTGTTTGCCTCGATTGCGGCCGCGAGTTCCCGTACGACTGGTCGCAGATGAAGATGCTCGCGTCCAAGCCCCGTACTGGGTGGGCGGCAAAGCCCGCCACTGTCGTTCCCGGTCTCAAGGTGGCTTGAGGCCTGTGCCGGGCCATTCGCGAAGCCCCAACCTTCGCATCCGGTCCGGCGAACAGTCTTGCTGTTTCCTGGGCGGGAAACGGAAGCCCCGCTCCTTGAATTAGGCAATTCTCAACGATAAGGAGAAAACCGATGAGCACAAGTACGAAGGATGAGATCAAAGGCACCTTTCATGAAGTGAAAGGCGAAATCAAAAAAAAGGTCGGCCAGGTCACGAACAATCCTGACCTGGAGGCGGAAGGCAAAGCCGAGCACCAGGCCGGCAAGGTCGAGAAAAAAGTCGGTCAGATCAAGAAAGTGTTCGAGAAGTAGATGAGGCGGGCTCGGCCAGGAGCGTGATGCCTGCGTTCGGATCAGTTGACGCACCGCCGTTTCCCGCTCAGCACTACAGAGAAGCGGCGGTACGTCAGCCTCGCGCTTCGGAGTTCTGTATTCAAAGCGGGCCACATCGATCAGCCCCACGAACCAACCACTTCCTCGCACGAGCCCGCCCTTTGCCCCAAGTGAACACCGCAAATCACGGTAACACGGTCGCAACAACTTACCAACAACAGAAAGACCAGCAAAGGAGAAGCAAAATGTCGGACCAAGAAAATCGCAACCTACAGCACACCGATCCGCCGAAGCCTGAGGAGAAGAAGCCTGTAACCCAGCCGAACGTGCCGGTGCCACCGAAACAGGAGATCCCGGTCGCACAGCCCAAGACTCCGCAGCCGGCGCAAGAGAAACACGATGAAGAGAAGAAGAAGCCGGCTTAGGCTGCAGTGGATCTAGATCACTGAAATGGAAGGATCAGGGCGGTTCGGTTACATAGAGCCGTCCTGATAAACGTCAAAGAGATTTGGCCGTCGAGAAATTCGGGGTTCGGCAAGTTCTCGCCCTGACAAGTTCGTCCACCGAATAGCGTGGAATGAAAGTGAAGTGTCATATGAAGAACTACGGAATTGCATTGTTGACGTTATCCCTGGCAACCTTCGCGTTCGCTGGTCCGGGACAGCAAGACGCCCCTGCGCGCTTACAAGCGGCCGGCCTGGTCATGAACGAGATCATGGCGGCGCCCGATAAAGGCATCCCGGAAGAAGTGCTGCATGGCGCCAAGTGTATCGCTGTGGTGCCAGACATGGCGAAGGGCGCATTCATCGTCGGCGGAGAGCATGGTCGCGGTGTGGTCACCTGCCGCACTGCCCATGGCTGGAGTGCGCCGGCATTCATTTCGATTGGTGGAGGCAATTTTGGCTTCCAGGCTGGCGGCCAGTCAGTCGATCTCGTCATCTTGTTCATGAATGACAAGGGTGTGCAGGGACTGCTCTCGAGTAAGTTCGAACTCAGCGGCGAGGCATCAGCCACAGCGGGTCCGGTTGGAAGGCATGCCTCGGCAGGCACCGACTGGAAGATGAACACGGAGGCCTTGAGCTACTCGCGTACCAAAGGCCTGTTTGCTGGAGTCGCAGTCGATGGCGCCGTGATCCAGCAGGACAATGACTCCACGGTTGCGTTCTACGGCAAGAATGTTTCCTTCCGTAAAACGCTATCAGGCGATGTGCACGCTCCGGCGGGCAGCGACCCGTTTCTCGCGGCGGTAAGGGCTGCCGTCAACAAGGCGAACCAGCACGAAGCTGCCGAAAAGAAGTAGTTTGAGTTAGCCCGTGCGCCTGCCGAATTGTGCACGCCGGCAATCGCAATTTGCGGCGTCGCTCGGGGATGGCCTCGATCAGTTTTGGACCGGGAGGGATGCGGCATTACAGGATCGCTGCCCATTTCGGCTACTCTTTCGGCGAATGAACGGCGCAGGCAACGCGTAGGAACGTGGCCATGTGCCACCCTGCACCGATGCAGTCTGGATTGGTATCCGAAATCGAGAGGATGGAGCGGTATCTAAGACTCTGTCTCCGAGCCAAGTCAGTTCCGAGAATCTCAGCCTTGGCTAGAGACGCGGCATGGGCCTTTTCAGGAGCCGCAAGGATCAAGAAGACTTCGAGACGAAGCGAAGTGAGGGACAATTCGGCCTACTCGGATTCCAATAACGGAGATCCCGGCTGAAACCTAAGTACAATCCAACTGTTCAATGTCTATCTTCGATCAGCATACGGCGAGGGTGCTGGCCACAATTTGCGCCTTTGTCGCCATCGGGGCCTTTCTCTACGGGGTGCGTCACACCCTCGTCGTTATTCTCTTCGCGGTGCTCTTCGCTTACTTGTTAGAACCGGTTGTCTACCGAATCGAACGGTCAAGGCTTGCGAGAGGCTCGCGATGGCTCGCAATCCTGGAAACCTATTTGGCAATTGGCGCGATTGTCGCAGTGCTCGGTATTCTGTTTGGACCGAAGCTGGTGGAGGACACTCGGCTGCTAAGCCAGTCGCTGCCCGGATTGCTGGAGAAAGTTACAACCGGAAAGATCGTTTGGCAATTTGGCAATCGGTACGGCTGGAGCTACGACACTCAGCTCAAAATCGAGCAGTTTATTGCGGCCCATCAGGCAGAGATTCTCGCTTGGAGTGGCCAGGCAGGTACTGCGGTTGCGAGGGCGTTGCAGAGTCTGATTTGGATTGTTCTGGTCCCCATCCTCGCAATCTTTTTCTTGCGCGACGGCCGACAGTTCTCCGCAACCTTGCTGCACATCTTTGACGAGGTCAAACAACGGCGATTTCTGCGTTTGATCATGACCGATCTCGACGTGATGCTGGCACATTTCATACGCGCGCAGCTCATACTAGCCGGCATATCGCTGGTGGCATACAGCGTGGTGTTGTCGGCGCTGCGTTTTCCGTATGCGCTTGTACTGGGATTCGCGGCCGGCGCTATGGAGTTCATTCCCGTCGTTGGTCCGCTGGTGGCTGCGCTAGTGATCGTCTTCGTCGGATTTCTGACAGGCTATCCTCATTTGTGGGCGCTGGTTCTGTTCTTTGCCGTCTGGCGGGTGGTGCAGGACTATGTCGTATCTCCGCGAGTGATGGGCGGGACGCTGGAATTGCATCCTCTGGCAGCGATTGCAGCTGTGCTCATGGGCGGCGAACTCGGCGGAGTGTTGGGCGTGTACCTTTCGATCCCGGTCGTGGCAACCATCCGCATCGTTTGGGTGCGGTGGCAGAAATATTCCGCGGTCATTGCGACAGCGGCTCCGCAAGGACACATCCCAGAGTCAAAGGTCAAATAAGGCTCTTCGCGATTGAACTCTCACTTGTAAAGCGGGGGTGGTTCCATTCCAACCAGTCGCGGTTGGAATGGAACCGCCCCCACGGCCGCGACCTTGCGGTACGAAGCCTTGCCTTCTGGAATCAGCAACTCACCTTGCCGCCGGTATCGCCCTGCTGTTGCGTCAGCGCAACACTGGATGACGTCGGCTAGCCTTGTTGCGGCTAGCCATCGCCGTCTAGCCTACGCTCTTAGTTCCAATAGGGCTTGGCGCCGTAATACGTGTAGACTTTGGCACCCCAAGCGCGGTCAGCCATGTCGGGCCAGTGCTCTTTGTCGAAACCGGGAGCGGCCTTGAGCAATTCCTTATCGACGTTCAGAATGAACCGATGTTCAACCGTGTCGACCTTAAGGGAACTCCATGGAATGGCAAACAGCTTATCGCCCATGCCCAGGAACCCGCCGAACGAAAGAACCGCGTAAGCGATGCGGCCTGACTCCAGGTCGATCATCAAATGCTCGATTTTTCCGAGATCTTCTTTTTGAAAATTTACGACTTTATCGCCCGTTAGCGTATCGGCCGCGATTACTGTCGGTGTTCTTTCCATTGTTGCTGTCATGGTGTCTCCTCTATTTCTGCGTATTCACATTTGTGAATTTCGGGTATTACCTACCTAGATATAGACCACCGAGGATCCCAAGTCCGGTCAAGATTGAACACGTCGCCGGGCCTTGATCCAGAATCCTCGTTTTGCCGTCCTAGCCACAGCAGGCGACGTTTTCACCCCCGCCCCCGTTGGACGCCTTGCGGGCAGTGAAGCGCCCCTCTTCGACGTTTCTGGCGCCCGACGGACCGTTTCGTCTCAGTTTTCATGACAATAGGACTCTGGATCGGCGTAGATAAAATGTTGGCTCCATTTCAGAGAAACAGTAAAAATCTGAACTTCACTGCCTCATACCCTCCGCCAATCTTCTGACACTGTTCGTCTTCGATAGTCCAAGCGTCCGATCGCGTGAAAGAGACGGCTTTTTGCACGTTATGCGATGCTACGTTTCGCAGAGCGGTACGGACTGATCAAAACTGCTCGGCAAGGAAAACAATTCCACAATTGGGCAGCTCTGTTCCCAATTGACCTGTAATGCTCTTGGACTCGTGGCATCGTGCAAGTATGCATAAGAACCAGCCAAGACAAGAATCCAACCAAGCGCTTCTCGCGCGGGTCAAAAAGGAAATGGATGAGCCGCGCATGGCCGAATCCACGCGAGAGGAGTATGACGTCAACCACACCACGCTGCAGGAGCTGGAAAAGCTGTCGTAATCCGTGGTAAAGAGGGCCGTCCGCGCGCAACGGGATACTCCCGAGGGAGGAAAACGATGGCAAAACTAACCAAGCCAGCTCGTGATCGGATATCGGCAAGCAAGTTCGCTTTTCCCAAGCAACGCAAGGAACCGCTGGAGAATGCGTCTCACGTGCGGAACGCGGTCGCGCGCTTTCACCAAGTGAAGGACGTTACGGAAGCGGAACGTCGGGCGGCGTGGAAGCGCATACAGTCCGCCGCAAAGCTATACGGAGTGGAACTTGAAGCCTCCGACTAGCGCGAACACGCCACGTTAAACGCCTGTCGTGGCAGCAGGAGCGGGACTGCTTGACACTCGACCTGCAGGAAGCCGCGTCGTATGCTGAAAGCGGCTTGCTGTCCAGCTGCGGAAAACAGCCCGTGGAGGGGTCTGTGAGGACTGACGGAAGGAGATAGCGGCAAAGCTTTCTCTCTTAGGTGGGTTGTGCAGCATTGTCTACGCGGAAGTTATCGAGAAACAACATTTGGGGTGACTCCACGGGATATTGATCAATTTTGTTGTAAGCGGAGTGTGAACGGTCGATCTGCTGGTTGTCTGTGCAGTATTGAACACCTCAATGCAAAAACCGCAGAGAAATCAAGGAAAGGCACCACCCTTTCCTCACCGCGTACCAGTCCCTCGTCGTGCTTCTTGCGCCCCAATGCGCGAGCGATCGTCTCCGGAAAGCCGAACACTGATTGTGGATGTGCGGTCAGCTATCCGGAAACTGACTCCGCACTTCCGCCCGGATAGCTGTTGGAACATCGCCGTTTCAGAATTAGCGATGTCAAGCGCTTCTGGTGCTTCCGGGGATCTGGCGAGTGTTTGGCCGAACCGCTGCTGAGCTCTATTTGCCGGTTACTCTAAGGGGCAACTGCACTCTCGGTTCTCCCGGTTGCGCTGGACTGCTAACGGGGACAAATCAGCAAGTCAGCGGAGGAGAACAGTCGCGAAGACGACTAGGAGTTTCGCCGCGCTTCGTTGTCCCGCAGGCGCTCCACGGCTGTCGCAAACTTCTCCGTGTCGGCCCACTGGATAACCTCTTGCACCTTCTCCGGTGTCAGCGTTTCTTCATTTCCGAGAGCGCGCAGTAGATTGATCATAATCATTCTCAGGCCGACAACTTCGGACAGAATTGCCTCTTCGGGGAGGCTGGCCACAGGTGGCTTCAATTGCGCGAGGAGTACATCGCGGCACCACTCGCCGACGGTTAGCCCGCGGGTCTGAGCCAACGCCTCAAGCTGCGCGTACTCTTCTTCCGTGACTTTTGCTCCAGCCGATCTTGTGCGTGAAACACCCATCATTAATTTAGCGACCTCCCTCCCCGTGGCCATCGGGTACTGCGGGCAGTCTAGGACAATCTTTGCATCGCGTCCAACGCACAGAAACATAAAGTTTTCGCGGGATACCCTGCCAAGAATCTGCACTCTCAGCGAGTTCCCATTCAGCGCCGGGCGGGCGCTGTGCAGCACCCTTTCAGGGGTGGCGTGTCAACATTCCTCCCGCTGCCGTAGGCAGCGCTTGCAGCGGAGGCGCACAACACTTGTCAGGCATGAAATAGCTATACGCCCGTGTCTCCACCGGCTACCAGACCCTGTGCCCTGCAACTCGACGATCTGAAGCGCACCGGATGAAAGTAGTTTTTCAAAGACGACGGAATATCCGGAGCCACCACAAAGCGCCCTCCCTTTCTCCTTTACCTCACGGAGCTACGCCGGGCGATATCTCACACTGGAACGATCTATCTGCGCAGCAGGTCCGGCGCAACACTCAGGGCGCAAAGTGGTCTCGTCTATTCCGATATTCGGCGATCTGGTGGACTTAGTCGCCCCACCCCTCCGAAACTTCTATTTCTCTCCGGCCGATGTGGCTTCCCCTCTCGGCTGCCAGTTGTCAGGGAAACCCCAACTGAGCCAGCTAAGGTACTCCTGAGTCAACACGCTCGCGGCGTTAATCACCTCATCAGCATCTTCCTTCGTAACCCTTCTGCCATGGACCGCCTCGTTGCACAGACGTAGAATCTTACGGGTCAGCTCGACTTGCCCTTGTGTGACTGCTCCATGTGCCAACAGGCGTGATAGAAGAGAATTGAGGGGTTCGTATTTGGGCGGTGTGATCTTGAATCCATCAGCGATATTGTTAGCCATTATCTCAAGCTCGATCCGTAGTCCCGCTAGGGCTAGATTGGGATCTCTCTCGGCGATTTCTCTGTAATATGACATGTCTAAACCGCTGGCTGTCGGTCTGAGGCCAAGGGAAATCATTCGGGCGTTCGCTTCCGTAAGTGGAACGGATGGTGTTTTGGGACGATTCGTCGGAGGGGGCAAGATTTCCAGCTTTTCGGAGAGATGCTTGGCTTCCAAAATCTCCCCTTGAAAATCAATCGAGATCCCACCAGGGAGTCCTGCTTTGCGAAGGCGCGACAGGATTGCGTGAATCGGCGCGCGAAACACGAAGGCGATGATGAGAGCTGTTATTGGCCACACCAGCACCTTCACGAACTCAAGAACCAGTTTAGCTAATTCCATTCAAATTCCGACCTTCCCTAAGTCCAAGGAAGCTTCCCGCGCCCTGCGCCTGAGACCGAACGCGAGCGCCCCTCCGTGGCCGGAGGCGCGGAAACATCACCACGATAATGCTGTGAATCTGGCCCCCATGTGAAAAGCACGCCCATTGTGCGGTCGCGCAACGCCGATGCAAGCTCTTGCGAAAGGGAGAGCTTCACGGTGGAGAGCAGTACCGGCGCGTTTCGATTCAGAATTCTTGCGTATGAGTCAATGGCGTACTCACCCGCTAGAAACGCAAAGGAGGAAGCATCTTTGGAGGGCAGGAAGTGATGATTCAACGATACGCCGTCATCCCCTACCCGCAGCCCGCTGCCAATTTTCAATTCTTTGGTTTCCCCGTACATCCAGAAATTAAACGTCTGTGTCGATTCGTCATGACGCACCTTGAGGTACAGGGCTTCGATGATGTGGCCGCGTTTCCCGGTCGCATAAAGCATCGCCCGAAAGAAGATCTTGGGCTGATCATCCTCATAAAGAAAGCCGATGAGCATCGGCTGTGTCATGCCGAGGTTGCCGCGTCGTAGCAAGGTGAGCCACGCTACCGTGACGGACAGCAGCAGGGACACAACCGAGATGAGGATGGAAGTCACGAGCGTATGATAACGTCCTTATCATACGTTCCGCCACGGCGCTATATCCCTTCTTGTTGGTCATGGCGTTATCTCCGTTGCAATGTGTTCGCCCTCGTCATGTTTCTTAGCAAGAATACTCGACAATCCTTGCCCAACTCACACAAACGGCGGAGTGCCAAGCACTCCGCCGCGATTTTTTGCGAGGCGTATTCTAGCGGCGGCGGCGGCCTCCGCGACCTCGGGGGCAATGCCCCCGAGGATCATGGCTGCGGTTTGCTGAACAGCTTCCAGACTCTCGCGCAGCAGGTTGGCGTCTCCGTGCCAAAGCTGGATGTAATCAGCGGCGGCACTGCCGGTCTCAAGCCCGATGGCTTGGCAGACCACGAAGGCTACGGCTTCGGCCTCGGTCTCACGGACTTGCTTGGTGGTCAGGGTGCGGCGCTCTCCCCGGTGCAACATCTCGTGGCCGATTTCGTGCGCCAGAGTCGAGAATTCCTCGGCAGGCTGCATCCCGGAAAGCAGTGTGATCTTCCCGCCGTGGGATAGGCCCTTGGCAGGCGCAATCGTTTCGGAATAATCCAGCGTAATGCCTCGTGACTCCACGAACTTGACCAGCCGTTCACGGTAACCGCTGACATCGCCGTGCACTTCGGTCAAGGTTGGAAGGTCTTTCCCTTCGGTCTGGCTGATGTCGAATACATAGACCGCGCGGAATCCGTAGAGTTGCGCCTGTGACTGCTTCGCGTCTTCGGTTGCCTCTGCTACGCTGTCGGCTTTCTTGTGGCCGATCATCGGAGCAAGAATCATGATGCCTTTTTCCCCGCGTTTCACGAAGCGGCCAAGCGAGTTCCACGTCCTCAATCCAGCGACGTTGGTGGCATCGGGTTTCTGGCGAGCAATCAGCATGATATTGCCGAAGCTGTAGTTGTGAAAGCGGCCCATCGCCGAGAGATACTGCGTCAAGACTTCGCTCTGCCCTGACTCCAGAGCCTCGACGAGATAGCTGACTGCATCTTTGGTGCGGTTGTTGATTTCTTCTAATTTCATTGTTTTTTCCTTTCTGCCGTTGCCGGCCTGTTTTTGTTCTTCACTTGAGCGCCAGCGGACAAAAACAGACGGAACGGTGAAAGGAACTGAACGGAGGCTTGTGAAGGTGGCAGGGTGCGAGTGAAAGCGCGGTGAGTGACAAACGGGTTTGGGTTTTGTTTGGCGCGAAACCGGCGCAGTCCGAAGCGCCCGCCCGAGCCGCGGCTGAGCGGCGTCCACCTGAACAATGCGGAGTGGAAGAGAAGAAGCGGAGCCGCCTAGAAGTTCATGGGAAAGCCCGCTGGAGATGCCGAGAAGATTGAGCAGCAGGTAGAGCGCGATTCGGAGTCCGATTCGGGCTTGCGTGGTTGTAACTTATAAGCTACACTTAGGGCGTGATTGAGATTCGTCGGTATGTCAGCCGAGCAGGAAAAGATCTGATCGGCGACTGGTTGGCAGATCTGGACGCCCATTTGCGAGCGAGAATTGCCGCGCGGATTGACCGGCTTTCTCTTGGGAACTTCGGCGATTGCAAATCGCTGCGCGAGGGAGTATCCGAACTTCGGATCGACTGGGGGCCGGGATATAGGGTGTACTACGCGCTGTTGGGCAGGACCTGTGTACTGCTCCTGTGCGGCGGCGATAAACGCAAACAAGCATCCGACATAAATCGGGCGATTGAATGCCTCCATGACTACAAGGAAAGGACGCGCAAGCCATGAAACACAAGGCCAGCACCTCTCATGACGAAGCGATGGTTCGAGAGCTTCGCGAAAACCCAGACTTCGCCGCCGAATACTTGCGGGCGGCGCTGGAGGACGCGGAAGAGCCCCGGGTGCTCCTGGTAGCCTTGCGCCGGGTAGCTGAAGCCCGGGGTGGTGTTGCCAAGGTAGCCAAAGCCGCTGGTATCGAGCGTGAGAGCCTGTACCGAGCACTGTCGGCGCACGGCAATCCTCGCCTGTCCACACTGGTTGCCGTTACCAAGGCAATGGGTTTGAAACTTACCGTTGAGGCCGGGCAATAAACACAATAAACGGGCGCTCTGCGCCGGGAACAAGGAGGACGCCATGACGTAGGTACGCAACTGCGACCTGGAATACGTCATGAGCCGTTCCTTCCGACGCCCGGCCACTTGCCAGCGCAAAGGATGACAAGCGCATGGCTCATCGCGGCGTTCGCCGGAGGCAGAACTTGGCACTTAAGACTTCCATCAATTACGAGAACCTTCTTCTTCCTCATCGTCGGGAATACGCCTGGAACAACACGTATTCCTGGGGCTGCGACGGCTGCATCACTGCAGATAGCGACGGCTCTTGAATCGCTCGCCAAAGTAGGACTCTTCTCTGCGGTAACATTATCGGCAGTGCAACAGCTCTGATCGACGGAGACGGCGATCACGTAACGGCGATCACGCTTCAGCCGCTCGTGACCAACGTCCACCGCCGGCCAGACTCTGCTGTATGCGATTATTTTGGCGTCAAGCAACTGGCGGCATACGGACGGAACTCCGACTTGAACAAAATCGATTGTGAACTCTCGATCTCTGAGGCGTCCCTCGCGGAAGTGCGACGACTGCGGGAAGAGAACGCTCGTCTGCAGGGCCTCTTGATCGAGCATGGTATACGAATCCCGGAGACCCCAACATCCACCGGCGGGACACCTCGCGCCACGAGTGCAGCACCGGACAATCGCAACCCTGGCGTGGGCAATGCGGAACAGCGAATCGCTTTGTTCCGCAGTCTCTTCCGTGGACGTGACGATGTTTATGCCATTCGCTGGGAGAGCGCCGACGGGCGATCCGGATACATGCCCAAGGCGGATCGTGACTGGAAATCGTATCTACGTGCCAAAGACGAGGAGCGCAAGAAGGTTGATCGCCTGACGCGAAAATGCAGGCCGCTTACCGATGACGTTGTTCGTGCGCACCTTGTCGGCGAACACACGGTCGGGATTTACCCACTCCTGCAGGACGAGACCTGCTGGCTGCTAGCGGTAGATTTTGACAAGAAGACATGGCAGAAGGACGCCACGGCGTTTCTCGCGGTTTGCCACGAACTGAAAGTGCCTGCGGCATTGGAACGTTCCCGGTCGGGAAACGGTGGACACGTGTGGATTTTCTTTGAGCGAGCGATCCCTGCCACAACCGCGCGAAAACTGGGCTGCGCAATCCTCACCCGAACCATGGAGTCCCGCCACCAGGTGGGACTGGATTCATATGACCGATTCTTTCCCAACCAGGACACGATGCCCAAGGGTGGGCTTGGCAACCTAATCGCCCTACCTCTGCAAAAGGTTCCGCGTACAAACGGAAACAGTGTTTTTGTCAATGCAGAATTTCATCCGTATCCGGATCAGTGGGAATTTCTGGCAAGCCTAGAAAAGATGTCCGCCGATGCCGTCGAGGCAGTAGTGCTTGAAGCGCAACGACGCGGAGATCTCATTGGGGTCAGAATCAGCATTGCAGAAGACGAGGGACAAGATCCGTGGACGTTGCTGCCGTCACAAAAGAGAGTGGAGCGCCCAATACCAGGACCATTCCCAACGCAGGTGCAAATCATTCGCGCCAATCTCGTGTACATCGAGAAAAATGATCTGTCGTCGGCGATGTTAAACCGGCTGCTACGCTTGGCAGCATTTTCAAAATCCCGAATTCTATAAGGCCCAGGCAATGCGCCTTCCCACATTCAATAAGCCGAGAGTGATCGGGTGCGGCGAAGATCTTGCCAATCACATTGCGTTGCCGCGTGGCTGCCTCTCGGAGGTGGTGGAGCTGTTCGAAGAGCATGGCATCAAGACAGACATTCGTGACGAGCGGGTTGCCGGCCTCCCAATTGATGTGGAGTTCTCTGGCCAGTTGCGCCCGTTGCAAAAGGATGCTGCCTCCATGATTGCCCAACATGATGAGGGAATTCTCTGTGCACCCACCGCGTTCGGCAAGACTGCTGTGGCCGCGTGGCTAATCGCGGCACGAAAAGTTAATACCCTCGTACTGGTTCACCGCCAACAACTGTTGGACCAGTGGCATGCGAGGTTAGCAATGTTCCTGAATCTTCCAGCCAAGTCAATCGGCCAAGTTGGCGGCGGAAAGAGCGAGCGCACCGGTTGTGTTGACATCGCAATCATCCAAAGCACCCACGACAAAAACGGAGTCAAGGATTTCGTCGCAGAGTACGGTCAAGTCATTGTCGATGAGTGCCACCATTTGTCGGCGTTCACCTTCGAGCAGGTCATGAAGCAGGTGAAAGCGAGGTACATCCTCGGCTTGACGGCAACTCCCGAGCGTAAAGATGGACATCATCCGATCATCTACATGCAGTGTGGGCCGAGTCGATTTAAGCTTAGCGCTCGCTCGATGACCGCCGCTACACCTTTCGATCATGAAGTGATTTCTCGGTTGACGGAGTTTTGCTTGACGTCCGAGCAGATCGACACAACAATTCAGGAATTGTATGCCGCACTTGCAAACGACAGCGCTCGAAATGAACTGATTGTTGCCGATCTCGTACGTGCTGTCGAAGATGGACGCTCACCGTTGCTTCTTACCGGCAGGACTGATCACTTGAAGTATTTCGAAACGACGCTCGCAGGTAAAGTGGACAACGTGTTCGTACTGAGAGGCGGCATGGGGAAGAAACAACGGCGATCAGTAACGGAGGCCATCGCGGCCGTTCCGGAGGGCACGCCACGAGTCATCCTTGCAACTGGCAGCTACATAGGAGAGGGCTTTGACGATGCGCGCTTGGACACGCTGTTCTTAGCAATGCCGATTTCCTGGAAGGGCACGTTGCAGCAGTATGTCGGGCGCCTTCATCGGCTGCACGACGCCAAGCGCGTTGTCCGGGTCTACGACTATGTAGATTGCCATGTACTGATGTTAGCGAGAATGTACGCGCGCCGATTGAGAGGTTACAGTGCCATCGGCTACAGGATCTGCGACGGCGCGCAAGAGCCGGCAGCCAGCCCAGTTCAACGAGCCGTTTCTCCAGCGGAAAGAAAGAGAATGGCTTCCCGGATTGAATGGAAGATATGACGCAAACCTGCAGGGGCACGCAGCGGCTTCAGTCAACGGAAAACCCTAAATCATTAGGCAAATCTGAGACGACGCGGCGCGCTGCCCAGCGGATCAGCCTTCTCGGAATCTTAATTTAAGCAAACCAAGAAGCACGTACCCTTGCATCAGGGCCTTTAGCTTCTCACTGCCCGGCGCGCCGTTCTCGATACTTTCCACGATGCGGGCTGCAAGCAGGTACGGCTCAAGGCTTTTCGACCTGACCCTCACGAAGGTTTTCTCCAGATCAGCAATCTCCCAGTAACGATCGCATTAAACACATATCTTAAACCTAGCCCAGATCGCCCGACACTGCTCAAGGTGAACGCGGCAGAATATTCTGATATCTTCTCCAGCTCACCTACTGTTAAGTACATTTCCACAAACAGACGATCGCGAACAGAGAGTTTTGGGCCCTGGATATTCACCACCACTCGCTCGACGCCGACCATAGGGTCCCTATGACGCAATCATGCTCTTTGCGGAGTCGTTCATAAGTCTGCTGGTGCATCCGTTTGGGTCTGGCAGGAAATGGCATGTCAGGTCCGGCGATGCACCCAGGCGAACGCGGATCTCGCATGCGCGTCGCAGGCGCCGCAAACTCATTTCCTCCCTCTGGCTACGGTAGCCGAGCCCGAAACAGTAGCGACACGCGATGGCATCGCCCCTCAAGTACAAGATCCCCACGCGGCGACTACAGCTTTTCCTGGGGCATTGGAACCATTGCCTCTCGCCACCATAGTTGCAGGGGGTGCGCAGAAGTTGAATCGCATGTTCCCATCCTTGCGGGGCGTCGGCTCGGCTGGCTGGCCTACAGAAAAGCGCCAGACTGCCTCCGTCGCTACGTCCCTGGATACCGTCAAACCGGAACTGCGCTCCCGGTTTATATCCCAGGCGGTGCAGGAGGCGAATATCGAGTCTGTCGCACTGGTCGGTGGTCGTTTTTCCGCCGTGCGAGCCAACCTTGCAGACGCTCGCGGCACTGGAAAAACCGAAGTTAGTAGGCAGATCGAAGGGCGGCCCGGCGGCCGAGAATGGATCTCTCACAAATTCGGCAAACAATCGTCGATTTGCAAGCAACGTAGCAAATGTTCTTGGCAGTGGATTGGGGCGATGGCGATGGGTGGTGGAACGGACTTTTGCTTGGTTGAATCAGTTTCGTCGATTGCGAATTCGCTATGAGAAGCGAGCCGACATTCACGAAGCGTTTCTGAGCTTGGCCTGTGCCCTCCTATGCTGGAACTTTCTCGACAGGCACCACGGAAGAGCGATCGGGTGAGCGGACTGTATCCGTGCTAGTGTCCGCCCGCCCGAAAGCCGAAGGTAAACTTCTTAGTTTTCTGGCGCCTTACCGCACGCCATGTGTAGGTTAATGGTCCATGGCTCCGCCGCACAGCGATTGCTTCTGCGTAGTTACGGCAGCATCGGGATACTCCGAAGCTGGTCCGGTCAGCAGCGGATCGATCCGCTTGCCCCGAAGATTCGTGTCGAGAAACGCAGCAATGTAATTTCGCAGAGCCTCGATGGTCTTCTCCGGGCCCATGGTGCCTGCCTTGATCGCACCCTCCGCCAGCCACACCGCATCGGATGGCGTCACGTGCTCGGCGCCCTTGAGATTTACGGCGAATCGCGGGCCGAGGAGATCGCTCCACAAGCGACACTCTTCATCGCTCCACTGCTGGCGCCCCATAGCCATGACAAGCACCGGCGTCTCGGTCAAGCTGGCCGAACCATCCGACATGCTGGCATCGAGCATGACGGCTGCTTTGAAGCGTGCATCTTGTTTGACGCCCAGCAAGGCAGTCAATCCACCCAGTGAATGACCCGCAATGGCGGCCCTCGTCAGATCCAACGTGCCTGCGAACGGGCCGCTGGCTTCGCCGTTCAGACGGGCCAATTCATCCACGACGAATTTCAAGTCCTTTGATCGCACGGACACGGCTAAAGAAAAGCTTTGCCCATCGCTCCGCAATGTGTTTTCCGCGAGATGGCTGCCAAAAACCGACTTTGCAATCCATCCGTCGGGAAACTCGACGGCGGTGGCCTCGTAGGTGTGATCCACTGCGGCGACCACGTAACCGCGGCTGGCGAGGTCTTCAAAGAGGAATGTGTAATCGGTAAACGTACCCGTGTAACCGGGTGTGAAGACGACTACCGGGTGAGTACCCTGAGTGATGGGAGCATCCAGGCAACTGTTGGTCGTGACTTCGGGCAACGAGAATCCCACGAGTTGAGAAAAGTAGCTCCAAACCGCCGGCGCGGTATATGCCGCCGGCTCGCAGCCCTCAGTGGTAGACGCTGGATACCAAAGCCGTACCAGCAATTCTCGCTTGGTTCCATTGCCCAGAAAAGGATCGTCTCGTAAGGGGTCAACCATCTGCACGACGCGTGTGCCGACCTGGCTGGGTCCTGTGGGACTGGGAGCGGCTGCCGTCTGGACCGTGCTCAGCGCCGACCGCGCCACTAAGCTCATACCGTGGCTGGTTCTCGTACCTGACAAAGCCACCTGCTGTGGACTCCCACCTCCATTGTCGCTAACCGAGACTGCGCCATTGAACGTCCCCATGGTCTGTGGGTTGAAGTAGACAGTGATCGTGCAGAAGTGTGTTGGCCCCAACGTCGACGGGCAGTTGTTGGTCTCAGAGAAGTATTGGCCCGTGATCGTGATGCTACTGATGGTGAGGTTGGTGGCGCCGGTGTTGGTGAGGGTTGTCGTCTGCGGTGGCGGGGGACAGTTGTTCCTCTGTAGGCTACAGTGGAATGACAGGCTGGACGGATCAAGCTTCACCACCGTACCCACACCTATCAGGCTCACCGTCTGTGGGCTGCCGGGTGCATTATCGGTAATCGACAAAGTTCCTATGCGCGTTCCGCGTTGCGTGGGTGCGAAGGTGACGCTGATCGTGCAGCTTCTTCCGGGGCCCACCAAGCCCCCGCAAGTATTGGTTTGGCCAAAGTCGCCGGGACCGGAGTTCAAGAAATTCATACCTGCGATTTCAAGGGTCGCCGTACCGTAGTTACTCAACGTTATGAACTGCGGAGGGCTGGTGGTGCCCACAAGCTGAGTGGCAAAGGTCAGGCTCGTCGGTGTTAAAGTAGCGTTCGGCCCTGAAACCACGCCGGTACCGCTCAAGGGGACAGACTGCGGACTGCCCGGGGCGTTGTCCGTAATGGTGAGGGCAGCAGTCCGAGGGCCTAATTGACCCGGAGTGAAGGTTATGCCGATCGTGCACTGCCCTCCTGGCGGAAGGCTCGCACCACAGTTGTTTGTCTCGTTGAAATCCCCGGGGTCAGTTCCGGTGATTGCTATCCTGCTGATCGTTACCGTGCCGCTACCCGTGTTGGTAAGGGTCACGTTTCTTGGAAGGCTGTGCGAGCCCAGCAACTGGATACCGAAATTCACGCTCGGCGGCGAGAGATTAACGGTTCCAGTTTGCAATAGCATGGAAATCGTGTTGTCGTTTAAGTTGGGAACCGCCAGATCAAGCCTACCGTCCCCATTGAAGTCGCCTACGACTGCCCCGTGGGGTCCTGTACCAGTGCTGTTTTGAACTGGGGTCTGAAACGTCCCATCACCATTGCCCAAAAAGATAGAGACGGTATTCGAGCCGCCGTTTGCCACGGCGAAATCGAGGTTCCCGTCCTCGTTGAAATCTGCGATGCCAATAGTCCCCCATGGGAAAGAGCCTGTACTATAGTCAACATGGGCTTGAAACGTCCCATCTCCGTTTCCGAGAAGGATTGAAGCCGAGCCGCCGTTGTTTGCAACCACCAGGTCGAGCTGGCCATCTTTGTTGAAATCTGCGGTCGCGATCGCCGCACAATTCGGCCCTCCGGCGTAGTTTACGCCACTCTGAAAGGTGCCATCGCCATTGCCCAGCAGCACTGAGACCTGATCGGAGCCGTCAGCGACTGCCAGATCGAGAAATCCGTCGTTGTTGAAATCGCCGATTGCGACGCCGTTCGGCGCCTCTCCGCCTTGCGGGGTCTGGTAGTCCACACGGGCCTGGAACGTGCCATCGCCGTTTCCTAGCAGGATAGAAACGAATCCGGGTGGGCAAGGCGGACCGCTGGGACAGTTCTGGTCCGCGACAACTAGGTCCAGCTTGCCATCACGGTTAAAATCTCCCACGGCAACCCAGGTGGGATTACTTCCGGTGTCGTAATTCACCGCCGGCTGGAAAGTTCCGTCGCCATTACCTAAGAGCACGCTGACATTGTTGCTGCCATTGTTCGCCACGACCAAGTCCAGGTTGCCATCGCCCCGGAAATCGCCCACCACCGTTCCTGACGTGGGATTGGTTCCGGTGCCGTAACTAAGTGGGGCTCGGAAAGTCCCATCGCCATTCCCCAAGAAGACACTAACGTTGTTCCCGGTATTGTTAGCTACAGCTAGGTCGAGCTTTCCGTCGCGGTTGAAGTCGCCGGTGACCGCCGACACCGGAGCAGAGCCGGCGGCAAAGACTGATCCGCCCAACAGGAAACTAACCGGCAGCGCAATTGGGAAGAACACGCTGTTCGACGTGCCGCCGCCCGGACCAGGATTGACCACAGTCACCGAAGCGGTGTGGGCCGTGGCAATGTCCGCGGCCAAGATCGTCGCCTTCAGCTGCGACTTACTAACGAGGGTGGTGGTGCGGGCGCTCCCATTCCACTTCACCACCGAGGTGGAAACGAAACCTGTGCCATTGACAGTCAGCGTGAGTCCCGTTCCGCCCGGCTTGGCAGCGTCGGGCACGAGAGGTTGGTTGATGAGTGGTACTGGGTTTGCAGTTCCCGTGTCCACGCTGGCTGAACCCTCAGGCTGTTCCTGCGCGGTCAATAGAATCGGGGCCGCCAGCGCGGCCAGCAACATCAAGCCGGCAAGACACTTCCGTGCAATTGATTTCATAGACCCTCCTTCGGTGGCACAGCGTTTTCCGCCTCTAATTGGTTAACGCGACGTTTTCGATGAAAAAGGGACATTGCGCCATCGTTTTCTCCGATGCCTCGAGGCCGGCCTTGATCGCAGTCGGCGCAATGATGGGTTTCATGAGAGGCCTCCCTGAGAGGCCTCCCGGTTGAAGTTTTCGACACGCGAAGGTTTCAGCGCCCAAACCTTCCGAAGCCCCTTCGCTGCTTCAGTAGGTTGCGAACATTTTCAGGGGGAGTGATGTTCGGCCGTTCACTGGTCGCGCTGCCGGCACCAAGTGTGCCCTCGGCCCCTTCCTCGCAGCCCCCATCGCCTTTGCTGTCCCCGTCAAACGGGGTCGCCAAGAAACCAGGCGAGCCGCCGCTACTTTGATCGAAAGCCTGGCCCACGATGTCGCCCTCGTCATTGATGTCGTTGCCGCTGACCAGATACAAGGAGGAGCCAGCCGTAATGAAATGGGTCGTCGTACCCGTTGAACGTGCTCGCATAAGGTCAGGACCCCGCCACGGCACTTAGCCTTCGGGTCGGTGCCTAGTCCTCGGGGAATACCCTGTTCCCGTCAGCAGTTATGACAACCGGAATGGGCGTACCGTTGGGTAGCGTCAGTGATTCGTGGACCATGCGAACTTTTCTCAAGTCATCCACAAACACGATAGCCAGTACTGAGGTACGTACCAACTGTCCATTCTCGTAGGCGTAAACCGTTAGTGTGCCCGTACAGTCAGAATTGACCGTCCACGATCCGGTAAGGGTCTCATAGGCGAAGTCGCCACCCACGTTCCTGGCTTCCGTCCCGGAGACTAAATTTCCGTTTGCATCGACGGTGGCGCTAGCTGTTGCCGCGGCAGGAACTGGGCCGGTCGGAGGAATAAGGGTTCCTGCGAGAGTGAATCCCCACTTTCCCGCCGCTTTGGCATTCGAACATTTTTCAGCAGCCTGAACTGCCGGTGCCAGACTCATGCAGAGGGCGGCGACCGAGATCAGAAGTGTCAGAAAATGCGGCTTTCAGGCCCTATTGTTTTTTGAAGTCCGCGGTCCATGTTCCGCCGGGGAGTGTGTTAACTGCGAAGACTTCTGCTCCGCCGCTGACAATCACGAAAGAGAGGTTGGCATTGCCGCTTCCGGGAGTCGCTGTCACCGTACCGGTACAGTCGGAATTCACCGTATAGGTTCCGGTGTACGGGGATGTGCCGATCACGCCGTAGTCGCTGAAAGTGAAGCTGGCGGAGACGTTTCCTGCCCCATCGAATGTACCCAACCCGACGCCAGCGAAGGGAACCTCGTTTCCTTTTTTGCCCTTGTCGTTATTAAAGCCGCTGAAGGTAAGGCCATAGTTCCCTGTCAGGCTGGCGTTCGTGCATTGGGCGTGAACAGCGGGTACAAGGGCTGCCGCCGTAGCCAAGGTCAGTAACGCGCTAAGGATTCGTTTCATCGGTATTCTCCTTTTCAATTGTTTGTGTCGGTGAGGGCAGCAACATCAAGTGGGCAAGACATTTCCGTGCAATGGATTTCAGAGACTCTCCTTCGATGGCGCCAACTGCGTTTTCTGCCTTCTAATTGGTTAACGCGACACTTCCGAAGAAAAACGGACATTCGGCGTAAGAATTGTCCAAATTAAGTGAGAACCAGAGTAGAATTGCTCAATTTCCTTTGGGCTCGGGTCGAGGAGGCTAGGATGCAGCCCTCGCCTGCCGATGTAACATCCTTACTCAACGAGTTGGCGGCCGGCGATCACGAGGCTGCCGCCAAGCTAGTCCCCTTTGTCTACGAGGAGCTTCACCGATTAGCAGCGTGGCGCCTCCGGCACGAGCGACCCGACCATACGCTGCAAGCGACCGCCCTGGTGCACGAAGCCTACATGAAGCTTGTGGCGCAGCGAGATGCCAAATGGCAGAACCGTGCGCAGTTTTTTGCCGTGGCTTCGCAAGTGATGCGCCGAATCCTGGTCGATTACGCACGCGGACAACAGAGAATCAGGCGCGGAGGCAAGCAGCAGAAGGTGTCACTGGATGACGTTTTGCTGGTTTCGCCAGATCGTACCGAGGAAGTACTAAATGTGCATGAATCTCTGTCACGGTTGGAGAAACTCGATCCGCGTCAAGCGCGCATTGTCGAACTGCGCTACTTCGGAGGATTGACGGTCGAAGAAACTGCCGAAGTGGTTGGCATCTCTACGAAAACAGTGATGCGCGAATTAAAGGTTGCGAAGGCTTGGCTCTATGGAGACCTGAAGGATCGCTGTGCGGACGCCGTACCAACGGACAAACTGTAGGGCACCCGCTTTGAGGCCGCCCGGCCTGTCGGAATCCTCCAGGCCCAACCCTGGCGTTCGCCGAGCCTATGTCCTTTTTTTCGCGAAAACGTCGCGTTAAAGAATTAGGGGAAAGTGTTTCTCGGCGCATACCATGCAGATGACCCCGAATAACTGGGACAGGGCAAAAGAGCTGTTCGAGGCCGCTCTGGAGTTGGATTCCTCTCAACGGGCGTCGTTTCTGGTCGAACACTGCCGTGAGGCGAGTCTGCGACAGCAGGTTGAAAAGCTGCTGATCAACTACGAAGAAGCCGGCAGTTTTCTGGACGATCCAGCGTTGAACCCCAGAGTTCCGGCACCAAATGGAGTTGTGAAAGCCGAAGCGTCCCGCCTGGACTCAATATCGGTAGATCTTCTGGTCACACCCACCAGCGCGGAAGCGGAAGATCCCATGGTCGGCCGCCACCTCGGAGACTACAAGCTCATACGGCGTATTGGACAAGGTGGCATGGGTGCTGTCTTTCTGGCATCGCGCGCCGATGACGAATACCGCAAACAGGTAGCGGTCAAGCTCGTACAACCGGGATTGGACAGCCGTGACCTCTTAAACCGTTTTCGCAACGAGCGTCAAACGCTGGCCGGATTGGACCATCCCAACATCGTCAAGCTGCTTGACGGTGGTAGCACGCAAGAAGGGTTGCCCTTCCTGGTGATGGACTACGTGGAAGGCAGTCCGATCGATGAGTATTGCAACCAGCACAAACTCTCGGTTGACGAGCGCCTGCATCTGTTCAACAAAGTGTGCACCGCAGTGCAGTATGCCCACCAGAGAATGGTGATTCATCGCGACCTGAAGCCGAGCAACATTCTGGTGGTCGCCGACGGTTCGCCCAAGCTGCTGGATTTTGGAATCGCAAAGGTTCTCAATCCCGAGCCCTCCGCCCAGGGCTTGCTGGTCACTCAAACCGGCACACGATGTATGACTCCGGCCTATGCCAGCCCGGAGCAGATGCGCGCCAAGCAGGTGACGCCCGCGACGGATATTTACTCGCTCGGTGTGGTGCTTTACGAGCTATTGACCGGCCATCGACCCTACCGGCTGACGCAGCATACTCCGGCGGAAATGGAGCGGGCGATTTGCGAGCAGGAGCCCGAGCCCCCCAGCACTGCGGTGAGCCGAGTGGAACGTGATACGTCTTCCGACGGCAGGCCTATCACCAAGATTCCCGAGTCGGTAAGCCAGACCCGGGAACGCCAGCTGGACAAGTTGCGGCGCCGGTTGCGAGGAGATCTGGACAACATTGTGCTAAAGGCATTACAGAAAGAGCCGAAGCGGCGATACGGCTCGGTTGAAGAGTTGGCAGTGGACATCGACCGGCACCTGCACCACCTGCCAGTGAAGGCGCGCCGCAGCAGCCTGGGCTACCAAAGTTCGAAGTTCTTCAAGCGCCACCGACCCGGGGTGTTTGCAGGAGTGCTGACCCTGCTTGTCGTGCTCGGCGCGATTGTCTTCAGCACATGGGAAGCACGTCATGCCGCGGAGAACGCTGACGCTCACCTGAAAGCGCTGCGCTCGAAGGGCCGTCGCTCCGTGGCTGTGATGGGTTTCCAAAACCTTTCTGGTCGCTCCGACACCGCCTGGCTATCCACTGCGCTGTCGGAAATGCTGAACACAGAGCTGTCTGCTGGCGGAAAGCTGCGAACCATACCGGGGGAGAACGTAGTTCAAACGAGGGTCAACCTGTCACTGCCGGAAACAAACTCGCTTTCGCGAGAGACGCTGAGCCGCGTGTACAGGAACCTGGGCAGCGACTTCGTCGTTCTCGGTTCCTATCTAGATATGGGCGGTCCGGACAGGAATGTCCGGCTCGACCTACGCGTGCAGGACGCGGCCCTGGGAGAAACGGTGGCATCAATGGTAGAGACTGGTAGCGAGACCTCCCTGCCCGATCTTGTAACTCGCACTGGTGCTGACGTACGTGCGAAGCTGGGGGTGTCTGGAATCTCGCCAGTGGAATCCGCCAGTGCACGAGCAGCCTTTGCGTCGGACCCGGAGGTCACCCGTTTGTTTGCCGAAGGTGTCGGGAAGCTGCGAGTCTTCGACGCCCTTGCCGCTCGTGATCTGCTGGAGAAAGCGGTCCTTGCCAACCCGTCATTTGCGCTCGCGCACTCCGCGCTGGCCGATGCCTGGGGAGCATTGGGATATCCTGCGAAATCCAACCAAGAAGCAAAGAAGGCCTTTGATGCTTCCGGGGACTCTCCCACGCGAGGAAAGCCTCTTCGTTGAAGGCCGCTATCGGCAAACCACCGGAGAGCATGACAAGGCGATTGATCTCTACCGTACCCTGTTCAACTTCTTCCCCGATAATCTCGACTATGGGCTACGCCTTTCAGCAGAGCAATCCAGTGCCGGCAGACCGCAAGATGGATTGACCACTCTCGACAAGTTACGTCATCTCCCATCGCCTGGCGGCGCCGATCCACGCATTGATCTGGGCGAAGCGGATGCGGCAAAGTACGCTGGCGACTACAAACGCCAGCTCGCCGCGGCCACGCAAGCCGAAGAGAAAGGTCGCGAGCAAGGAGCACGCATGCTGGTGGCTCAAGCGCTGGTTTCGGAAGGAGAAGCCTACAACAGTCTCGGGAATTCGCAGAAATCAACCGCGGCTTCCTCCTCCGCAAGACAGATCTTTGCAGCGGTCGGGGACCGCTTCGGCGAATCCCGTGTACTCCGCAACATGGGAGCGGTGTATTTCGATCAAGGCGATTTTGAGAACGCGCGACGATCTTTTGAGGAGTCGATGCGAATTCGCCATGAACTGGGCAATCGAGCGGGCGAGGCCGCTATGCTTTCAGCCGTTGCAACTGCCCTTCAGTATCAAAAGGATTTCAAACGTGCCAAGGAAATGTACGAACGTTCGGTGGCGATCTCCCGCGAACTTGGGGACAAAGCTACGTTCGGGATGACACTTGCGAACCTCGCCACCCTTGAAAAGGACACCGGAGAATTCACCGCAGCCCAACGGCATCTGCAGGAATCGCTGGCGGTCAGCCGGGAAGCTGGAAACACCGAGATGGTAGGAGTTGCTTTGCACGACCTGGGGCTGCTTGCCTTTGAGCAGGGCGATCCCGTCGAGGCAAAGCGGATGCTGGAAGAGAGCCTTGCCGTTGTGCGTCGCGGTAGCAACAAGAACCAGTTAGGTATCGCTTTGGAGGACTTGGCAAGTGTAGTGCTGGCGACGGGGAATTTATCGTCCGCCCTGAAGCAGCTCACCGAGGCAAAGCAGGTCCTTGAAGAGGCGGGAAACGAGGGTGCGGCTGCCAACGCGCGGTCGAGTATTGGCGACGTCTTGTTTGCCCGGGGCGATCTGGCGGGGGCGCGCAAGACGTACGAAGACTGTCTGGCCATCCAGGAACGCCTTGGAGAGACGGGGTTTGCCGCCAGCACGCGCATGTCACTCGCACAGCTCGCTGTCGAAGAAAACCGTTCTTCAGAGGCGGAAATGTCCGTGCACCAGCTTATCGAACAATTTCACTCACGAGACGATGTGAATGATCAAGCCGAAGCGGAAGCGCTCTTGGCGGGCATCCTGCTCGACCAAGGAAACATCCAGGAAGCGCAGAATGCGGTGGCTCGCGCCCGCAAACTGCTGGCAAACAGCGCCAGCGTTACGCCGAGCCTTGTCGTCACGATTGTCAGACGCCAAGGTCCACTCGGCAACGAGCAACCCTCCGAAGCCACCAAATCACTCCAAGATACCCCTGACACAGGCCGGAAAGCACGGCCTCCTGTCTTTGCAATTCGAAGCCCGGCTCGCCTTGGGCGAAACGGAGGTCAAATCGGGCAAGTCCGTCGTTGGACGTGCCGAACTGAAAGCCCTCGAGCACGACGCAAAAGCAAATGGCTTCATATTGATCGCACGCAAGGCGGCCGCAGCCCGAATATCAAGATCAGGCACACTTGCACGTAGGGAGCAAAGCCGAGAGTAAACCAGAAGTTGAGGGGTGCCAGGGAAACGGCATGGCACACGAGACGCCCGCGCTTCTATGTGATCGCTTATGCACAGGCGCGCCTGTCGGAAGGCGCAGGATTAGTCGTGCTGGGGCGGGTTACCGGGCTCGTATTTGTCCTCGTTATCGGAGTACACATCGGAGTAGGACAAACGGAATGCAATTAAGGTGATCTCCCAAAGGCTTGTCATCCTGAGCGAGGAGCGCGCGACGAGTCGAAGGACCCGCTACCGAGCGAGACTGATTCTACGCTCCGGCTCCTTTCGCCCGCTCTTCCTTCACCTTATGCAAGTCGATGACTTTCGCGACGCCCTGAAAGCGGATCGACTGGCGAATCTCCGCGGGGCTGCGCAACGTGATCAGGAAATGGGAACGGCCGCTGCACTGGAAAGCCGCGCTGACGCGGTTCACGCTGCTGTGGGAGGAGCGGATCCAGGCAGCGACGCAGGCGTGAAGCATCTTTTTCCTTCGTCCGGGACGCTCGGATACGGCCGGCTGCGGGTGCCGTCAAGGCTCTCCGCTGCGCTTCGACCGCTACGCGGCGCTGGCGCGGCCTTGACCGCCGTCCTCGCCGGCACGGCGCATGATTCATCCGGACGAAGGAAAAAGAAAAATGAGCTAGTAAGGCAAGAACAACATCAACCGGGAACTCCGGTTACACAAAATCGCGGACACTACCTCGCGAACCTGACCCGCTAGGCCGTGCGGTGTACTCTACAGGCGCGTGATGACACTGTCTGCAACAAGTCTGACGCGAATGTCCTCGCTTTTCAACCTCTTATGACCGCTCATTGCCTTCGCGCAACTTAGAAGATGTCCTCCGTCAATGACCCACCCAACCTTTTCCTTCATCCTTGTGACTAGTGTTCAGCACCTGCACCCGGTGGGGCAGCAGTCTCGAACTATCCCCTGGCTAGAGGTCCCAACGGTCATGTGCCCTACGTCTTCTAAAAGAGCCAACTTCACCCGCACTAGTAATGGCGACGGAACCACCACGTCAGTTTGCAATCGCTGCTCATTAACAATTGCTTGCGCGGTCCGATGCGAGAGACTTGCCGGAGTTCGAATCGCGGCACCTATGCCAGCCGGTCGAAAGACGTCAAATGGTCCGAATTGTCCATCGAACTTACATTCCGCGTACGCGGTCGAGTGAGCCGTTGGCTGATAGCGGCACGAACACCGTAAATCAGGACCTGCGCCGACACGACCCACAGACCGCCGACCTTGGCCGCGCCGCCTCTCAAATGGAGCCTTGCAGGGGAGGAGATGAGTCTCCGGCTCCGATATCGGAGTTCACTCGTCAAACTGTCGGTAGCGCTCTGGCTCACTTCGGCATTGCCGCAGGCGTGATTTGCCAGTCGGTTGGCTGAGCCTCCGTGGATTCACTGCGACTCGGCTCGGCATGAAAGACCCTAAAGAGAAGTATGCCCCGTTCGACTAGACCGACAGTTTCTCCGTTTTGCTAGTTCCGTCGGATAAAGGTGCAATACCCGAGGTAACAGTAATTCAGCCTTTGCCGATTCACTCGCGAGCTAATACGCGCGCAACTCTAACGGTAAGAATTTCTCTGCCAGCGTCAGCGAACTGTACGTGTTCTCGAAGGCGATACGTTGCGCTGCGTGCCGAGATTCCGTCGTGAAATATGGTTTGTTTCTCAAGCTAATGCTGCGAGTCGAATCGGCGGCAGCTTTGCACTCATAAAAAACCCCGGCAGAGTCCCACTCTTTCCCAGCAGCCGTCGGGAGTGGCCTGAGGTCTTTAGGAGATACCTGCTTAGTTTTAGGAATGGGTAAATTGTTTTGGTCGGTTCCGATGTGCTTGGTCACGATGGTCTCCAGTCACGCAGAAGACCGTCGTGTTGCTATTTATTGACCTTTGCATAATATAGTTACAGCGGAAAGAGTTCTGCTTGTTCCCAGAAAGCGCAGACCAAGGTGGGCCGACGGCGCATCCGACGCAACGCTCGGCGTGCGGAATCGCTCAACTGTCCAAAGGTCGTGGGGCAGAAGTTGGGTAATTCGTGCTGCTTCCAGTGTGACCACAGATACTCCACTGGGTTCAGTTCTGGAGCATAGCCGGGAAGATATTCCAGCCACAGACGCCCCCTCTGTTGCTGTACGAACTGCCAGACGGCACGGCTGCGGTGCCCCGGCAGTCCGTCCCAAACGATCAGCAGCTTGCCAGGAATGTGGCGCAGCAGATGAGCGAGGAACTGGATGATTTGCGGGCTACGGATTGCTCCCGGAAACAGGCGGAAGTAAAAGTTCCACCAGGTTACGCCCGCTATCGCCGACAAGGTCTTCCAATTAAAGTGGTATTGCAGCACGGGGGTCTGTCCGCGGGGTGCCCAGGTACGGCAGCGGTGGGGACGCTCGCTCAGCCCGCTCTCGTCGATGAAGACGATCGTGCGACCTTCGTTTTTGGCCTTTTTTTTAACTCCGGCCAGCGCTTCTGCTTCCACCGCCGGATCTTCTCTTCGTCCCGCTCCAAGGCGCGGCCCGTCGGACGCTGACAACTCCATCCCAACTGCCGCAGGATGCGCCATGCCTGCGAGGGATGGTAGGAAATCCCACATTCTTGCTCGATCAAATGGGTGACACGGTTGGTGGTCCACAATCCGGTCTCGTAGCCCAGGCTTTCCGGACCGCGTTTAAAGTCCTGCTCGATCTTGCCCAGATCCTTCCACGCTCGAACCGTGGCTTGCGGCCAGCACGGCCCGCCTTCTTCAGCCCGGCGCGGCCGTTCTCGCGTAACTCGGCCGCCCACTGACTTACCGACTGCCGGTGCGCTCCCACTCGTCGGGCCACTTCCGACTGGCTGTACCCCTTCTCCAGCAGCCGCGCCGCCTGCATCCGCCGCTGCTCAAGTGCCTGAAAGTCTCGCCGAACTCCGGCCGGATTTCCCATGCCCAAACCATAGCACGAGATCAAGAAAATGTCACTATATTATTCAATAGTCAATAGGATGGCGGAGAGAGGTGCGTATATAGCTAGTATACTCTTTGTTGCGCACTTGGAATGAACAACTGGGTCCTAACGTCAGCCGTGCGACCATCAGCTCAAGGCGATTTGGCAATCTTCGAACCCGTTCTGGTATAATGAATATTGAGGTAGCTTAGACCTTCTCCTCTTTCAGGTTCCCTGAACTAAGTCAGCCCATCTGAAGTGTTTCCTCTTAGATAACCAGAAGGAGGAACTCCGTTATGTCGCAACTAACCCGTTGGGAACCTTTCCGTGAGTTTTCACCGATGGAAGACCGCCTGAACCGTCTCTTCCGTGAGTCATTCAACCCCGAACGCCCAGAAGAGGCTTTGACGACCACCAGCCTCGCACCTCCGGTGGACATCTACGAAGACGAGCACAAAATTGCTCTGAAGATTGAAGTGCCGGGCATCGATGAAAAGGACATTGACGTCCGCATCGAGGGCAACACCCTGACCGTCCATGGCGAGCGTAAGTTAGAGAAGGAAGAAAAAGAGGAAAACTTCCGTCGCGTCGAGCGGCACTACGGAAGCTTCATGCGCTCGTTCACGCTGCCCGGCTCCGTCGATCCGGGACAAGTGAGCGCCGACTATGACAAGGGCGTGCTGAAGATCAACCTAGCCAAGAAGGCTGAAGCCAAGCCCAAGCAGATCAAGGTTAATGTTCGGAGCGAGAAGGCTCTCGAAGCCAAAGCTCCCGTCAAGGTCGCGTAAAACTAGTAGCTCCGTGAAGGCTCCGGGGCTGGCTGCAGCCAAGGCAAGAAGTTAATCGTCCACCTGCTGCAGCCTTCATTTCTCAATCGCTCAGACCTAGCCCGCTGACGGCGATTTCTAGTTCCCGAAGGGGAATTATTAAGCAGGACGCTCTCGCCGCCAGAATTTCGCTATACGAAACACATTTCCCGTACGGTACACCTGCCAAATTGTGAGCGAGAGATGCAGTCATCCGAGTTTGTGAAGCGACGGATTCAATATTGGGGAGAGAATACGAGAGATCGAAGGCGAACTCTTTCTCCTCTCCGCAAGATCGGTTGGGTTAGACTTCGAAAACGGCCAGCAGTTCAAGCGATTGTATAGAGAACGCACTCATCTAGCAGGGGAGTTGCTGCTCACAGGAACGAGCACCTACCCAGAAGTGTTGAAGACCCTGGCGAAGGTAATCGACGGAACGCCATAGGTTTAGACGTTTGAGACGGTCATTTCGACCTTCCATAACGTCCTTGTATCAGTGTAAGGTCTGCGAACATGTTGAACGGGAAGGCGGCTAATCCCGCCTTTTCGTGTTGGCAATGGTAGTGTTGCAGTTTGAAATCCACCGAGCTGGTACGGGAATCTTGACTGTGGGAAACTTGATGTATGAAAAAGCCACACCTTGAGATCACCCAAAACAACAAATCGGGGCTGCACGGCAAGTGCTCAAGTTGCGACACATACTTTACATTTGGCGGGCCTGGATTGGCCAGAAATCCGGAAGCAGCAATGAGAACCATGCACAGCGGCAGTTTGACAAGCACTGCAAGCAGGTACATATGCGCGAAGAGCCAGCCAAACCGCTGTTCGGATCGTGAGAGAAGGACACAAAGGATTAGTTGTTTTGCCCTTCCGCGAGAAGCGGCCCCCTCAAGAAACGAGGCAGAGGTATTCCAGCAGACAGACAAATGTCGTATTGAAACTTCCCTCTCTCCCGCACATCCGTTCCATCTTGAATGCTTTAGCTCATTGCAGGTTGGACACGCTGCGGAACTTAAATCACCCGGTTACGCATATACTCGATTTTTACGCTATTCCGTTTGGGACACGCTATGCCGTATATGATCCCGTATTATCACTCTGGTCTTTTAGTCAAATTCCGGTGCACCGATTGCGATTGGACTTACTGTATCCAAAATCCTTGTTCGACCACTGTCCCTCGCGACGAAGAGGAAAAAGGGAAGGAACAGTACAGGGCTCACCGCTGCTCCGAGTTTTCAAGCAAAACAACGAAGAAGAAGTAGCTGGCCTCCCACCACGCCTTCTTCCTCCTTCGTCATAACAAATTCGCCGTTGGAGTGCTTTCGGCGTTCCAGGCGGCGCCTAGAAAGACGATCATTGCAGAGAGTTCCATCCACACCATCAAGCCGATCACTGCCGCAAGGGTGCCGTAAATAAGTCCAAACTCCATCTTTCGGACGTAGACTCCAAACATCAAAGTGAAGCACCACCAAAGAATCGTCGCCGCGCCTGCTCCGGGCAAAACCGACCGCCAAGTCGTTGCGCTCGGTCGTGCAATGCGATAAATCAAGGCCAAGACGAACATCGCCAGAATCAACCCCACAACCGGAAGCAGGATGTTCCAAAAGCCACGAACCAAGGGGGACTGGCCGAATCCGAGAGTCATCCAGGCGACGCAGTGGATTGCTAAAGGCACTCAGCACGACAGCCCCGACCCACCCCGCTATCGTTACGCAGAACAAGAGCATCCCACGGAGCTGCCGACCGAGAAAGGAATGTCTCTCGCGATCGCCGTAAATCAGGTGGATGCCTTCCATGATGAGTTTCATCACTTGCGAGCCGACGAGTAGCGTTCCGACCCAGCCGAGAAGCACCCACCGGAAGGCGTTCACCTGATGGCGCAACAGGAATTCGGATACCAGCTGCCAGCTGCCGGGAGGAAGAATCGCGGATAACCGCACGGCAAGAACCTGCCCCCTCTCCCCTCCGAGGAAACTGCTCACGAGGCCTAGAGCAACCAGCAGGATTGGGAAAAACGCAAGGAACATGTTGAAGGCCACGGCCTGAGAAATCATGCCGCATTGTGGGATCACCCTGGCCAGCGTCCGGACCAGTTTCTTCGCAAGAGAGCCCAGCACCATAGCGCAGAACCGAAGGGGATGCATGGGCCTTGCCTCCGCAGCAGACTAACAGTACGCACACACTGTTTTTGAACATGTCCACCTTCTCTCTTTCTTTAGCGCCCCTGTTCTAAGGCGAGGTTTGTCTCGGAGACGGTGCCGTACAAGTTGCCGTTTGAGTCAAGGACGACGTTGCTAATCGGAAGAGCCCCCGTTCCGTCCTCTTGATTCGAATACTGCAGAGAGCATTGGCTCTCCAGCCCGAGGTCTTGTTTCTCGCGCAGACTCGCCAGGAGTGGGTGGGAGAAAGGCCAGGAGTACCTCCCTGACTACCAGCTAACTTTCCTGTGAGGAGACCGGGTCAGCGCGGAAAGTATGAAATGATTCGGAAACCCCCATAAATGACCGGCGTCACCGAGTGGTGTTCGGAAACGACCGGCGACTGAGGGTAACGATGCTGGCGCACAGATGGCGCTCTTACTTCTGTGCCACAACCTGCTCTTGGTTTTCCAACAGCCGCTCCAGCCGTGCCAACCGCTCCTGTAGCATTGCGTTCTGTACCGAGTCGGGCCTTGGACCATGAACCCGTTCCGGCGAAGCACATCTTCGTCCAAATCCATCAGTCCAAAACTCATTAGCGTATTTGGACCGATTTCGGGCAACAAATCAAAGGTCTGTTGAATGTCAACGTCCCTGATCCCTATTGCGCGCAGAACGTCCTCCGCCGTCATAATGTTTGAACCGGATTCGGGTTGTATCCGGGGCGGATAACACAGACCTGGAATCTCCCGCTGTTCATCGTGTTTACGGTCACGTCTACTCGAACCACACTATCTCCAATCCTGCCATGCTTCTTTCCCATCGCCCGGAATCTCAATCATCCCCACCGAAAACAGAGTTTTTCCGACGTTGTCTTTGAGAATCACAGCCAACTTCGCCGCTATTTTTTCATCAGGAGCCGAAAAATCATAGCTCTGCAGCTTTCCGTTGAATGTGCAAGTGAAAGTGATTTTCTCCCCGTCAACTCGTACCACGTTTTCAATAATTACTGATTCAGCGCTGACCGGAAAGACGTCACCTGCCTTGAACGGGCCGCCGCTATCCGGCGGCCAATGGGGTAGATCCATCACGCGCATAATGATCCTCCCGAAATTCTCGACGCCCACGCCGCTTTCACGGCCTTCGTTTTTCTGCGTGGGTAAAGGCACTGCTCAGAATGGCATTCTATCGCTTGCCCAATTACCTCCGCGAATCTGCCTCGCTAAGTGCTTGATACTGTGGCCCGTGAAATCGTGCGCATACCTTGCCCACAAACACAAGGTTTCGGGCAGGATGCACAGGCGTGAATCCCGGGGGTTGGCAGTGTTCCAAAAAGCATTAAGCCTCAGCACTGAAGATAGTTGCAAAGGCCAGATGATGTTAAGTAATGACATGCGACACGACGAACTTTGGGGCTCTAACCAGTTAAAGATATTGCGAACAAACGAACAAACTGGCAGCACGGCCCTGATGTCGCTACGCTGCCGCACAAATATCAAGGTGTTTTGACTTTTTGACTTAGACTCTACGGGTAAGCTGATTAGGATTCCTCGAACCCATGATCCCTAAACTTGAGAGTTCGGCAGTTCTCGGTGACTGTTCGGACTGTTTGCTCCGGAACGCCTGCTCGAACGTCGGCTTCAATCTCTAAAGTCACTCTTACATTCGCATCAACTAAGCCCGCTAAATGAGCAACGACCTCGTCCCCGATCCGGCCTGCGTCACGGCCCAAGCGGGTTGGATCAAGGTCCACAGTTCCGTGGAAGCGCCTCGGTGTAGTTATACGCGGAGCGACTCCCGAGGAATCGCCGGCCCCGTGAATCTCTGCAGTAGATTCTGCCTGCCCCGAACCAGGGCCTATGGTAGTACCAGCGCTCGTTGCCGCAGAATCAACCGCAAGGTGACGACGTGCCACCTCGGGCTTCACCAAAACCCCAGAGTTGGGGTCCGCCAGCATCACCGGTTGACCTGGCCGAAGGCCGCGGTATCTTCCCGTTGCTTCGTCATAGCTATCCGCATAGGCGAATGACTCCTGCTCCCAGGTAAGCAGGGCAAGACCGTCGGCAACCGCATTCAAGAGAACTTGCGGTCCCGATAGACGCGGGAGATAGACGTAGCGCGCAAAGTCCTCCACCAACTGCCTCACCGTCACATGGTCCCCTCGCCACAGAGGCACACGATCCAATTCGATGCGAAGACGCGTTCCGGCCAAAGAAGTAATCAGCAGTTCATCCTTGCGTAATCTCTTCGTGGCTCGTGCAGCAAGTGGCTCCTCTCCTGCAAGACGAAATGCCTGCCATTTCATTTCGTCCTGAGGTGTGGGCTGTGTAGGGACGAGGAGCCACTGATAGGCTTCCGGAATACGCGACTTGACTAGGCCATCAGAGCTTTTTCGTTGGTCCTCAGCCTGTCTCACCTGGGGCATGGTTAATTCGAGCAATTCACGGTCTTCGACGATGGATTCCCATGCCAGGTAACGCCGAATAGCCTCATCCAGATCCTGCAAGAGCATCTTATCCACGGCAAGGAAGACTAAGGTGTTGCGATAAAGGCGAGGTGCGCTCCCACGCGATTCCAGAAAAGCGGCGGCCGCTAGTAAAGCGGGACTGGCTAACTCTTTCGTGTGAGGGTATTCGATGCGCATTACGACCAATCGAGCGTCCAGATCATCTGGTACGTCTTGGCCAGTTTGTGGCAGAGAATGAACGGCACTGAATCCTCCTCGGTCACGCACATCTACCCGAATGCGACGGTCCAACTCTTCTACCATCTTGTCCGGATCGGCCTTGAGCTGCTCGGCACGGTCTTCGGCAATTTTGGTCACGGTCGGTTGAGTCGAATACCAGTATCGAGCGGCATCGTGATACAGATAGGTCGCCGCGCTGCTAAGGCGCCGAAGCGCGTCCGCAAAGATAGCAGGCGACTCGCCGGGCATTACGCACCCCAACTTAATACGGCGGTCCTCCAGTCCACGATGCGCTGCAGTAGCGGTCGGGGCGGAACCGAGGTAAACCGTGCGGGCTACACGCCGGCATGCTGAAAACTTACCGAGGTTGGGAATCTCCCCATCAATCCGGAGCGGAAGAGAATTTGGACCATCCACGTCCTTTTCGATCACCGGAACCCAGTTGTCGGAAAGATACCGGGTCATCTCGAACTGTACCCTGGAGTCGTCGATCGGGATCGTCGAGGGAAGAATGAGAGGATTCCGATCATTCTTCTCCCACAAGCTATGGATCACGGAGGCCATCAAGCGCAAAACGCCTCGTGTCCGTTGAAACTTGAGTAGAGTGGACCAGTCGGTATACAGCCGGTCAAAAATTTCGGGATGGATAGGGTATGCCGCTTTGAGGCGCTTCTCGTAATCAGACTCACGCGTTTCCGGCGGAAACTCCTGATGTTGGGTTCGGTAAAGATCGGAGAACGCCCGTGCTACAGTATCGCGGCCCACGAACTGCGCTTGCTCCACCATTGGCTCGAATAAGCGACGACGTACGATCTCGAAACTCTCCTCTGCGCTAGCGGGACGCCACGACGTCTCCACGCGCCCCACGGCATTACGCAATCTATCGAGAGCAGCGCGCCCGCGCTCTCCGCCCACCTCGACGTCATCCGCCACGGCGTGAGGAGAGCCAGAGGTATCCGATGCTGGCAGGCTGATTACGAGAAGGCATCGTTTCGTATCCTTAGCCGCCTCTGTAAGCGTTTGGGCAAATGTGAAATGAGTTTCAAAGTCGCCACCGGGCAAGTCTCTTCGTTCATGCAATTGGCGAGCATAGGCTACCCATTCGTCGATGAGAATCAGGCACGGACTGTACTGGTCCATTAGCTGACGCAACACGTCGCCAGGATTAGTAGCTCTTTCGTCATCTGCCTTTACGCGGGAAAACGCCTTCTTCGCTTCTTTGATGCCGCCTGCAGCAAGCCCAAGCTGCCAAGCAAATTCACCCCAGAGTGTGCGAATTTCCGTACCATCACTCTTGATGACTGGATTGCCCGGGGAAATCTTATTCCCTACGAGCACCACACGATTTACCTTCGGCAGCTTGCTGACGCCCGCCTCAGCCAAGACGGAATCAACACCTGACAACTCGCTTGGGGGGACACCTGAAAAGAGGTGATACAGGGCGAGCATGGAGTGAGTCTTGCCGCCGCCGAAGTTGGTTTGGAGTTGCACTACTGGGTCGCCACCTTGACCAGCCACTCGTTCCGTCGCCCCGATGAGCAGGCGTTTCAGGCTTTCAGTCAGGTGGGTGCGCCGGAAGAACTCGGCGGGGTCTTTGTATTCGTCGGAACCTTCCCCTCGATAAACCTGCCAAAGGTCAGCGGCAAACTCAGCCTGCTGGTACCTACCGCTGGCCACATCTTTGTGGGGATTGATAACTTCGCGCCAGGGTTTAAGACCTCCGTTAGTCTGTCCTTCAATAACCGTTCCGGATGTTCTGCGACGCTCGCTGCGTGCTTGCTCGTCAAAGCGCAAGCGCAGCAGCTCCATTTTCATTTTTTCGACTTCGTCCGCTTGCGGGGCGGAAATGGCAGCCAGCAACCGGGCGCTGCTGTCTAGTGCTCGGTAAGCGTCATCGGTGCTGAAAGGCCGCTGATGAGCCCACCTGTTACGCACGTCCCTCAATTCGCTGACCAGAGTGCGCTCCGCCGAACCCAAGGTCTTGCGGAACACGTTATTCCACTGGCTCCAAACCACAGCTAGGACGCTGGCGATGTCCCATTGCGGATCGTCTTCCGTACCGGAAAAGCCGAGTTGTTGCGGAGGCAAAGACGCCTTGAGCTGGTCGAACCACTGTTGCTCGTACTGGGACTTCAGTTCACGCTCAACGAAAGGCGCAAGCCCTGAGCGGAGCAGGTCGAGCGTTTTGCCGACGCGTTCATGATTGGTGATTGCCATATTCCAAGTCGACTCAGATCAGTCTAGGTTGTTCGGGCGCAGGCACAACGCTCTTCTTCGCCATATGTGCCAATTCAGACCAGCCGAGTCCCAGCGCGTTATACGCTTGGGCTTCAACCAAGAGTCCTTTCTTCTCCGATATTCGGAAAAGACGCAATGCTAAGTCCCGAGCCAAATCGCCCTTGGATCCGAATTTGCGCAGCAGATTCAGCCGTTGCTTCGTCTCCTGCCTTCTCGTGATAGTAGACGCGCAACAAATGGTGGGTCATTCCCCAAACCGTAAGTCTCCCAGCAGCAGGATCCCAATCCGCTGGCACTCTTCGGGTCTTAACAGACGCACGTACCCCCTCCAGAACGCACTAAACGCGCGTGGTCGAGAGAAGAGACGGAAGTGGTCTTGGCTTTCGTTAGCACTTCCGCATCGCCGAAGCTTCCATCGGAAAAACCATTCAGTTCAAACCACGCAATCGCCCACCGTGTTTCAGCATCAAAATCGTCTTCCTGCTCGGTAAGCACTTCAGCTTGGATTTGATTGATCATGCCGAGCGCAGCCCTCACCGTCAGCGCCTTGCCCGTACTATCAAGAATTGAACTGTAACGCGAATAGATAGCCATGCCTGGACCGAGAGCTGCCTGGGCGAAGTCAACGGGAGCTACGTTCCCTTGTTGTAAGTGGCGAAGAGCCGGTGGTAGGGCAGACTTCAACTCTTGGCGAAATTGAGTGCTGGAAATACGCAGGCGTCCCCCGCAGCGCGGACGACATGCGAGGACGATGTAAGAAGCCAGCGCATTGGAGCCCATTGCTCGCATTCTCCATTTCTGTGAAGCCCGCACTGGCCAAGTGGCCGTGATCTGAAATCGACTCGAAATCAGTGCTTCGAGCAATGTTTCCCAGCCAGTTGTTAAGTCCACTCCAGACTTGCCATCATCTTCCTTTCCGGCACTCTCCTCGTCTTCCTGTCTAAAAGCGTAGTAGACAGTGAGGGGAAGCGAGGGTCCATCTTTTCGCGCAACGACGTAAAAGCGCTGCGAAATCCTGCCTCGAAATGCTGTTTCGCCTTCTCTTGGTCACCGTCAAAAAGCTCCGGAGATGCCGTCAACTCCGGCATTTTCGGCACCAGCAGTGTGCTGAACAGATCCGGATACAGAGTCGGCAATCGTCCGTCGTAGCCAGATGTAGAAAAAATCACTGAGAGCCGCGTAACCGATATTGTCGTAATAAGGAGGATCGGTACTAACGAGCACATTCGCGATACCGTTTGCGCCTGTAGCAGCATCAGCCTGATGAGCACGACCAAGCTGACTGCTCCCCGCACCCAATACCTCAACACAATCCGCTACGTAGTCGCTGCACGTACTCCAACCCCCGACAGATTCTCCAATGGCATTCGCTTCGGCGAAGTCCCACACCATGGGAATGGCAGCACGACCAAATAGGTTCATCACTTTTTGGTTGCTTGCGCTCCATCGGCAACAAGAGTTATTGAAGTCCGCACATCGATCAACGGCCAACGCTAAGAAAGTCGTGATCGTACGGGCGTACGCCTCGGCATCTGTTGCGGACAGTCCCGCCGCCAGAGCATCTCGTCGAACTTGGCCGTTGATCTCCTTTACCGAATCGCTGAGCGTGACCATCGCAGTCAGCTGGCGCGGAGTAAACATCTGCCAGTGCTTACGAATGCCGTAGTTCTGAATGCGAAATCCGAGCGCTTGTACCGGAAGATCCGTGTCTGGGTATCCAGATGGTTTTGAAGACGCTCCAACATCCTCTTGTTCGGTAGTCACATTGACGTATGTCCGTCCTCTTTTCGGCCTCCGCAACGACAGCTAGCATTCGCGCATCCGAGCCGATTCTGCTGTCCTTCGTTGCGTATATATTCGAATGTTATCGGCGATCCAGTAAGCAAACACTTGAACCCGCCCTTGCTCACCTTCGTGCCCTTGGATATAGCATCTCGATCTGTTGGTGTTCCGGTCCTTACTTCAAAACGATAAGCCCCGACCGTCTTATCGACCACGGGTTCTAGCCATGCAAGAGTGCCCGTGCTTGAAAGCCAATACGTGCTCACAAGAGGTACATGTTTACCCTGGGCAGCAGGGTTAGGGCTTGCGACTGTTCGCGCCCAAATCCATGCGATCACATTGGCTTCGCCACCACCTTGTTCCTTTGAGAAGACGGGCTTTCGGGTACAGGGTGACCAATTTTCTTCTGAGCACGCTCGGCAATAAGCCGCGCGTAATAGCGCACATCCGCGCCAATCCCTGAGTTCCACGCCAATTTGTGGTACCGCCAATCCTGGCGCGATCTTCAGGATTGACTGGACTGTGTCTCACCCAACGCGGAGTGAGGTCGAGATTGCATCTATTCAGAAGAACGGCGACGGGATTAAGATCGCCGGCGTGGGCTTCTGAATCCGAGGCGATTGGCTTCCAGCGGTATGGAACCTCCGCCTGCAAAAGGATCAAATAGGGCGGGGAGCTCCCGTCGCAATAGCGCACATTTCTGCTTTCGCTGAGGCGTAAATCTCTGGGTTTTCGTGGAGCTTCTTTGCCATCATCCGGCGCAACATGTCAAAGAGCCGTTCACGCTCCGCCTTTTGAGTTCCTCGGTGGGCCAATCTCTGGATGCGCTTCAGGATCGTCTGCGACAGAGGCAAAAAGCACCGCACGAGCGGTTGGTAACGGAAGCCGCGCCCACCAATGGTGAATTCCCTTCGGATGCGGTCCGATTCCCGGCATCTTATCGTAGGCTGACGCGTCATTGATTTCAGGTAACGGTAGCGCCACCTCGATCAGCTTCTTCTTGTATGGTGCGCTCACGGGCATGCCGCAATGAGTTTTGGGTTGGTAGTAAGAACGGCGATGCCGCCTTCGACGTACAATCCCCGTCATTAGTGACGAATTTCCATCCATTGAGGCGGCATGATTCGATCAGCAGACCGTCGTTCAAGTCCGATGCCCCGGATTCAAAATCAATAAGACTTGAGCGATATCGACTTCGCAAACTGGTTATCGTATCGTGAGCAGAGCTTCAGAATTTCTTTGGCGAAGAATGAGGCTTTGGACCAACGGAAGCAAAATCCGGAGACTTTCGGAACTGCTTAAAATCTGCCCATATTTGTTCTTTGTACAGGGCCAGACCATTCAATTCGACAGTAACGGTTTAAGTATTCGCTGATGACCAGGACGTCTAATGTCAATTGCGCGCCGGCCGCGAGCATCTGCTTTAACGCCGCCGAATAACCCGATGCATGGCGAAGGGTCTGTCCAGACGGAGCAGGAAACAAGTAGAGCCAAACGTTCGCGTCGAGCAGCAGTGGCTCGCCTTCGCAAAGACATATTTGGCAACATCGTGGGCTTTATTCTTCACTGCCTAATTCTTCTTGCCACGCTTGGTCAAATTGAGCGACGATTCTTGAAGTAAAGCTTAGCGTTGTCCACCACCCGCTTCAGCAGGCCAGATCTTCAGGGGACATATCCTTAACACTGAAGAGTTCCCGGATTTTTTCCTCGGGAAACTCCCCGTAAAGCTGGCCGATGGCAGCGTTCAGGAATGCCGAGATGATGGTCTCGATTCTATCGAAAGAAAGCGAAACCTTCCGGCCTTCGCGCAGCAATGGAGCGATCTTGTCATGGACCTTCTGCCCGTCGTCAGAAGACACGCCGAGCGGTAGAGCCGATTACGTCGAAGGCACGAACAATAATCTCTTGAGTGATAGTTTCAGGCATCGCGATTCACTAAAAAATATTTTGGGCCGTTATGTTCGAATCCAGCCGATAGGACTGGGTATCGGCAGTGTTGATCTCCAAATTCACCGTGGCTCCCGGCAGCTCGGCCAGTCTCAGTGTACCGCACCCCTTCCCGTACTCGTAAAACCCATCCCCAGAGACAATCTGCATCTTCCCGCGGTTGCGCTCGACAAAATCGTGCAAGAATTTCAAGCCGACGCCACCAGGACGAGGTCCCGTGCGAGTTGTGTTCCCGCCTTGGAGCGCCCAACAGATCGCATCTCCAGACGATATCTCGCTCTTGAGATATGCCCGAACCTTGCTGCGAATACCCACGCCCGCATCTGCAATCGTAATGTTTAGCCGCTGCTCATGGGGATAGAACTGGCCACAAACGAAAATTCCGAGCCTCGACTCCGAATGCGTCACCGCATTCTGAAAAACCTCAAAAATACTCTGCTGAGAAACCTTGCCCACGCCTTCAGTCATCCGAGGAATGCCTTTCCCTTCAAGTTGACGCTTCAAGTAATCGGCAAACAGCCTCTCATCATCCAGTTGAAACCGAGCAAAGGGCAAGTGTGGTCCGACCTGCGTCTTCCTCGGGCTTATACCCGTAATTGGTTAGAAACCCGTTTCTTCCGTAAGAACACCTTCGATGGCAGGGCGCACGCGAACGATCTCGATCCTGTTGAATTTGTCCGCAATGAGCGCTAGCACCGCGCCCAGAGGGGCAGCCATGTTCGCGTCGAAGAAATCACATTCCGAAAGATCAAGTTCCAGCCGCCCGGAGAACAAAGGGGCCGCGTCAGACCACAACTGCGCAAGGCGCTCGAATCCTTCGTGACTGCTTCTTATCGTTGCTAGCTTGTGAATCATGCGGGTTGCGCGGCCTTTGCCAATAGCTCGGCGAAGTCGTAATTCACGCTGGTGACTCCGAAGTCCGGTTCGCGCTGAAATGGCGTGCGCACATAGTGAACGCGTTCCCCATCTTCTATGAACTCGACAATCGCCAAAATGAAGTCTTCGGGCTTGTTCAATGAGTAGAGAATCTCATTCTTGGTTACCGTGATCGTATCGGCGCCTGAAATCCGGCCCTTCACCTCGATAAAACGGAGCTTGCCGGTGCCAGGCACCCGGCTCTCAATATCATAGCCGAGCTTTTCGAATTCTCGGTCAACTGGCTCAAAGCCAAGCCTCCGCTCGATCTCCATGATGACCGCGCGCGCCTGAGCTGCCGCGGCCTGTTTGTCTGCCGATTCCGTAGGCACGGCGACACGCCTGCCCGTCATGGCCGAGATCAGCCCAATCGGGACGACCAGCATTCCGCCAAAAACGACCGGCGGAAGCGGCGATATCTGTCTTTCGAGCTTCAGTTCCTCCATTCGTTTTTCGAGGCGTCCTTGGAGTGCGTCGGCCCGCTTGCGCGCCTCATCGGAGTTCAACCGGGCATTGGGCCTGCCCGCCTGTTCCTGGAGCTTCAGTTCTTCTGCGCGGTGATCCCAATAGCTGATCTCTTTTGTGAGGCGCTCCTTTACCGCAGCTTCGGTCTTCGCGATCAATTCCACCTTGCGTGACCGAACCTCTTCGAGGTGCTCCGGGACAACCGTCTCAATAGCGTGCCCCTGTGCCTTCTGTTCCAATTCACGCGATATCCAAGTCGCTTCGGGGCGGGCGAGAATCACGTCTACACTCGGCTCTTCGGCATGCAGAGGTCGGTAATCGAGATAAGGAGCATAGTGCAGATGCCGGGCGTTGCCTGCAGAATCTAGTTCTACGTAAAGCATCCGCTTGGACACGACTCGCCGCTCCCCGGCGCGCGTAACGCTGGCATCTTGGATGGCGTGCTCTAAATAGAAGATGACCCGAGGCTGGAGACCTGGATCACGCTCGTCAACCAGAACCGTACCTCGCCGGAGAAGGTCCCGCTGACGCTCCAGAGTGAGATCGATCGTGGCATCGAGAAGGGGATGGCCAGGACAGACGAACGCCGCTAGTGCTTCCCCTTGGGGCGCTACCAGGTTCTTCTCAAACGCGATCCGCTCATACTTCGGCAGTACAGGCTCGCCAATACCGATCGCACGATCACGATTCCGCACAACGCAGGCACGTGGGTCACCTCGTAGCGCCGCGGCTCACGCTGTTTCACCGATCCACCCAGCCGGTGAAAGGCCTCCAGAAAGAAAGATTCAATGTAATGCGGCTGGAGCCGACGCGCTTCCGCGCGTTCCATCTCCTCACGGATGCGATAGACCCGGCTAGCATCCATCGAGTCCTGCGCTAAGTGCCCGCTCTTCGATCAGATCGCGCAGTTGATCCCGGTCAAACGCATTGGCGATCACTTGGTTGAGCCGTGCGCGGACATCAGGTTGGGCACCGTAGCGGACCGCCTCGATCAGTAGCTCACGTAAGGGCTTCCCTTCAAACTGAAGCTTGCCAAGTACATCGAACACTTGACCGCCCAATGCTTTTCGGGCCTCGTCAAGCTTTTCGAGGAGTGTATGGTAAACGTCACCCTCACGTGTTTCGTCAGCAACGAGATTCCACAGGTGGCAGACTTCTGTTTGGCCGATCCGATGGATTCTCCCAAACCGTTGCTCGATACGATTTGGATTCCACGGCAGATCGTAGTTCACCATCAAGTGAGCACGCTGGAGGTTGATTCCTTCGCCGGCAGCATCCGTCGCGAGAAGAACTTGAACCTCGGGGTTGTGCCTGAACGCTTCTTGCGCATTCATCCGGTCTTCACGGCCCATCCCACCATGAATCACAACGACGCCCCCTGTCCTCCCCAGAACAGTGGAAACCTTCCCTTCAAGATAGTTCAGCGTATCGCGGTGTTCCGTGAAGATAACCAGCTTCTGGGTCGGAGAAGGGATAACAAACGGCACCTCAACGAGGCCATGCTGACCACCTGCCTCGCCAGAGCTGCGTGCAGCAAGAGGGTCACGCATGAAGACTTCGCTTAGAAGACTCGCAAGTTCCCGCCATTTGGTATCGGCTCCACTTCGACGCACCCCTAGAGCCAAACCTTCCAAACGCCTCAGGGTCTCGATCTCAACTTTTAGCTCGGCGATTGTTCGAGCAGCCGTCGCTTGGTCAAGGATCTGCTCCTCCGCGACTTGTAGTTCGTTGTCCGGAGCTTCCTCCAAATCCTCAACATCTTCTTCATCGAGATCTTGCAGGTCGGTCGTGCGGGCCGGTCTGCCCGGCACGTTGCAGCAACTCCAGCTCTCGCAACCGACTCTCTAAGCCGCTCCCGACGACGACGAAGTGATTGATAGATCGCTTCCGGCGACGAGGCCAACCGACGCTGCAAAATCGTGAGCGCAAATCCGACGGTTCCTGCGCGCTTGTCGTTCTGGAGCGCCTCGGCACGATTAAACTCTTCTGTGACGTACTCTGTGACGGCCTTATAAAGGTGGGCTTCTGACTGGGAGAGCTTGTAAGGCACCGTGTGCGCGATTCGCTCAGGGAACAGCGGAGTTGCATCAAATTTTAGAAGCTTTTCCTTAACCATGCGCCGCATCAAATCAGACACATCAGCAACATGCGCACCGTCGCGAAACCTCCCCTCAAATCGATCGCCGTCCAGCAGCGCCATGAACAGCTGGAAATCCTCTTCCTTGCCATTGTGCGGCGTCGCTGTCATGAGCAAGAAATGGCGCGTTAACCCAGACAGTAGTTGCCCAAGTCTGTATCGTTTCGTGAACTTAACTTCGCCACCGAAATACGTGGCGGACATCTTATGAGCTTCATCGCAGACAATAAGATCCCACCGACAATCCGGTGCGCTCAGTTTTTGCTGAACATCCTCGTTACGGGAAAGCTTGTCCAGACGGGCGATCACGAGGTTTGTCTCTAGGAACCAATTCCCGGTTCGGGCTGCCTCAAGTTTGTCATTGGTCAGAATTTCAAACGGCAGATGGAACCGACGATAAAGCTCATCCTGCCATTGCTCTGCGAGACTTCCCGGGCAGACGACAAGACAGCGCTGCAGATCACCTCGGGCGATGAGCTCCTTAATAAACAGCCCTGCCATAATCGTCTTGCCTGCCCCCGGATCGTCAGCCAGGAGAAAACGTAGCGGCTGGCGAGGTAGCATGGCGTCGTACACAGCCGTAATCTGGTGAGGCAAAGGCTCAACCATTGAGGTGTGTACCGCAAGTACGGGATCAAACAAATGCGCTAAGCGAATCCGATGTGCCTCCGATACCAGACGAAACGCCGCACCATCACCGTCGAAACTCCACGGCCTGCCCTAGCTCTACAACTTCGATCCGAGATTCGTCATGCCTGTACAGCAGCTCATTCGCTACTCGTCCAGTCGGTGTCTTATAGGTAAGTTCCAATGCGGCAGATCCAAACCACTGGACATTGACAACCGTGACCAAAGAGTCCGGCAAGATACCACGAACGGTAGAATTTGATTGCAAGAGCCTCGAGTTTACTCATGAAAGCAGGAGGAGGATTTCTGCCCGATTCTAACAGTTACGAAAAGGTGCTGAAGAACATCCGACCCTGGCGTTCGTTTGCGAGTTTGCTTCGCGGCTTCTTCCACTGCGGCCTCCCCGGGTGAACGTCGCTGAACAACGCGAATCCCTGCACCCTTCAACTTCCGCAATCCTGTCATCCTGTGTGACAGTGTTCAATTTTGTCCATGATTTCATAACCTGCCCGGCCTTCCGCTCCGTCCGGCTACACCCGTGACAAGACCGCGGAACTTCGCTGCAAACTGGGGTGCGGTTCTTTGGCCTTGGGTTCTGTTGCCCGAAATCTTCTGTTTGTGGGCAGGCGAGTGTGGCTCCGGCTGGCGTCGCCAAATCAGTAACTTGCGGCAAGTAACTCAGCAGGGTGATTGGGCAAGCCGTGGAACGCCTCTTAAGGAGTGCCCTTGCTTGTAGTCTTGTAGTGCTGAATTCGCGGTCGTCAGGCGTTCCAATTCGGCCGAATGGGCGTTTCCCGAAGGGGGCTAGCGTGCCCCGAACCAATCGCGAACCCCTCCACCTCGGCACCGTCTACCGCATTGTCTTCCGTTACCGCGACATCCCGCAGTGTTTCCTGAAGTGGCGCATCCCCGAATTCAAGAACAACAAGCGCGTAATATGGGTGCGCACCCGCAAGTGACGAGATCCTCTGCTGCGACCGCTCGGCCACATGGGCAGCATTCCGTTACCGCCAGTGCAAGCGGTGCGGAAGAAAGATCATCGGCTTCTCGGCCGGTGTTAGGATGATGGTCGAAGAGGCGGCCCTGAAGAGGGGTTTGCCGGCCCCGAGCTGCGGAAGGAATTGCGTATGAGAGACGCCGAGAGTGCCGAGGTGGAGGGGTTCGCGATTGGTTCGGGGCACGCTGGCCCCCTTAGCCCCATTGTACATTTTTTCGATGGGCTCACACACACGGGAAATGGTGTTTGCGCAGCGCCCATAGGTCGACAGACAAGGAGAGAGTCTGTCGGCTGATTGGCGGAATGCTAGCGGCGACCGGGATCGCTATCTTCATTATCCCGGCGCTGTATGTATTGGTGGAAAAGATGGCGGGGCTCGGGAGGCAAGAGGAGCAACATGCTCCCGCTCTCGCCGAACCGGCTGCGGTGGAAGGAGACTAACGTGAAAAAGCTGGCAACAATATTAGTGCTGATTTCGCTGGGCACCGGCTGCACGGTTGGTCCCAATTACAAACGACCAAGTGTGGATGTGCCGGGCGGATTCCGTGGCGCCGCACCGTCGGCGGTGGCACCGTGTTCAATACACTATCCAGGTCACAACCACTCCCTGCCGCTTCGGCGGTAGACGATTCTGGCTCAGGTGTCCGTTGACCAGGAACGGCATTCCGTGCAGGCGACGTGTTCGCTACCTGTATCTACCTCCGGGAGCCCACGTGCTGGGCTGCAGAGAGTGCTACAACCTGACCTACAGGTCTTGCCAAACCGAGGACAAGCGTGTGTATCAGTTGGCGAGAACGCCCGAGTTGCTCGAATGGGCACTTCGCTACAAGGACTTCCGCTGGCAGAGGGCTGCGTCAGGTGCTATCACCCTTCTGCGACGACGGGCGCAACGAAAGAGAGGCGCCATCGGCTCTTCTCAGAACACCCAAGGTGTTCAAGCCTGGAACTGTTAGCGGTTAGAGTTGTGGTCTTCCGAGGCATCTGTAGAGTCGATAGCATCGCGGAAGCAAATCGAGGTCACGCAGCCATGGCAAACCCTGAACATCTCGCAATCCTCAAGCAAGGGGTCGAGAAATGGAATGAGACATGATTGTCTGCTCGAATCTGTCATCGCAAATCATGAGCCAATCACCATTGCGTGAGATCTACGTCAGCACGGATATAGAAACCGACGGACCGGTCGCGGGAAAACATTCCTTGCTGAGCATTGGATCTGCAGCCTATCTGGCCGACAAAGAGCTGCTGGGGACGTTCTCCGCCAACTTGGAAACGCTGCCCGCATCGGCCCCGGATCCCAAGACCGACGCATGGTGGGCCACACAGCCCGAGGCATGGTCGGCCTGCCGGAAAAATCTCGAAGCGCCTGCTGTTGCCCTGAATCGCTACGTAGCGTGGCTCAAGACGTTTGGCGGACGGCCTGTGTTTGTTGGCGCGTGGGGATGGAAAGGCTGTCGCGGTGTTATACTTGGGGCTAAGGGGGCCAGCGTGGCTACAGAAGCGCGTCTCGGCCACGTCTACCACATTGTCTTCCCGTACCGCGACCGTCCCGCAGTACTTCCTGAAATGGCGCAGCGTTTTGCCTGGAGCCGAACCTCTTCGTGGCGCTCAGGATTTCGCCTCGCGACTCTCCCCTCGTCGCCCTCGGGGTCACGCCGCGAAAACAGCTCAAGTTTGTTTCCTTCCAGCATATCTAGCTTACTGCGTCGGCAGGTGACGGAAAGCTGTCGCTGAACCTGTGAGTACGAGCAGAAAGGAACGTTGGCCTGGCCCTGCGCCTACGAACGGGGGCAACAAAATCTGAACAAATGAGCAACGTGATCCGCCACTTCGGGGTGAGGTTTCGTATGCATACCTTGTTGATCGTTGAGGATGGCCGCGCAATGCAACGCGTGCTTGAGCGAATCTTTTCCACTGATGGCTATCAGGTCCAGGTTGCTTCCGATGGACTTTCGGGCCTCAGCGCCTTTCGCAAGCAGCGCCCAACTGTTGTCTTGCTCGACCTGAAACTGCCTGGGATGAATGGCCGCGACTTGTGTCGCGAGTTCAAGTCAACCTCGCCCAACGTTCCGGTTATCGTGGTCAGCGCCAGCTGCGAAGTTGCTGAGAAGGTCCTGTTACTGGAGTTGGGTGCCGACGCTTACGTAACAAAGCCTTTCAGCCCTAAAGAGTTGTTAGCGCGAGTCCGTCGGGCTGTTCGACGGACAGACGTTTCCTTGCCGCACAGCTCTCCCTTAGAGCACTACCACTTCGCTGACGTTCTCGTCGATTGTGACTCCATGGAAGTGAGGCGGTCGAGGCAAAGAGTCGCCCTTACAAAGCTGGAGTTCCTCCTACTACAGCACTTCCTGAAATATCGCGAGAGGGTATTTTCGCGCGATGACCTGCTCAACCAAGTTTGGGGATATAACAATTATCCCGTTAGCCGGACTGTGGATAGTCACGTACGTCAGCTCCGTCAGAAGCTGGAGCCCGATCCCTCCAACCCGCGGCATTTTCTGACTTTCCATGGAGTCGGATACAAATTCGTCGCTTAGGGCCTGAAGACTGAGAGACAGGGTGAGAGAATGGCTTGCCCCCCCGACGCTACGAATAGGCGTTGAGAAATCCCTAGTGCCGTATCGACAGTGCTCCGCAGGCAGGACGTGGGCGGTGGCGATGGAGATGGGCGGAGCATTGTCGATAGGGCGATTTGCAGTGAGCCGCTAGCGCGTCTCTATGGGGATTGAATGCGGTTCGCGGCCTGGGGGGATATGGCGTGGGCAGTTTTGGCGGCTTGGTTGGGAGGTGGACACCGGCACGAGGATGAAGAGTGCGGGTTGTTCAGGTTGATGGCTGAGGTGAGGGAGGTTGGCGCGAGGTATTTTGAGCACAGGGGTGCTGCGACGAGGGGTTGGACTCGTTAACATGGGACTGCGAGTTGTTTTCTGCTTAGACATAGTAGGTGGGGTTCAGGAAGAGTCGACTGGGCTGGTGGACGCCAGCGTTGTATAGGTGGCCAAGGCATAGGTTGAAAGCCGGGCGATGATGTGTAGGGTTCCGCGCTTGCAACTGGGGCAGCAGGGGTGGAGAGCCTGTTGCTGCAGTTGCGTAAGGATCGCGGTTGGCTCTGCAGCGACTGCGTTGAGATGCAGCCGACAAAGAGTAAGCGCCCGTCGGCGATTGCGGTTGGCCAGCAAGCCGAAGTGGCGGATCTTGACGAAGCCCGAGGGCAGGACGTGTAGCAGGAAGCGGCGGATGAACTCGACCGCATCGAGGGACATGACCTTGATGCGGTTGTTGTGTTTAGAGTCCCGCCAGCGGAAGCGCACCTGGCCGTTGGCTAAATCCAGGAGCCTGCCGTTAGAGATGGCGACGCGATGGGTATAGCGGGCCAGGTACTTCAGCACATGCTCGGGTCCGCCGAAGGGTGGCTTGGCATAGACGACCCACTCCTTGTGCTGCAGCAGACGCAACAGCGAGTAGAACTGACGTGGATCGGAAAAGTTGGTGGTGTTACCGAGACAACGGAGTTCCCCCTTCTGGTAAGCCTGCTGGAGGAAGGCCAGCATCTTGCCTCGGAAGAGGCGGCTGAGTACGCGCACCGGCAGGAAGAAACCCGGTCGGCATGCGATCCAACGGGAATGATCGAGGGCGAGCCCACCGGCGGGGACGAGGCAATGCAGGTGAGGATGGTGGCGCAGGTTCTGGCTCCAGGTATGGAGTACGGCGAGCACTCCGATGCGGGCGCCGAGATGGCGCGGACGCATCTCCGTCCTCGCGCCCGACGGCACGACATTATATGTGAACCGTGCGGCCCTTGATCGCATTGGACTCTCGCCGGAAGAGCTAAAGGGTAAAGGACACTTAGAGCACACCTGCCATCCAGACGATTTGGATCGGGTACTCAACGAGCGTCGCGCGGGATTGTCGAAGGGGCTTCCGTTCGAAATGGAAATGCGCTTGTCGCCCAAGAACGGCGGCTATCGCTGGCATCTCTCGCAGTACAACCCGCTTAAGGACGAAGCCGGCAATGTCTTCCGCTGGTACGTTACCGCGACTGACATAGATGACCGTAAGCGTGCCGAGCAGGACCTGCGCACAATAACTGATACCATTCGCCAACCCATCGTCGTCCTGGCGCCCGATGGCGCGATGCTCTACGCGAACCGGGTAGCGCTGGAAAATACCGGACTCACAACGGGAGATCTGAAAGATCAAGGATTCTTTACGCGGGCGTTTCATCCTGACGACGTAGAAGGTTTCCGAAGCGCACGCCAGCAGGGGCTTTCTCGTGGGGAGCCGTTCGAACTGGAAATGCGGCTGCTGACTAAGGACGGAAGATACCGCTGGCAGCTTCTCCAGTACAACCCGCTGAAAAACGAATCCGGCAAGATCATCCGCTGGTACGTCACGGCTACCGACATCGACGACCAGAAGAAGACGGAAGAGCGGCTCCGCAACGAGAACCTCGTTCTGCGGGAGGAAATCGACCGCTCCTCGATGTTCGAGGAGATTGTGGGTTCTTCGAAACCTATACGCCAGTTGCTCAAGCAGGTTGAGAAGGTCGCGCCCACAGATTCGACGGTTCTGATTCTGGGTGAAACCGGCACTGGCAAGGAACTCATTGCTCGCGCACTCCATCGCAGGTCGAAGCGCGCAAACCGAGCCTTCGTGAAGGTCAACTGCGCCGCCATTCCGCAATCCCTGATTGCTTCTGAACTTTTCGGACACGAAAAGGGAGCCTTCACTGGCGCAATGCAACGCCGGGTGGGCAGGTTTGAAGCGGCGAATGGCGGCACACTGTTCTTAGATGAAGTTGGCGAACTGCCGATGGATACCCAGATCGCGCTCCTGCGGGTGTTGCAGGAGAAAGAATTCGAGCGCGTGGGCAGTAATCATCCCATCTCGGTAGATGTCCGTCTGATAGCGGCAACGAATCGTGACTTGTCGGCGGCGGTATCTGCTGGAAGCTTCCGCCAGGACCTTTTCTACCGACTCAACGTTGTTCCGATCGCGGTTCCACCCCTTCGCGAACGAGCGGAAGATGTTCCGTTGCTCGTCGAGTACTTCGTCGGCCGCTTCGCCAAAGAGACGGGTAAACGCATTCGTCATATCGGCAAGCAGACCTTGGATCTGCTGCAACGCTACGACTGGCCAGGTAATATCCGCGAACTGCAAAACGTCGTCGAACGCGCAGTTATCCTCAGTGAAAGCGACTCCTTTGATGTCGATGTGAGCTGGCTTAAGGCCGAATCGACAGAATCGCCCTCCAAGAGAGGCCTTTCGGCGCTGGAAGATCGTGAAGTGGAAATGATCGAAGCCGCTCTGGCCGAGAGCCGTGGACGGATTTCCGGCCCTTCCGGAGCAGCCGCCAAGCTTGGGATACCGCGCCAGACATTGGAGTCAAAGATTCGGCGCCTAGGCATTGATAAGTATCGGCAGAATCGCACTACCTCCAGTTAACAGACAACTAGCTGTCTTAGTCCTAGGCCCTTCTTCTTCGTTTCCCCTTCGCGGCGACCACCTCTGATCATCCCAGACTGGAAGTGTGCTGAAAATTCGTCATTTGCTGAACATGCCAACAGATTTCCTAGGCCAACTCCCATCCATTTCAACACCTTGCCGATGGCGTGCCGACTGCACTGTCTTCTTACGCGAGCTTTAGACAAGGAGAACAACAATGACGCATGCAGCGATACACCTTCACCAGACAACCACCTTGACGGCCGAGCAATATGTCGCCGCACTTACCGACTTCGGGCCTGGCCGCTCCAAGATCTTTGGCAACAGCGCCGATCAGTATCTCAAGGTGCATCATCGCGGCCGCACCGAGGCCGATGTCACGGAGGGCTCGGGAGGCATTTGGGAACGCTTGCACTATGACTGGTCCAACCCGAATCACGTCGTACTGACTACGACCGATTCGAATCTGTGGGGTGGCGCGTCTGGACATACCTACACCTTTACGCGTCAGCCTGATGGCACCACCGACATCGACGTGGACGTGGTCCGCGAGGGCAAGAACCTGAAAGGGCAGCTGCTCGGCTTGGTGCTCGGGACCATCGGCAAGGGTGTCTTGGTAAAAGCGTTTCGCAACAGCGTCAAAGCCATTGAAGCCCAGAGCGGCGCTCTGAAAGAGGAGCGCGCTGCATGAGCAGGCGGGGCGCCTGAGCGACAAGTGATTCGGGGGTTGGCGTTCGCATTCAAACCAGGGGAACGCATAGGAGGACTGAACATGGCAAAGCCAATCTTGGTGACCGGCGCGGCTGGCCGCGTCGGCGGGGTGGGGCGCACGATCGCCGAACTGCTATTGAAGCAAGGCCGAGCGGTGCGTGCGATGGTGCGAAATGAAGACGCACGCGCGCAGTCGTTGCACGACATGGGAGCCGAGGTGGTGGTCGGCGATCTGCTTGATCTCAATACGATGCACAGAGTGATTGACGGCTGCGAGACGATGTACTTCGGCATGTCGGTTTCGGATGCCTACCTGGCTGCGACGGTCAATGCGGCGGCGGTGGCGAAGCATCATGGCGTGAAGGCGTTCATCAATATGTCGCAGATGACGGTCTCTCAGATGAGCATTACCGAAACTACTCCGAGCCCGCAGCACAAGCTTCACTGGCTCGCTGAGCAGGCACTGACCTGGTCCGGTCTGCCGGTTGTGCATGTGCGGCCAACAGTGTTTCTCGAAGGCTTCTTTCTGACTTTGACTCCGGATTCAGTCAGGGAATCAAACCAGATTAGACTGCCGTTCGGCGAGGGGAAGACTTCGCCGGTCGCAGCGACAGATGTTGCACGTGCGATTGCTGCGCTGCTCGCCAATCCGCAGCCGCACATCGGCAAGATCTATCACCTCACGGGTCCACAGTCCGAGAACATGAATTTCTTTGCGCAAGAGTACTCGAGGGCGCTGGGGCGCACAATCACCTTTCAGGACATTCCCGTCGAACCGTGGCGGGACGAGTTGCTCAAGCGGGGCTGGCCGGTTCACTTGGTGAACCATCTGGCAGCCATGGGCGATCTGCATCGCGCGGGGCGCTTCGATCGGATGTCGGACGACGTGCTCACACTGACGGGACAAGCGCCGCTGAGCGTGCGGGAGTTCGTCTTTCGGAACGCGTCGACATTCACCACTTCGGCAAAAGAGGTCCGAGTATCTGCGGATTGAGCCAACACTGGATTCGTCTGCGCTTTGCCAACGAGAAATGTTATTTCGCTCAATAATATTGCTCTGGATATAGGCGCAAAGTTACTCATTGCAGCTGATTAACAATCAGGTAGATGGTCAACGTGCCAATACAACATTCTGAAAGGCCGTTTCAGTGGCCCCTGCAAAAGGTGATTTTGCAAGGCTATTCGGTTCGTCTTGTTCCCGTCGACTACTCCCATCTGGATCAGCTTTCTCGTTGGTCCGCAGAGGAGGATATCTGGCGGTACATGACATTCGCGCACCTCGCGTCCCGGGAAGAATTACAGACTTGGATCGGGAGCGCGATGGACGCAAATGAACGCGGCACGGAACTGAACTTCGCAATCATTGACGAACCTACTCAGTCGGCCGTCGGTGCAACGAGTTTCTACAGGGTCGTGCCGGAACACAAGAGGCTCGAACTTGGAAAGACCTGGCTCGGGGCTCCCTACCGAAGGACACATATCAATACCGCAGCGAAGTACTTGATGCTCAACTATGCTTTCGAAACAATCTCAGCGAACCGAGTTGAGTTGAACACCGATGCAAGAAACGTTCGATCACAACGTGCGATGGAGCGACTGGGCGCGGTGCGGGACGGTGTTTTGCGCTGCCACACAATCATGCGGGATGGCTTTGTTCGGGATACTGTGAATTACTCTTTTACGATGAGGGACTGGCCGGCCCGGAAGATTTCCATTCGAAGCCTACTCGAACAGTAGCGAGGGCGCTTCGACAGATTGTTCTTCTTTATTGCCATCTCCCTGTACGGGAAGTCGTAGCACATCGGCCGGATCAGCCGTCGTCTAAGGACCCGGGAGGTACTGATGAAAGCATTGATCTTTCGCGAGACCGGTGAACCGAAGAGCGTAATGAAGCTGGAAGAGATTCCTACCCCGCCTTTGGCCCCTGGCGAAGCGCTCGTCCGAGTGCTGCTGAGCCCGATCAATGCGTCGGACCTGCACATGGTACGTGGGCGCTATGGCTATCAGCCGGAATTGCCGGCCAGCCCAGGCATTGAAGGAGTGGGGATCGTGGAGGCCGTAGCCCCGGGCGTGCAAAGTTCGATAGTTGGAACGCGCGTAGTTTTTGTTGACACGTGGCAGACTTGGCGCGAGCAGATCGTGTGCCCAGTGGACAGACTCGTGCCCGTTCCAGACGCCCTGGACGATGCGGCCGCCGCCACTTCCTATATCAATCCCCTGACTGCATGGGCGTTGACGAGATCAGGGCACAATCTCAAGGATGGCGACTGGCTCCTACAGACGGCGGCTGCTTCCAGCGTCGGGAAGTTAGTGCTGCAATTGGCGCAGCAATATCGATTCAAGACAATCAACGTCATCCGGCGGCGCGAGCAGGAAACCATCATCCGCAACCTCGGAGGCAATGAGGTAATCTGCACAGCCGACGAGGATCTCAGGGTACGCCTACAGGAATTGACCGGGGGCAAGGGCGTTGAACGAGCGCTTGATTGCGTTGCCGGGGAACTTGGCGCTGAGGTTGCCCGCAACCTCGCTCCCGCTGGAACCATGCTTGTGTATGGAGCCCTCTCCAGTCATCGGCAGACGGACCCCGCGAAATTCACCATGCCGCTCTTGGCTCCGCGTTTGATTTATTCGACAGCGACGGTTCGCGGGTGGTGGCTTCCGCGTTGGGTGAGTTCCCAGCCACTCTCCGAAGTGCGGGCAGCGACCAGCGATCTCCTCACCATGTTCTCCAACGGAGCGCTTACGCCGCTGGCGACTGTGCGGTATTCAGTTAAGGACTTTCAAGACGCAATACGTCTGGCCGATGGTGAGGCGGGACAGCAGAAGGTCTTGCTGGACTTCTCCGAGAGGGCAGCATAACCGATAGAGCCTCATGGCGGTCGTTGCGAACCAGGCCGCAATGTCTGACCGTGCCGACGGCTTGTAGGTTCCGTACTTGTTGGCGCGGACTGACGAAATTCTTAAAGAGCATGCCCTTTATTGGGGCGTCATATGGCCAGATGTAAGAGAGCATTCGTAAACGCTGGCTGGTTTATTGGGAATAATAGTGGACCACGGCCGGGATGGAAAACGCGCTGTCTTACGGAATTGCAAACTCTTGCATCAAGGGTTAGTTTGTTTGGACGATTGCCTGTGGGGTACAGGCGGCACATATCTCTTCACGTATGGGTGGCCAGTGAATCGAGGACTCACTGTAAACTGCCAAACGCGGCGGGTCTCGGCTGCGTTGCTGTTGGCACAAGCAATCTGCTCGACGGGCTGTGGCGGAGCGCCTTCCGTCACGATAGCGGGCGCCTACTTCCCGGCCTGGCTCCTGTGCGCCATTATTGCCGTAGTGGCGGCGGTGTTCATCCGCGTCTTAATGGTCGCGACCGGTCTTGCAAGACTCATTCCCTATCAGCTAGCGGTCTGCTGCTCGGCGGGCGCGATTGTCGCTTTGATCCTGTGGCACCTGTGGGTGGTTTGATGACTGAGGTACGTGGAATTCGCAAGCGTAAACCTGTGGGTGCGGCTATCGCCTTAGTCGTGATTCTGGTTGCGGCCGTCTTCTGGATTCGGACGTTATTAAAGGCCCAACCAAGCACAGACGACGCAAGTATCGATGTCGAAGTTGTGCATATCGCGCCACTGGTCGGCGGTCGCATCATCGAACTCCCGATTCATGAAAACGAACTGGTACACAAGGGCGATCTGCTTTTTCGTATCGATCCTGTTCCTTATCAAATCAATGTAGCAGCGGCCGAAGCCAATCTTGATGTCGCCCGCGCAGCCTTGGGCTCAAAACGACGGCTTGTATCGACTCAGCGATGGGATGCAGAAATTGCATCGCAGCAAATTACCCGGGCAAAAGATAACTTAGCTCTGTCAGAACGAACTCAGGAGCGTCTCGCCCCACTGGCGGAGAAGGGATACGTTCCCCAGCAGCAGTTTGACCAGGCGAAGCTTGCCGCCCAAGACGCCACAACCTCCCTGGCTCAAGCGGAGAAACAGCAGCATGCCGCCGCCGGGGCAATCGATACGGCCGACGCTGCCACGGCAAATGTTCGAGCTGCAGCCTCTGCGCTTGCCAACGCCCGTCGCGCTCTCTCGGATACCGAAGTCAGAGCCCCGCATGACGGACGTATCGTTGGACTACACACATCTACTGGAGAAGTCGTCGCTCCATCACAAGCGCTTTTCACCCTGATTAATACCGAAGAGTGGTTTGCGTCTGCGAATTTTCGTGAGACGGATCTGAGCCGGATCAGGCTTGGCGATTGCGTAACCGTCTACTCGATGATCGATCGTCGCCAGGCGATGAAAGGCAGGGTGGACAGTGTTGGATACGGAGTCCTCGCCGCAGACAAGATCGATATTCCTAGAGCAGCTCCTTACGTGGAACCATCATTGAATTGGGTCAGGGTAGCCCAGCGATTTCCGGTGCGCATCCGTCTGGAGAACCCGCCCGAAAACCTGGTGAGGCTGGGTGCCAGCGCCATTGTGGAGGTTGCACATGGCAGTGCGTGCAAACAGCAGCATTAAAGTTTCATCCGTGTGGAGCCTGCTTACAGAGGCCACGCCTGGCCGATTGGCATTCGCTGCGCGGCTCGCGTTGATCTGTACGCTCGTGGCCGTGTTCGCCGAAGTCTATAAGACACCGGAAATCGCGCTCACCGTCTATGTCGTATTTTTCCTCAATAAACCGGATCGCACGTCGAGCATGCTCCTGACGGTAGCGATCGTAATCGTCATAACTGTCGTAGTCGGAATCCTTCTTTTGATCGCATCCCCGCTGTTGGCGAATCCGGGCTTGCGGGTGTTATCGATGGCCGTCATATCGTTCACGATGATGTTTCTAGGCTCCGCCAGCAAGCTCCAGCCCATCGCATCGATCCTGGCGCTGGTGATCGCATATGCGCTCGACATATTAAGTAAGGTTCCTTTGGGGGAGGCGGCGACCCGAGGTGTTCTGTACCTCTGGCTCTTCTTCAGCATTCCCGCACTCGTATCCATCGTTGTCAATTTGCTCATTGCCCCTTCCCCGCGCAGCTTAGCGCAGAAAGAGATCGCCGAGCGGCTTCGCGCCGCCGCAGGCGCGTTAGCTGAAAGGAGTGATGCCGGAGGGCACGACTCGATGCGCTTGCTAGTGATGGACGACGCTGAGACGCAGAAACATCTCAAGCTCGCCGGTCTTGAAAAGACGAGCAGCACAGAGGACATTGCCGGTTTGAAAGGAGCCTCCGACTGCGTCGTCACCGTGCTCTCCGCCGTGCAGCTTATGTTAGAGGAGCCGCAGGCGATGCCTCCGCAATACCTCAAACGGATGATCGAGACCAAGCTCATTCAGCTGGCCGATATCTTCGATGCCGGCGGTTATCCTGCCCGTGTCGAACCAATCGAAGTCGATGGGGATTGTAGCGAGCTGGCGATCTCAGCCGTGGCGTTTCTCAACGCTGGACTGGTTCAATTCGGAGAAGTCAGGCCAGCTCTGCACTCCGAGAAGGAGGAGAAATCGGGATTTTTCGCGGCCGACGCGTTCACCAACCCGATGCATGTCCAATATGCGCTCAAGGTCACGGGAGCAGCGATGTTGTGCTATCTGATCTATTCGGTTCTCAGTTGGCCTGGTATCCATACGGCGCTGATCACGGTTTTTATCGTGTCTTTAACCACGGCCGCCGAGAGCGTCGAGAAGCTGACCTTGCGCATTGCCGGCTGCCTGGGAGGCGCCGGCCTTGGGCTCGCGGTCATGATTTGGGTTATCCCTCGGGCGACTGATATCGCCGACCTGGCCGCCATCGTATTCGCAGGCGCGTTTCTTGCCGCGTGGATCGCAGCTGGTGATAAACACATTTCGTATGCCGGCTTTCAGCTGGCCTTCGCCTATTTTCTTTGCGTCATCCAGGGGCCTTCGCCCTCATTCGACATGGTGATTGCGCGAGATCGAGTGATCGGCATTCTGTTGGGAAACATAGTTTCCTATTTCGCGGCAACGCGGGTGTGGCCAGTCAGCGTTGGCCCGCGTATCGATGCTGCTCTGCAGAAAGCAAGGCAGAAGTTGGAGAGTGTTCTTGAGGCGACCGATCTATGGGCCCGGCGACGCCTTGTCGCAGAGACGCAATCAATGATAGAGGGAATCACCAGTGACATCCGCCTGGCCGCGTATGAGCCAGAGTGGATTCGGCCGAATCGCACTCGCCTTGCGGTTCAACAGCATGCGGCGGAAACAATCCAACAAATACAACCGCCAATGCTGGGCGTTGCAGAATTGGCTCCTGAAGAGGTGAGAAATAGCCTTCAGGACTCTCTGCAGAGTACCACCCCAATAGCGCCGCCAGCGTTTTCATACCGGCCACGAGAGTCGAAACCACTAGCCGCGCTGGAAGCGGTACTTCGAGTGCGAATCGCCGCTCTGCAGCAAGCCGTGTCGAATCTGAAACAGGTCGAGCAAGATGGATAAAACTGCCCTTTTATTGGTTGCACTCCTATTCCCGCTGCTTGGATCTCTGATGCAGGCGCAGAGCACCAACCAGCCTTCTTCGACTGCTACCAGCAAGCACTCCGGATCGCGAAACTTCGCTGCGTCTCCCCGACTCTCCGTCTTCCCAGCAGAGCTTCGTCTTGCCATCGAACCGAGACGCCGGTGTGCTTCCCAAGCCACGTACAGAATTGACGATCGATCACGAGTACACGCTGACGGAGCTGATCGATGTCGCCGAGCGGGAGAACCCGCAGACCCGAATCGCGTGGCAAAGAGCGCGCAATGCGGCGATCGGCGCGGGCATGGCCGAGAGCACCTATCTGCCCATCATTACCGCGAATGTGCTCGGGGCATACCAGGGAGCGTCGGGTTCAAACAGCAGTTTCGGATTCAACGTCCAAAATTCCGGAAACCTGTTTGGCAGCGCGGAGACCGTGTCGCTGGCGTGGCTGCTTTTCGACTTTGGCGGCAGAAGAAATATCGTAGATTCAGCCCGCAAGCTGTCCAGCGTATCCGATATCGGCTTTAATGGCGCTCACCAACAAGTTATTTATGCTGTCTCCATTGCCTACTACACGTATGTAGCGGCGATACAGCACCACCAGACAGCGTTACAGGCGTTGGCCAACGCCAAAGACGTGCAGGCTGCAGTCGAGGCACGTTATCAACACGGCGAGGGGACGGTCATTGAAACCGCTCAGACTCGGAATCTGACGGCACGAGCGCAACTGACGGTTGTGAACACACAAGGCGCCGAAGAGCAGGCTTACGCATCGCTACTTGCAGCAATGGGCATATCGCCTTTGACCAGCATCCGAATCGCGCCCGTTGAGCACCATCCACTTTCTAACGAGGATCTTGGACCGGCCGATCAGATCGTTCGAGATGCTCTGTCTCGGCGCCCGGATGTGCTCGAAGCCTACAACACCGTGCAGGCAACTCAAGCCTCGGTGAAGGCGGCGCAGGCCCAGAACCGCCCGAAAATCTTTCTGGCTGGTACCGGTGCTTTCGTGAGCGGTCAATTAGGGCTCACCGCAATCCCAGGTATTGGAGAGCAGTTGCCGACCTTGAATATCACCGGCAATCAATGGAACGGAGCGGTTTTGCTGGGGATGTCCATCCCGATCTTCGATGCTCACCGGCGAGCTAATGCAATTCAACAAGCGAAGAATGACGAGGACAAGGCAGCGGCAACGCTCGACGAGATTCGCCTGAACGCCATGCGAGAGATTGTGTCTGCGCAAATCTCATTGCGGACCAGTGTGGCGGCAAACGAGGCAGCAGCCGTGTTACGAGATACCGCACAAACCTCCTACGACGCTGCGCTCGATTCGTACAAGCAAGGGGTCGGTACGGTAACGGCAGCTGTCGAAGCGGAGACCCATCTCTTTGAGGCGAGGCTGGCCGAAGCCGATGCCTACACCTCTGCTCTATCCGCTGCAGCTACGCTCGCTTATGCGACGGGACAATTGGGATCAGCACCTCGATAACTGAGGGAAACTGGGAACACCGCTTGCACAGATTTCGCATGCAGCTGCTCGTCCGCCCAAGTTACTGATATGTATGGTGCTGGGCCGCGCTCCCCTTCAGACAATGAGCAACTCGGAACAACCCACTCACCGCCAAGCATGCCTAAGTCGGCTTTTTCTGAGGAGATTGG
>CAWFBW010000013.1:0-265543 GCA_963814165.1 uncultured Acidobacteriaceae bacterium | reverse complement strand
CCGTTTCTCAGAACGGCTTTGCGCGAGAAATTTCATGATGCTTATGCTCTGCTCCTCGCCCCCAAGTATGCGGTATTGCGGCCGCTGGGACCCCAGCAGATTCTAAGGCACTCATAAAACTTACTCTTTCAACTCGCCTTGTAGTTATTTCCCAATGCTATTCAGTTGTCAAAAATCATCCGCCTCTTAGGCGTCCCACCTGGGTGGGTTGGGCTATCAGCTATCAGCCGTCGGCTATCAGTCAAACCTGAAAGCCTACGCTTGATATCTGCCTCTCTGCCCAAAGTTCGGCGCCAAGCGACGCGCTCTTTAACCGTTACAGAAATTTACGGTTGTCGCTGATGACGCCCAACTTAGGGCAGTGATAGCCGTCAGCGCTAGAACGACCGCACCCCTGAGCTACCATCCATTAAAGAATCGAAACCTTGCCACCAGATCAGCTACTATCCACTAACCACTGGCCATCAGCCACTGATCTTGGTGGAGCTGACCGGGATCGAACCGGTGACCCCCTGGTTGCAAACCAGGTGCTCTCCCAGCTGAGCTACAGCCCCACGGTAGTTGCCAATCCATGGCAGTCGACCAGTCTTTACTAGCCACTAGCCACCGACCATTAGCCACTGTTTTTGGTGGGCCTGGGTAGAGTCGAACTACCGACCTCACCCTTATCAGGGGTGCGCTCTAGCCAGCTGAGCTACAGGCCCGGTTTCCTTTTCAGGAACTCGTTCTGTCCTGACGCTTCAGTTTCGAACCATTTACGAAAAATGATTTCGAGGACAAAGTTGAACATGCTGACAGGCTAAGCCTGTCGTGACCATCAGAGATTCGCTTGAAAAAGAGATGTTCAAGTGAGACTCCCAATCTGCCTCTCAGGTGAAAGGCGATCAGGGTACATGGCAACATCTCACGCACTATCCCGCTTGCGCGGCTCATCCAAAGGATGGGCACGAGTGCCATGACGTTCTCTCTTAGAAAGGAGGTGATCCAGCCGCAGGTTCTCCTACGGCTACCTTGTTACGACTTCACCCCAATCATGAGTTATACCTTGGACGGCTGCCTCCCTTGCGGGTCAGCGCACCGGCTTCTAGTACAGCCCACTTTCGTGATGTGACGGGCGGTGTGTACAAGGCCCGGGAACGTATTCACCGCAGCGTGCTGATCTGCGATTACTAGCGATTCCAGCTTCATGGAGTCGAGTTGCAGACTCCAATCCGGACTGGGATTGGCTTTTTCCGATTAGCTCCCCCTCGCGGGTTTGCGACGGTTTGTACCAACCATTGTAGCACGTGTGTGGCCCTGGACATAAAGGCCATGAGGACTTGACGTCATCCCCACCTTCCTCCCCGTTATCCGAGGCGGTTTCGCCAGAGTGCCCAACTGAATGATGGCAACTGACAATAAGGGTTGCGCTCGTTGCGGGACTTAACCCAACATCTCACGACACGAGCTGACGACAGCCATGCAGCACCTACGTAGCAGTCCCTTGCGGGAAAAAGGTATTTCTACCTCGGTCCACTACGCTTCGAGCCCAGGTAAGGTTCTTCGCGTTGCGTCGAATTGAACCACATGCTCCACCGCTTGTGCGGGCCCCCGTCAATTCCTTTGAGTTTCAGCCTTGCGACCGTACTCCCCAGGCGGATCGCTTAACGCGTTAGCTCCGGCACGACAGGATTGGGTACCTGTCACACCAAGCGATCATCGTTTAGGGCTAGGACTACCAGGGTATCTAATCCTGTTTGCTCCCCTAGCTTTCGTGCATCAGCGTCAGTAATGGTCCAGTGAGCCGCTTTCGCCACAGGTGTTCCTCCCGATATCTACGCATTTCACCGCTACACCGGGAATTCCACTCACCTCTCCCATACTCCAGCACGGCAGTTTCCCCTGCAGGCTCCGAGTTAAGCCCGGAGATTTCACAGAAGACTTACCGCACCGCCTACGCACCCTTTACGCCCAATAATTCCGAACAACGCTTGCACCCTCTGTATTACCGCGGCTGCTGGCACAGAGTTAGCCGGTGCTTCTTCATCCGGTACCGTCATAATCGTCCCGATCGAAAGGAGTTTACACCCCAAGGGGCTTCATCCTCCACGCGGCGTTGCTGCGTCAGGGTTTCCCCCATTGCGCAAAATTCCCCACTGCTGCCTCCCGTAGGAGTCTGGACCGTGTTTCAGTTCCAGTGTGGCCGTGCGCCCTCTCAGGCCGGCTACTGATCACTGCCTTGGTGGGCCATTACCCCGCCAACTAGCTAATCAGCCGCGACCCCCTCCTCAAGCTGCTTACGCATTTGATCCGTAGATATTATGCGGTGTTAGCCCCGGTTTCCCGAGGTTATTCCCCACTCGAGGGTAGGTTAGTCACGTGTTACTCACCCGTGCGCCACTTTACTCATGGATTGCTCCACTTTCTCGTTCGACTTGCATGTGTTAGGCACGCCGCCAGCGTTGATTCTGAGCCAGGATCAAACTCTCGTTTGAAACCTGAAAAGTCCTCCGACGGAGGTCGGAGAACAACCACCAAGCCCGAAGGCTCGATGGCGGAATAACTATGTGAGATCACTTGAACTAAAGTCCAAGCGAGTTCTCACGACTGGCATGTTCAACCTTGTTGTCAAAGATCCGATCACACACCGCACTGGGCGGGCGCTTTCGGAGCATGACGGCACACCTCTAGGGCGCGCCCGTCTGTCCTCGAAACCTTTCAAACATATCGCACAATTCGCCGTGCTGTCAACTTTTGTACATCTCTGGTTAACAGAAATGCACAACGGAGCACCGGATATGGCCTGCCAATTGCTAAGCCAGAAACGCGCACGATATGCCGCTCCCGTCTGCCTAAGCACTGTGTTTTCAGCGCACAAAGGCACCGGAGCGTTCGATTCAGTTAAAGATCTTGTTCTGGAGGTTCCGCGATTCCCGCTAACCTATCGGAGCGCTTTGTCCCCGACTTCCAGCCCTGTGGCCAGGGCAGCTAACCTGAGGCCTTCAACCACACTGCGACAACAGTGCCTCTCGCTGACTTTCTTAATATAACAAACCTGTGAGCGTCCCGCAAGCCCTAATCGAAAATTTGGATAGCTTTCCTTGTACTCCCAGGCGCCACCCTGAACGCGAGCGTTTCGTGTTATCACATATATCGCGCCAGAGCCTTATAAACACTGGCGATTTCGCACCCCATGAATTCTTCGGTGCGATGCCCTCCCCTGCGTTCGCCGAAAAATATTCTTCGCCGGATTTGCGATTCCCTTCGCGCAATGATTCAATTCCACAAATTTCCCACAACGTTTGAACACTTCTTTGGGAATCCGTCGGCACCCCGGCACGATTCGGCAGCGAAAGTACGGCCATTCCCAGCGCTGCGGCCAACATGGCGATCGTGATGTTCAACGGACAGCCCGCATCCCGATGTGCGACCGCTGCACGGAAGCGCAATACCGCGTGCCTAAGGACGAATGGGGGCAGGAGCGAAGAGCGCCTGCCCCCGTTGTGGGAAGGGACGAATTTCTACTTCTGTTCGCGGTTGCCGCTACTTAATCCGACGCTTCCGACATCTGCTTCATCACCTGATCCAGGTTGAAGCTGGCCGGCTTCTGGCGTGGCGGAAATTGCTTGAAGCTGCTCAGCCATTGCGCGACATAGGCTTGCGCCGGCGTCAGCAGGAAGATGCGGTCGATCCGCCAGTGCGAATAATCGATCGATTCCATCTCGGCCCTCTCGAATGGATCAGCATGCAGATCGAACAACTTCGGAACGCGCAGAGAAACGAACGGGGTCTCCCACACCGAGAACCCGTGGGCGGGTTGCTCCAGGAACATCGCCTTCCACTTGTCGTAACGCAAAGCCGCTAGTTCCCCGTCATCCGTCCAATACAGGAATTCCCGGCGAGGCCACGTCTGCGTCTCGCCCTTAAGCGAAGGCATCAGGTTGTAGCCATCCAGGTGGACCTTGAACGTCGTACCGCCAGCCTGGTAGCCGGTCAACAATTTCTCTTTTACATCGGGGATGCCCGCCGCTGCCAACAACGTCGTCGTCCAGTCCTCGTGTGCGGCGATGTTATTGATCTTCGTTCCGGGCTTGATCACTCCCGGCCAGCGAATCACAAAAGGAACGCGATATCCGCCTTCCCAGCTAGTGTTCTTCTCCCCGTGGAAAGGAGTCGTTCCACCGTCGGGCCAGCTCATTACCTCCGCGCCATTGTCGCTGGTGAAGATGACGATGGTGTTGTCGGCAATGCCCAGGTCATCGAGCTTCTTCAGCAGCGCGCCGATGTTGTCATCGAGCTGCGTCATGCCCGCGCCATATAGTCCCTTCTCGTTTTCCATGGCTGCATACTTCGGAGGCAAGTGCGTCCAGATGTGCATGCGGGTGGTGTTGTGCCAGATGAAGAACGGCTTGCCCGCTTTCACCGAGCGATCCATGTCTTCCAGCGTCATCGCCAGAAATTCGTCGTCGGCAGTCTCCATGCGTTTCTTGGTCAGCGGACCGGTGTCTTCACATACCTGCTTGCCCCATGGTCCAAAGCGCGGATCAGAAGGTGCAGGGTTGTCGGTGGCCGTAGCTTTGCACTTGAACACGCCGCGCGGCCCAAACTCTGCCTTAAAGGTGGGGTTCCTCGGATAGTCCACATTTTCCGGCTCTTCTTCTGCGTTCAAGTGATAGAAGTTGCCGAAGAACTCATCGAAGCCGTGTACCGTCGGCAGGAATTCGTTGCGATCGCCAAGGTGGTTCTTGCCATTCTGAAACGTCATGTAGCCTTGGGGCTTGAGCAGTTCGGCAATGGTCGGGTCTTCTTTCTGCAGCCCCAGTGTCGAGCCCGGCAGGCCGACCTTCAGCAGACCGGTGCGGATCGGGCTTTGTCCGGTGATAAACGCCGCGCGGCCGGCGGTGCAGCTTTGCTGCGCATAATAGTCGGTAAACAGCGCACCTTCGTTAGCAATGCGGTCGATGTTGGGAGTCTGGTATCCCATCAGGCCCAGGTTATAGGCGCTGATGTTGAAGTACCCCACGTCGTCACCGAAGATCACCAGGATATTCGGCTTTTTCTGTTGTGCTGTAAGCGGCAGTGCAGCAGCCATCAACCACAGGCTCACCAGCCACGGTAATCGTTTCTTCATTCCATTTGCTCCTGTTCGAACCAGTGATGCGGATTGATCCGCGTTTCATTCCAACGTCGGAAACTAGGGAGGTGAATGACTCGGATAACAATAACCCTCTTTGGTCTTGGCCCCCGACCCCCTTTTGCCACTCTGAGAGCGAGAGACCAATACAGGGAGGACGCGATGTGTCACGCGTCCTCCCTTCTTCTGCCAATCAAGTCGGCTCTCCCCCCGAAGAGCTTTCCTTGTGCTGCAGAACTCGCAACTCAGCGCCGGCTTGCAGGCCCGGCTCAGAGCACAAAACTTTGGTCCGCGAACTTCGCGGTGCACGGCTGCTCATGCATGTATTGGGGACCGCCATCCAGCCGTATCGGATCGGTGTGTTCCCACTTTCCTATTGAGCCGCCATCTTGATCGGGTTCCCTATCGACCCTGCCCCGCCGACTCGTTCGCGATGGAAGCAGCACAATCGGTTCAAGCGGATACCACTTTGGGGATACAACAAAAGTGGGAGAAGGTTAGCCCAGATCAGCCGATGCGTCCAATGCTTTTTTCTCATCAAGCTGATAACCTACGCGCATGGACTTCGACCTGCGCCTGCTGCGTTGCGCCCTCGCGCTCGCCGAGTACCGCAATTTCGCCCGCGCCGCTAAGGCCATTCATATTTCGCAGCCCGCGTTGTCCCGCTCCATCCAGGAGCTGGAGCAGCGCGCCGGAACCCGCCTCTTTGACCGCACATCGTTGGGAGTGGAACCCACCGCCGCCGGCGCGGTGTTTCTCGAACACGCCCGCGACGTCATGTCCCGCGCGTCCGATCTGGGACGCGAGATGGACTTGCTCAAGGGTCTGGAGACCGGCGAGCTGCGGATCGGCGCCGGCACCTATCCCTCCAACATGTATGTTGACAAAGCAGTTGGGCGGCTTCTACGCGAGCATCCCTCGGTGAGGATCAGCATCGCCAACGACAACTGGTCCAATCTGCTACCGTCGTTGCGCAAGCGCGAACTCGATCTGGCCATCATCGACGCCTCCGCCGCCGAGGCAGAACCGGAGATGCACGTTACCCAGTTGCGGGAACACCAGGGTTATCTTGTGCTGCGATCGGGCCATCCTCTGCTGGCGGTCAAAGGTTCGCACCAACTGGACGGAACCTGGAGATATCCTTTTGTCGCCACCTCGCGCTTTCCCACGACCGTGTTCAAGGAGCTAACCAATTTGCTGCTCGGCCAGCAGGGTGCCTCCAGGCCGGGCGCAAGAGCTCTCATGTCCGTGACCTGCGAATCGTTGCACATGATGAAGTCGATTGTCAGGGAATCGGACGCGGTGGCGATCATGCCGCTCAACCTGATCATCGGTGAGGTCGACCGCGGAGACTTGCACGCTATCGCCGGCCCCGACTGGTTGCGGGGCAAATTCGGAATCGTCCGCCTCGCTCACCGCAGCCTCTCGCCGCTGGGCGAAACCTTCGTGCGCATGGTGCAGCAAGCCGACGAAGACCTACTTGCGTGGGAAGAGAAAACAGCGAAGAGGCTCTTTCACAGGAAGCCAGCGAAGACGGCCGTACCAGTGATCTAACGTCGTCCTTCGCGAACTAAGCGAACTCGAAGCGATGGGCCATGAAGACTGAGGACTTCAAACAGAGCTCACCTTAGCGCTGGGTACGCCCTACAGGCAGCATTCCGAGGCGCGGGTAATTTCCCGCTGATGGCCGCCATCCGCGTCCATGACCCATATCTCCATCTGGCCGGTGCGATTGCTTTGGAAAGCAATCCGTTTCCCGTCGGGAAACCATGACGGGGTTTCGTCGACATAGACCTCTTCGTGCTCACCGAGTTTTCGGGCAGAACCTGACGCCAGGTCGACCATCCAGATATGTGCACTCGGCCTGTCTTTTGATCCACCGTTTACCTGCACCGCCAACCGCTTCCCGTCCGATGACCACGCCGGAACCTGTGCCTGGCCTTCGTCATGCGGGACGTGGGAGATCTGCTTTGACGAGCTTCCATCCGCGTTCATAATCCACACATTCAGCCAGCCGTCATCACGCCGCGTGAAGGCGACCTCCTTGCCGTCAGGCGACCAGGCCGGAGTCCACGTCGTGGATGAACCATTCGTCAGTTCGCGAGGAGTCTCATTGTGCAATCCGGAAAGTACGAATCGCGTCGCAGTCCACGGTCCGACCATGTAGATAACCTGTTTGTCGTCGGGCGACGGAACGGGATTCCGGCCCGGGACTTCGCCGATTACACGCAGATGCTTTCCGTCCGAATCAATGGCGAACATTCGGCTTTTCTCGCCCTCGGTTTGCGAAAAGAAAATGGTCTTGCTGTCGAGCCAGTGCGGGTGGTTCTTGTCCTCCGGCGAAGTGGTCAATTGTATTTCGCCGGTCCCATCCGCCCGGATGACGAACACCTGGGCCGGTCCGCTCCGATTCGAAAGAAAAGCAATGGATGAGCCGTCAGGCGATACAGCGGGTGCTGCGCCTTGATCGGTTCGGGCCGCTTGCGCCCACGCCACCGGCGACAACGACAGCAGCGCAAGCGCCCACATCACGACAACTCTCATGGATAGGCATATTATCCCCTTCCGCTCGCGGCCGCACGCATGCCCCGCCGTTCGGTACCGGAGGTCGTGCGCCTAGTCGACCGACTGCGTGACCCAGGACGCCTGCCGGACATCCCGCCTTCCTAATCTGCCGGAACATATTGGACTTCCCGCATTAGCGGTGCTCGCTGAGCTAACATGGCTCCCGTTCGGAACGTCGAACAGTTGTCCTGTAAGCCGGGTACTTCCAGCATTCCGCTGAAGCGCTGGTCCTCGCGGGCTTTCTCGTGCTGCCGTATCGCACCCAATAAGTCGATGGCCTGGCTCCTTCGCGCAGACTGGCTACCGTTCTTCGCGCTGGCACAGATTGCTGCCTGAGCCAGGTCCCAGCGAATCTCGTCGTAAATGGCTTGCTCACTGACGTCGGACCCGCGCGGATCTTCGTTAGCCACTGGGTCGTGATAGAAGATCTCGCGCAGAGTCCTGTATGCCAGGTCAAAGTCGCCGGTAGCGAATAAGACTTCACCCAATGTCGACTGGTAGACTCCGTGGTCCTTGCGCGGGCCTTTATCTTCGGTAATTTGGACTGCGCGGTCGGCGTAGTACGCCGCGATTCTCAGGTGATATCGGCTTGGCCCGGGAGTTCCTTCGCGCACCGAGCTCCAGTACCACCGCCAGGTGAAGTACGCATAGGTATTGAGCGCCTCAACATCATAGGGTGCTAACTCGATCGCTCTCGTCACCTCACTGAGCGCATCCGCATACGCACCTTCCTGGGTCAGTCCCTCGGCCATGGATAGATGCGCCTTCTCGTCTTTCACGAGTTCCTTCATCTGATCGTCGTTGCGGTGGACAGCTAGAACGCGGGCGTACTTGCAACGGATATAAGGATCGTCGGGTGCCTTGGCGAGGGCTAGTTCGTAGTAACGCTGCGAAGCCTTCAGGTACGTGTTGTATGGCATCACTGCTTTCCCTGCGAAGCTCTCATAGACAGCGTTCGGGTCGCAGAGCCAGTCCTCCGATCTTGGGTCAATTCGGTCCGAGATTTCGCTGCCCTGCTCAAATTCGTCGAAAGGGTTCAGCATTTCCCCTAGGTTTGCGAGCAGCAAGACCTCTTTGCTCTTGATTCGAGAGTCGGAGCGGACCGCCGCCGGAAGACGGGAGTACAGGTATTCCGCCCGTCGGCAATAGAAGAATGCGACGTAACGCGACGACTGGCTTGGGCTCAACTCGTTGCGCTCGTAGGCGTCGCGGCACAGTCCGAGATAGGCCGCCGCTCGCCATGTCACCGTCAGGCTTGGCTGCAACTCACGTATGACCGTTTCCAGTTCCTGTCGTGCTTCGTACAGGTCTCTCTGGCGTGATTGCGTCGTGTAAATCTTCACTCGATTTCCAGGGTCCTTAGCCGCTGGTGTCGGATAGTAGTAATCGGGGAGGTAATAGAGGGTTTCCGCCAGCGCGATATGTCCCGCAACGAATCCGGGATTCGTACGCACACTTTCGCGGAAGGCGTCCGCAGCTGCGCGGGGCTGGCCGTCGGAAAGATACGCTTGGCCGAGCCGATAGTACGCCAGTCCGAATTGCGGGTCTTTATCGACTGCGTTGTGGAAATGAATGATGGACTGAGTCAGCGCCTTTTCATCTTCGCTGACCTCAAAAGCCCGCCATTCCGATACGCCGGCGCTGAAATCCGCCATTGCCGCAGGTACAGACGTGATGCCGTAGCCTTGAAGTCTCATGTCGGACGCAATGATGTTGTGAGCGAGGTTGTCGGCCAACTCTTCAATGGCAGCCAGAGGCGTTGGTGCGCCGGCTGGCGGTTGGGCACTCGCGGTCCTATTGGCGGCGTTTGCGACTTCGGCTTTCGAGCTCTTCGCTACTGGGCTTGCTGGAAGGGGTTGAGGCTTAACTCCACGTTCTCCAGCCGTTGCCCCCTGGATCTTTTTCGGCGGGTTCGAAGTGGCCGAAACGGCTTCTGAGGGTGCCAAAGTTTCTTCAACCCGCCACGTATCGCCCGTAGACGAACTGGCTAGCAAAACATATCGGCTTCCCTGCTTCTGCACGCTGCCGCTGATCTGTCGAACGTTCATCAGCCACCGTGCCAGTTCCTGAACCGATGTCACGACTCCTGATAACGGGATGGTTGTGGTAGTACCGGGAATCTGGAATGAGGAGTTGGCGAAGCTAGCTTGCATATTGCTGGTGGTATCGCTGCTGGTAGGGATCCATGCCACCTTGCCGTCTGTGTCCGCTACGAGCAGCGAGGGTCGAATGTCTCTACCGACAACACCGATCGTATTGACAACCCGTTCCGACACCAAGCGGCCCATCTCCTTCGACAAGTCCTTTCCTTCGCTCGCGCCCTTGTCTGTGTCCTGTGCCTTGTTATCGAGATCGGTGCTGCTAAATGAAAGCACCACCGTCTTTCCAGCATTAGGGAGCTCAGAGACTCCTATTACGATCATCAGAAAAAGCGCGATTTTCGCGACTGCGCCTTTCCATGTGTCCGCGGTGAAGAGCCAGCGAATTGGAGTCAGTACCCACGCAAGTCCAGCCCAAAGGCTCTTGGCGAGAGTCTTTAAATAATGCTCGTCTTCTCTCATTAGCCACAGTCGGCCTCTTATGAAGGTATAGAGCGGATACACCGCCAGAATTTCAGAAATGACCAGCCACGAGGCGATCAGCGCTGCTAGGTCCCATATCGGGTCAAGACGGGCGGAATGAGACAGATCAATGATGCTCCCCGCCATGATGCCGAAACACACCAGCGCAACTATGTCGTCGCTGCGTCCCGGGCTGCCAATGTCCGGGGCGCTCTTCAGGGCGTCATGGATTACTTCCGGTAGCTCGCGAAGAGTTTCTCGTAGCGTTGACGGGCGTTGTTCACAGATCACAGCCGCGGCCGCCAGTCGATACCAATCGACAAGGGGTAGTACACTCAGTAGTATCCCCCAAATTCCCCACAAAGCTATGCAACCGTACAACACGCTGCTGATCTTGGTCCACGACTCCAAACCGTCAGCGTATTTCGTCCACTCAAATGCGGAATATACACCAGCCGCGACTGCGACCGCACACAACACGTGAGGCAAACCTTTCGGCCAATTCGGCCTTCGCTTCGTAAGGGAGCTCCAAGTCAGGACTCCCATTACCCACGGCACGCCGATCCAAACCGTCACCCGCCACAGCGGCAAGGTCCAACTGTCCGCAAAAGCCAGGCCCACCGTAGCGTGGAATGTGGCTACAAGGCCGCACAAACTCAATGCAAAGACTACTCCCAGCAACCGGCGCCGCCACGGCATGCTGCTCTTGTACACAACAATAAGTATCCATAGGGTGAGCAGAGCCACCACCCACGCCAGAAAGAAGTAGCTCCATAAATCCATACAGCGAATACGAAACTCTGCCGGCTCCTCTACATTCAGCAGGGTGGCCCGCCAAATCGTGATCAGCGTTACCACGCATCCTCCAACAATCAAAGCGAATCGCGAACTTCGCAGTCGGAACATCACGCGAATCCTATGGAGTAACCACGCGAATCCTACAGTCACGCCGGCTATGATCGCCATCGCCCACAGCCATGCCAGGCTGCCTTGGGCGAAGAGCACCCCATATTCCGGACTGAGGATCAAAGCACCGCTGGCGAACAGGAAGAAGGCGGTTAATGCGAAGAGTGCAAGGAAGACATTCAACAGGCCTACCAGGAACGTATGGGGTGTGGGTGTGTTGGAATCGTGCGGATAAAAGCTGCGCCTGCCACGACTCAGGAGAACGATTCCCTGAACAGTTAACAGGACAATCGTCATTAGCATCAGGACAGTAGGCACCCAATTCATTTGGCACCTCCCGAATACCTTTCAAATTGAACTCTACCTTGACATTCATTCCGTTCAACCCAAATAACTGCGCAATCCATGGAATTCCCAATTGAGGAAATTCAGCGGTGGGCGGACGGATTCTATGAAAAGGGGATGTCAAGAGGAGAGAATTCCCCGATCGCCGGGGGCCCGGAATTGCCTTCGGCTGTCAACTCTCGGGGCGCCGGACTCACAACACAACCGGCAAGTGGTTACTTTAGTTTTCCCACCCATCAGATTTCTCTGGCACTCCCATCGGTCGCCGCGCTATAGCTTGTAAGGGGAAGGGATTCGTGTCCCTCACCTGTCCGCGCCCAGGCTGCGGACGAAAAGTGCTCATTGAAATCCCGAATTGCACCCCCACCATCGCAGGGGGAGGACGCCTGCAAGCGTCTATCAGGTTGCTTCCATCAGTTTCCTACACTCTTTCCTTCGACTTTATGAGATATAATCAGTTAGTTTGGTGGTTATCTATAACAATCTGTTCGCGTCGCTGTAGATCGACATTTGCTGAATCTAAATAATGTTATGTGTGTGAGTTATTGTTGTAGTTATGTATAACAAAAAAATATCGGCCACCTCATGGACAACTGAACATTCGCGTTCGCTGTTCATACGTAAAAGCGAATATCCAGCGAAAACAGTGTCAGCTAAGTCTCACGCCGAGACATGGATACGTATAACTATATATAGAATCAATGTCTTGCGAACAATTTTCCCCTAAACCATTGATTCTAAACAACCGCGATTCACGTAATTTCGACGATTTGCAAAGGTCGAGCAAGCGAGTGCGCTTTCGCTCCGCTCCTCTTCGCTAGGGTCGGAAGGGGTTATGCGAGCGGCATCTTTTCCCTGGCAATCTTCCCCGCCGTCGCCTTCGTGACCCGCAGATAGTCCGCCGGTGCCAGCAGCACCTGCGTTCCGCGCACACCAGCGGAAATCGAGATCACATCCCACAGCCCGGTAGTCTCGTCGGCGAAGACCGAAAAAGCCTTCTTCGCCCCCAACACCGTCACACCGCCCCGAATGTAGCCGGTTAGCGGCTGCACTTCTTTGAGCGAAACCAGCTCCACCTTGCGATCGCCGCTCAGCTTCGCCAGCGCCTTCAGATCGAGTTCGTAGTTGCCGGGAATCACTGCGAAGCAAGGGCCGTTGCGGTCGCCCCGAGCCAGCAACGTCTTGAACACCTGCTCGGGCGGCATGCCGATCTTGTTCGCCACCGACTCTGCGGCGAGATCCTCAGGATCGACCTCATACGCGCGCAACTCGTAGTGAACACCTAGAGAGTCGAGCAGACGAACCGCATTGGTTTTCATGGACGCGTTACTCCAACCGCGGAATGCGCTACTTGCTGCTTCGCACAAACTCCGTCACTGTCACTGCGCGGAACTCCTGCGACGCAACTTGCGTGTAGCGGCTGTGCAGCTCTGCCTCGACGGCGCGCGAGGTATCGTCGCTCGCGTTCGACGGATACTCCACCAGCCACACCCGCGGTACACCCACGATCTTGGCCCGCCAGTCCGTTCCCGGTGCGCCCACCTCGACCGGTCTGGGACGATTGGAGCCTCCTCCCGGAAGCCAATCGCGGTAACTCTCGGCGGCAAAGTCGCCCACTCCCCGGTAATACACCACCACATCCTGAGCGTCCGCATTGTCGATCAGGAAGTTGACGACTCCGCGCCAGTCTTCGCGGACCCGCGAATACGAAAGCCACGTACTCACCAGCGACAGTACGCATATCCCGGCAATTGCCCAGAGCCGAACCGGGCGTCGCCGAAGAGACCGCGTACCCACCGCAACCGCAAGCAGCCACGCCGGCAGACAAATTATCAGGAAGCGATGGAAAAACACCGGCCGCACGGTCGATACAAGCAGCGAGACGATAACCGGCGTCAGCATCCCGCTCGCCACCAGGGCATAGGCGAAGAGGTCCCAATGTTCCGACTCAGTGGTAGCGCCAATTGGATTCTGGTGCTTGAGGCCCGGGTCCTTGCGGGCAGCGATCACCACCTGAAAAAAGACCACGACCAGCGCCAGTTGGAGCACCAGCAGTACCGGTCCCACTCCCTTGCCGCTTTCGGCGGCCAGGAACACGCCGAGATGATAGAGCTCCAGCAACGACGGCCGCTGCACCCAATCCAAGTGCCGCCCTGGCTGGGTATGGATCATCCACAACACCGGTGCGGCGAACGCCGCCATCAGCGCCCCCGCCACGTACAAATGCTTCCATGGACGCCGCGACTTCGGCAGAGCCAGCACTGACACCGCATGCGAGAGGGGAACCAGCAATCCAAAATAGTGGAAGTAAAACGTGATTCCCGCCGCCAGCGCGTAAGCTGACACAAGTGCATAGGTGGGGCGCTCGACTAGCCGGGCAAACAGGTAAGTCGAAACTATCGTCCCCAGCAGCAACCAACTGTAGCCGCGGGCCTCCTGCGCATACACCACCGCGCAGGTATTCAGCGCGAAGAACAACGCCGCAAGAATTCCAATGTATCGCCCGAACAGTCTCCGCCCGAGCAGGTACATCACGGGAATACTCGCAAGGCCCGGCAGCACCGACAGCAAGCGCGCTGTCGCTTCACCCAAGTGGATCTGCAGACACGGCCGCAGCATGACGTAGTACAGCGCCATGTTGCCTTCATCCGTCCAAAGCCAGTGCCAGAACGAATGGCCCGGCATGCGCGCAATTACTACGCTGGCGATCTCGTCAAGCCAGAAGCTCTTGGCGCCCAGCGCCCGCAACCGCAGCAACGTGCCTAGAGCCACGATTGCCCAAAGCAGGATTCGGGTATCGCGGCGCTGCGCGACCAGTTGCATGTCCGCTGCATTCATGCGAGCTGCGGTGTCTATGCCGGAGGCCATGCTGGGACTATACCAAGATGCGATTCGCACTCAGCTAAGAGATCGACCGAGCGACGTCTAGCGCTTCTTCTTTAGCAGCACCAGGATTTCCTGCAATCCCTGGCGTACTTTCTTAAGGCCGTCGTTCCGCCCAGCTTTCGGAAAGGGCAGACCAGACTGGAGTTTCGTGGGCTTACTCTCAGCCTTGAGTTGCTGCCTTGCCCCCGCGATCGTGAAGCCTTCTTCATAAAGCAGCTTCTTTATTCGGAGTACGTTTTCCACGTCGCGCTGGCGGAACATACGCTGCCCCGTGGAACTCTTTACCGGCTTGAGTTGCGGAAACTCCGACTCCCAGAAGCGCAGCACGTAGGCCTGGAGCTTGCACAGTTTCGCCACCTCGCCAATGCGAAAGTACAGCTTGTCGGGGATCACCGGTTCCGGGGTGACGCCGGCTTTAAGTGCTTTCTTCTTTGTCTCGCTCATGCGAATCCTGCCGCGGCCCGCACCAAAGTCGCTAACCCTGAGGGGCTTGCTGAGGTAACGCTTTCTTCTAGCACGATCCAGCGGTGCGAACAACCGCGAACTGTCTCCCGGATTCTCGCGTCCAGCAAAAGGCCCCCGGAACGAAGTCGCGGAGGCCAGTCTTTGGACAAAAAATCAGCGAGGCCTCAGCCCCGCCCGGTTGGTTAGTGCTTCTTTTTCTTCGCGGCCTTTTTCTTCGCAGGTGCTTTCTTCTTGGTTGCCATAAGGTGTTGCCTCCTTGAAACCTTCTCCCTTGAAGGTTGTGTTTTGGCCTAGCGGCTCTCCATAGCTACTCAAAATATTGGATGAGCACCATGCCTAGCACTACATATTGCGGTTACTACATGGCGATGTCAACAAAATTCTTCAAAAAAGTTGTTGCACCGACCCTCATCTCATGCTCGCGCCCGAAAGCCGCAACCGGCCTGCGGGTTCATCCGGCAGTTCATAGTCCGCACGCAGTAGGTTGGCGGGAGTATTCTTTTCCCATCGCTATTACGAAATCGATGCAGCAGGAACGGGCATGTCCGACATTGGCGCGATGTATTTAGACGAAGCATTTCGCAGCCTGCGCGGAATCAAGCGCCAGGCTGACTCAGCCATGGAGCAGCTCACTGACGAGCAATTCTTCGCCGTGCTCGACGACGAGTCCAATAGCGTCGCCATCCTCGTGAAGCACATGGCGGGCAACATGCGATCGCGCTTCACCGACTTCCTCACCAGTGATGGCGAAAAGCCAGACCGAAACCGAGACCAGGAGTTTATTATCGCGGCCAGCGCGTCGCGCGCCGAAATCACGCAGACATGGGAACAGCACTGGCAATTGGTGCTCGACACCGTGAAAGGCCTGAGCTTCGATGACCTCGCGCGCGAAATTACCATTCGTCGTGAGCCGCACAGTGTATTGCAGGCGATCAACCGCCAGGTCGCACACTACGCCCTCCACACCGGGCAAATCATCCTCCTTGCGAAACACTGGAAGGGCACGGACTGGAAAACGCTCAGCATTGCACGCGGACAAAGCGAACAAGTAAACGCTGCCTACACCGCCAAATTCCAATCGAAGTAGTGGGTTTCGTGGCACAGTGCCGTCCGTCTGTACGGAATCCCTCAGCGATACGTCGCAGCGAGTGGAGCGCCGTGCGTGCTAGAATCATGCGTTTGCCCACCATTTTACTGGCGTTCTGGGCCGACGTATTGCCGCCTTTCACGGCGGCCAGAGAGTCCTCTTCATGTCGAATACAATGCTTGCCGTAGTAAAGCCCACGTCCGCTCCGGGCAGTGAAATTCGCGAAGTTCCCAAGCCTCAATTCGGCCCGTCTGACGTCCTTGTCCAGGTAAAAGTCGCCTCGATCTGCGGCACCGACCTGCATATCTACAACTGGGACCAGTGGGCACAGCGCCGCATCCATCCGCCACTCATTCCCGGACACGAATTCTGCGGCGTGGTCGAGGCCGTGGGCAGCGAAGTCACGAGCGTGCAGGAAGGCGATTTCGTCTCCGCCGAAATGCACGTGGCCTGCGGCAAGTGTCTGCAATGCCGGACCGGCGAAGCGCACATCTGCCAGCATGTGAAAATTATCGGCGTGGACGCCAACGGCGCATTCGCCGAGTACGTGGTCATCCCCGAGTCCAACATCTGGAAGCTTGATCCGTCGATTCCGCAGGACTACGCCTCTATCCTCGACCCCCTCGGCAACGCCGTACACACTGTTCTGGCGGGCGAAATAGCAGCCAAGTCGGTAGCCATTACCGGCTGCGGGCCGATCGGACTGTTCTCCATCGCGGTCGCGCGCGCTTGCGGAGCAACGCAAATCTTTGCGTTGGAAGTAAACGAGCATCGCCGCAAGATCGCGGAGCAGATGAAGCCCGATTTTGTCCTCAATCCCACCAAAGATGACGTCTACCAGACCGTCATGGATAATACCGGCGGCACGGGCGTGGATGTAGTGCTTGAGATGGCTGGACGTTCTGAGGCGATTCGTCTCGCGTTCCGCATTCTGCGCCTGGGTGGACGCATCTCAATGCTGGGTATTCCTTCGAAACCGGTCGAGCTCAACTTCGCAGAAGACATCATCTTTAAAGGCGCGACCATTCAGGGCATCAACGGACGCAAGATGTACCAGACCTGGTACCAGATGACCGCGCTACTGAAAGCCGGCAAACTCGACCTGCATCCCGTCATCACCGATCGTGTGCCGATGAACGACTTCGCCAAGGCGATGGAACGGCTCAAGACCGGCGTGGCCAGCAAGATTCTGGTTTATCCGAATGGGTCACGAGATAGCACGCAGCGGTTGCGAGTTCTTCGGACGCGGTTCGATATTCGACCGTGGCCGCGAAGGCAACTATTACTTCGATAAATCGAGGTCCTCCGCCTGCATCCAGGCTTCGATCGCCTTTCCCGACTTGCTAACGTAGCGAACCCTGCACCAACCCGTGCCGAGCTTGCCGCCATCCACGACCTCGACCTCGTCACCTTTGACGAGATACATCTTGCTTCGGGCGGCGACATCCGGAGACTGGAACAATCGCGCTTGTTGCTCGATACCACCGCCGCCGGGATCTCACTCGAAGGCGCCGCGCTTGCGCCGTCCTTGGCGACAAATGGCGAAAGGTTCTCGCGCAGTTTGGTCCACACTGAAATCTCCGGCGGCGACGAGGCTGCCAGCGCCTTCCCGTCGTCACCAATGACTTGCAGCGTACGTTCTCCCGCAACCACATAGTGAATGCGATAACAGTACGGAGCAACTTGCGATTCACCCGGCTGCTTATCGGCCAGGAGTAGCTCTCCAGTTGCCGCGATCCGGCGATCTTTCACCGCGCACAACGGCACCGCTCCAAATTTGTCAGGGATACCTTCGCTCACGGCGGTAGACAAATAATCGGGCCGGATGAACCGGCCTCCGCGAAACTCATACGATTTCGTGGCCGCATCATTCCGGTCGTATACGAAAGTCCTGTTGTCTTCCGGGTCAGAGGGGTGGCTGCACTGCAGGAGCGTTGCCCCGCTGGCCTGGCTGTACGCCACCACAACGGAATCGTCGCTGCACGGGGCGACTATCAGCGCCTTCGACAATACGTTGATGACACAAACGCCATCGGAACACGCAGGCGGAGAGACCGCGTCCTCGGCCATGCAGACACATGCCGACCAACACGCACAGTGCTGCGAGATTCCTATAAGCCTGCAACAAACTTGGTTCCCAAATCGCCGATCAGCGCGAATTCCGGGTTCTGCCGCGTGGCGGTGACTCCGTTTTCGGTAGCCGTGTAGTTAGCGCCGGTCAGGATTCCCATCCGGCGGCTCATGCAGTCGGCGACGTATTTGGCATTCGCCGCCAACGCCCGCTGCTGTACCGCAATTGTCACCAGATCGAGCTGGGTCGGCGGCGGCGATGCCGCGACCTTGGCCTTAATCGCATTCATGACGTTATCGATGCCGTTCTGCTGAACACACAGGTCGAAGATCGCCAGGTAGCTCCGTACTTCGACATTGGTCATCAACTCCGGGCTGATGAGGCGCAGGTTGGCAATGACTTTTACTGCCCGCCCGCTGTAGTGAGTTATCGCCTCATTGTGTTGGATCTGATTGAACGCGGCATTCGATCCAAGACAAGTAAACGCCGCTTTCCATGCTGGTCGGTTGGCAGCGATCAGTCCCCGAGCCCAACTCAATTGCTGACTGACGCTGCCCGACGTGATTGCAGTCTTAAAAGAGTCGTAGTTGGCGTTCGGGCCGAAGCAGCCCGCAAACGCAGCGGCATCCGCATTCAGCATTTTCAGCAGCAGAGGTCCCAGGGTACCCTGGCCGAAATTCCATTGGATCAGCCCAAATGAGGTGCCCATGCCGTCAAAGTCGTCGGCCAGGGCCTGGTAGTTCATGGACTTGCCACCCTCGAAGTATGTGCTGATCTTCAGCGCCAAATCCTGTGCCTGGGCGAGAGGAATGAAGTTGGCGGCATCGCCGCCAGCGTTCACGGAACCGAGATTTTGACCCGACGACATAAATTACCCCGTCTCTGGAATTTGGATTGGGTTTCGGAACACGCCAGCTTTTCTAAAGGGCATTAGGGTAGCGTGGAACCAATCAAATAGCAAACTCCGCTTTGACTACGGTTGAGTGTATCTCGGGCGCCCTTTAGGTTTGGTTCGTCTGCCCAACGTCAGCCGCAGTAGCCTCGCCTTTCCTTGCTCAGGGCGATTTCCGCCACCCGACTCCGCGCTGCGAGGTTATTTCTAATTCCCCGATGCGGCCGAACGGCAGTTAGATTTCACCCCGGGCCGTCAACCGCTCCTGTCCCTGCTAACCCGATCGCAGGGCTAAGGTTGACATTCCGAGTATCATCATCTCGTCTCGCACGCCGGAGATCTTTCTGGAGTCATTCATGACCAGACTATCCCGCCGCATCGCTCTATTCCTATTTTGCTGCAGTCTCGTGGCGGTCGCCGAAGAGCCGTCGGTCTCGCGTACTCCGAGCCTGCCGGCCGTCACCCGCGGAGAAACCGTGACTGTGCAAGGCAATAACATCCCCGCACAAGGCGCTAAGGTGTTCCTGCGCACCGGAGCGGAGCGCGAAGGCGATAAGGGGGTTCAGCTCGATGCATCCGTTGCCGCAGACGGCAAGGCACTCACGTTCAAAGTTCCCAAAGAGCATTTCGACACCGGCCGCTATCTCGTCTTTGTGGCTTTCGATTCGAAGGAACTGGCCGTTCCCGGTGAGTTGCGCGTCAGCTCTGATCAGGCTGCCAAGGTCCGCGTCGATTCCATTTCTCCTTCGACCGACTATCAGAACGACGCTGATAACGCTTACGACTTCGAGATTTCTGGCGAAAATCTCGGATCCACTCCCGGCGACAATATCCTCGAAATTGTTGGCAGCGGTCCGCAGCCCGTGGGCAACGCGGAAGAATGTCAAAGGTACGCTGCCACCCATAAATACGAAAAGATCTGCCTGTCTTACGACCCCGGAATGGCCACCCGCAAGCTGAAGGTCAAAGGGTTCCATCCCGCCCATTATCAGGGGCCCGTGGATTTCAGGGTACGCGTTGGCGACAACATTTCCGAAGTCAAGCGTGTCAACTTCTCCAGCATAACCGAGGGTAATCTGCGGCTTCTGGCGACAGCCGTATCGGTGATACTGGCCATCATTGTTCTGGCCACGGTGTGGAAGGGCGTTTCGATGTGCCGCGTGGGCGAACCCTACAGCTTTCTGGACTCCTTCTTCCTCGACAAAGAGAGCATGTCGTACAGCCTGTCGAAATTTCAGCTGATCGCCTGGACGGCGGTCGCAGTGTTCGCCTATGTGTACGTCTTCTTTTGCCGCACCCTTATCCAGTGGGATTTCAGCTTCCCGACCATCCCCTCGGGTTGGCCCACGCTGCTGGGTCTCAGCGCCGGAACCACGGTGGCGGCGGTTGGCATTACATCCACCCGTGGGTCGAAAGGCGCGGGCGCTATAAAGCCCTCATTCGCGGACTTCATCAGCGCCGGTGGCCTCGTCACCAGCGAACGTTTTCAGTTCTTCGTGTGGACCCTGCTGGGCTGCTTCAGCTTTCTGATGCTTATCCTGGCAGCCGATCCTTCCAGCCTGAAGGACCTTCCCGATGTGCCGCAGGGCTTTCTCTTTCTGACCGGTATCAGCGCGGCTGGATACCTGGGCGGCAAAGCAGTTCGGTCACCGGGACCGGTAATCTCTCAACTGCTGGTCGAGTCTGCCAAGTCGCCCGGGAACGACGCAACTGGAAATCCGCTGCCGGTGCCGATGGTCATCATTCTTAAGGGCCAGAACCTCTCGACCAACGCGCAAGTCAAGATTGACGGCGACAATTTGCGTGACGGGCAGTACAAGGTTGAAGCCCTCGATGCGCAGGACCAGGCCGCCGATTCGACCTTTAAGGCTGCGGTCAAGCTCACGCTGAACGACGCTGCCAGGTATCTCGAAGGACAGCACGCCCTAACTTACATCAACAGCAAGGACGGACAAATGGCCACCGAGCAGTTCCCGCTGGATCCGCTGACGATTACCTCCATCGGTGCCGTCACCGAAGGCGATGTCACTATCACTGTAAACGGCGCGAACTTCGAAGAGGTGCCGGCTGTGGAGTGGAGAAATCCTCCCGACGATCCACCCAAAACACCAGTGACCGTCGTCAAGAAGTCGGATAAGGAGTTGACGGTTACCGTGTCTTCTGCCATACAGGGCGAAGGTAAGCTCACCCTCATCAGTGCGATCGGCCTGCGTGCGAGCACGACCGTGCGCATCGGAAAGAAAGCCGGCTGACCCACAACCCGCTGCCAAGAAGTAGCAATGCTCACCCTGGCATACTCCCTTTGTGGGATCCGTTCGACGGTGCGAGATAGCTATTTCCATTGACCTTGGTTGGCGTAAGCCCCATAATCGGAAATCTACCGCCCGGTAGCAAGCCCCTCGATTCAGCCGTCGCGGATACGTGTCCAATCCTTGTGAAGGACGGCATCGAATTGAATTTGCACCGCCACTGAACCCAACCAAGAAGCAAGCGACGGACGATCGCCGGGGGAATCACTGCACCGTCAACAAGTTTCCGCCTCAAAAGTAACTTCTCGCTGAAGTGAGCAGAATTGAACAGATATGCGGTATCCAGCGATGCTGTAATTGGAACTGCAGGCCTCGGACACAGAAAGTTAATTAGCTGCTTACCCTCCGCTCGGTAGGTTTTTTTCACCGAAATAACCGTCGCGGATGAGAAGCGAAGCTTCTCGGAAGGACGGTCCACCATTCGAATCTGGCTCCATACCCGAATCACACCCTATGCACTGGCGGCCTTATTGCTGCTGCCTCCGGGACTGAACGCCGGCGAGATGGCCGCGACGGGAGACCGGCTTAGCATTCCCGACGGAACCGCAGTTCAGCTTCAACTCACGCAAACCGTTTCCTCCTCACACGCCCGGCGTGGTGACCCCCTCGACTTCGTGGTCGAAAAAGACGTCTTTGTCGACGGCCTCACCGTCCTTCGCAAGGGCAGTCATGTTCGTGGCAGCGTGATCGGCGTCAAGGGCAGGCGTCTGCTGGGCATCGGCGGCAACATCACCGTGGGGTTCGATTCCGTGACGCTGGTCACCGGCGAAACCGTTGGCCTGAGCGCGCGCAAAGTAATCAAAGGCAGCTCGCACACCTGGCGCATGCTCACCAGCATGGCCGTCACGGGCTTGTTTTATATGCCCGCCGCTCCGGTGTTTCTGCTCACCCGAGGGGGTTACAGCACCGCCCTGAAGGGCACCGAAGTCACCGCCCACTTCGACTGCGACGCTTCGCTGCTGTCCGCCGGACTGCCGGTTGCAGATCAAACCGCGGAAGGCCTGTCCGACATGATGCAGTACCTCCCGCCCCGTGTGATGGACCGCGAAGGCCGCGAAGGCGACATGGTGAACCTGGTGTTCGTTGCCCAGAATGACGAATTGCAAACGGCTTTCGCGCGCGCCGGCTGGGTCAAGACCGATGGCTGGAACCCCATCATGGCCTGGCACCTCGCGCAACACGGCACGCACAACGCGAAGTTGCCCATGGCCCGCTTCTACATGTTCGGCCGTGTGCAGGACTACGCTTACGCTCTGCCCGAGCGCGGCGCCATTATATCCCGCCGGCATCACATCCGCATCTGGAAGACTGGCTACACTTCCGAAGGCGTTCCCATCTGGGCGGGCGCCGCTACTTTCGACGATGCCATCACCTTCGCCAAGCACCGGCGCCTCATCAACCACATCATCGATCCCCACGTCGACACCGAGCGCGACTTCGTGGGCGCCGATCTGGCCACGAAGAACCCGCTGCTCCGCCATTATCTGCAATCCGACTTCCCAGTGTTCGAAGCGCAAACCGTCTCCGGACAGACCTATCATTCCGACAGCCGAATCCTGATGCTCGACTTGCATGGGAGTGAGATTGCGACCGCCGCATTGCCCGCAACCCCAACCCCGGCGATTGCTTCAGGCGGCACAGCTTCAACATCGCGTATCGCGCCGCCGTCCGACTAACGGCCATAACACTGGCTGACGTTTACAACACGGCAGCTATGAGGGCTACCATCGTTCCCCCTGTTGGAGGTGGAATCTATCAGTTCGGATCGTCTCGCATTTGGATGGCGAAAGCCGGCGACATCTTGACTCATTGCACCTTTCACGGAGCGAGCGGCTGAGGGCCGACGATCTAATCTAATTGCGGGTAACCGGGGCTAGTCCCATCCGGCCGACGCCTCCGGAGTGACGACTTCAGAGGCTGCTGAAAAAGTCGCTTTTACGACTGGTTCGTATCAGGGTATGACTTTAGTCATGCCGTAAAGTGTTGCAAACAGGTCACGGGCTTTAGCCCTTGCGTTCCTTTCCAGGGTCAGAACTGACTTTTTCACCAGCCTCTTCAGTCGCGCCGGGATCTGCCCTCAGCCGAAACATCCTATTTTTATGGATAGCGCAAATGAGGAAGGGGAGGCACGCAAAATCAGCGTGGTGCAGAAACTAAAGTAACTAGGATTCCCAGAGAGGCGCTCACACTGGCGACCGGCCGCTTCAGACACAGGTCGATAGTCGAACTCTGCGAATAAAAAGGCCGCTTGAGGCGGGCGCACGAGGACGTCGGCAGGACTATCAGGCGTCAGATCCCGGTGACCACCTGTGACAAATGGCCTTTCGCCGCCTGTATGACGGCGCCCTATCAGGTTAGCTCGGGAAGCTCGACCGCAACCTGCAAGTGTCCGGTGTTCAATGGCAGGTTCACGCTGGCGGGAGCCCAGGCCCAGTGTTCCCTGGGCGGCAATCTGGTGCCGTCTGCCTCCTACCTTCCGGCGTTGGACCCCAACCCCAGCCAGTAAGTGATGCGACGGCCTGTGCCCCTGATTAGCCCTGCTCTTCCGCTAATCTGAGGCACAGGCGTGAGGGAAGACTGTCCGCAAGTATCGGGATCTGCTCCCTCTCTTCCTCTTCTACTCCTCTTCTACGTTTGGTGCTGGCAAGCTGATAACGCCCGTCGCATCGAGCCTCGCCCTCAGAGTAAATTCCTCGCGCCCGGCAACCCGGCTGTTCGAAGACGGACAGCGTTCGCCATGGTTGTACAGACGAAGTTGGTGAGCTATGCGGCGTCAGCCGCGCATACGACTGAAAGAAAAAGACATGCTCGTAATTCGCTTTGGCCGCAAGATTGCAGTGGTTAACTATTACGGAAAAGCGCTGGGACACGAATTGAGATAAATTCTCAAGATCAAGGAACGGCGAAACGTATGGAAACGCTTTGGCAAGACATCCGCTACGCGGTACGAATGCTGATCAAGAATCCCGGGTTCAGCGCGATTGCGATCCTATCGCTGGCGCTAGGGATTGGCGCTAATACGACGATCTTCACGGTCGTGAACGCGATCCTGCTGCATCCGTTGCCGGTCAAAAACATTTCCCGTCTGGTTGAGATGGATACGGTTGATACCAAGACCCGAGTGACCCAAGCCAATGCGACGAAGCTTGGCATGTCGTATCCGAATTATCAGGACTATGCCAGAGAAAACGAGGTGTTCTCCGGGCTCAGCTGCATCGTTGGCCCGCTCCCGCTGACGTGGAGCGGTAGCGAGGAGCCGAAGCAAGTCCTGGGGCAAATGGTCACTGCGAACTACTTTGACGTTCTGGGACTGACCCCTGCAAAAGGGCGGTTCTTTCTACCGGACGAAGACAGCAAGCCGGGTGGGAATAACGTCGCGGTCCTGAGCCACAGCCTGTGGGTGAATAAGTTTGGGTCCGATCCCAATATTGTCGGGAAGATTCTGACGCTCAATGCCACACCGTACACGGTGATTGGCGTGGGGCCGCGCGGCTTCAAGGGCACGTTTATTTTTGGCAACGCGGAGGAAGTCTGGGTCCCGATCAGCATGTATTCACAGGTGCTCGCGGGCTTCTTCAAAGACAACTTCGACGACCGCAGGTTCCTGGATACCACGGTGGTTGGCCGACTGAAAGACGGCGTAAGCCTGAGCGCGGCGGAAGCTTCGCTGAAGACCATCGCGTCGCAATTGGAGAAGGCGTTCCCGAAGGACAATGCCAGCCGCAGTGTGGCGCTGACGCCGCTCGCAGATGCCGCGGTGGGAGTGAACAATCGCGGGCAAATCGTGCTGGCCGGCGGATTGATGATGGGGATCGTTGGCCTGGTCCTGCTGATTGCGTGCGTGAACGTAGCGAACCTGCTGCTTGCGCAGGCCGCGCGCCGCGAGAAAGAACTGACGTTGCGCGCCGCGCTGGGCGCCAGCCGACGCCGAGTGGTTCGGCAGTTGCTTACGGAAAGCCTGGTGCTGGCGATTGTAGCTGGAGCTCGTGGGCATTGCGATCGCCTATGCGGGACGCGCGGTGCTGTGGTCGTTCCGTCCGCCCTTCATCCTGGATGGCGACCTGGACATTGCGTTCGATTCCCATGTGCTGCTGTTTCACGTTCAGCGTGGCGCTGCTGACGGCGGTGCTGGTCGGGCTGGCTCCGGCGATCAAGGTCGCGCGACCGAACCTGATCGAGGTGCTGAAAGTCGGCGGACGCGGCGGCAGCGTGAGTTGGACGCGCAACCGGTTCCGCAGTCTGCTGGTGGTGACCGAGATTGCGCTGGCGCTGGTCGCGCTGGTCGGGCGCGGGGTTGTTCGTTCGCAGCATGCAAAACGCGCAACAGCGTGGATCCGGGGTTCGAGTCGAAAAATCTGTTTGTGTTCGCGTTCGACCTGGGAGCCTTGCATTACGACGAAGATCGCGGCCAGCAGTATTTCCGCACTGCGATCGAACGAGCCGAGGCGTCGCCCGGGGTCGCGTCGGCAACGATCGCGTCGAATTTCCCGCTGGGCGGAGGATTCGCGCGAACCGTGTTTCCTGAAGGTCAGGATGAAGCCTCGGGTTATCGCGGGACTCTGACGCAGCTGAACGACGTTGCGCCGAATTTCTTCAAGACGCTGCGCATTCCGCTGGTGAGCGGACGCGAATTTACCGACTCCGACCGCAAGGATACGGCCCAGGTTGCGATCGTGAGTGAGGCCATGGCCAAACAGTTCTGGCCGGACCAGGATGCGATCGGGAAGCGCTTCCACTTCTTCGGAGAGACGCAATTGCGCGAAGTCGTCGGCGTGGCGCGCGATACGGTGGTGAATCAGATTGGAGAAGAACCGCAGCCGCTGGCGTATTTGCCGCTGACGCAGGACTACTCTCCGGCGGCGACCATGCAAGTGCGGACCAACGGCAAGCCGGAACCAGTGATTGCCACGGTACGAGGCCATGTGCAATCGCTCGACACGAACCTGGCGCTCACGAACTGGAACACCATCGGGGAATTGCTCGACCAGGGACTGTGGGCGCCACGCATGGGCGCAGCGCTGCTGACTGTGTTTGGCGGAGTCGCACTGATCCTGGCGATCGTCGGCGTTTATGGCGTGCTCTCGTATTCGGTGAGCCAGCAAACGCGCGAGATCGGCATCCGCATGGCGATGGGCGCGCAGACCGACAGCGTGCTGAAGCTGGTGGTGCAACAGGGGATGCGGCTCGCGATTGTCGGTCTCGTCTTGGGCCTGGTGGCTGCTTTCGCCGCCATGCGCGTGCTGTCGAGCTTGCTATTTGGAGTGAGCGCGCACGATCCACTCATCTTCGGCGGGGTCACGCTGATTCTGGCGATGGCGGCGGTCCTGGCTTGCTACATCCCGGCGCGCAGGGCAGCGCACGTCGATCCGCTGGTAGCGCTGCGGTATGAGTGATTTGTTCTCACAGTTGGGCGCCGCAGCGCTTGCAGAAGAGTGCGTCGGGATCGTGGGGCGACAGGCCACATGCGGGGCAGGCCCGGGATCGGCCGGCGGCCGAGGCCCGCGCATACTCAAAGGTGACGATTCCGGTGGGCACGGCGATGATTCCGTAGCCGATCGTCATGAGCAGTGACGCCAGGATGCGCCCGAGAACCGTGTGGGGCGAGATGTCTCCGTAGCCGACCGTGGTGACCGTGACGATCGCCCAATACATGCCGACCGGGATGCTGGTGAACCCGTTGGCCTCGCCCTCGATCTGGTACATCATCGCTCCCACGATGATGACGATGGCTAAAACCGCAAAGAGAAAGACGACAATCTTGCGGACGCTCGCCTGAAGGGCAACGCGCAGGGCGACGGCTTCTCCCAGATATTCCGTCAGCTTCAGGATGCGGAAGACGCGAAGCAATCGCAGAGCCCGCACCACTGCGAATGCGTGCTGTACAGAAAAGAAGATGCTCAAGTAAATCGGCGCTACGGCGAGCAGGTCAACGATGCCGAAGAAACTGAAGGCGTAGCGACGGGCATTCTTCGCCGTAGCGAGCCGAGCCGCATATTCGACGGTGAACAGCCCCGTGAAGATCCACTCCACGGTACTGAAGTACTCGCCATAGTTGGCGCGGATGGAAGGCACACTCTCAAGGATTACCGCGAGGACGCTCAGCAGGATCGCCGTGAGCAGGATAATGTCGAAGAGCCGACCGGCGGGAGTGCCGTGCTGGAAGATGATGATGTACCACTTGTCACGCCAGGCGGCGCGAGCGGGTTTCGCAGGGTGTCGGTCAGGCATGGTGAGAGTCGGTCGGGGTAAGGATACAACATGGCGAGAGACGGGGAACGCGCGCTAGCACCGGCCCGATAGACTGACGCGTAGTTGCCGAGCCACCTGCGAACCCTACTTGAACTTTCGCCGGAGCCCGAGCGCCGCGCTCAGCAGGCCGCTGCCCAGAAGGAGGAAGCTGGCAGGCTCCGGCGCGGGGGCAGCCTGCAGTTCGACATAGCCACCCGCGTTGTTGTAGTTCACGATCCACTTCTCAGTCCCGTTGTTGAAGTACAGGTTCTGGATGCTGGCGAACATGCCGTTCAACGAACCCGGACCAAAGAGCAGAAATCTGTAGAACGAGCCGATCGCTGGATTGAAATTGGGATCGAGCAGGATGTCGAGGGTCCCGTCGAGCAGCACCGGTCCGCCGTTCACAACGATAATGGAAAACCCAGTCGCATCGATGGACTCACCCAAGGTTCCACTGGCAAGCTGGTAGAAGCCATCGTTGACGGTCATGCCGGCGTTGTTGGTCAGCGACAACGGGCCGCCATTGACGAGGCTGCCGACGCTGAACACCGAGTCGCCATCGACGGTGATGTTGCCGCCAGAGTTGTAAAACGCACCTTCAACTGACTAGCGTGCTCGGGTCTAGGTAGATGTTGGCACCGGGCGTCACATTGATGTTCGAATGAATGTAGAACGATGAACCATTCGTGACGGTCAGTGACCCTCCGCTGGCAATAATAAGGGTAAGGCTTGAGTCTCAGTCGGATTGTCCTGGATCTTCTGTCCATTCGAGATCATGACGGTACCCTCGATAAAAGTCAGACTGTTAAAGCCGCTGTAGCTGTGCCGAGCATTGAATGTCCCGGCAATATCGAAGGTCGAGCCCGCCACGACATCTGTGATGCCGTTCGGCTGGTTCGTCAGATTCAGGGTTGCGCCCGGGCCGACGTAGGTAAGTCCGTTGTTGTCCAGGCTGCCCACATTGACAACAGTGCCTGCGTCAAAGACTCCAAATGCTGAAGTCCCACCGCTATTGGTCAGCGCTCCATTGATGTTTACCGTCGAGCCGGCGGCTATTACCAGAAATCCGGAGTTTGTAAGGGTGCCACTGATCGGGGCGATATTCGTGGCCTGACCGTTGTACAAAGACAAGGAGCCGCTGTCGGTGGTCAGGTTATAAAATGCGCTCGGGTTACCTGAATAGTAGGCTTGGGTGAATGTTCCGTAGATTTGAAATGACGAGTTCGCAGGGATATTCGGGATGCCATCGTTATTCAGCAGGCTCAAAGTCCCACCTTGGGCGACCACCACGTCCGAATTATTGACGAGGTAATTGAGGTTTGCCGTGTCGCCACCGCCAACGTGGAATTGCCCGTTGTTGGTCAGGCCGCCGTATATGTCCAAAGTATTATTGCCGCCAATGGAGCCGGTCGCCAGAAGACCGTTATTGACCACACTGCCGTTGACATTCAACGTCGTGCCTTTGTCCACCAGGAGCACGCCGGAGTTGGTGAGCGTACCCAGATTCCCGGGAGGGGCAATGACCCAGCCTGTGCCGCTTAGACCATTCTCGAGAGCGAGAGTTCCCCCAGCTTCAATCGTGTCCAGTAAATAGAGGTACTCAGGGGTGAGCCATCCGCGGATGATGAAGGACGAGCCGGCCACGACAGCACCGGTGGTGTCGTCACCGATAATCATTTGCGCGCCCGGACCAACGTAGAGATACCCCCGATTCAGGAAGAGCCCGGGAAAACCATTGCCTACTTGGACGATGTCGCCGGCTTGTAACGTCAATTTGCCCGATTGGTTGATCACCAGATAGTCATCGATCGCAAGCTGCTGTCCGCCGTTGCTGTAGAGCTCGGATAGTTGAAGCTGGCCGCCACCGCCGATGGTAAGGGTCCCAACCTCGGCGAGGCCCGAATTGATCAGATGAACGTAGTCACCGCCCGTAGTGTAGATGGTGACGTCGTTGTTGAGGCCCGGCACTCCGGGGGGCGTCCAGTTTGCCGCGACGTTCCAGTCGCCGTTGTAGGGGCCACTCCAATATTTCGGGGAGTTCTGTGCGAAGGCGTTGGTGAGGGCGAGCGACAACACAGCGCAGAGCATCAGCGCGCGAAACAGACGGGTGGCCATAGCGATTCTCCATTTCTTTGATTCCGTGTTTGGCGCACGATGCAGGTGCAAGGCGACGAAACAGTCCAGCGAACCGCAGGACCGCGCGCGCCCGTACCTTCATCGTTCTGCGTTCAGTTGAGCGGGAGTGACGAAGTGGCCCACCAACTGATGTCGCAAGCGGATAGAGAGGCCGCTATGAATGCTCCAGTTTGGTTACAGCCCGAGGACTACTTGCTAAGGCAGGAAGTCCGGTGCCATGCCGGCGCTTGATACCCCGCGTGGAACAGGGCCCGTGGAACTCCCAGAAACCGCTCCTTGCAAGTCCCCGATACGAGTGAGCGGCAAACCGTCTCGGCACATAGTGTTGCTAGATGGCTGGATTGTCAAGCATATTTCACATGCCTCAGGCTGCGGAGCTGCAAGACTACCGCTCGAGCTGAGTCTGCACGTTGCAAAAAAGACGTTGGCCGGGTGCCCCAGGTTCGCGCCCGACATAGGGCGCTAACCTGGGAGACGTGCACACCCCAGTCACTCCGTTTTTTCTATCCACTATCCACTTTCCTTATCACACTCAACCGTGACCTGCGTCCTAGCCGTCACCTCCTCACACACATAAACTCCCTTCCGGGACGATGAGGGAGAGCTGTCGCCCAAAGAGGCAGCAGTTTGAGGCGCTATGCGGGCGTCCGAGCCCGCAGCCGAAATCCTGAGCGAGGTCGCCGCGGCGACCGAGTCGAAGGACCTGTGTCAGTTCCCTCAACCTCGAAACTCTTAGGCGGTTTCGCCCTGTGGCTTTGTCGTTTTTGGCTCGACGGTCTGCGAATTTACCCACCAAACTCCCACCTTGCGCCCAAAAATTGCCACGTAACTCATTTGTTATGAAGACTTTGCCTCTAAGTCCTACGGGCAGAAGATTTTGCGCGGACTACAACCCCTATCTCCAATGGAATGAAGATTTTGCAAAAGGGATGGGGGAGGGGGATACCCCTGTGCGTCTCAGCCAATCTGTCCCGATTCGGAACGCTCTCTTCCAGCCTGCGAGAGGTCCCGTCCATGTGCGCTAAGATAACGGGTTCTACCGAAACTCTGGAACAGCCTGCACGTCTTTCGCAGACTGGAAGGCCAATCGCAGGGCACCTGAAGTCATGGAAGGCTTTCCTGAAATTCCTCCGTGCCTCCGTGGTAAATGATTTTGTAGGGAGCGATTCATGACCACCGCAACTCGCACCAATCCACTTTCTTATCTCACCGACCAGCTCAACGACCTGAAGCAGCGCGGCACGTACTTCAAGCTGCGCGTGCTCGAAGACGAGCAGGCGCCGGTGTGCACGTTCGACGGCAAGAAGGTCATCAACCTGGCGTCGAACAATTACCTGGGGCTGACGACGCATCCCAAGCTGCGCGAGGCGGCGCTGGAGGCCACGCGCAAGTTCGGCGTGGGTTCGGGCGCGGTGCGCACCATCGCCGGAACCATGTCGCTGCACATGGAGCTGGAAGAGAAGATCGCGCGCTTCAAGAACGTCGAGGCGTGCGTGGTGTTTCAGTCGGGCTTCACGGCGAACGCGGGCACGGTGTCGGCGCTGCTGGGCAAGGAGGACTGGATCGTCTCCGACGAGCTGAACCACGCCAGCATCATCGACGGGGCGCGGCTGTCGCGGGCGAAGATCAAGGTCTTCCGCCACAAGGACGCGGCGCACGCCGAAGAGCTGCTGAACGAGATCAAGAACGAGCCGGGGCACAAGCTGGTCATCACCGACGGCGTGTTTTCGATGGACGGCGACATCGGCGCGCTGCCCGAGCTGACCGCGCTGGCCGAGAAGTACGGCGCCATCATGATGGTGGACGACGCGCACTCGTCGGGCGTGCTGGGGCGCAACGGGCGCGGCACGGTCGATCACTTCGGCCTGCACGGGCGCGTGGATGTGCAGGTGGGCACGCTGTCGAAGGCCATTGGCGCGCTGGGCGGCTACGTGTGCGGCACGCGCGACCTCATCGAGTTTCTGTATCACCGCGGGCGGCCGTTTTTGTTTTCGACGTCGCATCCGCCGTCGGTGGCGGCGACGTGCATCGCGGCGTTCGACGTGCTGGAGCAGGAGCCGGAGCGCATCGACAAGCTGTGGGAGAACACGCGCTACTGGAAGAAAGAGCTGGGCGCGCTGGGGTTCAACATCGGCGGGGTGAACACTCCGGCGAGCGAGACGCCGATTACGCCGATCATCATTGGCGACGGCAAGCTTACGATGGACTTCTCGCGCGCTCTCTTCGACGAAGGCGTGATGGGAACGGGCATTGCGTTCCCGACGGTTCCGGAAGGCAAAGCGCGCATCCGGACGATCGTGACGGCGACGCACACGCGCGAAGAACTCGACCAAGCGCTGGAGACCCTGAAGCGCGTGGGCAAGCGAATGGGCATACTCGCGTAGTGGAGGATTTGTGCGAAATTTGCGCAGGTACATCGCTCCGGTAATCGGATGGATCTTGATCCTGATCGTGGTGATAGCTTTCGGTTCGCAAATGCGAAGAAGAGATTCCCGGTCAAACTCATATCTGTCCCGTTGTATGACCGAAGCACAGAAGACGCATCGCATGGCGAACCACCAAATCCTGGCTTCCATTATGCATTCGTTCGATGGCGAGGCTGTGGTTTCCTTCGGATTCCGGGAAGACAAAACTGAACAAGACTGGAACTGCGAGTGCACATTCGACAAATCGGGTAATCTGACGTCCATCTCAATGGTTGCTGCCAGATGAAACAGAATCGCCGCACTGTAGAGCTTTGCTGGACTTCGTTCATTGTGGCGCCACTCACGTTGGCTGCAGCCGCGATTGCGGTCCCCTATCTTTTGCGAGTGAGCCCGACTCTCGCTCTCGCCTTGCAACGCGGTTTCGCTTTGGTCTGCCATCAACAACCAGAGCGATCATTTGTGCTGTTCGGCGGAAGTGTTGCGGTGTGCGCGCGCTGCTTAGGAATTTATCTCGGCGCAGCTCTTGGATTGTTGCTGCGTGCGCCGCGAACGATTGCGGGGCGCTTGTTTGTCACAGCGGTTTCCGGCAGCTTGATCGACTGGATCGCTGAAGCTGCCGGGTTGCACGGCAATTGGATGCTCGCGCGCTTCGCACTGGGCGCAGCACTGGGCATCGCTGCCGCGATGCTGGTCTATGCGAGCGCCGTGGAAGTCCAAATCTCCAGTCAGGCAGAAGCGGCTTGATTTACTGTGGCAGCGTGAAGTCCACCTTACCTGTGCCGGCAACGACAACCGGCTTGGTCTGCGTCTTTGTGCCTTCATGCCAGGCGACGACGTTGTATTTGCCGTCCGGGACGTTTTCGATCTTGAAGTTCCCGGCTGCATCCGTCTCAGCGAAATACGGCGTGGGGCTGACGACAATGAAGCCCGCCATCTCGAGATGCACGTTGCAGAGCAGCGAAACCACGCCGGGCGTGTCAAACGTGTACGGCTTTGTCTGTCCCTTGGCCCAGGTGCCGTGATTGTGGCTGACCTTTTTGTTGTCGATCGTCTGCGTCCAGAATACGTTGTGCTGCACGGTGTCGCTGTTGAGGAACTCGACCGTAGTTCCCTGCTGCACTGCCAGGACGTGAGGCGTATAGACAAGGCTCTTCTGGTCAATGACGGGCTTCGCGGTGGGCGCCGGAAAGGTCTTACCGGCAATGGCTTCCACGTACACGACGGACTTGCCGGGGGAAACCTTGCCTTCGATGGTGCCGGCAAAGGCGGCGGCGGTAAAAAGAATAACGAGCAAAAAAGTGAGCGAGAAACGACGCGTCATACGAGTCCCTACCTCCAGGCCTGAATTGGTTGCACTTCGTCAGTAAGAAAGTCTCCAACCGCTGCGGGTTGGCCTGTATCAACTTTACCGCCGGGATAGGCCGGAAGTGAAGGCCGTGAGGCGGTCGAGCGCCCAATCACAGACCTCAAGCGTGTGCCTACCGCGAGTTTTTGCACGCGTTTGCTACCATCATCGCGAGCATCGACGCAGGCAAAACCTCCGCTCAAACAATAACAGCTTGAGTGGAGCACCCGACGTCAGAATCCACGCGGAGGACGCCCTGAGCATGAAAGTTCTCGACCGTTTCACTAGAGGTGAAATGCACGGCATTCACTACGCGGTGAGCATCTTCTTCGCCACGGCGATCCTGTGGTTACTCGTTCACAAAATGGCTGGGGCCAACCCGGTCTGGGCGATTAGTTCGATGGTGGCCACCAGCGACCCGGCGATGAAACAGGCAATGCAGATCCTGCGAGCGCGCATTACGAACACGCTGGTAGGCTGCGTGGTGGGACTCGCATTCATCGCCATCGGCGGCGAGCGGTTGATCACGCTGCCACTCGCGATGGCCGTGACGGTTCTGTTGTCTTCGTACGTGGTGCGGGTTCAGACGATGTGGCGGCAGGCGCCGATCAGCGCGGCGTTCGTCATTGCCGCCGGGCTGGAGTATCACTCCCGTGATAAGGGACTGATCGCCGGCGCCACCCGTGTGGGCGAAGTCTTGTTCGGCTGCGTTGTGGGAATCTTGGTGGCGTGGATCGTCTCGGTGGTATGGCCGCTGCCGGATGCCCCGCACGCCGAACATTCCGCGACGAAGCATTAGACTCTTCCCACATCAAATTCTGCAAGTCGCCGGACCTAGTTCCCAAGCTGTTGAGGGGAATCTTGGGGGAATCTAAGGCCTTCTCCGGCTACCCTACGCATCGGTAGACAGTTATCTTTAGCGTGAAGCATCCGCTCGTCATGCGTCCACTCCCTGCATCGTTCCATGAAATTGAACAAATACATCCTGCGAACTTTGCTCGTGATGTTGGCGCTGACAACCGTCGCGTTCGATTCTCAGTGTCAGAATTCCAAGACCAAGCAAGCCGACGCACCCGCAGCCATCCCGACCAAGCCGGCTCCCGCCACTCCTATTGACGCGAAAAAAGCGGAGCTCGGCGGCAAGACTTGGGAGCCCGAATGGGATTACATCGTCGAGAAGGCGATTCCTTCCACAATGCTGTCGAAGCGGGTTCCGCATGACGTGACGCGTTTCTGCCCGCGCTTCTACGAAATGAGTGACACTAACAAGCGGGCCTTCTGGGCGTACTTCTTTCAGGCGCTCGCTGGTGCCGAAGCTGGACTCAATCCCAAGTCGCGCGCCCATCACACGCAGCCTGAAGTCTCTATTCCGGATGAAGTGACTGGCTTGTCAGGCCACACCGAGGGATTGCTGCAACTCACGTATGGCGATCAGGAGCGCCATGGCTGCGACTTTGATTGGAAGGCCGACCGCAAGCTGCCCGCGAACGATCCGAAACGCACGATACTAAAGCCGAGGAATAACCTCGAGTGCGGAGTTAAGATTCTGGAGAACCAGATCATTGTGCAGCGCAGACCATTGCTCTCCCGCAAAGGATATTGGTCAACCTTGCAACCGGGCCGGCTGAGCTACCGCGTTTTTGCGAAACAAATGACGAACCCGCCCGCTGCCTGCGGCCGGAAGGTGAAGTCGCCAGTCAGTCCCGATCAGACCACCGTCACCGTGAAAGCCGAAGCGGAACAAGCGAAGAGCTCACAGTAGTCGGTCGCCGCGGTCACCAGACATTATTTCTGTTGCGCTGGAATGAAGTTCTCCAGCACGGCCTTTCGCATTAGGTCGGGCGGCAATAATCCTTGTGCCAGGATGAAGTCGTGAAATTTCTTCTGGTCGAACTTCACGCCTTTCGCCGAAAGCGCCTTTTCCGTTTCCTCGCGAAGCGAGATCAGCCGCGTGTATCCATAGAAATAGCTGTTGGCTTGTCCCGGAGCGCGGTAAGTGTAGCGTTCAACTTCCTGCTGCGCCATGGCGTGCGACAACACGACGTCCTGCTCCAGCACGCGGAAGGCGTCTTTGGGAGTGACTTTCCCCGACTGCAGTTCAGGATCGAGGAATGCGCGGGCCGCTCGCTGCAGGCGCATTTGCAGCGAGATCAGTTGGCCGTCAAGCGGCATGTAGGGCTTGATCAAGTATTCGGAATACAGTCCCCAGCCTTCGGCATTGGTGCTGTTGAAGGCATAGCGGACGCGGGCGAGCGAGACTCCGTGCTCGAGCATGGAGTCGAATTGCAGCTCGTGCCCCGGACGCGCTTCGTGCGCGGTGAGGGTCCAGGCAGCGGCGTCGAAGGTGAAGTCGTCATAGTGTTCTGCAGCAACTTGCCCGGGACCAGGTGGAATGTTGAGCGGCAGGACGAACTCGCCCTTTTGCCCGGTGTTGTGGATAAATGGCGGAGGCACCATGTGGGGCGCGGGTTGCTGCGCGGTCTCCGCTGCGGTGGCAATGCGGATTCGCGCCGGCCGGTCGGGCAGCGTTACGATCTGGTGCTCGGTGATGATTCCCTCAATCTGTTTGAGGCGGTTCTCGTAGAACGGCAGAATCGCGTCGCCCACCAGTTGCTGCTTCTTCAGTTCGTGAATGACGTCGCGATAGTCGCTCGATGGCAGCTTGTGTTCCTTGGCGACTTTTGCGGCAATCGACTTCATCTCGCCCTGGATCTCGATGAACGACTCATGCGCCATCTTGGCGAGCTGCTCAGGCGGAATGTCGATGCCGTAGTTCTCCATGTCGAGCGCGTAGTGCTCGGGCGGCATGCGGAAATCGTCACGCGCCTTGGGCAGCACTGTGGCTTTTACCCACGCGTCATAATCGAGAAGCTGCTGCTTGAGCTTGGCCAGCGGCTCCTGCCAGCCTTCGAGCTTTTGCTTGGTAAACAGCGCAGCGAGACCCTCGACGTAGTTCGAGTTGCGCGCCATCTCCGTCTCGATCTCGACCTTGGCGGGATAAATGACGCCAGGCTTGGCCATCTGCTCCTGCGTGCGCTGCTTCAGGATTTCAGTAATAGCCGTGTAGCCCGGCTCGAGTCCGGCGTACGCGCGTAGGCGTGCCACTGCAGCGGGACGACGCGCTTCTGGAGTCTGGTCATCCAGCAAGAGGCGCACGCCGCCAAAAACCAGTTGGCTGGCATTGATGAACGGCACTTCATTGGCCTTCTCGAAGTCATCGCGTTTGAAATTGAGCTTCACGCGGCGAATCATGATCTGGAGGTCTTCCGCGACTTCTTCCTGCTGCTTCTGCGCCGCTGCCGCCTGCAGCTTCGCCAGAACAGCCTCGGTCTCTTTGCGCTCTTGTTCTTCGTCGGCAAGCGTGGGCTGCGAGACCTTGGTATCGTACTGCGCCAGTCCTTGTTGCGAGCCAAATTCAGGGTGGTGATTGAATACGACCTGAATCAGCTGGTTGGCGTAGCCGTTGCTGATAGTGATCCACTCGGGCTGCGCGGCCGATGTCGTCGTGGGAGCGGCTGGCTTACTCTGGTTTTGGGCAGTCACAGGTAGAACAGATGCAATAGCAGCGAGGAAGATTATTTTGCGGATCAACTACGGCCTCCAAATGACAGACGCTTAAGTCTAATCAAGCCTATCCCGCTCACGCAATTTGAGGTCTTGCCGGAATGAATGAGCGGCGTGACAGCACTGCTGTTTTTTGGTCCCTGAATCGCCGCTGACATTGGCGCATCAATCACAAAGATTACGTTGCTCAAAACTGGTTCGCGAGGCCAAAGACGCCTCGAAAGGTGGCATCGTGGCTCGTCTAGTGTCGGTGAATGTCGGTCTTCCACGTGATGTTTCGTGGGAAGGAAAGACGGTGCACACGGCAATTTGGAAAAGCCCAGTTCTGGGCAGGTGTGCTGTGCGGCGGCTCAATCTCGATGGGGACGGCCAGGGAGATCTGGCGGGGCACGGGGGTGAGCATCGCGCAGTGTTCGTGTATCAGGTTGGCTCCTATCGATATTGGGAAGACCAGCTTCGTCGTAATGACTTTACCCTTGGCCAGTTCGGCGAAAACTTCACCGTTGAAGGCCTCCCTGACGACGAGGTTTGCATCGGCGACCGGTATCGGATCGGGAGCGCACTCTTCGAGGTGACGCAACCCCGCGTCACTTGCTATCGAGTTGGAATCCGGACGAATGAGCCCCGCATGGCAGCGTTGCTGGTGCAGCATCACAGGCCCGGCTTCTACTTCCGCGTGCTGGAAGAGGGGGAGGTGGGGGCCAGCGATGAAATTGTTAAAGTCGCAGGCGGGCCATTGCACTTGACTGTGGCGCAGACCGATGCGTTGTTATACCTGCCTGGCCCGTCTCGCGAAGAACTGCAAAAGGCTGTCCAGATTCCTGCACTCAGTGAAGGTTGGAAGGGATCGTTTCGCGCAATGCTTCTGGAGGAGCAGCGGGGAAAGCCGAACAAAGCAGCTTCCGGGTTGAGTTCGACGAACGAACCGCCACCGGCGTGGCCCGGATTCCGCCGCCTGCGGGTCGCGCGAATGACGTTCGAAAGCAAGAGCGTGATGTCGCTGGTGCTGGAACCAGCGGACGACCTCCCACTCAGTCCGGCGCTGCCCGGCCAGTTTGTGGTCCTGCGATTGCAGCCGACTCCCGATGCCCCCGCCGTGTTACGCAACTACTCGCTGTCTGACACTCCGAGTACCGAGCACTACCGCATAAGCGTGAAGCAGGAAGTGCACGGAGTCGCCAGCACATACCTGCACACCAAAGTTCGGCAGGGTGATGTGCTCGAAGTAAGCGCGCCAAGAGGAAGCTTTACTCTGGGGTCCGATGACAGTGCGGTTGTTCTTTTGAGTGCAGGAGTGGGGGCGACCCCGGTGTTGGCGATGCTCCACACGCTGGCAGCCGAGGCGTCGCCACGCGAAGTGTGGTGGGTTTACGGTGCAAGAGACGGAGGCGATCATCCCTTTCATGAGGAGGTTCGCGCGTTGATTCAGGCGTTACCACGGGGGCGGGCTCACATTCGATATAGCCAACCTCGGCCGGAGGATCGAGTTGGCGCGGACTTCGACGCTCCTGGTCGTGTGACCTCAGCGGCACTGCAGGAAATGGGAGTGCCTCGCGCGGGGAACTTCTATTTGTGCGGTCCAAATGCGTTCCTGCGCGATCTGACTGCGGGACTTACCGACTGGGGCGTTGGCGCCGCCAACATTCATGCGGAGATCTTTGGCCCCGGGGAATCGATCACGCCGGGAGTGGTGAATGCTGCTGCAGCCGTACCGCACCTGCCGGCAGGAGTTCCGGGAGAAGGGCCGCGGGTTTCCTTCGCGCGCAGCGGTCTGACCGTGCCGTGGGATTCGAAGTTCGGGAGTTTGCTTGAGTTTGCGGAAGCTTGCGATGTATCCGTGAGGTGGTCTTGCCGAACGGGAGTGTGTCACACATGCGAAAGCGGACTGATCTCGGGAAAGGTGGCATATGAACCCGAGCCGCTGCAGCCGCCCGCCGACGGGAACGTGCTCATCTGCTGCTGCAAGCCTCAAGATGAGATTGTGCTCGACTTGTGAGGACTCACCGCTGGCAACTGATTACTGACAACTGAATGGTCGGGACGGGCAGATTTGAACTGCCGACCCCTCGCACCCCAAGCGAGTGCTCTACCAGGCTGAGCCACGTCCCGACTAAGGAGGGTTCACTTCCGGACATCCGGAGGGGTTGTAGGGCCAGAAATAGTTTATCACCCCTCGCGGCGTAGGCTCGCGGGAGAGCGCGGCACACTGGAAGAAGATCACACCCGAAATGGACGCCAACATTTCTCGCTCCTCCGTATAATCCCTGCATTGGGTGAGGCGCAATGAAACTACTGACCAAGTTCAATCTTGTACTGCTGGTCTTCTTCGGCATCAGCGGGTTCGTGATTTCGCACCTGGCGTACCAGTTCCTCATGCGTAACGCGCGCGACCAGGTTTTGCAGCAAGCCGAGTTGATGATGGCCAGCGCCAAGTCAACGCGCGACTATACGTCGGAGCAGGTAAAGCCGCTGCTGCTGAAAAATCCCGACCACGAAACCAACTTCCTGCCACAGACCGTGCCCGCGTTCGCCGCTACCAGCATCTTCAACTCCATGCGCAAGTCGTATCCGGAGTATTCGTATCGCGAGGCGACGCTCAACCCCACGAACCTCATCGATCGAGCCGAGGACTGGGAGGCCGACATCGTACATTACTTTGCCAACCATCCCGCCGAAGAGAAGGTTGTGGGCGAGCGCGAAACGCCAACGGGCCGATATCTCTATCTGGCAAAGCCAATGATTGCCAAAGCGAGCTGCCTGGAATGCCACAGCACTCCCGACGTGGCGCCGGCCGCGATGGTCAAAACTTATGGCCCGCAGAATGGCTTCGGGTGGAAGCTCAATCAGGTGATCGCGGCGCAAGTTGTCGCTGTGCCTATGTCGGTGCCGATTCAAGTCGCCGACAAGGCCTATCGCAGCTTGATCCTCTTTCTGATTGCGACGTTTCTGCTCATCATTGCAGCGCTGGACACTGCGCTTTACCTTATCGTGATTCGACCGCTGCAACAGGTCTCGCAAGCTGCGGACCGCATCAGCAAGGGTGAAACTGACTTGCCGGATCTTCGAGTAAAAGGCCGCGACGAAATCGCCGACGTGACCGGCTCGTTCAACAGAATGCGAGTGAGCTTGGCGAAGGCGCTGAAGATGCTGGAGCAGTAAGAGAAGAATGCGATCCGCCGTGCCTGGGTGGAGCACCGCTTCAGCGGTGCATTTGCAGATGAAATATCCGCGCGGCTTCAGAGGCTGCTGAAAAAAGAGTCAACCGAGTAAACTCGGCTATTTGTCGAACCAAGAGTCAATAGCTTACGGGCCAAGATTGGGTCGAAAACGCCCCAAAATTACTACCTTGGTTCTTTTTTCAGCAGCCTCTTCAGCCGCCGGGTTAATTTCTTCGTGGCTGGCTACTTCTTCTTCCCCGCCAGAAACCGTTTGCGATCTTTTTCGGTATCAATCTCGCCGGCGACTACGGAGTAGAGTTCGTCGACTGACGAGCAGCGGTCCGCCGCGCGCTTCACCACGACCTTCGCGATCGGACCGATATACGCTGCCAACTCTCGGCTCACCGAATCCAACTCCGACGGCTGGAACTTGCTCGACGGCCGCGCCGGATCGCTCGACGGCCTCGGCGTTCCCGAGTCAGACACCGGCTTGCCACTCGGTGTGATCGGCGGAATCGTCGGCGCCACAATCGACATCTGGGCGATGGTCTGCGCCTCGTCATACGACACGTCCGCGAGATCGGCGGCAAACTCCGCTGCCGTCTGGTAGCGCGCCGCGGGGTCCTTCTCCATCGCCTTCACAATGGACGCGCAAAGCGTGAGCGGTAATGAGGCGTTCAGCTCCGCCGGATGCCGCGGTGAGGTATTCACGTGCCCGCGCATGATTTCGTAATCCGTGCCGTGGAACGGCGTGCGTCCGGTGAGGATTTCGTAGAGCATCGCTCCCGTCGCATACAAGTCTGCGCGCGAGTCGACCCGCTCGCCCCGCACCTGTTCAGGAGACATGTAATGAAGAGTGCCCAGCACGTGCCCGGGCCGCGTCGAACTTGCGTCAGCGGTGCTGAACGCCAGTCCGAAGTCCAACAGCTTGGCGTCGCCGTCCGGGGTGATGACGATATTTGACGGCTTGATGTCGCGGTGAATTACTCCCTGCGCGTGGGCATACTCCAGCGCGGCAAGCACCTGCCGAACGTAGTCGATGCCCTCTACCGGACGTCGCGGCCACGAAGAGCGCATCTTCATTTGTAGGTCCTGGCCCTCGACGAACTCCATCACCATGGCAACTTGCTCGCGCAACTGGAAGGCCGTGTGAAGTTGCGCAATATGCGGATGCGACAGGCTCGCCAGCACGCGAATCTCGCGGAGAAAGCGCTCCGACAACTCGGCGCCCTCACGGTCCGACCGCAACAGCTTCAGTGCCTCGGTGCGCTGCGAGATCACGTGTCGCACCTTGTACACCTCGCCGATGCCGCCATGGCCCAGCGAAGTCAGCACTTCGTAGTCGCCGATTCTCTCGCCGGAGCTTAGAGCCACGGGGCGCGCACCCGGCCGCAAATCTGGTAATGCTGCACTTCTGTTTTCCCCACAATGGTTCGTCTATTCTGCGTTGTGTGTGAGGGGAACGCAAGCGCCTGATTTGCGCAACTCTCGACCGGCCTGTGTGCCAGCCGATATCGCGAGGCGGTACCGCTATCCGGGAGCAGACTGTTACCGGCGTCTACGGCTCGTGCTTCCACCAAGCAGCGACCCCAGCACGCCGCGGACGATCTCGCGGCCTACACTACTGCCGATGGTTCGCGCAGCGCTCTTTGCCATGGCCTCACCCAGGGAGTCGCCACGCCTCCCGCCTTTTGCTCCGCCTAACCCCAGGGAATCCAGTGACGGCAAATTCGAGTACCAGGGCTGGTCTTGGCCTTGTGGCACGGTAGCCGAATTTCCCATCGCTGCCGGATGTCGTGCGCGGCCCTTCAGCATTTCGAACGCCGACTCACGATCTACCACTTCCTCATACACGCCCGCCACCAGCGACGCTTTCATCAGGCTCGCGCGCTGCTCCTGGGTAATCGGCCCAATTTGCCCGCGCGGCGGGCACACCAGCGACCGCTCCACCATCTCGGGAGTTCCCTTGTCGTCGAGAAATGACACCAGCGCCTCGCCCACTTCCAACTCGCCAATGGTTTTCTCCACGTCGAGCTTGGGGTTGGTGCGAAATGTCTGAGCTGCCGCCTTCACTGCCTTCTGGTCCTTCGGAGTGAACGCCCGCAGCGCGTGTTGTGCGCGATTGCCAAGCTGACCGAGCACCGCTTCCGGAATATCAAGCGGATTCTGAGAGACGAAGTACACGCCGACGCCCTTGGACCGCACGAGGCGAACGATTTGCGTGACCTTCTCAGCGACCACAGCGGGCAGATCATTGAAGAGCAGGTGCGCCTCATCGAAGAAGAACACCAGCTTGGGCTTCTCCTGATCGCCCACTTCCGGCAGCTTCTCGAAGATCTCCGTCAGCAACCACAAGAGCAGGGTGGCATACACCCGCGGAGACTGAATCAGCTTGTCGGAGGCCAGGATATTCACCACACCGTGGCCGTTCGCGTCGGTCTGCATCAGGTCGTCGATGTTCAGCGCCGGTTCGCCAAAGAACTTGTCGCCACCCTCCTGGCCGAGCGTCACCAGGCCGCGTTGGATTGCGCCGACGCTCGCCGCCGATATGTTGCCGTACTCGGTTTGCAGCGCCTTGGCCTGATCACCCACGTACTGCAGCATCGCCTGCAAATCTTTCAGGTCGAGCAGCAGCAATTGATGATCATCTGCAATCTTGAACACCAGCGACAGCACACCCGTCTGGGTGTCGTTCAGGTTCAGCAAGCGGCTGAACAGCAGTGGGCCCATCTCGCTGACGGTTGTGCGCACAGGATGCCCCTGCTCGCCGAACACGTCCCAAAACGTCACGGGTGCGGCTTCGTACCCAAAGTCTTCGATGCCGAGCTTCTTCACCCGCTCGGCGATCTTCGCGCTTTCCTTTCCCTTCTGGCTGATGCCCGACAGGTCGCCTTTCACGTCAGCGGCAAACACTGGCACGCCGGCGCGGCTGAACGCCTCTGCCATCACCTGCAGCGTGACGGTCTTTCCCGTGCCGGTTGCGCCGGCCACCAATCCATGCCGGTTCGCCATCTGCGGCAGCAGGTACTGCGGTTCTTGGCTCTTTGCGATGAGCAACGGCTCAGACATGGAGTACCTCTCGGGAAGTGTTTTCCGGCGTGTGCAGTGGGCCTGACGCTTTATCGGATGCCTGCATTCTAATATGGCGGCTCGCCCCGCCCCGCAACAATCCTGGCCCCGCTGTGTTCATGTCGTTTATTTCCCGTTAAGATAGTCATTTGCAGCCTCGGCGCTGCTTCCATAAGCTCTCCTGGGGGAAGGTTTGCGCTCTCTCGTTCTCGTCGTTTCTTGTGCGGTACTTCTCGGCATCACCGCCTGTGGCGGGGGGGGCAGCTCCAACACTTCCACCATCACCGGGGTCACAATTTCTTGCACGCCTACCGCGTTGGAGTCTGGACAAACCAGCCAATGCACCGCCACCGTGACCGGCACGGGCAACTACCTCACGAGCGTCACCTGGGCCGCCAGCGCCGGATCCATTGATACTTCCGGCCTTTTCACGGCGCTGCCGGTCAATGTGGCCACACAGGTCACCATCACCGCCATCTCCAACCAGGACACCACCAAGACGGCCACCGCCACCCTCACGGTGAATCCCGTAACTGCCATCGTCGTCACTTGCACGCCGACCATCATTCAGTCGCTGCAGAATAGCCAATGCATCGCCCGGGCCAACGGCATCGTCACGACCGCCATTGACTGGACCACCAACCTCGGCGTGGTTTCAACCTCTGGGCAGTTCACCGCACCGGCGGTCCCTGCCACCTCCACCGCAACCATCACAGCTACCACCAAGGTCACTGGCGTCACCGGCAGCACTACTGTCACCGTCAACGTGAATAACTCCGCGCCCCTCGCGGTTGACGGAGGCCCTACCGTCAACGGCGTGTCGGTCGGCTATCCCAACGGGGCCTACGTTACTGCCACGGTTTGCGTCCCCGGCACGAGCACATGCTCGACCATCGATCACGTGCTGGTGGATACGGGCTCGGTCGGATTCCGCGTGCTCGGTTCCGCGCTCGGCGGCTTGGCGCTTACGCCGCAGAATGCCTCGGACGGGAACCCAATGGCTGAGTGCTACATCGCTCCCATGGGATACGCCTGGGGTTCAGTCGCGCTCGCACAAGTACAGGTGACCGGAGAGATCGCGTCATCCATTCCCATCGAAGTGATTGAGCCTTCGGGATTCGCCGCCGCTCCGCCCAGTTGCACCGGACAAACCACGGGCGGCGCGCTCAACAGCGTGTCCGCGCTCAAGGCAAAAGGGATTTTGGGAATCGGAGTGTTTCTGCAGGATTGCGGTGCGACTTGCACAAACGGTCCGCAGAGCACGTATTTCAGTTGCCCCCTCGCCGGATGCGCGCCGATTCTGGTCGCTACCATACAGCAGGTTTCGAACGCCGTCGCCGCCTTCCCCAGCGACAACAACGGCAGCCTGATTCAGTTGCCGCCGCTCGTCGCGGGAGGCGCCCAGACCGCGCAGGGCACTCTCATCTTCGGCATTGGCACCCAGTCCAACAACGGGCTCGCCGGCACCACCGTTTACGGCGTCACTACCCAAGGCCAGAACCCGGGATCGTTCCTCGCCACCTACAACAGCAATGCGTATGCGGGAACCATCGCCAGCGGCGCCAACGCCAACTACTTCCTGACCCCGGCGATCACGTCGTTCCCGGCCTGCTCTGCGTCGGCCTACTATTGCCCGAGCTCGCAGCAAACCGTCTCGGTCAATAACGCCGGCACCAACGGTTCCACCGGCAGCATCACCCTCACGGTCGATAACGGAGACACGCTGGTTCAGTCTGGCAAGTACGCCTTCTCGACGCTGGGCGGCCCCGGCGGCAACCAAACGTCCGGCTTCGTCTTCGGCCTGCCGTTCTTCTACGGCCACAACGTCTTCACCGCCCTCAGCGGTGCGACCACGCCGGGTGGAACGGGACCGTACTTCGCGTACTAAATAGGTTTGGGGAGGAGTCTCGGACACCTCCCCAGCCAATTCCTACTCGGAACTAAAGAACCGCGGTGCTCAGTTCAAGTTCGGATGCCTACGGCTGAACGGGCGGCAGAGTGCTCGATCCGGATGTGTTGATGCACGTCGGATGGCCGAAGCCGCCTGCACTCACACCGGTGCCACCGTAGGGATTGGGTGTGATGTCAAAGATGATGTTGTCGGGACGCGCGGGGTCGCCGGAGACTCCGCCCACGCCGGACAGATGGTCGAGTCCGAGATTGTTGCGGACACGCCAGGCTATGTTGTGATCGGCACAGGAAGTGTCACCGCTGACGCCAACGCCGCCCACCAGCACCTTGCCCGGCGCGTACAAGCCCAATCCCCCTCCGAAGACATTCACACCGCCGATCTTGTTGCCCACCATGGGATCCTGAGCGGTGCCGATTTGTTGGGACGGGCCGTCATACGCCTCCTGGGCGTCCACAGGGTTGCTGTGCTGCAGACCGTAGAGGCTGCCTCCGGGCTGCACGGCGGAATATAGGTTTGCGGTGGACAACGCGAGTCCGTTGGGCTGTCCTGAGCCACCGCTATTGGATGTGAAATCGAGGCTGAAGGCGTTCGCCGTATTGGCTTTTTGCGCCGCAATGGCCCGGCTGCCAGGCCACTGTGCTCCGCGGTTCACGCCGGAGAATGCCACCGCACAAACTACGCCATCGCGATCGACGATGGTGGCCCACATTTGGTTGTTCAGTCCGCTGGTCTCTGCCGCCGTCGCGGCGACCAGCGCAGCTTTCAGCGCGTTGTAACCAGGCAAGCTCTTGCAATTGTTGTTGCCGTTCCCGGCAGTAAGAATCGTGGCAGTGCACACCAGAGTCACTGCCAATGTCAGCGTTTGACACAGCAATCGTTTCTGCGACATGGTAATTCTCCTTCTCGAAATTGAGATATTCCTTCCGGAAGGCCCAAAAGCAGCAGTCACTCTACACCAAAGTGATTCGGGCGGGAGAATATTTTTGCTCCCCGGCGGCAACCGGACGTCGGGATTCGTCTTCGGCCTGCCGTTCTTCTACGGCCGCAACGTCTTCACCGCCCTCAGCGGCGCGGCTACTCCAGCCTGAACGGGACCGAACTTCGCGTACTAGGCACGATTGAGAAAGGCGATGGTTCCTGCGCTCCCATCCGTTCGCAAAGCCAGCGAAAGGATGGGGTTCCCGCGCTACCGGCCCGAGCCCACGGTTTCCAGTGGACGCGGCGAATATTCTCCCTCGTCGAGAGTGGCCGTGTGATCGAAGGAGTGTCCGGTCACGAGTCCCAGCACAAACCAGCCGAGCACAAGAGCTCCGAAGGCGAAGAGCGTGTCGCCGAACATGCGCATCCACCGCAGTTTCGTCAGCATGGGGACTTGCATGAACTCAGAGGAGCGGGCATACCAGGTGCCGTACTCGACCGAAGCCCAGGCTTGCAACAAGCCAATGGGAAGCATGCTCAACAAAACCATCGCCGCCAGGCCGATGTTGATTGACCAGAAGGCGATCGCCAGGGGACGGTCTTTCCACATCAGGCCGGGCCGCAGCGCACGCAGGCAGAACAGCATCAGGCCGAGGCCCAGCATCCCATAGACGCCGAACAGCGCAGTGTGTCCATGCACAGGAGTCAGGTTTAGTCCCTGGACGTAGTAGAGCGCGATGGGCGGGTTGATCATGAAGCCGAACAGGCCCGCACCCACGAAGTTCCAGAACGCCACCGCGATGAAGAAGTAGATCGGCCACTTGTAGGCGCTGATCCAGGGACTGTCGGCGGTGCCGCGAGTCAGGCGGATGTTCTCCCATGCCTCGAAGCCGATCAGTACCAGAGGCACTACTTCCAGCGCGCTGAACACCGCTCCCAAGGCCAACGCGGAATTGGGCATGCCAGTGAAGTACAGGTGATGGAAGGTGCCGATGATTCCTCCGGAGAGGTAGATCACCGTCGAGAACAAGACAGAACGCGTGGCTGTGGGAACCGACAACAGCTTGAGTCGAGTCAGCAGAAAAGCTATGACCACAGTCGCGAATACTTCAAAGAAGCCCTCAACCCAAAGGTGTACTACCCACCAGCGCCAGTATTCTGCCTGGATCAGTGGGCTGCGCTGGCCGTACATGAGTCCGGCTGCGTAGAAAAGGGGAATGGCGATGCTGGAGATCAGGAACAGCATCAACAGCGAATGGTTTTCGTCGTGCCGCGCCAGTGCGGGTTTGATGCCGCGCCACATCAGCCATAGCCAGAACGTGAGTCCGACGAACAAGAGGATCTGCCACAGGCGTCCTAGGTCCACGTATTCGTACCCTTGCGATCCCAACCAGAACCACAGGTTGCCAAGCCTTTGCTGGATGCCCATCCACTCGCCGGCGAGCGATCCCACGACCACGGCGACGACTGCGACAAACAGCACGTTGACTCCCGAGCGTTGGCCCCTTGGGTTCGGCGCCGCTTACTGCGGGCACGATGTACAGCCCGGTCGCGAGCCACGACGTCGCAATCCAGAAAATGCCAATCTGCAAATGCCAGGTGCGCGCAATGGAATACGGCAGCCATTTCGCTAGGGGGATACCGTAGAAGCCGTTGCCTTCGACACCGTAGTGCGCAACGATCGCGCCCAGAGCCACCTGTACGACCCATAGCGCCGCCACCACGAAGAAGTATTTGACTGTGGCCTTCTGCGAAGGCGTGGGATTCAATCCGAGTAGTGGATCGCGGCGGGGAACAACGCCGCTGGAAGGGGCGTGGTCCTGCGACGCGAAGTACCAGACCATGCCGCCCACTGCTGCTAGCAGAAGGACGAAGCTTACGACGCTCCAAACCACGGTGCCACCCGTAGGCCGGTTGCCGACGAGTTCCTCGTGCGGCCAGTTCTGGGTGTAGGTGACTTCGCTCCCCGGGACGATTGGTACTCGCGGCCCAAGCTGTCCACCAGAAGAAAGCAGCCAGTTCGTGCTGTTTGGTTACGTCGGACAATGCACCGGGAGGAATGGCATAGGCATTGCGTCCGTTGCCGTACACGTCAGCGTAGTAAGCGGCCAGTTCGTCGAAAGCAGCCGCACGGTCGTCGTCGAGCACGATGGTATCAGTGGCTGCATCATACGTATTGTGGCGCGTCACTTCTGTGAGACGGCCTTGCAAAGCCGCGCGCGATTCCGCCGGCATGGCGGCATAGTTGGCGAATCCTTGTTGCCGGGCCCAGCGATCGAGAACAATTACCGACTGCCGGTGAAGATAGTCGGCGCTCCAGTCGGGAGCGACATAGGCGCCGTGACCCCAGATGGTTCCAATCTCCTGGCCGCCGGTCGACTGCCACACATTTTGACCATTGCGAATGGTTTCGCCAGTGAACACAACGCGTCCGTCTGCCGTGACGACTTTGCCGGGTGTGGGCGGGCCGTTGACGATCCCTTTGTAGCCCACGACGCCAAGCACCGTGAATGAAATGAACATGACCAACCCGAGGGCGATCCATAGCTTCTTGTATTGCATGAAAACTGTACCTCCGAATTAAGAGAACTGCCGGTTGAGCCGCGTAGTTAACGCCTAGCTTCCATGGCCACTGCGCGCACGAAAAGAATGTTGTTTTCCAGATGAATGTGCTGATGCAGGTCGGATTCGAAGCCCTGCAGCGCGTCATACAAAGTGCGATAGCTGATGCACGCATCCTGGGGAATTTGGTAATCCGAAGTGACGGACCGCAGCGAACGAAGCGAATCGCCTGCACCGTCGTGTTCCTGCATCATCATGCGAACCGGATTCACAATCGTCCCGAACATCGCAGGCGGCGCTGCTTCTCCCGCCACACTACTCTCTTCCATGCGCAAGACGTGGGGAAAGAGGACTTGCTCTTCCTTCATCAGGTGAACTCTCAATTCTTCAGCGAGTGAGGAGAAAATTGCCTGCACCTGGAGAAGTTCCGGGTGGTTCTTGCCGTGCACCCCGACTACCTTGGCAGCGAGCGCCTCGATACGCGGGCTCTCTTCGCGCACAAAGACATGGTGGGTGCTCGTGATGTGACCAATCAAGTCGGATAGCGGCCGGTTCGGCCAGTCCGTGCAGTCGGCGGTGTGGGTGGCCAACAGGCTCTTCTCGATACGCGCCAGGGCGTCATTAACGGAGACTTTAGCTTCGGCACATGCCTCGCCCAGAGTGCGGCTTCCACCGCAGCAGTAGTCAATGCCGAGCTTTTCGAACTCGCGCGTGGCGCCGGGGATCTCCGCTGCAATCTCGCCTACGGTTTTGGTTGCTGTCAGTGTCATTTCGATTTCCTCCGCGAGCGTCGGAGCAATGCGCCAGTCCCCGCGTTTGGAACCAGACTAGTTGACGATGCGCACGACCACTATGACTTCTGTCACGCCTGGATGAAATCGTTGTATTCGGGAGAGTTTCGATTGAGAGCCTCACTGCGCTTGTTCTAGCCGGCGGACTCTTGCAATTCCTCTTGTAGGCGCTTCAGGGAAGGAATTACCAGTGCGCGATTATCGACCTGAATCAGTCCTTCGGCCTGCAACCGGCTGAGGTTCCGCGACACCAGTTCGCGTACGGTACCGATCTGAGCAGCAAGTTCGCTGTTGTTTGCGGGCAAGGTCAGCGTGACGGCATCGCCGTGCCGGGCGCCGTCTGCCTTGCTCAACCGGACTAACAATGCGACGAGCCGGTGACGGACGGTGGTGAACGAGAGCTCTTCGATGATGCCTACCAGTCGGCGGAGACGCGCGCCAACCACGCGCAGAACTTTGAGTGCGACCTCAGGGTGTTGCAGACAAAGAGCGTGGAAATCCTGGCTACTAACAAAGAGGAGCGTGCTATCCGTGATCGCCTGGGCCGAGGCAGGATAGTTTCCTCCATCAAAGACAGGCAGTTCGGCGATCGAGCTGCTGGGACCCTCAATCGAAAGCACTTGCTCGCGCCCCCCGACAGAGCTTTTGAAGATGCGCACGTTTCCTGACTGCACGACGTAAAGACCTGCGCATGGGTCGCCTTCACCAAAGACGAGTTCGCCGGCATCATATTTGCGCTGCGCGAGACGGGAGGTCAGGAAGGCAAACTCCGTCTCCGACAAGCTCGAGAATATGGGTACGCGTTTCAGTATGGCGAGCAACGCAGCTCCTGCTCCGAAGGCACGGCGACAATTCTACTCGATGCAGCCCGACACGCACGGGTCGCGACTTAGTCTCTGTAAACCACGTTGCCCGCGACGATTGTCGCGACCACTTTCCCGGTAAAACTCCATCCGTCGTAAGGCGTGTTGCGGGATTTGGAGCGGGACTTGGAGGCGTCGTAGGTCCACTTCTTTTCGGGATCGAAGATGGTGACGTCGCCGTGCGCGCCGGGGGCGAGGGTGCCGAGGTTGCTGAGGGCGAAGACGCGCGCGGGGCCTGACGACAGCAGCTCGATGATGCGCCACAGCGGCAAATGGAAGTGGTGATAGAGCACGGTGAGGGCGATGGGCAGCGCGGTTTCGAGTCCGATGATGCCCATGGAGGCGCGCTCGAACTCGACCTGCTTCTCGTGAAAGGCGTGGGGCGCATGGTCAGTGGCGATGGCGTCAATGGTGCCGTCGGCGATGCCCGAGATCATCGAGTTGCGATCGGCGAGCGAGCGCAGCGGCGGGTTCATCTTGAAGTGGGTGTCGAATTCGCCGATGTTCTCGTCGAGCAGCGTGAAGTGGTGCGGCGTGATCTCGGCGGTGGCGCGGATGCCCGCCTTCTTCGCCTGGCGCACGGCTTCCATGGCTTCGGTGGTCGAGATGTGAGCGACGTGAATGTGCCCCTTCGTCTCCTTCGCCAGCTTGATGTCACGTCTGACAATGTCAGACTCGGCGGCGTTGGGCATGCCGCGCAGCCCGAGACGGAACGAAGTGGGGCCGAGGTTCATGGAGCATCCGGCGGTGCGGTGCGAGTCTTCGGCGTGCTGCACGACGGGAAGACTGAGTCGCGCGCCGAGACGCAGAGCGTCGCGCATGATGCGATCGTCGAGAATCGGCTTGCCGTCATCGCTGACGGCGACGGCTCCGGCTTTCTGGAGTGCGGCGAAGTTGGTTAGCTTCTCGCCCTGGCTGCCGACGGTTGCGGCGGCGATGGGAAAGAGGCGCACCACGGCTTCGCGTTCGGGAGCCTGCATCCAGCGGGTGATCTCAACCGAGTCGTTCACCGGATTCGTGTTCGGCATCGCACAAACTGACGTAAAACCTCCAACGGCGGCACACGCTGTTCCGGTGGCGATGGTCTCCTTGTGCGACTGTCCGGGCTCGCGCAGGTGCACGTGCAGGTCGATGAAGCCGGGCGCGACAACGCAGCCTTTGGCGTTGATTGTCTCTTTCGGCGAAGCTGTCAGTACGCCAGGCGCAGCGAGTTCGGCGACTCGGCCATCAACGAGCAGGATGTCCATGTCGCGGTCGATACCGCTGGAGGGATCGATGACGCGGCCTCCGGTAATAAGGAGTTGGGGGGATTCGGCTTTCGACTTTGGCCTTCATTGGGCCGCCTTGAGAACGGTTGCGAGGATGGCCATGCGGGTCTTCACGCCGTTGGCGACTTGTTCGTGCACGCACGACTGCGGGCCGTCGGCGACTTCGTTGGCGATCTCGAGTCCGCGAACGATGGGGCCGGGATGCATAACGATGGCGTCTGGCTTGGCGAGCTTCATGCGCGCGGGCGTCACCTGGAAGCGGGCGATGTAGTCGTCGAGCGAGATTTGGCGGCCGGCGAGGCGCTCTTTCTGGATGCGCAGCGACATGACAACGTCGGCGCCGAGGAGGGCCACGTCAAGATCACGACAAACGGTAACGTTGGAAGCGAGAGTCTCTGCAACGTCAGGGGCAAGATCGGGCGGGCCGCAAAAAATCACTTCGGCACCGCACTTCGAAAGAAGATGCGCGTTGGAGCGGGCGACCCGGCTGTGAAAGATGTCGCCAACGATGACGACGCGCAGTCCCTTGAGTCGCTTCTTGTGGTTGGTGATAGTGAGGGCGTCGAGCAGCGCTTGCGAGGGGTGCTGGTGGAGGCCGTCGCCGGCGTTGACGATGGGCACGGGAATAAAGCGCGACAGCAAATAGGGCGCGCCGCTGCTGGGATGGCGCATAACAATCGCGTCGGCGCCGAGCGAGGTGACGGTCCATCCGGTGTCAATCAGGGACTCGCCCTTCTCGATACTGGAGGACGTGGCGGTGATGAGCGTCGTCATAGCGCCGAGGGCCTTCGCGGCGAACTCAAACGAGGTACGGGTGCGGGTCGAAGGCTCGTAAAACAAGAGCACGACGCGCTTGCCGCGGAGAAGCTGGGGCGGATGTTTGGGATCCATGCGGCGGGCCAACTTCAAAATAGCTTCAATTTCTGAGACGGACAGTTGGTCGGTGCCGAGCAGGGAGCGCGCTAGCGGCTTCATTTTTCCTCGGGGAGACGCTCAACCATCAGCACCTTTTCGGCACCGTCGGTTTCCTGAAACTTAACTTCGATAATCTCGTTTTCGGTGGTGGGCACCGTGCGTCCGACGAATCCGGCCTCGATGGGGAGCTCGCGGTGGCCGCGGTCGATGAGGACCGCGAGCTGAATGCGGCGCGGGCGTCCGTGGTCGAAGAGGGCGTCGAGGGCGGCGCGAATGGTGCGTCCGGTGTACAGGACGTCGTCAACCAGGATGATGTTCTTGTCCTGGATGTCGAACTCCATCGCGCCGGGGCGGACCTCGGGGCGGTGGCCGATAGTCGAGAGGTCGTCGCGGTAAAGCGTGATGTCGAGGGTGCCAACTGGAACTTCAATTTTCTCGATGCGGCCAACAATTTTGGCGAGGCGCTCGGCAAGAGGAACGCCACGCCGCCGGATACCAACGAGGCCGAGGTTGTCAGCTCCGTTATTTTTCTCGACGATTTCGTGAGCGAGACGAACAATCGTGCGCTCGATCTCGGAGGCGGACATGAGCTGCGCCTTCTCGCGCAGATGATTGGGGCGATCGGAGGCTTTAGACATTCGTAGGGATGATACGCAATGGGAGCGCGGACGGGCAACTGGAGACCATAGGAGTGTGATGCGCGGCAGTTTTATTCCCAGGTTGGCGCCCTGGAGTCGGGCGCGAACCTGGGACACAGAGCGCAGTTGGTCAGGAAATAATCACCGTCTTGGGGTTGACCGCCCTTGGATCACCGGGACAACCGCTGGTGTTGTACTCGTAATTTCCCGCCGCGTTTTTTAACGTGACTTGCGTGGTGCCGGGTGCGCTCCCGCTGTCGGGGACATTGAAGGGACTGGCCGGAGTTGAGAAAGGCCAGGTGGCGGCGCTGACCTCTGAGACAGTCACCATAGTCGAGTGGGGATTCTTCAATAAAAGGGTCTCGCCTGCGAGCCCCGACCACGAGTTGCTGCATACGTTCTTTTCAGCCAGGTCGTTGCTGGTTGCAGGCTTCTTGGCTGCCGGTTTTTTAGCCGGTACCTTCTTCGCCACAGGTTTCTTCGCCGGTTGCTTCTTGAGTGCCGGCTTGTTGACCGACTTCTTCTTGGACACCTGCTTCTTCGCTGCCGGTTTCTTTACTGCTTTCTTCTTTGCTGCATGCTTCTTGGCCGGTTGTTTCTTTGCTGCTTTCTTCTTCTTCTTCGCCATACGGTTCCTCTCTCCGTGTATTGACTGCGATCAGTCCGTCTGCTGCGCCGCGTTCTGGTTCAGGTCGTAGAGCATTTCTTCCCCGGGACCTCGAACAACCTCTCGCGCGGCAGCGACCCGGCGACTGCCGAGTAGAGTGCAATATACACCCACGCCGCGCGGGTTGGGCGTCTTTCCAATCCACTTTTGTTCCGAAGGAATTGGTCGTTCCACAAAGGTGCCGTAGCCTTCGCTTCAGGACGGTAGAGAACGTAATTCGGATGCCAAATGAAACGGTGAACCGCTAATGGGGCGGCTGGGCCTTTCCGGCAATTTCCTGATACCGTGGGTTATCCACCAGGTTGTGAAATGCAATCGAGTCGCGGAACTTACTGGCCGAGTAGCCGGCCTGCACCGCTTTCGTCATCCACTCCAGCGTCAACCCAGTGTCGCCAAGCTGGTTGTAGACGCCGGCTGCAGTAGCCAATATCTCTTTTTCGCTGTGCCCGTATTGCAGGGCCTGTCCCAGATATAACATGGCGTTTTTTCGATCGCCGAGCATGGCATAGTAGCCCGCCAGATCGCTCAGTATGTCCACGTCATGGGGGTTGACCTTCAAATCCTCCTGCGCCAGTTCCACGGCCTTGCGGTAGGACGCGAGCGCCTGCGGTTTCGATCCTCCGTAGTACTGGGCCACGCCAAGATTGCCCCAGGTGACGTACTGCCTGGGATCCAGTTTGACGGCCTGTTCGTAGGCTGCCGCTGCCTCATTCAGCTTTTGCAGGCCGTAGTAAGACGTACCTAAGTTTGTGTACCCTCCATAGCTTGGATGCAACGCTATCGACTTCTTAAGCGGCGCAATGGCTTCCAGAAATCGGCCGAGGTCGTTGTAGGTCCCGCCCAGATTTAAGTATCCAACATAGTTTTCGGGCGCCAACTCCGTAACTTTCCGGAACATGCGGATGGCTTTCTCATACTCGCTGCGGCTGTAGTAAAAGCCCCCCATCGCGTTGTAGGCGAAGTAGCTCTGCGGATGCGCGTCGATGACGCGCTGGTAGGCTGCCTCGGCGTCATCAATTGCGCCCTGGTTGGCGAGGGCCTTCGCCATGCCAATGGCTGCGCTTTCATTCAACGGTTCGAGTTCAACGGCGCGCTGATACTCGACCGCGGCCTCGCGATACTTGCCGGTTCCTGAATCGACCAGGCCGAGACAAATGTGGCCGGCTGCGCCGGCGTTGCCCAGCGAAACAGCATCCTCGCACTGGGAGATGGCCTGCTCAGTCAGTCGCTTGTCTTTCGTAAGGGCATACTTCCGCCAATAGGCTTCACCTAGACTCGCTTTTGCAGCTCCAAAATTAGGGTCGAGATTGAGGGCTTCCTTGCTCATGAGGATTGCGTTTTCCACATTGTCCAGCTTGGTGTAGTCCACCAGGTAGCCACGGGCCTGAAGATAGTAGTTATAGGCAGCCGGAGCAGTCGTGCCGTGCACCTTGAGTGCAGTCTGGTCTTCCGGCCGAAGCTTCAGTTGCAAGGCCTTCGCGGCCCCCTCGGCAACATCATCCTCGGCAGAGAACGTATCCGCGGCAGGCAGGGTAATGGAGTCGCCACCCAGAGAGCCGCCGGTCTGCGCGTTCATCAGCGAGTAGGTGACCTTCAGCAGTTCGCCTGTCTGCTCCAGGGTTACCGACAGTCCCAGGGTCGCACCGAATTGGCGGCTGGCATCGCTGAGAGTAGTCACACCTTTATCTTGCAGATTGCGTGAGGGGATGATCTCAAGCGAACGGTTGTCCGACAGATTGGTGAGCTTTGCGCCGACACTCTCGACGAGGCCCTGGCCCAAAGCGGTCAGGCGCGCGTTGCCGGCAACGGGCATGAATGGAAGTACCGCAAGCACTCGGGACTGGGGCAATTGCTGAGCGTGACTGGCAGTCTGGCCGGCAGGCGTTCGGAACCAGGAACGCCCCGGGCCAAACCAGAAGAAGGCAGCGACGGCAACCAGCACAACTGCTGTCGCCGCGATGGTGACCGCCCAAGGCTTGCGCGACCGCTCAACCGGAATACTCAACGAGGATTTCGACGCCGCTTCGATGCTGCGGCGAAGTTCGTTCGAGGAAACCCTTCCATTCGACGACTGCGAGCCTCGTGCTCCGTCCGTTGGGTTAACTATCGCGCGAGCACTTTCCAGGTCATGGATGATCTCAGAGCAGCTCTGATAGCGCTTAATCCGGTCCTTGGAGAGCGCCTTGTAAACCACGCGCTGCATCTCCAGCGGTATGCCATCCAGAGGAGCAGGAGGATCGTTCAGGACGGCGAGTACGGTAGAAGGCATGCTGTCGCGTTGAAATGGGTTGCGCCCGGTGAGCATCTCAGCGAGCACCACGCCGAGCGCCCAGATATCAGCCCGCTGGTCGACGCCGAGATTCATCGCCTGTTCCGGAGCCATGTAGCCGACCGTGCCTACGGCGCCGTGCGATAGCGTGGCACTCTGCTCGGTGACGTAAGCCAGCCCGAAATCAACGATCTTCAGCAGTCCGGCAGACGTGAACACCACGTTGGAGGGCTTGATGTCACGATGGACTATGTTGTGCGAATGCGCCTCGGCCAGACCGCGGGCCATCTGCAGAGCGATGTCGATCGCGTCCGACACGTCAATCGGCCCCTGGCGGCGGATTCGCTGGGCAAGAGAAGGGCCGTCATAGAAGGCCATCACGATGAAAGTGCGGCCGTCGCCAGTGGTCTCGATGCCATAGATCGAACCGATGTTGGGGTGATCGAGCGAAGAAGCTATGCGCGCTTCCTTGAGGAAGCGTTCGGTCTCTTTGCCGCCGGCACTGACTTCCGGCGGCAGGAACTTGAGGGCCACGCTACGCCCGAGTTTCAGGTCGCGGGCGCGGTAAACAACACCCATTCCGCCCGCACCGGCCTGAGCAAGAATCTCGTAATTCCCGGCGACCACGTCACCTACGGCAAATACGTTTCTCTGTTCGCTGGAAGGAATCGTGCGGTTGACGTCGTCATCGGCCATAGGTTGTGATGTTCCGGCGAAAATCCGGGTGCCGCGTTTGTTGCCATGTTATGTGGAGTGACCGGCGGTTGCAACCAAATTGGGCCGGCGCAAAGTTGGTGACTGGCTATTGGTGGTCTCGGCGGCGGGCGAACATGGAAGCGCCGAGGGCGCCTCCGGCGGCGCAGAATACCACGAAGACGATAGCCATGATCACGATCCCAACTACGAAGGACGTGGCCAGACCTTCTGGCGTGTTCAGGTAGCTGATCATCTGGCGCCCAACTTCCTGCGCGTTCGCATCGGGGTTGCGGGCAATCGACTTCTCCATCTGCTCGGCGAAGACCGTCCGCAGTTCCTGGCTATTTTTGGTAAATAGGAAAACCCAAAACATTGCGGTCACAAAGAACGCAACGGCCCCGGAGAGAGCGCCTATTCGCAAGCCCATGCCGGGCGTAACGATGACGCCAGGAATACGCCGCTGATACAACCAAACCGCCAGCCCGCCGGCACCCAACATCCAGAGACAGCATCCGTATCCGAGTATTGGAATGCCCGAGAGGGTGGCCGACACGAGACCGGCGAGAAGCGCTCCTTTGGCGGCAACATCCCACTGAATTGCGTTCGCCTGAAAAGGAGGTGGCGGCGGCCAGGAAGATGGAGACACGGAGGGAACGGCGGCGTTTGGAGCGACTGGGGCTTCCTCCTCGGGAACGGCGACGCGAATCTGCGGTGCGCCGCAGTGAGGACAAAACGGATGGGTCTCGTCGATAGAGGTCTGGCACTTGTAGCAGAGGTGTTCCACGAATTTTGACGGTAGCAGGTTTGAGTGGCTAGTGGCTAGGTCAATCCCGCGCTAGCGCCGAAAAACCGGTTATCACCGTGCTGCTTCGCGCGGGGCAGCCTCTGGAGAAACGATCTACTAGACTCGATGGTTCGGTCCCCTGACACCGGCGCTACAGCGCGCCTTCCTTGCCGTGAATCTGGACTAGCGCTGTGCCGAAGCGAGTACCGGAACCGTCGGCGTGGATCCCGACGACACGCTGGTTGTTACGAGTTCCCACTTTGATCTCCCAGCCATCGCCTTTGGCTCCGTTGCAGGATACAGGTGCGTCGCCTTCGTCGCCTCCAAGGTGGACATCGCCCTCGCCGGAGCCGCCCGTGCCGCGACATTCAAGCACTTTGCCGTACTTCTCGAGCTTTTCGACATAGAACGCCTTAACTCTGTCAGGCGGATCAGGCGTCACGTACTCGGCAGCAATGACTTTGAGACCGAAACCCAAGCCGCCGATGTTGACGTTCGCGCGATGCTTGTCGCCACCTGATTCTGCCCGCGGCGTCGCGCCCGGATAAACCGGGATGCCGTTATCGGTGGAGGCCTCGCTGGTGTCAACCTTCAGGTTGGCGAGGGGCGTTTGGATGTCAACCTTCTTGGCTTCTTTATCTTTGTCGTCAACCTTGATGGAGCAGGCGGCGAGCAGCGCGACCAGGATGGCGGCTGCCAGGGTTGCCAAAGACATGCGACTGACGGATTTCATTGCGAACCTCCCGGGGAACGTTGAGCAGGGGCACCGAGGCCCTCGCCGCGCTGGGCAATGTTGGGGATGGTAACTGGCAGACGACCGGTCATCGGTATCTCACCAAACATCGCCTTCACTGCGCTCATTTCTGAGTCCTTGACGTTGGAGTAGGTACAAAAATACGTTTGCGCCTCTGGGAATTGCGATACGACATACGGGCTGCCCATGGCGGCCACAACGGTTTTGGCCGCCGCGGCCTGCAGCACCTGCTGCAACAGCGACGCGGAGGCGCTAGGTACGCCGACGCTGTTGCCGCTGCCCGAAGCTTCGGCGACAACCTTGCCCGACACCGGCACCTCGTAAATCGCCACGATAACTTTGTCAGCCTTCTGCACAGCTTCCGTGACCGTCTCAGTCAGGCCAGGAGCGGTACGCACATCGACGTAGATGACGCGCGCGTCGGGAATGCGTTGCCGCAGTTGCTGGTCAAGCACACGGCCGGAGTCGGAGCGGCTGTCGTCGCTGAAAATCAACATAAGGACGCGCTCGTGCGCTTCCCCTGCTGCATGATACGCGGCGGAGGCCGGGTTAGTTCCCGGGCGAGCGCGCTTCAGCGGAAGCACCTGCCGATTGTCGCGGACGAGAGTGACTGCGCTGTCGGCGATTTTCTGCGCGGTCTGCAAACTTGCGGTACTAGCGATGATTTCGTTGACGGCATTGATGTCGACCAGACGCGACTTGTTCAGGCCAACCGAGGCCTTGGCGCGGAGAATCTTAAGCACGGACTGGTCGATGCGGGACTGGGGGATCTCGCCACTGCGCACTGCGTTGAGGACTCCGTTGTAGGCTCCATCGATGTCGGCGGGAATGAGAAGCATGTCATTGCCGGCTTTGACCGCCGCGACCGCGGCACTTGCCGAAGCGGCTGGGCCCGTCTCCGGAAAGAGCTTCATCAATCCATTCATTTGCATCCCGTCGGTGACGATGAGGCCGCGGAAGTCCATGTGCTGGCGAAGTAGTCCGGTGACGATTGCAGGCGAGATGGAAGCCACGCGTTTCGGATCGTTATCCAGCGCCGGAACTAGGACGTGGGCAACCATGACGGCATCCACACCGGCTTTTATGGCAGCGGCAAAGGGAGGCAGTTCGACGGTGTCCAGCCGCTGGCGGTCGTTGTTGACCAACGGGACGGAAAGATGCGAGTCGGTGTCAGTGTCGCCGTGTCCGGGAAAGTGCTTGGCGGTGGTCAGTAGGCCAAACTCGTGCGCGCCTGCGATGTAGGCGGCGGCCATTTCGCCGACGAGCGTGGCATCTTCTCCGAAGGATCGGGTGTTGATGACCGGATTGTTCGGGTTGGAGTTGACATCCACGTCCGGGAACCAGTTCCACTGCACTCCGATGGCCCGGGCTTCCATGGCAGTGATGCGTCCCGATTGGCGCGCGTAGTCGGGGTTGCCGGTGGCTCCAAAGGCCATGGCGTGGGGAAACGTGGTAGCCCCATAGAGCCGCATGCCAAGTCCGCGTTCGAAATCGGCGGCAAAGATGAGCGGGAATTCGGCGTCCTGCTGCAACTGGTTTGTGATCATGGCGGCTTCGAGCGGCTCGTTCTTGTAGAGGAAGCCGTCTTCGTAGTCCACGGTTAGGCCAAATCCGCCGAGGTGGTATTTCCGCAGGGCGTCGCGCCAGACAAGATACTCCGGGTTGTTGACATTGAGGAACTGGGCGCGCGACCAGATCATGAACAGCTGGCCGACCTTCTGCTCCACCGACATCTTCTTGAGAGTGTTCTGCGCCCATTTTTCGCCGGCCTTGTCGAGATGGACGGGCCCCGGCGCCTGAAAACCGGGTTTGCCGGCGGGGAACGCGGAAAGCGAGAGGACGAGAACGACGAAACACACAGACAAAGAGCGGCGGAACATCACGAAAAGACGATAGCACGCATCTCTGTTTCAAGTTTCGAGTTGCAGATTTCGAGACTCAGCGACAAGCTTGGTTGCTTGCACGGCAATTGCGGGGTCGTCGCCAAAGCCTTCGAGCCAGTAGACATCGGGCTCGCGGCGGAACCAGGTCATCTGGCGCTTGGCGTAGTTGCGGTGACGCTGCTGACAGGCGGCGATGGCCTGCTCGAGTGTGAGTTCGCCCCGCAGGTGTTGCAGCGCCTGCTGGTAACCAAGCGAATGAACAGGAGTGACCGCGCGCAAGTCGCCGTAGCGCTGCCGCAGCGCTTCGGTCTCGGCGACGAGTCCGTCGGCGAACATTTGCGCGGCGCGACGATTGACTCGGTCGTACAGCTGTTCGCGCGGAGGATTGAGACCCAATCGCAAGATGCGAAACCCGCGGAGCGGATCGCTCTGCTGGTCTTGCAAAAGCCTGCTCATGGGTCCGTGAACGGTGAGGCACACTTCAATGGCGCGAACGAGCTTGGGCGCATCGTTGGGATGTATCTTCGCTGCAGAAGCAGAATCGAGGCGTTGCAGGATGCGATGAAGATAGACGGAGCCGCGGTCGGCAGCGCGAGAACGCAGGCGTTCGCGCAATTCGTCGGAACGCTGCGGACCGGGAAAGAGTCCTTCCAGCAACGCGCGCAGGTAGAGGCCGGTGCCTCCGACGACGATCGGTAAATGACTGCGCTGCGCAATCTCACCGATAGCCGCGCGCGCTTGCCGCGCATACTCGCCGGCCGTGAAGGCTTCGGTCGGATCGGCAACATCAATCAAGTGATGCGGAATGCGGCCGCGGTCTTCGCGTGAAGGCTTGGCGGTGCCGATTTCGAAGTTTCGATATACCGCAACTGAATCGCAGCTCACGATCTCGCCGGAAAATTGTTCAGCAATTGCGATGCCGAGCGCAGATTTGCCGGAGCCAGTGGGACCCAGGATAACGACCAGAAGAGAGTCAGGCGAATGCGGATGCATTCAACGCGCGCCCCAGGGGATGGTGTTGCCGAAGCGGAAAAAAGCAATCAGCAGAATTAGCACCGCGATCACCAGCAACCCCACTAGCTTGACGCGCTCGCGCGACTTCTGGCGCTCGTACCACGTGGAGGGCTTCGACCGTGCGTCGCGTGCCGGCGGTAGTTCAGCGTTCACAACGCCATTCTACTCGGCGGGTTAATCCATATCCCCCTTCTGGGGGTTGTAATAGAAGTGAAAACGCAAGGCCAGATATGGGCCATGAAATTCGCCGGGCAGCGGCGCGAAGGGGTTCGACGCAGTGATGCCTCCCCATGCGGCGCGATCGAGCGAAACGTCACCAGAGGGGCCGGTGATCCGCATTCCCGCGACCTTACCGTCGGGCAAAATCGCGAATTCGATAGACACCTTACCACGCTTCAGCAGCGGCGGACGTGCCGCCTCGGGAATCAGGTTGTACCAGTTCATGCGCACGGCCTGAAGGACGCGGGAGAGATACGGCCCGAAATCCACGCCTTGCGTATCGCTAAGCACTTCGAGCTGTCCATTGGCACGGGCGCTGCCACCGGGTCCTGCGCCGTAGTCGCCACCAGCGCCGCCCCCGCCGAACGATCCGGCAGAACGGCTGGGCCCGGTAGAACGGGCGGCCTGGGCGATCTGCTGGCCGGGCGTCTGACTCAACGCGCGAAAGTCCGGCACGTTGCTCTGCTGTTGCTGCGGCAGGGCCAGCTTGGGGTCCTGCACCGGAGGCATGCTCTGCGCCTGCTGCGTGGGTTGCTGCGGAGCCTGGATCCCGTTGGGCGACGGCTGCTGCTGGCCTGGCGGAGTCTGTTGCCCTGGAGGCTGCGGTGGCCCGGCCTTGCGTAACTCTTCCAATGTCTTTTGGTCGACCGAAGGATGACGACTTTCCGCGATACGGTTCTTGTCTGACAGCTTGGCGTCGGGACGCACCTGCTTTGGCGGCGTCTGAGCGTCGGGAGGCAGATCGAGGTACGTAAGCTGCTTATCGCGCATTATGTCGGCCGACGTGGGAAGGTGGATCGGCGTATAGCCGAAGATCTTTGGCGAAAGCAGCAGGAAGATCACTGCGAAAATGTGGACTGCGACCGAGAGCCACGCCGCTTCCCGCCGATGCGAGCGCTCGAGATCGTCTTCCAGTTGCAGCAGGATGTGGGGAACGAGGATGTCGCCGCCAGCACTCACAGACAACGAGGGAGATCGCTCATCGCGAGGAGGAGTGCCGGTTGGTGTTCTGGTCGGACTAACGATGGGTGACATCCGTTTGGATCAAGCAAGCTCGAGCTTTAATACATTGGCGCCCCTCGATCCGCAGGGAGACGAGAACATCCCTTCGACGGCGCAACCAGAGTAAACCCGGCGGGTTACAGCAAGTCTCTTATTCTTTATTTTCTCATATTTAGGGTTCATCCCGTGCTTCACCGCCGGAAGCACGAAAGTTCCACAAACGGTTGGGTACACTGGTGGCATGAAGGCCGTTATTGTCGGAACTGCCGGGCATATCGACCACGGAAAAAGCGCGCTGGTACGGGCGCTGACCGGCACCGATCCTGATCGGCTGGAAGAGGAAAAGCGGCGCGGCATCACCATCGATATTGGCTTTGCCAACTTGGACTTGACGGCCGGCTCGAGTGAGAAACTGCGACTCGGGTTTGTGGATGTGCCCGGCCATGAACGCTTTGTGCGCAACATGCTGGCGGGCATTGGCGGCATCGACCTCGTGCTCCTGGTGATCGCGGCTGACGAGTCGGTGAAGCCGCAGACGCGTGAGCACTTCGACATCTGCCGGCTGCTGTCGGTGCAGCGTGGCATCACGGTGCTGACCAAGAGCGACTTGGTCGACGCCGAAACGCTGCAAGTCGTGCGGATGGAAGTGGCGGAGTATCTGCGTGGTTCGTTTCTCGATCCGGCGGCGGCTCCGATCGTGGCCGTCAGCGCAAAGACCGGCGAAGGACTCGACGAACTTCGCAAGGAGTTGGTCAGGCTGGCGTTGGAAGTGCCCGCAAAAGATGCGGACGCGCTCTTTCGGCTGCCCATCGACCGAGTGTTTTCCATGAAGGGCTTCGGGACGGTGGTGACGGGCACTCTAATTTCCGGAAGTGTCGGCAAAGACCAGGAACTGGAAGTGCACCCCACGGGCCAGCGTTTACGGGTGCGAGGCGTTCAGGTACACGACGCGCCTGTGGAGAAAGCGATTGCAGGACAACGAACGGCGCTGAATCTTGTTGGCGCGGAGACATCAGACCTGGCCCGCGGCATGATGCTGACACCGGCGGAACTGTTTCGTCCGACACGACAGGTAAGCGTGAAGCTGAACCTGCTGCCGTCAGCAAAGCCGTTGAAAGATGGCGCACGAGTGCATCTGCATGTGTTCACAGCGGAGACTGTCGCTAAGGCGCAGTTGCTGGGCGTGAAACAACTGCAGCCGGGCCAATCGGCCTTCAGTCGTCTCAAGTTGGATGATGCGGTGACGTTGCTGCCGGGCGACCGCTTCATCGTGCGGCAATTTTCCCCTGTGATTACCATTGGCGGCGGCATCGTGCTGGATGCGACCGAACCGGCGCGCCGGATGAAGGCGGAAGAGCGCTTGGCCTTCGTGCAGGCGGTGTCGGCGACGGATGCGGCTGGCATACTATTGGCGCGAATCGGACGGCGCGGGGCGGATGGGTTGTCGTTAGCTGATGCGGTGGCGGAGACAGGGTGGTTGCGGGCGCGAGTGCAGGAGCTCGCCGACCAGTTGCAGAAAGCTGCCAAGGTCACGGCGTGCAATGGTCTGCTGATCGCCGGGGAACGATTTGCAGCATTGCGAAAGCAAATGCTGGCGGCGGTCGACGAATTTCACCGGCAGAATCCATTGGTCGCGGGCATCAACCAGGAACAGTTGCGCGAAGGGCAAGGAGTCGGCCCGGAAGTGTTTCGCAGCCTGCTCGACGCGCTGGTACGCGACAAGAAGCTCGAGGTCGCCAGCGAACTCGTTCACGCCGCGGGTCGCGGCGTGGTGCTGCGCGACGACGAAGCCGAGTCGAAGAAGCAGATTGAAGCGGCGTTTGCCGGCGCCGGGCTGAAGGTCCCTCTACTCAAGGATGTGCTGGCAGCGTTGCCGGTGGACAAGGTGCGTGCGCAAAAGATCGTGACGTTGCTGCTACGCGACCGGGTTCTGGTGAAAGTCGGTGACGATCTCGTGTTTCATCGCGACGCGCTGGAAGGATTACGGAAGCTAATCATCGCGCAGAAAGCGAAGACGCCGAAAATGAACGTCGTGACGTTCAAAGATTTGATCGGCGTGACGCGGAAGTACGCGATTCCTCTGCTGGAGTATCTCGACCGTGAGCGGGTCACAAAGAGGGTGGGAGATGAACGGGTGATTCTTTGACGCGAATCTCCGAAGCCCTATCACGCTTCCGTCGAGGAAGCATTAAACACGTCTCACACTGGAATCGGACAGCGCACATTCCGGACAGGCTTGTGCCCTTAAAGTGATCGTACGTCGGAATGACAATTTTGGATTGGGGGGTGGACATTCGTCGTACCGAAATCCGCCCCCAGATTGGACGTGTACGAAATCTGCCGTACAATCGATTTGAGACTTACGGCTGATAGCCGTACACTTTGAGTGAATTTGAAGTGGAGGACCGCATGGTGAGCACGGCGAGCAAGATGGTCAAAAAACGTCCGGCAAAGGCTGCAGCGGCACGACTCGAAGCGCGGGTGCCTGCGGAGCAGAAGTCGCTGTTTGAGCGTGCAGCGGCGCTGCGAGGAGTCAACCTTACGACCTTTATGGTTGACTCGATGCGGGAAGCAGCTTTGAAAACCCTCGAGGAGCACGAGTTGATCAGGTTGACCGTTGCCGAGCGGCGGAGGTTCGTGGATGCGCTGTTGAACCCTCCAGAACCAAACGAGGCATTGCGGTCGGCGACCAAGCGTTACAACAGACTGGTCGCGCGATAATTGCCGGGCCATCCAAAGTACGTGGTTAAGCCGCTCGGTCACGAGGACCGCGCGGCTTTTCACTGTGGAGGCCCTGAACTCGACAGCTATTTCCATGAACGCGCCTCGCGCGACATGCGGGAAAAGCTGGCAGCGGTTTTTATTCTCATCAGCGAAATCGATCCCGGCGGAATTCTTGGGTATTACACATTGTCGGCGCAGCAGGTGGATGCCGACGAACTTCCCCAGGAACTGAAAAAGCGGACGGGAAGGTACAAGCGAATTGGTGTGACGCTGCTGGGCCGTCTTGCGGTCGCGAAGCAGCATCAGGGAAAGCAGTTGGGCGCGCTTCTTCTGGTTGACGCGCTGCGCCGCAGTTTGCAAGGAACGCAAAACGTGATGTCGTTTGCCGTCGTAGTTGACGCGAAGAGCGAGGCCGTCGCCCGGTTCTACGCAAAGTACGGATTTGTGCCTTTAAGCGGCAATCGACTGCTGCTTCCCATGAGAACGATCGCAAAGAACTTTCAGTCGAGCGAAGTCTAGTTCGCTGGTGCACGGCGAACAGGCGATTTGAGGAGGGATTGAGAGGGTCGGCGCCCACTCTGCCGCCATCGGAGGGCGGCAGAGCGGGGCGTCCGGCGTTTTAGGATCTGGCGGGTGTTGCGCGGAAGTATGCGATTCCGCTGTTGGAGTACCTGGACCGCGAGCGGGTCACGCGGCGGGTAGGGGATGAGAGGATAATTCTGTAATTCGATATGCGCATACTTGCCGCAGCCGACATTCACGGGTCTCTTGAGGTTTATCGGTGGCTCATCGAGCAGACGCCGCTTGCCGATGCGCTTGTTCTCGCCGGCGACCTGTTCGACGCGGACTTTGAAGACCAGTAGCGTCTGCAGGCGCAGAAGATTCTGAAGATTCTGCCTCGCTCCGATTGTCCGGTTTTCTACATCATGGGCAATGATGACAACGTGGCGCTCGACTATGAAGATGCTCTGATCACGCCGCTGCATGATAGAAGAGTGGAGTTCGACAGCTACAACTTCGTCGGATATCAGTACACGCCGCCATTCGCGGGAGAAGCCTTCGTCAAGGAAGACTCCGAAATCGCAGCCGACTTAGATTTGCTCGATGGTGGTGCAGTGGACGAGGGGACCATATTCGTGACGCATACACCCGCATACGGTAGCCTCGACCTTTGCAGCACCGGAAACGTCGGAAGCAAGGCCCTGGCCGATTATCTGCACCGAAATCCCGTAATGGCGCATATCCACGGCCACATCCATCATGCATTCGGAGTCGATGACTACCACTTCAACGTAGCCTCCGCCGCCCAATGCCGTGCGATGCTGATTGATTTGCCATCGCTCACTTACAAGATGCTTGATCGGTCTTCCGGCTTAGCTCTGTAAATTGCATTCGCATCATCGGCACCGCAGTACCTGGACTGCGAGCTGGTCACGCGGCGGGTAGGGAATGAGAGGATAATTCTCTGAAACGCTTGCGTCCCGCGATATGATTGGGCCTCCAACAGGCGAACCACGGCGATCAGGAGGAACATAGCATTCCATGCCGCATAGCGAACCAGGACATCTGCCCGACGGCACCCAGGTTCCCGAATACTTTCGGGAAGCCTTGGAAGACGCGGAACGACTCTTGAAGTACTCGGCTGAGCTGGGCATCGACGTTGATCCCGAGACGCGTACGGATGTCCTCCACGCCAGAGCTGTCTTCGCGACCGGTTGGACGGAGGACGTAGCGGCCAAGATGCTCGTGGCCTTGACCACGCTGGCAGCCCGGGTGAAACCGGTGACCGCCGCCAGCCTCAAGGCCTACCATTCGGCGACCCGGCCCACCATGCGCACCTACCTGACGTGGGCCATCCTTCTTTCGGCGGTGATCATTCCCTCGTCGATCATTACTTTTGTGACATCGAAAATCTCAGACGATATCCGCTCCGACATCGTGCAAGCCAATGCTTTGGCGGTGAAGCTCAACTCGGATTTGGGCTCGGCAGCCTCGGCCAATGTGGGAATGACCGATAAGGTCACCGCCCTGCAATCGTTTGCCGGCACTATCCGACTGATCTACGCCCGCTCCAATCGCCTGAATCTGTACGTGTTTCCCCATGTGGAGCTGCCCGAATCCTTACGCGTCGCGGCCAGCATGCCGGCACCGGAACAAGCCAAGTACTTGCGGGACAAGTTCGAACTACCGGTTCCTCTGGACGCCGGCAATCTCGACGAGGCCCGGGTAAACATGACCAAGAATTACCAGGACGTGCGCTATTACGCCCAAACCATCATGACCGACATCGGCACTTTGTATGGGGCCATCACCGTCTGCATCCTGCCCATCCTGTATGCCCTGTTGGGGACCTGCGCCTACCTGCTGCGAACCTTCGAAGATCAAATGAATGCCCGCACGTTTGTCCCTTCGGCGGCCAATTCGGCGCGCTTCCTGATTGCCGCCATCGGCGGAACCGTCATTGGCTTGTTTGGTAATTTCACCCAGCAAGCCTCAGCTTCTCCTTTAGCGATAGCATTCCTGGTAGGATATGCCGTCGAGGTCTTCTTCAGTTTCCTGGAAGGACTCATCAAAGCGTTCACTAGAAACACGCCCGGGTCGGGCGCGCCGGCCAAAACGTAATCAGTGCGGATATCAGGGCCCATACTCCTGCAATTGGGCACTCTTCTAACATCGCGACTTCGGCAGAATGTGATTTTTCTTGGCGCGCCCTCGCTTCCACGCGGGTTCTATAAAAGGGCATATGGCCCGCATTCCCCGGTTTCGGGAAATGTGGATTTATGCCTCGCCATCTCCGTGAGTTCCGTGTTCTCCGTGGTGAAGCCTCTTCCCTGACAACTTGCATCGTTATCACATTGAGCCGTGACCTACTTCCTTGTTGATTCCGCCAACTCCACCTACACTTCCTGCCGAAGGATGCGGGAGTGTTGTCGTCTTGGAGTCGGCAACCGGACACTACCCCTCCTCAGCTAGGTGGTACGACCTGTGATTGGCTCGACTCGCTGTTGCGTTTTTACTCATTTCCCCACCAAACCACCCGTTCGCCCCCACAAAAAATCCATCCTAACTCCTTTATTAAGAGGAATTTGCCTATAAGTCCTTTCATTAGAGGAATTTGCACAGAAATTTCCCGTAACTCCTTTAGAAAGAGGAATTTGGAAAAAAAGGGGGAGGGGGGTACCCTCATTCGGTACCCGCTGGGCACGTCGCGAGGGCAGTACGTGACTGTGCTCCGGATGACAGCCGCGGGAGGTGTGAGTAAATAGGAGATGCTTAGCGAAATGCAGGTGTCATGTCCATAAGAGTTCGCATTATCGGTGCAGGACTCGCCGGGTCCGAGGCCGCGTGGCAGTGTGCGCGGCGCGGCGTTCCGGTTGAGTTGTATGAGATGCGCCCGGTGCGGCAGACACCTGCGCACCAGACCGACCACTTCGCCGAGTTGGTCTGCTCCAATTCGCTCAAGTCCGACAGCCAGAACACGGCGCCCTGGCTGCTGAAGGAAGAGATGCGGCGCGCGGGTTCCCTGCTGATGCAGATTGCCGCGCAAACGGCAGTTCCTGCCGGGCATGCGTTGGCGGTCGATCGCGAAAACTTCTCAGCGGCGGTAACGGAGGCCATCGAGCGCGAGCCACTGATTCGCGTGGTGCGCGAGGAAGTTACACAGATCAACGAACACGACGGCATCACCGTCGTCGCCACCGGACCGTTGACTTCGGATGCGCTGACGGCAGAGATCTTGCGCCTCAGCGGCAGCGACCAACTCTATTTTTACGATTCGATCAGCCCCATCGTGGAGGCCGACTCCATCGACCGCGAGCGCGTGTACATGGCCGCTCGCTACGACAAGGGCACGGCCGACTACATCAACTGCCCAATGACGCAGCCCGAGTACGACCGCTTTCTTGATGCCCTACTGGAAGCGCAGTCGGTGGAAGCAAAGGACTGGGAGAAGCTGAACTATTTCGAAGGCTGCCTGCCCATCGAAGAAATCGCTCGCCGCGGACGCGACACGCTGCGCTTCGGGCCAATGAAGCCGGTAGGACTGCGCGATCCGAAGACGGGCAAGACTCCGTATGCTGTGGTGCAGTTGCGGCAGGAGAACTTGCGTGCCGATTCGTACAACCTTGTTGGCTTTCAGAACCACCTCAAATTCGGCGAGCAGGCGCGTGTGTTGCGACTGATTCCGGGCCTGGAAAATGCGAAGTTCCTGCGTTACGGGCAGATTCATCGCAACACCTACATCAACGGCCCGGTGTTGCTACAAGAGACGCTGCAGATGAAGCAGCATCCGCCCGTGTTGTTCGCGGGGCAAATCTCGGGCGTCGAAGGCTACGTCGAGTCGATCGCAACGGGCCTACTCGCAGGCATGCAGGCGGCGGCGATAGCAACTGGCGCGGAGCCCATGGCGCCACCGCGTGCAACGGCGTTTGGTGCGCTGGTGAATTACATCTGCCACGCCGAGGGCAAGAGTTTTCAGCCGGCAAACATCACTTTCGATTTATTGCAACCGTTGGACGAGACGACGCGACGGCGTGTCCGCGACAAGAAGTTGCGCCACGCCATGGTCTGCGAGCGGGCGCTGCAAGAGTTGCAGACGTGGCTGGTTGCGCAACCAGCCTAACTACTTCTTCTCGCGGCCTTCGTTCCGTGCGCGATTTTTGATCCAGATGGGCGAACCGACGAAACCAAACGCCTCGCGGATCTGGTTTTCCAGAAAGCGCTGATAAGCAAAGTGCAACTTTACCGCGCGATCGACGAAAAGAATGAAAGTGGGCGGAGATACCGCGGCCTGCGTCATGTACAGAATGCGCACGCGCTTATTCATCGGTACCGAAGCGCGCTCGAAATCGACCTTGGCAAGAAACCGATTCATCGCTCCGGTGGTGACGCGTTTGCGGCGTTCTTTTGCGACGAGATCGAGCGTGGTGTACAGCCTGAGGAACGTTCTTTCCCGTGGCTGCCGACACGAACACGAGCGGAGCATAGTTCAAGAACTTGAGTTGACGTCGCGCCTGCTGCTCGAAAATCGCGGGATCAGCCGCAGGTTTGCCGTCAGTGCGCGCCGAGGTGACCAGATCCCACTTGTTGACGACGATGATCACAGATCGTCCGGCTTCGTGCGCGTATCCGGCGATGGTGGCATCGCTGGACGTAACGCCTTCGACGGCGTCGATGATGATGAGCGCGACGTCGGCGGCTTCGAGGTGCTTGCGCGCCATCACGACGGAAAGCTTCTCGGCCATCAACTCAGTCTTGCCCTTGCGGCGGATTCCGGCAGTGTCGATGAAGCGGTAGCTCTGTCCGTCTCGCTGGACGAGTTCGTCAACCGCGTCACGAGTGGTTCCGGCGATCGGCGAGACAATGGCGCGACCGGTTCCGGTGAGTGCGTTCAACAACGTGGACTTGCCGACGTTGGGACGTCCGATGATGGCAACTTTGGTTTCGAGCAGCGCGGTATCTTCGTCTTGACCTTCAGCCGGAGAAGCGGCATCCATTTCAGCTTCGGCTTGCTCTCTTTCCGCAATCTCGGCTGCTTCCGCTTCGGTCGCGGGCCCGCCGTTAGGCAACACCGAATAAATGTGCTCCAGCAACTCAGCCACGCCGTTGCCAGTTTCTGCGGAAACAGGCAGCAGATCTTTCAGGCCGAGCCGGCGAAACTCCTGCGCGTAAGGCTCAAGCTGGGGTGTGTCCATCTTGTTGACGGCCAGGATGAGCGGTTTGCCGAGACGCTGGAGCAGGCGAGCGAGTTCAAGGTCAGGGGCGGCGAGTTCGGTCCGGCCATCGACAACCATCACGATGGCGTCGGCCTGCTCGAGCGCCACCTTGGCCTGTCGAAAGATCTCCGATGAAATCAGTGCGGTGTCGTCGGGAACAATGCCGCCGGTGTCGACTACGCGCATCAGCTTGCCGGCCCACTCGGCCTCGCCATAGAGGCGGTCGCGGGTGATGCCAGGCTCGTCGCCGACAATGGCTCGACGAGAGCCCACCAAGCGGTTGAACAGCGTGCTCTTGCCCACGTTGGGGCGGCCGACGATGGCCAGCGTTCCGGCTTGCGGCAAGCCACCGCGACGGTTCTTACTTCTGGCCTCGTAGTGAACGCGGCGGCTCAAAGTGACTCTTTCGGTTGTGCGGGCATCAACGACTATTATAGGGATGCAACCCTTTCGCCGTGTCTTCTCCGTCCCAATCCGCGTCGTCACCACAGTCGTCTGCTCGTTCGGCGGCGCGCATTCCCACGTTGTACCAGTTCTTCGGGCCGGGCGGCGTGCTGGCAAAGTCGCATCCAGCATATGAGTTTCAGGCGTGGCCAATTACAGATGGCGGAAGCTGTGGAGCAAGCACTCACCGAAAAACGCCACCTGATCGTGGAGGCCGGAACGGGCACGGGCAAAACGCTGGCCTACTTGCTGCCGGTAATCCGCTCGGGCAAGCGCGTGATTATTTCGACCGGCACCAAGACGCTGCAGGAGCAACTCTTCCACAAGGACCTGCCGTTTCTTCAGGACGCATCTTGGCGAGTTGCGCGTGTGCTACATGAAGGGCCGCGCCAATTACCTGTGCCGCAAGAAACTCTACGACCTAACCGACCAGCCGGTACTGAACGGATTGGAAGAAATCAACCAGTTCCGCATCATCAGCGAGTGGGACAAGACCACGGAGACTGGCGATCGCGCCGAATTGTCAGAAATGCCTGAGAACAGCCAGCTGTGGTCAAAGCTCGATGCGCGCACCGACCGTTGCATCGGAACCGAGTGCCAGCAGTTCGACCGCTGCTTCATCACCGAGATGCGGCGGCGTGCCGCAGAGAGCGACATCATCATCGTGAACCATCATCTGTTCTGCGCTGACTTGGCGATCAAGGCGGCGGTGGATCGCGCGCCGGATGCGGGCGTACTTCCCGAAGCCGGCGTGGTCGTGTTCGACGAGGCTCACGAACTAGAGGATGTCGCGACCGACTTCTTCGGAGTGTCGGTGTCGAACCTGCGGGTGGAAGACCTGCTGCGCGATGTGGAGCAGACGCTGCGGCGGGCGAACCTCCCGCTGGCAAGGCGCTGGCGGCGTCAGCGCGGGTGCGCGAGCGGTCGCAATTGTTCTTCTCGATCCTGCCTCCGGGTGAGGGACGTTTTGCGTTCGAGAACCGGGCGGAGTTCCTGGAAGAAAACGGCGACGAGTTTATCGGGCTGCAGAATACGCTGCTGCATCTGTATAGCGAATTACAGGGAATTTCGGAGAAGCCGGAAGAAGTCCATAACCTGCTGCGACGAATCGAAGAGCTACGCGTGCAGCTGGGCTTCGTGATGGAGTCGAACCAGAAGAACACGGTGTTCTGGATCGAGCGACGTCGCGGTGGGCGCGGCGGGCAGCAGAACGTGTTTCTGCAGGCGACGCCGATATCGGTGTCAGATATATTGCGGCAGACGCTGTTCGATCATCTGGAAACCGCCGTGCTGGCGTCGGCGACGCTGGCTGTGAACGGCGGGTTCGACTATATTCGCGGGCGCGTGGGGCTGGAACATGCGCGCGAGATGATTGTGCCGTCGCACTTTGACTACCCCAGCCAGGCGCTGCTGTATGTGCCTCCTGACTTGCCCGACCCGCGCGAGCCGCAGTTTGTGGAGAAAGCGTCGCAGCGGGTGCAACAACTGCTGGAGATCAGCCGTGGGCGGGCGTTCTGCCTGTTCACCAGCTACTCGTTCATGAACCAGCTTTACGAGCGACTGCTGGGCGAGTTGGAATTCCCCATGCTGCTGCAGGGTACCGCGCCGAAGAATGCGCTGCTGGAGGAGTTCCGCATGACGCCGAACTGCGTGCTGTTTGCGACCTCATCGTTCTGGCAGGGCGTGGATGTGCAGGGCGAGCAGTTGAGTTGCGTCATCATCGACCGGCTGCCTTTCGCGGTACCGAACGATCCGGTGACGGCGGCGCGCATCAAAGCCATCGACGAAGACGGCGGCAACGCATTCTTCGAGTACCAGGTGCCAAGCGCGGTGATTTCGCTGAAACAGGGATTCGGGCGGCTGATTCGCTCGCTGCACGATCGCGGGCTACTGTGCCTGCTGGACAATCGCATCCTAAAGAAGCAGTACGGCAAGGTGTTCCTCAACAGCCTGCCGGATTATGCGAAGACCACAGACATTCGTGCGGTGGAGCGGTTCTTTGGGGCGGAGGAATCAGGATCGGACGATTCGTAGTTCGCCAGGACTAATGGACTGTATTTCGCTGAGACACTCCGGCACCAGCGGTCAAAGTTCGACTAGACGACTCGACTTCGGTTGCAGAATGAGAATCGCGATCTCCCGGCCGGCAAGGTTTTGCTGGTAAGCAATACCTTGATCGATAATGATCAAGTTGCCGAAGCCCAAACGTTTAGCGGCGGAGAGCAATTCGCCATTCCGGGTTCCGGCCAGACCAGCACTCGGAGCCGTGGTGCATTCATGGCCTACGAAACTAATGGCGAGCTTCTTGGGGACGCACTCATCGAGTAGCGCCTTCATCCTAGTTGGTCAACCAGGAGAGACTTGGCTTGCTCCAGAACCGCAACTGCTGTCCCACGACTGACGGTGGGAAAGTCATCGAGAAACTCGTCAAGAATTTGTCCGCCTTCGAGGTAGTCCAGCAGCGCTTGGAGTGGGACGCGCGTCCCCCTAAAGACGGGCACACCGCCCAGAACTTCCCGATCTTCGACGACGATCTGTTCCATATTGCGTCAAGTTTATCGCGACTACGCTCAAAAACCCACTAATCTGCACCCCGTTGTGACTTCCAGCTAAAATAGAGGTTTAGCCGCAGCCCGCCTATTTGCGCCGCTGCGGCCGGAGCCGGGCCCCATCGAACGCCGCTTTTGCGTTCTATGGGTGGAGAGCACATGTACGAAGTCACTGTCGAAGACACATTTTCCTCGGGGCACTTTCTGCGCAACTACAAGGGCAAGTGCGAGAAGCCCCATGGACACAACTACAAAGTCCGCGTCACCCTGCGCGGTGAGACGCTGGACCACGCCGGCCTGCTGCTGGACTTCCGCGACCTGAAGGACGTGCTGCGTCCGGTCGTGGATTATCTCGATCACCAGATGATCAACGAGTTGGAGCCGTTCGACGTGCTGAATCCGTCGGCGGAAAACCTCGCCAAGTATTTCTTACGACGAGACCAACAAGCACCTGACCGGCAAAACCAGCGGCCGCGTGTGGGTGAAAGACATCACCATCTGGGAGACCGACACCACTACGGCCTCGTACAGCGAATAGCTGTCCATGCAGATCATCGAAATCTACAAGTCGCTGCAGGGGAGTCGTCGTACGCTGGGCTGCCGTGTGTGTTCGTGCGAACGGCTGGCTGTAACCTGCGCTGCACCTGGTGCGACAGCGAGTACACCTTCAAGGGCGGGCAAAAAATGACGCTGGATGAAATCCAGCAGGAAGTACGTCAACTCTCGCCCGACGGGGGACTGGTGGAGATCACCGGCGGCGAGCCCCTGCTGCAGGAGGCCGACGTCGTTTGGTTGATGGACCGGCTGCTGGCCGCGCGATACACCGTGCTGCTCGAAACCAGCGGCGAGCGATTGCTGGACAAAGTGCCTCGGCAGGTCGTGAAGATGGTGGACGTAAAGTGTCCGCACTCGGGCGAGGGCGGAACGTTTCGCGCGGAGAATCTGCAGCACTTGACTCCGCGCGATGAAGTGAAGTTCGTGGTGGCCAGCCGGACCGATTACGAGTTTGCGCGTGATTTCATCCGCGAGAATGAGTTGAGCGCCAAAGTCGCATCCGTGATTCTATCGCCGGCGTTTCGCAAGGATGCAACCGGCGCGCGGGATGTGTCGCACTGTCTCGTCGATCCACGCGAACTGGCAGAATGGATGCTGGCGGACGGTCTGAAGGCGAGGCTAGGGCTGCAAATCCATAAGTTCATCTGGGAACCGTCGCTGAAAGGCGTATAGGGAACATGAGCCAGTTAGCCAAGAGTTCAATGGCCGAGGTACTCGTAGTACTGAGTGGCGGCATGGATTCCACCGTGTGCGCCGCGCTGGCGGTTCGCGAGTTTGGAGCGGAAAACACGGCGGCCCTGCACATTGACTACGGCCAACGGACCGAAAAGCGAGAGCGGCGCGCCTTCGAGGAGATTTGCGACACGCTCGGTATTGCCACACGGCTGGAGGTTCACTCCTCGTTCTTCCACACGATTGGCGGCTCGGCGCTGACGGACAAGCATATCGCCGTGCCGGAAGCAGGCGCGAAGATCGGGGCGGAAATCCCTGTGACCTACGTCCCCTTTCGCAACGCACACTTTCTCTCGGCGGCGGTAAGCTGGGCCGAGGTGCTGGGGGCGGAAAGAATTTACATCGGGGCGGTGCAGCAGGACAGCTCGGGCTATCCCGACTGCCGTCCGGAGTTCTATGCGGCCTTTAACGAAGCGGTGCGGACGGGGACCAAAGAAGGCCGAGTCCGCATCGAGACTCCGCTGATTGCCATGAGAAAAGCGGAGATTGTGATGCTTGGCCTTGAATTAGGCGCTCCGTTCGATTTAACGTGGTCATGTTATAGCCGGGAGGACAAAGCCTGCGGCGTATGCGACAGTTGCGTGTTGCGATTGCGGGCCTTTGCGGCGGCCAACGCTTCCGACCCCATTCCTTATATGGCGTCGGGAGAAGCGAAGTGATCCTCGGGAATTCAAATTCGGTTTCTACTATGGCGGTGGCGTCCGGCGCAGAAGCGGTCAAATGTGCCAAAGCCACACGCGGGAGGCATCAATGAAGAGATCCATCTATCTGGTGGTACTGCTGGCGCTTTTGCTGGGGCTCAGTACCCTTTCAGCCTTGGCGCAAACTACAGGCATGAAGGGTGTTTGCAAGGACCAGGAGGGGAAGTTCATCACTGACGGCGTCGTGGAGGTCACCAACACCGACACCACACGAAAAGCTAGCACCAAGACCAATAAGAATGGCGAGTACACCATCATCGGCCTGACGCCTGGAAACTACGACGCAATACTGAGTCGCAATGGCAAAGGAGTTGATTCTTTCAGCAAGATACCCGTTGGCATGGGCGACATGCGTGAAGTGAATTTTGACCTCAAGAAGGACCTCGCTGCGGCAAAGGGTCCTTCCGAAGAAGAGCTAAAGAAGCAGCAAGAGTTAATGAAGCAGAACGAAAAGATCAAGGGCGTGAATGCCAAGCTTGGGGAAGTGCGTGACTTGGAAAAGGCCGGCAATTCCGACCAGGCTATTGCCATTATGCAGGAGTTGACCACCGCCGATCCATCCAAGGACCTGCTGTGGGCCTATCTGGGTGAGGCGTATTCCAGCGGCAAGAAGTATCCGCAGGCGATTGAAGCGTACGAGAAGGCCATCGCGATCAAGCCGGACAGTGCCCTTTATCACAATGCGCTGGCGAATGCCTACAACAAGGCGGGCCAGACCGACAAGTCGATCGCGGAATATACCAGGGTGGCTCAGATGGATCCGGCCGGAGCGGCCACGGCATATTTCAACATGGGAGCCGTATATACCAACACTGGCAAAGTTGACGACGGGATTGCGGCCTTCGATAAGGTGATATCGCTCGATCCAACGCGCGCTGAGGCGTACTACTGGAAGGGCGTGAACCTGATGGGCAAGGCTACTACTGGAAAGGACGGCAAATTCACCGCGCCTCCGGGCACGGCGGAGTGTTTCCAGAAATACCTGGAGCTGAAGCCGGATGGCCCCATGGCGCAACCGTCGAAGGACATGCTCGCCAGCCTGGGATCGTCGGTGGAAACCACGTTCGGCAAGCAAAAGACGCCGCCCAAGAAGAAACAATAGGGGAGAACCCCCGGACCATGCAGGGCGGCCTCGAGCCGCCCTTTTTCTCGCCCGCAGCCTGCGATTTGGGATGAGGGCGAGAGTCCAGTAGAATCCGCATACGCGTGCTTCCATGACCGATTCCACGAACTCACAGCTGTTGTCTTTCGCCGATGCTCGGCTACTGGTGGAGCAGCAAGCCGCAAAGGTTTCTCCGACAGAGGCCGAACTCACGAGCCTACTCGACGCCTTGAGCCTGGCGCTGGCGGAGGACCTGCCAGCAGACCGCGACTTTCCCCCGTTTCCCCGAGCGACCCGCGACGGATATGCCGTGCGCGCGGCTGACGTGGTTCTCGTTCCGGCAGAATTGAGATGCATCGGGACAATCAAGGCTGGAGCACCGGTCGAAGAGCCCGCACTCTCACTGCAGCCGGGCGAGGCCGCCGAGATCATGACAGGCGCACCGGTTCCTAATGGCGCGGATGCGGTGGTAATGGTCGAATACACGGAGAACACGAACGAACGAGTGACGGTAATGCGTCCTGTGAAGGCGGGTGAGAATGTAGTCCCGGCCGGAACGGAGGCACGCTGCGGTGACGTGATGGTTCCGAAAGGCACGCGGGTGCATCATGCAGTAGTGGCAGTGGCGGCGGCGGTGGGGCATCCCGAGATCGCTGTGCATCGAAGGCCTCGGGTAGCAGTGCTGGCCACGGGTGATGAGCTGGTGGACATCAATCTCCCGCCCGGGCCGAAAGAGATTCGCAACTCGAACAGCTACTCGCTGGCGGCGCAAGTGTATGACGCCGGGGGGGACGCAACAATTTTGCCGGTGGCGCGCGATGAAGCAGCAGAGTTGGCGATTCTCATACGCAACGGCCTGCAATCGGATTTGTTGCTGTTAAGCGGCGGCGTCTCCATGGGCAAATACGACCTCGTAGAAGGGGTACTTGCGGCTCTGGGTGCTGAGTTCTTCTTCACCGGCGTGGCCATTCAGCCGGGCAAACCCGTGGTGTTCGGACAGGTCACGCTCGAGGGCAGGACCACACCATTCTTCGGACTGCCAGGCAACCCAGCTTCAACCATGGTGACGTTCCAGTTGTTCGTGAAGCCAATGCTGGATGCGCTCGGCGGCGCGAAATGCGCACCGCTGCCCTTCGTGCAGGCAAGATTGAAGGAATCGCTCGCCACAAGAACCGGATTGACGCGGTTCCTACCGGGCCGACTGGGCGGATCACAAGCGCAGCCGGAGGTCGAACGGGTGCACTGGCAAGGATCGGGTGACCTCGTGTCCGTTGTGAATTCGAACTGCTACATTGTGGTACCTCCGGACCGAGAGAAATTGAGTACGGGAGACAGCGTGACGGTGTTGCTCACGCATTAGCATGGCAAGATCCAAGGACAAGACCGCGAAACTGTCGCACTATGACGCCAATGGGCGTGCCGCGATGGTGGACGTGTCAAACAAGCGACCCTCAGTGCGGGAAGCTGAGGCCTATGCCTTTATTGCCATGCGCCGCAAGGTGTTGGCAGCACTGCCGCAGAACCCCAAGGGCAATCCACTGGAGGTGGCGAGGATCGCTGGAATCCAGGCGGCCAAGCGTACATCGGACCTGATTCCCATGTGCCACCCGCTGCCACTGAGCAAGGTGGACGTCTCGTGTGCAATCAAGCCGAAAGGCATTGAGATCCGCAGTGTAGTGCGCACTACGGCAGTCACCGGAGTGGAAATGGAAGCGCTGGTGGCGGCGTCCATAGCAGCTCTGACAGTGTATGACATGTGCAAGGCGCTCGATAAGGGTATCGAGGTCCGCGAGGTGCGCCTGGAGCGTAAGTCGGGCGGAAAGAGCGGAGACTATGCCCGCAAGCGTTCGCAGGGGAAATTGAAATGACGGCCGCTGTACTGACAGTGAGCGATTCGGCGGCCCGAGGGGAGCGTGCCGATCTGTCGGGCCCTGCGACCACCGAGGTGCTTCGGGAACACGGATTTGAAGTACGGTTAATTCGTGTTGTCGCCGATGACCAGCCAGAGGTCGAACAGGCACTGATTGAATTAGCAGAGCAAGCGCGACTGGTAGTGACTACCGGAGGCACCGGTATCGCCGAACGCGACGTGACACCGGAAGCAACTCGGGCGGTGTGCTCGCGGCTGATCGAGGGTATCCCAGAGAAAATGCGCGCCGATGGACTCGCGAAGACGCCGTTCGCAGTGTTGAGTCGCGGTTTGTGCGGCGTGCGCGGGCAGACGCTCATTCTGAACCTACCGGGCAGTCCGAAGGGCGCAGTGGAATCGTTGCAGTCTGTGATCGAGATTTTGCCGCACGCTGTTGACTTGCTCGCCGGAAAGACTGGTCATGGGGACTACACGCCTTAGGTTGTCAAAGTAGTCGATCATTTTTCGAGGAAACCATTGGAGCCTGTTACCCACTTCCTGACTGGCGCGTGCATGAGTCGTGCCGGATTGAATCGCAAAAGCGCGCTGGCCACGCTCACCATGGTGCTCGCGGCCGAAGCCGCCGATCTCGACGTGCTATGGGATCTGAAGGGGCCGATTGCGGCGTTCCAGCACCATCGCGGAATCACCCATTCGTTTGTCGGTGCGCCCTTTGTGGCCGCGACAACGCTGGGTTTCATTTACCTGCTGTATTTCTGGAAAGGTCCTTCGGGTAAGCCGCGTATCCTGCGTTCCAAGCTGCCGGTGCGATGGGGCTATCTGTACTGGCTGGCGCTGATTGCGGCTCTGAGCCACCTCCTGCTCGATTACACCACGGCGTATGGCATCCGTTTGTTCGAACCGTTCGACTGGCGCTGGTACTCGTGGGATATCGTGTTCATCGTCGACCCGGTGATCCTTGTGGCGCTGATTGCGGGATTGGTGATGCCGTCGCTTTTCGGACTCATCAACCAGGAGATCGGGGCTCGCAGCAAGGGACCGCGGGGACGATCCGGGAGCCATCTTCGCCCTTGTCTGCCTGGTGCTGGTGTGGGGCTACCGCGACTACCAGCATCGGCGCGCGCTCAATGCCATGGGATCGCTGGTCTATCAGGGCGCGGTGCCGGTGAAATACGCCGCGTACCCTTACTGGGTGAATCCGTTTCGTTGGTATGGCGTGGTCGAAACCGAAGCGTTCTTTCAGACCATGCCGGTCGATTCGATGACGCCGGAGGTTGATCCAAAAGACCAGGCGCACACCTACTTCAAGCCGGAGGTAACACCGGTGACACAGGCGGCCAAGGCGTCATACCTAGGCCGCGTGTATCTGGATTGGGCCGTGTTCCCCATCACACAGACCGAGCACCTTCAGGGCGAGTTCAAAGGCTACCTGGTGCGTTTTCAGGACCTGCGGTTCACCTATCCTGAGATGCAGGGGCGTGGAACGCTGGGCGGGTGGGTGCTGCTGGGGCCGGACCTGCGGGTACAGGAAGAGGGCATGAACTCGCGGAAGCCCTCCATTGGAGAAAACCCTTAGTGCAGCGTGTTTGTCGTGTCAGGCAACTGGATTTTCTTGACCTGAGAATTGCGCTTGACGCATCTGCGCGCGGCGTACAGAATCAAAAGGCACTCCAATTCCCACTGGTTTGATTTCTGAGGTGTCCATGCTGGCTTATCTGTTTCTCGCCTTCGCTGTTGCCGTACACGCTCGTTATCTGCCCCTGCCGTTCAGCTTTGCCCCGGTCACGGCGGCGCTGCTGTATTTTGGCGCTAGCAGGCCGCGCCGCGAGATGTGGGTTCCGGTGGCGGCACTTGCGGCCGCTGGCTTGTACCTGTCACGCAGCTATTACGGTTATGCATTCTCGGCTGATCTGCTCATCACGTGGGCTTGGTACGCCGGCATGGTGCTGATGGGTGGATTGCTGGCGAAGAACGCTTCCGCTTTGCGCGTCGGCGCGGCGTCGCTAGCCGGATCGCTATCGTTCTTCGTGCTAAGCAACTTCGCCGTGTGGGCGGTGTGGAGCATGTACCCCAAGACCTCGGGCGGACTCGCGACGTGCTACGTTGCAGGCCTTCCGTTCTTCCGTAACGCCGTGGTTTCTGACCTGTTCTTCGCGGCGGTGTTCTTCGGGATTGGCTATCTTGTGAGCCAGCGGCAAACAGAGGGCGTGATCGTCACGCGGTAAGTCTACTTTCAGGATTCGCCGAAAAGTCCGGACTTGTTGTCCGGACTTGCTTTTTTGGGGTTGGACACGGAACTGCGATTAGGCGAACCCCCTCCCCTCCTGCCCTTTTGGAATCAATTGCTTACGCCGGACTTCCGATTAAACTTATAGATTCTAAATGGGATACATATATTTGATAGAAAATAAACGACTTAGTTTGCGGCAAGTGGCCTGAAGCAAGCCAGCCAAAGCAGTCGCGGTGCTCGTTGTCAAAGACCGGCTTGTGCGGGCGCAATGGGCACCCGGAGGCGAGGGACACAAATCCCTCTCCCCAGAATGATGGTTTAACGCGGGCGGCGGCGGGAGGCAAGAAAAATGTGGAGATGCGCGAAACGAAAGTAACCAGTTCGTTCCAAAACGGGAAGCCATCTGACTTTCGCTTACTGGACTGCCGGGTCGCCTGCGGGATTCCCGTTCTTCTTACGCAGCCGCCAGACCCACCAGCCAATGAGCGCAACGACGGCGAGGATCGCGAGCGTGAGCCTCAGGTGGTTGTGCACAGCGCTGCCGACGAAGCCGACGATTTCGGGGCCAAAGCGGATGACCAGCAGCGAGAGAATGCAGAAGCGTAGCAGGCGTCCGAAGAAGATGGCGCTAAGAAACTTCACGAAGCCCATCTCGATCACGCCGGCAGTTAGCACGAAGAGCTTGAAAGGCGTGGGCGGCGGCAGCATGGAGGGCACCATTAGTCCAAGGAAGCCATAGCGCTCGAAGGCGGCATGGATCTTCTTAAAGCGCTCTTCGCCGACGCGTTTCGCGAGCAAAACTTCCCCGCCCTTGTAACCGATCCAGTAAATGACGATGCTCCCCAGGGCAGAGCCGGCAGCGGCCATGGCTGAAAGCAACAGGAACCGGCGGGGCGTGGCGTAGACGTATCCGCCGACGATGGCGTCCAGTGGCATGCCGAGAAAGGCGGCGTCAACGAAGGCGAACGCGCCCACACCCCAGATACCCAGCGGGGTAAGGACGGCGAGGATCCAGTGGGTCCATTTGGCGAGTAAGTGCTTCACTTGTCACCGGGGAAATGTCTATTTTACTGGATGAGCGTGTGGCATGTACCGAGGGGTTTTCACCACAGAGGCACTGAGACACAGAGAAACTAAAGCTTACGTTTTGTCTTCACCGCGCCCCCTATAATTATCCGGTCATGCCTGTTAGCACTGCGAAAGACATGCAGAAGAAGATTGAGGCGCTGCGCGACAAGATCCGCTACCACGAGCACCGCTATTACGTGCTCGACGACCCGGAGATCAGCGACGCCGCGTTCGATAAGCTGATGGACGAACTGATCGCTCTGGAGGCGAAGCATCCCGAGCTGGTGACGCACGATTCGCCGACGCAGCGCGTGGGCGGAAAGCCGAGTGAAGAATTCGCCAAGGTACGGCACTCCACGCCCATGCTGTCGCTGGGCAAGACCACGAGCGAAGACGAGCTGAAAGACTGGGAGCGCCGGGTGCATGAGCTCACCGGCCAGTCGCAGGTGGATTACGTCTGCGAACTGAAGCTAGACGGCATGTCGCTGGCGCTGCGCTTTGCCGATGGCAAGCTGGCGCTGGGCCTGACGCGCGGCGACGGCACCACTGGCGAAGATGTCACGCCGAACGTGCGCACCGTGCGCAGCATTCCGCTGACGATTGCCGACAAGACGCTCGACAAGGCCGGACTGCCGCCTGACTTCGAGGTCCGAGGCGAGTTGCTGATGCCGCTCGCGTCGTTCGAGCGAATGAACGAAGAGCGCGAGGAACAAGGGCTTCCGGTCTTCGCCAATCCGCGCAATGCCACTGCGGGAACTGTACGCACCCTGGAGCCTAACGTGACGGCGCAGCGGCGGCTGGACTTCTTCGCCTACGGCCTGCTCGCCGACGGCAAAGCAATCTTCGACCGCCATTCGAAGGTGTTGAAGGCGCTGGAGGTAGCGGGGTTCAAAGTGAATCCGCACCACAAGCTGGCGCACGACCTCGATCAGGTGATGGAGTTCGTGAACGAAACGGACGCAATCCGCGATTCTCTCCCCTACGAGATCGACGGCGTGGTAGTGAAGGTGGACCGCGTCGCGCTGCAAGACGAGCTTGGATTCACCGGCAAGGCCCCGCGCTGGGCGATTGCGTACAAGTTCGCGGCCCGCGCGGGCGAGACGCAGATCGAAGACATCCTGGTGCAAGTGGGGCGCACCGGCAAGCTCACTCCTGTCGCCGCGCTAAAGCCGGTCTCCATCGGCGGCACTACCGTCAGCCGCGCCACGCTGCACAACATGGACGAGATCGAGCGGCTCGGAGTGAAGATCGGCGACTGGGTCGAAGTAGTTCGAGGCGGCGACGTGATTCCCAAAGTTGTGCGGGTGCTGGAGGACAAGCCGCGCGGGACACACGAGTTCCACATGCCGACGAAGTGTCCGGAGTGCGGCGGACACGTGGTGCGCGCCGAGGGCGAGGCCAATCACCTTTGCGTGAACGCCAACTGTCCGGCGAAGCTGCGCGAGAGCGTGCGCCACTTCGCTTCGCGTGGCGTGATGAATATTGAGGGCATGGGCGACGTGCTGGTCAACCAACTTGTTGACGCCGGACTGGTGAAGAGCGTGGCCGACATCTACGACCTCACTGAAGAGCAACTCACCAACCTCGAGCGCATGGGCAAGAAGTCGGCCGAAAACATTCTGCGGGAGGTGGAGAACTCGAAGAAGCTGCCGCTGGAGCGCGTGATCTACGGCCTCGGGATTCGCATGGTCGGCGAGCGCACCGCACAGTTTCTGGCCGAACACTTCGGCTCGATGGACGCGCTGATGGCGGCCAGCGAAGAAGAGCTACAGGCGGTGAACGAGATTGGTCCGCGCGTGTCGCAGAGCATTCGCGAGTTTTTCGAAGAACAGAAGAACATCGAGCTCGTGGAGCGGCTGCGCAAAGCTGGACTGACATTCAAGGGCGAGAAGAAGCAGCGCGGCACGGCGCTGGCGGGCAAGACGTTCGTGCTCACCGGCACGCTGGAGCGGCACACCCGCGACGAAGCGAAGAAGCTGATCGAAGATGCCGGCGGCAAGGTCGCGGGCTCCGTCAGTAAGAAGACGGATTACGTGGTCGCGGGCGCGGAGGCGGGATCGAAGCTCGAAAAGGCGAAAGAGTTGGGCGTTGCGGTGATTGACGAGACGGAGATGGAGAGGTTGGTGAGGGGGTGAGCGACTGCCGCCCCGACGTTAATTGATTTGGGGTTACAAGTGATAACCGGCTGATTTCGCAACACGCTTCTGAATTCGCCAGTACAATACCTTATCTCTCGGTAGGCGAGAATGATCGCATATCCTGGCCCGCACTTATTGTGATTGTCCCTTGTGCGCGCATTACTCGTTGCATGTCGCGGTGGTGGTCGCACAGCAGCGTGTGGAGGATTCTCTACCCACTCTCGCCCGGTCAAATTGTCGATATGTGGCGGCTATCGGCTGCACCTCTACTGCAGCCGGGCAGGGTTCGCCATACCGTATTTTTGACGGACTGGTGACTTCTTTCGCTGCCTGGGCATCTTGCGCCGGCCGCACTTCCATAGTTTGCCAGTTATAATCGCCATGCGAAGGCTACGCCTTGCGGGGCCCATCCCAATACGTGCACCAGTCATGCCTCGAGCTACTCTGCTGACTTCTAATCAAGCTGCCGCCGCGCGTCTCCTAATTGGAATTCTTGAAATCATGCTTTCCCGCCCTCGTTGCGCAATCACCTTCCGCTTATGTAGCGATGTGGCTGCCCGTCGAGCGTCTGAGGACACCTTATACGAGCAGATTTTTCTTCACGGGTCGGGGAAAGCGTACCTAAACGATCAATCCAGCCCCCTCTTCCACTGCGCTCGACGACACGAGCTTGTAGCCGAAAGATGCAATTGTAGCGAAGCGGCTCTCCAGTTAGCCCCCTTAATCGATGCCTCGTCAATCGCTCACCTGCCACAGCCACCCGTCTGTGACGTCTGAGCGGTTGAAGATTGGTCCGGAAGACGCCACCAGATACCGTCGTCACTAGTAGGCAATATCGTTCACCTGCCGTAGTCATCATCTTTCGCGATTATCCCACTCACTTGAGAGCGGCAGAAATTCGCGACATGGCTTCATTCATTCAGTATCCCGCAAGGTCGTCGATCGACGCACAGGACGGGTCGCATACCAATGCAGCATCACAGTTTAGCGACAGTCCCGATTCGGGCCGAGCGCAGTTGTCACAGCCGAAGATGATTACATCCAAAAACTGACCGGGGACAACCGGCTTCGCCGCTAACTGACAGAACATGCAAAAGATCCTGCCTCGCCTGGAAAAGACCGCACGGGCCAGTCAGGCCATGTTATGTGATCCGAAGCGTCAGGCTCAGAAGAGGTTCCGCGGATTCTTGGCGCGGAGCGCGATACCCAATAGCTGTCTCAGAACTTCGCCTTCAACTTCCGATAGGTCTCATCCAACGCTTCCGGAATCATCCGCGTCTCTCCAACCACGGTCATGAAGTTGGAGTCGGCGACCCAGCGCGGCAGGATGTGCATGTGGATGTGACCTGCGATGCCCGCACCCGCGGCCTTGCCGATGTTCATGCCCATGTTCACACCATCCGGCTGATAAATCTCGATCAGCACCTGCTCCAGCCGGCGCGTCAGCGCCATCATCTCTGTGGCAGCGGCCTCCGGAAGCAGGTGGAGGCGGTCGATGTGCTCGTAGGGCACGACCATGGTGTGTCCCGAGGTGTACGGGTAGGCGTTCAGAATGATGAAGTTAAACTCGCCCCGGTGGACGATCAGGGTCTTCTCGTCGTCGTCGGCGCGCAGCAGATCGCAGAAGATACATTCCGTCTTTTTGTGGACGGAGGCGATATATGAGTAGCGCCAAGGGGTCCAGAGGTAATCCATTCTTCAGCAGGGTATCAAACGGCGCGGGCATCCCCCAAGAGTGGGAGAGGCCGAGTACCCAATTACCCCGGCCCGGCGAGTTTGCGCACCGTGTAAATATTGGGGAAAATCACGTCCTGCTAGGACTTAGGTGGTTTGACACCCCCAAGAAGCGGTTGTTATAGTCAAAGAGTCCTGAAAAGTGGGGCCCGCTCTTCGGGATCCGGCCGCTGGGTTGTTCAATCTCCCCCGAAAACGGGGAAATCTGCAATAAGACTCACGCCAGCAGTCCGTATTATAGGCTCCCCTTCAATTTCCAAAATTGCTGGGTGCGAACGTTAACCAATGTCTCTCGAAGAAACCCTAAACGATACCCCGACCTCATCCACCGAAAATTCAGGCGTAGCCGAACAGCAGCCGACTGGCTCTGATGCTGAGCAGCAGGCGACTGGCCCTAATACCGATAACAGCACTCCTACCCCAAGCGCCGAACCGGCCGCTGCGGCTCCTCGCGCTGAAAAAGAACCGTCCATGGAAGATTTCGCCACCGCGCTCGAGAACTACGAGCAGGAGCAGGCACAGACCGAAGCTGCCCTCAACGATGAGCAAATCATCCCGGGCACCATTCTGAAGATCACCGCGCAATATGTGGTGGTCGACATCGGCTACAAGTCCGAAGGCGTGGTCCCCGTCTCCGAAGTTACCGACTCGGAAGGCAACATCAGCGTGCAACCAGGGCAGGAAATTCCCGTGGTGCGCGACCAGGGACACACCGAGGAAGGCTACATCAACCTGTCGTACCACAAGGCCCTGCGCCTGAAGGCGTGGGACGACATTGAGAAGGCCTACAACGACAAAGCCTCGATTAAGGCGCGCGTCATGGATCGCATCAAGGGCGGCCTGACCGTTGACATCCTGGGCGCGCGTGCGTTTCTGCCGGGCTCGCAGGTCGAATTGCGGCCGGTGCGCAATCTGGATGGCCTCAAAAACACCGACCTCGAAGTCCGCATCATCAAGCTGAACAAGAAGCGCGGTAACATCGTGGTTTCGCGCAAACAACTGCTCGAGGAAGAGCAGGGCGAGAAGCGCACCAAGACGCTCGACCAGTTGGCGGAAGAAGCCATCCTGACGGGCACGGTGAAGAACCTGACCAACTATGGCGCCTTCGTGGACCTGGGCGGCATCGATGGCCTATTGCACATCACCGACATGTCGTGGGGACGCCTGACGCATCCGCGCGACCTGGTGCAGGTGGGCGACCAGATCCAGGTAAAGGTGCTGAAGTTTGACCGCGAGAAGCAGCGCGTATCGCTGGGTTTCAAGCAGCTCACGCCTGACCCTTGGCTCGACGCCATGGAGCGCTATCCGATCGGCGCACACGTCAAGGGCCGCGTCATCAGCGTCACCGATTACGGCGCGTTCATCGAGCTGGAGCAGGGCATCGAAGGCCTGGTGCATGTCAGCGAAATGACCTGGTCGAAGCGGATGAAGCATCCGTCGAAGATGGTCAATGTGAACGACCAGCTCGAAGCCGTCGTGCTCAACGTCAACGTGACCGAGCGCCGCATCAGCCTCGGCCTGAAGCAGCTCGAGTCGAACCCGTGGGAGACGCTGCACGAGAAGTTCCCCATTGGGCACATCGTCGAGGGCAAGGTTCGCAACCTGACCGACTTCGGCGCATTCATCGAAATCGAAGAAGGCATCGACGGCCTGGTTCATGTAAGCAACCTGAGCTGGACCAAGCGGGTGAAGCATCCTTCGGAAGTGCTGAAGAAGGGCGACAAGGTCAAGGCAATCGTATTGGCCATCGAGCCCGATCAGCGCCGGCTTTCGCTGGGCGTGAAGCAGCTCCAGCCTGATGTCTGGGAAACGTTCTTCGACCAGCATCGTGTGGGCGACGTCATCCACGGCAAAGTGCTGCGGCTGGCGAGCTTCGGAGCGTTCGTTGAGATCGCTGACGGAGTCGAGGGCCTGTGCCACAACTCCGAGGCGGTGGACGCGCACGGCACGCAAATCAAGCTGGAACCGGGCTTGGAGTTCGACTTCAAGATCATCAAGATGAACCCGGCAGAGAAGAAAGTTGGGCTCAGCATCCGTGCGGTGGGCGAAGAGGCCACGCGAGCGGAAGTGGATTCCTACAAAGGTCCGGCGGCAGCTACGTCGTCCTCCTCGACCGGCGCCACGATTGGCGAGTTCATGTCGTGGAAGCGGGCGAGCAACGAAAACAACTAGTCAAACGTAGTTTGTGAATTACAAAGGCCGCCAGCAATGGCGGCCGTCTTATTGCGCGCGGCGGGGGCAGCGACCTTAGTTGTTCAGGTTGATCCGCAGGTTGATCGTGGGCGTGAAGCGATCGTCAAACTGGCTGATGCTCTTGGTATCGCTTTTCTTGCCATCTTTCTCGGCCCAGATTTCGTAATCGGTATTGAGGGCGAGTTGGGGAAACCGGTAGGTGCCGTCCTGCTGCGTAAAGTAGCTCTTGACCACCAGTGTCTTCGCGTTCTTCAGGTAAACCACGGCACCGGAGATTGGTTTCTCGCTCTTGTCAGAAACAGTTCCGGTGAGCATTTTCGAAGTGGGACGCGGTTTCTTCTGGCTTGGGCCGCTACCGCCCAACTGCAGATTGACTTGAGCTACAGCACAGGCGGCGAACACCATCGCTAGCGCCAGCGCTGCGAACAACTTCTTCATTACTTCTCCTAAAAGCTATTTCGATCCACGCACCTTTTATTTTAGATGTAAGCTAACGTCTTCGCGCTCGTTATTGTCGATCTTCACGGTTATTTCAGGTTTGGACTCGCCTTTGGGCACCTTGATGTCGGCTTGGATAATGTATTCGTCCTGGCCGGCGGGGACACGCTGCGCGAATTCGCCACGACGGTCGGACACCAGCCTCCACTTGGGTTTTGTGTCGGATGAGCGGCGAATGGTGAGGGGCACCCCCATCACGGGCCGGTCGTCTGGCCCCCAAACGGTGCCGTAGATCAAGGCATAGTCCTTGGGGGGCGTCTGGCCCTGATGGGCCGATTGAGACGAGGCAGGAAGCGGACCGGCAAGGACATAAACTGCGGTCACAAGCACTAGCAACAGGGCGACAAGGGATTCACGCCGGCGGCGCTGGCCGTAAGGTGCATGCACTGCCACCTTACTCCTCTTCTTTCTCGTCTTCCACGTCCTCGTCGTCGATCTTGTCGTCGTCAACCTTGCTCAGTTCCAGCGGCTCAATGGCCACGACCTCAAAATCGGTGCCGCACTCCGGGCAGGAGACGACTTCGCCTTCGTCAACTTCTTCTTCCTCGATGTCCAGATCACTTTCGCACTCCGGGCACATTACCATGGTCACTTCCTCCAGTCAGCTCGGCTGGACTCCGTGCAGAATCACTGCGCGGTCCGCCCTTTTATATTTAGAATCTCTTGCATCGAGCGTCAAGTAATAGACACATAAAATGCGCGGAAGTTTTCGAGGATGCCATGTTCAAAATGAAAATGATTTTTCTGGGAATGCTTAGTTTCTGGTTGACAAGTTCAGCCCTGTACGGGCAGGGTGCCGCGCAGGCCGGAAGTGTCCCATCTCCAGTTCCAGACCGCCAGATTGCCACAGTGATGAAAGATGTCTCGCCACAGCGGATTCAGCAGACCATCGAAAAGCTGGTAAGCTTCCAGTCCCGGCACACGCTTTCGTCCGACGTCCCGGCCGCGACAGGCAGGGGTATTAACGCCGCCGCGCTGTGGATCCAAGGCGAACTGGAAGCCTATTCCAAGGCCTGCGGTGGCTGCCTGGAAGTAAAGACCGACGAATTTACTCAGGAGCCGGGCAACCGCATTCCGAAGCCGACGAAGCTCACCAATGTCTACGCGATCTTGAAGGGTAGCGATCCGGCGAATGCATCGCGCATCATCCTGGTGTCGGGGCATTACGATTCGCGTGCCTCTGAGACGAACGACGCGGCCAGCGCCTCTCCGGGCGCCAACGACGATGGCAGCGGCACAGCGGTGAGCATGGAGTGCGCCCGCGTGCTGAGCCAGCACAAGTTCCCTGCTACGCTGATTTTTCTCATCGTCGCGGGCGAGGAGCAGGGACTCTACGGCAGTGCTCACTTCGCCAAAATGGCCAAGGCACAAAACTCGGAACATCGAGGCCGTGCTCAATAATGACATCGTTGGTGGAGACAAGTCCCCTGGCCAGGATCCGCATACCGTGCGGGTGTTTTCCGAGGGAATTCCGATTAACGCCACGGAAGCTGAATTGAAGATGATCCGGTCGGTTGGCGGCGAGAACGACGGCGCCTCGCGGCAACTGGCCCGCTATATCGCCTCGATCTCGAAGGAATACATGTCGGCGAAAGAGTTCCATCCGCTGGTGGTGTTTCGTCGCGACCGCTATTTACGGGGCGGCGACCACACCGCGTTCAACGAACAGGGATTTGCCGCCGTGCGGTTCACCGAGTTCCGCGAAAACTATGACCACCAGCACCAGAACGTACGTACCGAGAGTGGGATCGAATATGGCGACCTGCCGAAGTTCGTAAACTTCGACTATGTGGCCAATGTGGCGCGGCTGAACGCAGCCACCCTGGCGTCGCTCGCCTTTGCCCCTGCTCCACCCGCCAAGGTCCGCATATTGACGAAAGCCCTGGTCAACGATTCCACTCTAGTATGGGAGTCCTCTCCGGGAGGTCTTGCCACGGGTTACCTGGTTTTGTGGCGCGATACCGGTGCACCTGACTGGGAGCACGCCCAGGTCCTCGGCAACGTCACCCAAGCGACCATGCCGCTGTCGAAAGACAACGTGATATTTGCCGTGCAGGCCACTGACGCCGAGGGGCACCGCAGCCTGCCAGTTGTGCCGACTCCGGAGCGTTAGCAGCCACGGCCAGCGGTAGGAATGGAGTTTTGATGCGACGCAGTACCACTATGTCGTTGAGCTTTCCGCCGTTCACCCGGGCGGTAAAGCAGTTGCTCATCGCCAACGGAGCGGTCTTCCTGCTTGTGGCCTTGCTGGGCGCGTTCTCGTCCGCAGACGTGTCGGGGTGGGTCAACGTGCACTTCGGCCTGGTACCTGCGCTCGCGGTCTTTCACGGCTGGATTTGGCAGTTGGCGACCTACATGTTTCTGCACGTTGGCCTCTGGCACATCTTGTTCAACATGTTGGCGCTGTGGATGTTTGGCGCGCAACTGGAGATGGACTGGGGCTACAGCCTGTTCATGCAGTTCTACTTTTTCTGCGGAATTGGAGCCGCGCTGGTCACCATTGCAGTGTCGTTTACCCACGTCCTGGGAGCGAGTCCTGGGACCGCTACAGTAGGCGCGTCGGGAGCGATCTTCGGGCTGCTGCTCGCCTTCGGGATGTTACACGGCGACTCCGAGATCATGCTGTTTCCGATCCCCTTTTTGATGAAGGCCAAGTACTTCATCATCGGACTTATTTTCATCGAATTTTTCTTGACCCTGTCCGCAGCCCGCCAGCCTGGACAATCTACTGCCTATATGGCGCACTTGGGCGGGCTTCTATTCGGCTATTTGTTCCTGAAGTTCGTACCGCGGCGCGGTTTCGGGTTTCTGTCGTCAGAATATTTCTACGGCCTGCGCAATTCGTATTACAAGTGGAAGCGCAAACGCGCCGCCCGCAAGTTCGAGGTGTACATGCGCAAGCACGATCGCGGCGACTACCGGCACGAAGACTACTTCGACGAGAACGGCAAGATGCGCGACCCCGAGGTCCGCGACCAGCAAAAGAAAAACGGCGACGCGCGGCCGCCGTGGGTTAATTGAGTCGCAGCGGGCCTAACTCTCGAACAAGATCTCGAGGTCTTCGTACACCGTGGGGATGGTGCACAGATCGGGCAACTGTTGCCAATAACGGTGCACGTCCGGGTCGGCTTGTGCCTCGCTTCGCAGTTCAGCCGATTTCCAGCGCCGCAGATGAAAGAAACGGCCCGGGCGACTACCGTCGCGATACAGCACATCGGTGCAATACCCCTTGGACTGCATCATCGTGTAGAACTCGCGCAACACCTCGACTAACTCGTCTTCTTTCCCGGGAAACGCCTCCAGGATTGCTACTGAATCCACCTGCTCTGACATAACGTTCTCCTCGGATTCCTGCTCCGTACCCTTGTGTACCATTTGCATCTTATCCTGCGGTTGGCGGTGCTTCGCGCACCTCGATCAATCGCATGAAGTTCGTCGCGCCAGGGGAATTGCGCGTGCCCGCCACCAGGCCAAAGACATCGCCGGGCGAGATTACATTCAATCGCCGCAGCTCATCCTCGGCGTACTGCGCCATGCGCTCCACTGACATTTGCGGCGGACACATAAGCGGCGTCGTTCCCCAAAGCGCATTCATGCGATTGCGCACCGTCTCCGAAGACGCGAATGCGAAAATATCGGCCGCAGGGCGGTACTTGGACAACATGCGCGCCGTGGTCGCAGTTTCTGTGAATACCGCAATCGCGCGAATCTTCAAATCTTGCGCCGCGTGCGCCATTGACTCGCAAATCGTCTCAGCCACGGACAGGTGCGCGGCCTCGCGGTGCTCCGGTTTCAGCGGGTGCAACGAGTTTGCCTCGGTTTCCGAGACGATTCGCGCCATCATCTCCACCGCCTCGAGTGGATACTTACCGCTGGCCGTCTCGCCCGACAGCATGACCGCATCGGTGCCGTCGAACACCGCGTTGGCCACGTCGCTGGCTTCGGCGCGCGTCGGGCGCGGGTTTTCCGTCATGGACTCCAGCATCTGCGTGGCGGTAATGACCGGACGGCGAAAATCGAGCGCACGGCGAATCACGTACTTTTGGATGAGGGGGACCTTTTCCGGAGCAACCTCGACCCCCAAATCACCGCGCGCCACCATAACACCCACTGCCGCATCGAGGATGCCGTCCAGATTCTCAATCGCCTGCGGCTTCTCCAGCTTGGCTATGAGTCCCACGTCACTCCGGAATGCTGCGATAGCGTTCTTTGCCCTCACCACATCGTTCACCGTCCGAACAAAGGAAATCGCAACCAGGTCAACACCCTGCTTGAGACCAAACTCCAGGTCGGCAAGGTCTTTCTCGGTCAACGAGGGAATACTGACATTGGTGCCAGGAAGGTTGATGCCCTGATTTTCGCCCAGCATGCCGCCGTTCAGCACTTCACATACGACTTCGCCGTCGCGCACTTGTTGCACCAGCAGTTCAATTCGTCCATCGGAGAGCAAGATGCGCTCGCCCGGCTTCACATCGTCAGCCAGGTTCTGGTAAGTGGTCGAGATGATTTCCGTTGAACCCTCAACGTCTTTCGACGTAAAGGTGACGCTCTGTCCCTTCTTCAGCGAGATCGGCGCATGTGACTTGAGACGTCCTGTTCGAATCTTGGGGCCCTGCAAGTCCTGCAGGATGCAGATGCTGCGTCCCAACTCGGTGGCCACCCGGCGCAAGCGATCAATCACGAGGGCGTGCTGCTCGTGGGTGCCGTGCGAGAAATTCAGGCGCGCCACATCCATGCCGCGCAGCATCAGCTCGCGGATCATCTCTTCGGAATTGCTGGCCGGGCCAATGGTGCAGACGATCTTGGCGCGTCGCCGCAGATTGCTGGCGCCCTTCAGGGGGCTGTCACTGGGATCCGACATGTCGGGCTTGGATGTCTGCATTGTTGGGATGATTACACCTCTGCGCCGCGCGGCGAATCTCCGTTGATTTGTGAATGCGCTCCAAACAGGAAGCGCGGATATCGCACGGCGTTGAATTCAGCTCCCACGAGCACCACCATTGATACCAGGTAAAGCCAGATCAGCAGTGCGATGGCCGTCCCCACCGAGCCGTAGATCACGTCGTAATTCGCATAGTGCCGCAAATAAGACCCGAACCCCACGGTAACGCAGACCCACAGCATCGTTGCCACTACGGCTCCTGGCAAAACGCGGTGCCACGGTTGGGTTCGAGGGACGCCATGATGATAAACCAGCGCGATGACGGCAATGCTGGTGAGAACAGCGATGATCCAGCGAACCGCCGTCCACAGCCCAAGGATGTAAGGCGTCAGCTCGTGGCCGACGTGGAACATCGCCCAGCGCTCAATCAGGTTGCCTGATACAACCAGAAACGATGCAAAGCCCATGGGCACGCCCGCCAGCACCACCATCAGGAACGCGATCAGGCGTTCCTTCACGATGCCCCAGATTTTGGGCATCTGGTACGCCTTGCGAAAGCCTTCCATCCACGAGATCATCACTCCGGAGGCCGTCCACAACGTTAATACGCTTGTCCAGGCCAGAAACCCGGTCTTCACTGGCCGCGTACCGGTCAGATATTGCGTGACTGCTGTGTTGGTGCCTTCGGGCAGAATGCGTCCCACGGCGCGAAAGATCTCGCGCACAAAGACTTCGCTGCCTTGCGATCGCGACAGGATGGAGGCGAGGACCAGGATGGCCGGAAAGAACGTCAAGATCGCCGAGAACGCCGCGCCCTTGGCCACAGCGAAAGCGTCGTGCTGGAAAGCACGCCAGAAAGCGATTCGCAAATGTCGAAAGAATCGTGACATACCGGCCAGAGCTGACGACAGCCGCCTCCTGCGCAACGCTCCTACAGGATAGGAGAACAACGCCGCGCCACCAAGCGAAAGTACTGTAGATCAGCTCCTGAGAAAAACGCCGCCCGTGCACTGCACGAGCGGCGTGGTTGTGTAGTCGATTACTCGGCTGCGAGTTCTTCCGGTTCGTTCTCGCCTTCGTTGCGCATGAGTTCCAGCGCGCGCTCGGCTTCTTCGTAAGCGAGCGTGACTTCCTCCTGCACCTTGGCGGCAGCCTGCTCCATCTCCTCTGACAACCGGACATTGCGGTAGTACTCCATGCCGGTTCCCGCGGGGATCAGACGGCCCACGATGACGTTCTCCTTGAGTCCGCGCAGGTGATCGACCGCGCCCTGGATGGACGCTTCGGTCAGCACGCGCGTGGTCTCCTGGAACGACGCTGCGGAGATGAAGGAGTCCGTGGAGAGCGACGCCTTGGTGATGCCCAGCAGCAGCGGACGGCCCGTGGCCGGCTTGCCGCCGTTGGCAATCGCCTTCTCGTTCTCTTCGCGGAAGCGGAACTTGTCGATCTGCTGTTCCAGCAGGAACGACGTATCGCCCACGTCCTCGACCTTCACCCAGCGCATCATCTGGCGAACAATCACTTCGATGTGCTTGTCGCTGATGTTCACGCCCTGGAGCCGGTAGACTTCCTGGATTTCGTTCACCAGGTACGCCTGCAGTTCCTTTTCACCCAGCACGGCAAGAATGTCATGCGGGTTCAGCGGACCATCCATTAGCGGTTCGCCAGCTTTGATGCGTTCGCCTTCCTGAACGTTGATGTGAACGCCACGCGGTACCTGGTATTCCTTCTCGGTACCGTTGTCAGCCACCACGTAGATCTTGCGCTGTCCCTTGGCCACATCGCCGAACTTCACGATGCCATCGATCTCGCTGATGACAGCGGTCTCGCGCGGCTTGCGGGCTTCGAACAGTTCCACCACACGCGGCAGACCACCCGTGATGTCCTTGGTCTTGGTGGTTTCGCGCGGGATCTTCGCCAGCACTTCGCCCGGCGTGACCTCGTCGCCGTCGAGAATCATCAAGTGAGCACGTGAAGGCATCAGGTAACGCTTGTTGCCCTTGGCGCCCTTGATGACGATCGCAGGCTGGCGCTTCTCGTCGGGTGAATCCATCACCACGTGACGCGACAGGCCGGTGACTTCGTCGACTTCCTCGTGCAGCGTGAGACCCTCTTGCAGGTCCTTGAACTGCACCGTTCCGCCGATTTCCGTCAGGATTGCGAAGGTGTACGGATCCCACTCGACCAGTACATCGCCGAGCGAAACCTGCTGGCCGTCTTCGACCTTCACCTTGCCGCCATACACGACAGCATAGCGCTCTTTTTCGCGGCCCTTCTCGTCCACCACCGTGATCGAGCCATTGCGGTTCATCGCGACCAGGTAGCCTTCCTTCGAACGGACCGTGATCAGGTTCACGAAGCGCACCGCGCCATTGTTCTTGGCATCGAGGCGCGACTGCTCGCTGACTCGCGAAGCCGTGCCGCCGATGTGGAAGGTACGCATGGTGAGCTGGGTTCCCGGCTCGCCGATGGACTGCGCCGCAATGACGCCCGTCGCTTCGCCCAGTTCGACGAGGCGGCCGGACGCCAGGTTGCGGCCGTAGCACATGACGCAAACGCCACGCTTCGACTCGCAGGTCAGCACGGAGCGGATCTTCACCCGCTCGATACCGGCAGCCTGTACCGCCACCGCCAGCTCTTCCGTTACCTCCTGGTTGATGTCAACGATGATGTTGCCTTCGTAGTCCTTGATCTTCTCCAGCGAAACGCGGCCCACGATACGGTCGCGCAACGGCTCGATGATCTCGCCCGACTCCACGATGGAAGTTACGTAGATGCCATCGACCGTGCCGCAGTCGTATTCGCTGATGATCACGTCCTGCGCCACGTCCACCAGGCGGCGGGTCAGGTAGCCGGAGTCCGCGGTCTTCAGAGCGGTATCGGCCAGTCCCTTGCGCGCGCCGTGGGTCGAGATGAAGTACTCCAACACGGTCAGCCCTTCACGGAAGTTCGCCGTGATGGGCGTCTCGATGATTTCGCCTGAAGGCTTGGCCATCAGTCCGCGCATGCCCGAAAGCTGGCGAATCTGCTGCTTCGAACCACGGGCGCCAGAGTCGGCCATGACGTAAATCGGATTCATCTGGCCTTCCTTGTCCTGCCGCTGCATGTTGCCGAACATTTCGTCGGCAACTTCTTCCGTGATCTTCGACCAGATTTCCACCACCTTGTTGTAGCGCTCGCCGTTGGTAATGGCGCCGTCGAGGTACTGTTGCTGCACCACGATCGCCTGCTTCTCGGCGTTCTTTACCAGGTCCGCTTTGCCCGGAGGAATGACCATGTCGTCGATGCCGATGGACAATCCTGCACGCGTGGCGTACTGGAAGCCCAGGCTCTTGATGCCATCGAGCATCCGCACCGTGGTCTCAAGACCAAAGCGCAGGTAGCAGTAGTTCACCAACTGGCCTACGCCCTTCTTCTTGAGTAGGCCGTTGATATACGGCATCTCCGCGGCGGCGCGCTTCAGGTGATCGTTCATGATCGCCCGGCCCACCGTCGTCGTGATGTACTGCCGCTCAAAGTGCGTCGGCTCAGTGTGGATCACGTCCTGATCGTCGTACGCTGCGGTGAGATCCATGACCTCGCCGGTGTAACGCAGGCGGATCGGCGTCAGCGTTTCCACCGCGCCGGCTTCCTTCGCCAACAGCACTTCTTCGATGTTGGCGAACGCCCGCCCTTCACCCTTCGCGCCCGGCTTGCCCTTGGTCAGGTAGTAGATGCCCAGCACCATGTCCTGCGTAGGCACGGTAATCGGTTGGCCTGACGCCGGCGACAGGATGTTGTGCGACGCCAGCATCAACACGCTGGCTTCGACCTGCGCTTCCGGAGACAGCGGAATGTGTACCGCCATCTGGTCGCCATCGAAGTCGGCGTTGAACGCCGTACAAACCAGCGGGTGGATCTTGATCGCCTTGCCTTCCACCAGCACCGGCTCAAACGCCTGGATGCCCAGACGGTGAAGCGTAGGAGCGCGGTTCAACAGCACCGGATGGTCTTTGATGACCTCTTCCAGGATGTCCCAGACAATCGACTCCTGCTGCTCCACCATTTCCTTCGCCTGCTTGATGGTGGTGCAGTGCCCGGTCTGCTCGAGGCGGTGATAGATGAACGGCTTGAACAGCTCGAGCGCCATCTTCTTCGGCAGTCCGCACTGGTGCAGCTTGAGGTCGGGACCGACCACGATGACCGAACGGCCCGAGTAGTCCACGCGCTTGCCCAGCAGGTTCTGGCGGAAGCGGCCCTGCTTGCCCTTCAGCGTGTCAGACAGCGACTTCAGCGGACGGTTGTTAGCTCCGCGCAGCACGCGGCCACGGCGTCCGTTGTCGAACAGCGCGTCCACGGCTTCCTGCAGCATGCGCTTTTCGTTGCGCACGATGACTTCCGGCGCGTGCAGGTCCATCAGCTTCTTCAACCGGTTGTTGCGGTTGATGACGCGACGGTACAGGTCGTTCAAATCGGACGTCGCAAAGCGGCCGCCGTCGAGTGGAACCAGCGGACGCAGCTCCGGCGGAATGACCGGAATCACGTCGAGAATCATCCAGTTCGGCTTGTTGCCGCTCTTGCGGAACGCCTCGACCACCTTCAGACGCTTGGCGTACTTCAGGCGCTTCTGCACCGACGTTTCGCTGCGCATCTTCTCGCGCAGTTCGACCGACATCGTGTCCACTTCCACGCGCTTCAACAGCTCTTTGATGGCCTCAGCGCCCATCATCGCCTTGAAGCCGCTGGCGCGATGCACCTGGTCGAGTTCGCGGAACTTGACCTCGTCCTTGATGACCTCGCGCTCTTTCACCGGAGCTTCGCCCGGCTCGATCACGACATACGCCTCGAAATAAAGTACGGACTCGAGATCGCGGAGCGAAATGTCGAGGATGTGACCGATGCGGCTCGGCAGTCCTTTGAAGAACCACACGTGCGAACAGGGCGAAGCCAGTTCGATGTGGCCCAACCGCTCGCGGCGGACCTTGGACAGTGTTACTTCAACGCCGCACTTGTCGCAAATGACGCCGCGGTGCTTCATGCGCTTGTACTTGCCGCACAAGCACTCCCAGTCGGTGACCGGGCCGAAGATGCGCGCGCAGAACAGGCCGTCACGTTCCGGCTTGAACGTGCGGTAGTTGATGGTCTCCGGCTTGGTGACCTCGCCGTGCGACCAGCTGCGGATCTTCTCCGGCGAGGCCAGGCTGATGCGAATCGCGTCGAAGTCGGCGATCGGGTTTCCGAGTTCAAATGGGTTAGAACGGAACAAGTTGTCCTCCTATCCTGCGGGTCTCGCCATGGCGAACTGCAGGATCCCGCGGCCGTTACGCGACCGCTTTCGGCTCCCGTGTGCTTCCATCCTGCGGGCGCTGCCTCCTGCGGGAGCAGTGGAGGCAGCGTCCCCGATCCTCAAGATCAGTCGGCGGCGATGGGTGTTTCGACCAAGGGCTTGATGCCGTTCGTCTTGATCAGCTCCACATCGAGGCACAACGACTGCAATTCGCGAATCAACACGTTAAACGACTCCGGCACACCCGGCTCGATGGCCGCTTCGCCTTTGACGATGGCCTCGTAAATCTTGGTGCGGCCATAAACGTCATCGGACTTCGCAGTCAGCAACTCTTGCAGGATGTACGCCGCGCCGTAAGCTTCCAGCGCCCAGACTTCCATTTCTCCGAAGCGCTGTCCGCCGAACTGCGCCTTGCCGCCCAGCGGCTGCTGGGTGATCAGCGAGTACGGACCGATCGAGCGCGCGTGGATCTTGTCGTCCACCAGGTGCGACAGTTTGAGCATGTAGATGTAACCCACCGTGATGGGCTGCTCGAACTTCTCTCCCGTCAGACCGTCGTAGAGGTACGTCTTGCCCGAAGTCGGCAATTCGCTCTCAGCGAGCAGCGACTTGATCTCGTGCTCCTTGGCGCCGTCGAATACGGGCGAGCCGAAGAACACCGCGTCCTTCATACCGTCGGCGAGATATTCCAGCGTCGCGTCGTCGTTGGCCAACAGGCTGTCCACGAACGGCGTGTCCTTGAACAGAACCTTCAGCTCCTTGCGAATTGCCTCAGCCTTCGAGTTCTGCTGCAACAGCTCGGTGATCTTCTGTCCGAGTTGATGTCCAGCCCAACCTAAGTGCGTTTCCAGTATCTGTCCGACGTTCATACGGCTGGGCACGCCCAGGGGGTTCAGGACGATCTCCACTGGCGTCCCATCCTCGAGGTACGGCATATCCTCTTCCGGCAGGATGCGCGCGATCACGCCCTTGTTACCGTGGCGGCCGGCCATCTTGTCGCCGACGCTCAGCTTGCGCTTCATGGCGATGTAAACCTTCACCAGCTTGATCACGCCCGGCGGCAGTTCATCGCCCTTCTGCAGCTTCTCTTCCTTTTCCTTGACGATCTTGCGCAACACGTCGATCTGGCGCGAGGTCATCTCCTCGATCTCGTCGATCTGCTCGTTGACCCGCGGATCCTTGTCGGGGAACTTGATGCGCTTCAGGTTCTTCGTCGAAATCCGCTCGATCGCATCGCGGTCCAGCATTACGCCCTTCGTCAGCAGGCGCTTGTTGGTGCGCTCGTCGTGCAGGTCGGCCAGCACTTCCTTGCCGCCCAGCAACGCGTCGAGACGCTTCAGACGCTCGTCGGTCAGGATTCGGATTTCGTCTGCCAGGTTCTTGTGCAGCCGTTCTATCTGCTGCGCTTCAATGAACTTGGCGCGCTCGTCCTTCTCCTGTCCCTTGCGCGAGAAGATCTTCACGTCCACCACCGTGCCTTCGATGCCCGGAGGGCACGTCAGCGAAGCGTCGCGCACGTCGCCGGCTTTTCGCCGAAGATGGCCCGCAGCAGCTTCTCTTCCGGAGTGAGCTGCGTCTCGCCCTTGGGCGTGACCTTGCCCACAATGATGTCGCCCGCCTTCACGGTCGCGCCGATGCGGATGATGCCGCTCTCGTCGAGATCGCGCAGCGCCGACTCGCTCACGTTGGGAATGTCGCGCGTGACTTCTTCCGGTCCCAGCTTCGTGTCGCGCGACTCGATCTCGAATTCCTCGATGTGGACGGAGGTGTAATAGTCCTCCTTCACCATCTTTTCCGAGACCAGGATCGCGTCCTCGAAGTTGTAGCCGCGCCACGCCATGAAGGCGACGAGCACGTTACGTCCCAGTGCCAGCTCGCCCATGTCAGTGCAAGGACCGTCGGCAATGACCTGGCCCTTCGCCACGCGCATACCCTTCTTCACGATGGGCCGCTGGTTGATGCAGGTGTTCTGGTTCGAGCGCTTGAACTTGGTCAGCTGATAAATGTCGCTGCCCACTTCGCGCGAAAGCTGCATCGGATGATGCTCGCCTTCGACGCGCACGATAATGCGCTCCGAGTCCACCGAATCGATGATGCCGCTGCGGCGTGCCAGCACCACAGCCCCGGAATCGCGAGCCGTGACGCCTTCCATGCCGGTGCCGACGATCGGCGCCTGCGCACGGAGCAACGGAACCGACTGGCGCTGCATGTTCGCGCCCATAAGTGCGCGGTTCGCATCGTCGTGCTCCAGGAACGGCACCAGCGACGCTGCCACCGAAACCAACTGCTTCGGGCTGACGTCGATGTAGTCCACTTCGTTGCGGTTGACCAGGACGAAGTTGCCGGCCTTACGGGCGTTGACCAGTTCCGCAACGATGCGGCCCTTGTCGTCGATCTCCGCGTTCGCCTGCGCGATCACGTGGCGGTCTTCTTCCCACGCCGACAGGTAGAACGAGAACGGCTCGAAGTCGATCAACTTCTTCTTGCGGTCGCGCAGCTCGTTGTTGGCCTTAATGACCTCGTGTTTCTCGAGGTGATCGCCCACGCGATAGTCGCTGTCGCCGGCGTTGACCACCGTCACAAAGTCGAGCACGTGGCCGTTCTTCACCTTGCGATACGGCGACTCGATGAAGCCGTAGTCGTTGATCCGCGCATAGCAGCTCAGCGACGAGATCAGTCCGATGTTCGGACCTTCCGGCGTCTCGATCGGGCAGATGCGTCCGTAGTGCGTCGGGTGAACGTCGCGGACTTCGAATCCAGCGCGCTCGCGCGACAAGCCGCCCGGGCCAAGTGCTGAGAGACGGCGCTTGTGCGTGATCTCCGACAGCGGATTGGTCTGGTCCATGAACTGCGACAGCTGCGACGACCCGAAGAACTCGCGGATCGCGGCCATCACCGGCTTCGCGTTCACCAAGTCATGCGGCATCGCGGTCGACATTTCCTGGTACACGCTCATCTTTTCCTTGATGGCGCGCTCCATCCTCACCAGGCCGATGCGGAACTGGTTCTCCAGCAATTCGCCCACCGCGCGCACGCGGCGATTACCCAGGTGATCGATGTCGTCCACCGAACCGATGCTCTTGCGCAACTTCAGCAAGTAGCGGATGGTCGCGTAGAAATCATCCGGCTCGAGCGTGCGGTTTTCCAGGTTGGTGCCGTCTTCGCGATCAAACAGCTTGATGTTGAACTTCAAACGGCCCACCCGCGAAAAGTCGTACTTCCGCGGATCGAAGAACATCCCGTGAAACAGCGCCGTCGCGGTGTCCAGCGTCGGCGGATCGCCCGGACGCAACTTGCGGTAGATCTCAATCAGCGCTTCCTGCGGCGTCTTGACCGAATCGCGGCGCAGCGTCTGGCTGATGACCGTTCCTACGTCGTCGCGCTCCGGGAAGAACACATGCACTTCAGCGACGCTGGCTTCCAGCATCTTGGACAGCTTTTCGGCCGTCAGCTCTGTGTTGGCTTCCAGCAGCACCTCGCCGGTCGAGGTGTCAATCACGTCGGCCGCGACGAACGCGCCTTCCAGGTCCGTGATGTCCGCTTCGATCTCGGAAATCTTGTGTTTGTGAATTTCCTTCATCACCGCCGCGGTGACTTTCTTGCCCGAGTGTGCGACTTCGTCGCCGTTCTTGGTCGCGATCTTGTGCGCCAGCTTCATCCCCAGCAGGTTGGTCGGCTTGTCGGCGTTCGGATCCAGCGTCCAGTACAGCTTGTTGTCGCGCAGGGCGATGCGATCGACTGTATAAAACGTGCGCAGAATGTCTTCATCCGAACGCAGGCCCAGGGCCCGCAGGAAGATACTGCCCAGGAATTTGCGCTTGCGGTCAATGCGCACATACAGCACGTTCTTCTGGTCGTACTCGAACTCCACCCACGATCCGCGGTAAGGAATGATCTTGCCGAGGAAGTACGTGCGGTTGTTCGCCGTTTCAAAGAACACGCCAGGCGAGCGGTGCAACTGGCTAACGATCACGCGCTCGGTGCCGTTGATGATGAACGTGCCGTTCTGCGTCATCAGCGGAACATCGCCGAAGAAGACTTCCTGCTCCTTCATGTCGCGGATTGACTTGTTGCCCGTCTCCGGGTCCTTGTCGAAGATGGTCAACCGCATGGTGACCTTCAGCGGCGCGGAGTACGTCATGCCGCGTTCTTCGCACTCGGCTACGTCGTACTTCAACTGCAGGCCCACCGGGTCGCCGCACTTATTGCAGAAGTCGGGCGTGTTGGCGTTATACGTGCCGCACTTGGAACAAAGCACGTCGCCCAGATGGAACGGGTCGGTCTTGACCGTCGAGCCGCAATTACGGCAGGTGGTGCGCAGGTGGTTCAGCCCCTTCAGGTGGCCGCACTTGCACTCCCAGTTGCCGATGGCGAACTCAACGAAGTCAAGCTGCGACACGTTGCGGAAATCGGTGATCGGAAACACCGACTGAAACACCGCCTGCAATCCCGAGTCGTCGCGCTCACTGGGCAGCGAATCCATCTGCAGGAAGCGGTCGTAAGAGCGCTTCTGCACCTCAATGAGGTTCGGGATCTGGATGGTCGCTGGAATTTTGGAAAAGTCGAACCGTGTACGGTTGGCTGTTTTCTGTTGCGCCATTGATAAAGCTCCTAATCAGTGCCGGCCAGGTTCGCTCGCCTGCCGCGCACCCGCTTTTAAGCGATTGCGTGACGTGGGACGCTCGTCGTCACACGGTGAAAGATGGACCCGAAAGACACGCGCGTGGAGAAAAAATCCTGCGCAAACGCGTATGCGCTCGCGGAGACAGACCTCCCCGTGAGCGCCTTGTGAGGCGTCAAGCAATCCCATGACCATTTAGCCTGGGAACACGGCATTTCGTTTCGTCCTGCCGTGATGAGTGTTGCTTCCCGCTGCAGTGTCTTCAGGCCTTGTCCTCGGCCCGTCTGCCGTCGCGCCTGAGCCGGCGAAATCGGCGATACGTGCCGCCTTCACTACCTGTTGTGTTGCCCGGATCCGGAACTGCCGGTATCCGTGTCCACGATGCCAGGAAATTCTGTGGCTCCTGCTGTTGGATGCCACTTCGCTCTCCCGGATGCATCGCGCCTCGAAACGCCCGCTCCGGCGTTTCAAGGTTCGTTTGCCACCGCCGCATTTCATGCCGGCGGCAGCAGCCTGTAACTCCGGTCAGCGCGCCCGGAGTGGAGGTGTCCCGTCCACCATTGGCGGACGGGACGGGTAATCTACTTCACTTCGACGGTTGCGCCCGCTTCGGTGAACTTCTTCTGAATGGCCGCGGCCTCGTCCTTCGTGATGCCTTCCTTCACGGTCTTCGGAGCGCCATCGACCAAGTCTTTGGCTTCCTTCAGACCCAGGCTCGTCACTTCGCGAACGGCCTTGATCACGTTGATCTTGTTCGCGCCCGCTGCGGTCAGGACGACGGCGAATTCTGTCTTCTCTTCCACCGGCGCTGCCGCTGCTGCCGCACCACCGCCCGCCACCATGACAGGGGCTGCCGCCGCTGCCGAGACGCCGAGGCGCTCTTCCAACTTCTTTACCAGGGCCGCCGCGTCCAGAAGCGACAGGCCTACGATTGTTTCTTCCAACTGCTGCAAGTCCGCCATGTGTATCTCCACTTGTTCGTTATTCGTTGTTGATTTCGTTCCCGTCTCCGAGGCTTCCAGTGTGCCACCGCATGCCAGACTTCACGCTGGTCGCACGCCTCACAACGGATAACGCAATCTTTTCGGGGCCGCTCGCGCCTCCCCAAACCTTTGTCTTACGCCGAAACCCGAACGCTTACGCGCTCGCGGCTTCGCCGCCGGAAAACTTGTTCTTTTCGACGCCCTGGTTGATGACCACGGCCAAATCGCGGCCGATGGCATTCATCACCGTCACCAGGCGCTGCGCCGGTGCGTTCATCAGGAACAGCAGCTTCGAGTAAATTTCTTCCTTCGACGGCATGCTGGCCAGCGCGTCAATGTCTTTGATCGCGATGACGCGGCCATCGACGATGCCCGCCTTGAAGGTGTATTCCGGGTTGTCTTTCGCGTACTTGCTGAGCACTTTCGCCAGCGCGACAGGGTCGCCGCTGGTGTACGCGATCGAAGTAACGCCGGCGAGGTCCTTCATGGCATCCTCCACCTTGCTGCCCTTCGCCGCCCGCTCGGCCAGCGTGTTCTTCACTACCCGATAGGTCGCGCCTGCGCCGCGAACCGCCTTGCGCAGCTCGAAGTCCTTCTCCACCGTCAGCTTGCTGAACGTGCCCACGATTGCGTGGCTCGCACCTTCGAGCTCCTTCGTCAGCTTCTCAACCTGCTCGATCTTCTTCGCTTTTGTGACTGCCATCTTCGATTCCTTTTTCCAAAACTGGTCTTGAGGGTGTCCCAGGTTCGCGCCCCGCTTTTGGGCGCTAACCTGGGAGAACGAAACTACCCTTTCGCCGCCAATTCCACCGCCGCCGTGTCAATCGCGACACCCGGTCCCATGGTGGAACTCAGATAGCAGCCCTTGATGTACTTGCCCTTTGCCACCGAAGGCTTCGCCTTGATCACGCTGGTAATGACAGTCGACGCATTCTCCACCAGCTTTTCGGGAGAGAACGAAATCTTGCCCACCGGCACGTGTACCAACGCAGTCTTATCGGTGCGGAATTCAACTTTGCCGGCCTTCACTTCCTTCACCGCGCCCGCTACATCCATGGTCACAGTTCCGGTCTTCGGGTTGGGCATCAATCCGCGAGGACCGAGCACCTTACCCAGGCGGCCTACCGACTTCATCATGTCGGGCGTGGCGATCACGGCATCGTAGTCGGTCCAGTTTTCTTTCTGGATCTTCTCCACCATGTCGTCGCCGCCCACGAAGTCAGCGCCCGCGGCTTCCGCCTCGCGCACCTTTTCGCCGCTCGCGATCACCAGGACCTTCTTGGTCTTGCCCAGTCCGTGCGGCAGCACCACTGTGCCGCGCACCATCTGGTCCGCATGCTTGGGATCCACTCCCAGTCGCATCGTGAGGTCCACCGTCTCGTCAAACTTCGCGAACTTCACCTTCTGGAGAAGCGGAACCGCTTCCTGCAGCGTGTAGTGGCGGTCTTCCACCCCGGCACGCGCCTTCTGAACGTTCTTACCTGATTTCTTCATGTTGCTCCTTGTCTCCCACCGCTGCCGTTGTTGCTCAGCCGCCGTGGTGTCTACGACTTAAAACTCTTGTCATCCTGAGCGGAGGCATCGCCGTTTTTGCGATGCCGGAGTCGAAGGACCTGCATTTCAGTCCCTCGCCTCAACTACGCTACCACGTCAATCCCCATCGACCGCGCGGTGCCCTTCACGCTCTTCACCGCCGCTTCCACCGAAGCCGCATTCAAGTCGGGCATCTTCTGCTTGGCGATTTCCAGCACCTGCTTCTCCGTCACCTTGCCGACCTTGTCCTTGTTCGGCGTGCCCGAACCCTTGGCCACGGCAGCGGCGCGCTTCAACAGAATCGACGCCGGCGGGGTCTTGGTGATGAAGGTAAAGGTGCGATCGCTGTACACGCTGACCACTACCGGAATGATCAGGCCATCGAGTTCCTTCGCGCTGGTTCGCGCGTTGAACTGCTTGCAGAACTCCATGATGTTGATCTGCGCCTGGCCGAGTGCCGGGCCCACCGGAGGTGCCGGAGTGGCCTTGCCCGCCGCGATCTGCAACTTCACTGAACCTGTAACCTTTTTTGCCATAATTGCGTCCTAATGATCTCGTCTGAACTTGTTACTCTTCGTCGCTCGCCCTTCGCCAGGCAACAGCCTCATGCAAAAAGCGAATAGCCAAAAGCGGCCGTTACGTGACTACCTTCTCCACCTGCCCGAACTCCAATTCCACCGGAGTCGAGCGCCCGAAGATCGTCACCATGACTTTCAGGGTCTCGCGGTCTTCGTTGACCTCGTCCACCATGCCGGTAAAGCTGGCAAACGGGCCTTCGGTGATCCGCACCGACTCGTTCTTCCCGAACTTGACCTTGAGCTTGGGCTTTTCCTTGCTGTCGGCCACGCGGTACACGATCTGCTGCACTTCTTCTTCCGACAGCGGCGTCGGCTGCTGGCCCGTACCCACAAAGCCCGTCACCCGCGGCGTCGACTTCACCACGTGCCAAACGTCGTCGTTCATGTCCATCTCGACGAGTACATAGCCGGGATAGAACATGCGCTCGCTCGTGTACTTCTTGCCGTTGCGAACTTCCGTGACCGACTCGGTCGGAATCAGCACGCGCCCGATCTTGCCGCTCAGCCGCTCGTCAGCGCGCACGCGCGCCTCGATCGACTCCTTCACCTTGCGCTCGAAGCCCGAATACGAGTGGATGATGTACCACTTCATGTTCGGGTTCGTCGGCGGACCGGATCCGTCCTCATTAGCAACCACCGGCGGCTCGCTGCCGGTCGGAGGCTGCTCGACCCCCCGGCTGCTCTACTGGGGGCTGCGCTTCCGCGCTAATCGTTTCGTCTTTGATTTGCTCTTCTGCCATTTTTGCCGCGCCTAGCGGCGTGCCAACCAGTGCAACAACTTCTCAAGTGTCTTGCCGATGATCGAGTCGATGACCCAGAAATACCCGGCAAAAATAAATACCGTGATGATCACAACCGTCGTCGTGCCCTGCACTTCTTTGCGCGACGGGGTCGTGACCTTCTTCATCTCCGTGCGCACGTCGTTGTAAAAACTCTTCGCGCGCTCCGGCCAGGCTTTGATTGCCGCGAGCCTGTCGTTATGCATCGGCTCGATCGCTGCTGACTTCGCCATCTGTTTCCCGCTTCCGGCGCGCCTCGCGCGCCTTATCTCGCCAACTTCTCACTCCCCGCATCCGGGGCCTTACCAAATACTGGCAGGGGCGGAGGGATTCGAACCCCCAAGTTCGGTTTTGGAGACCGACAGTTTAGCCGTTGAGCTTACGCCCCTGTTTCTCGCCTGCCGCTCTTCGCCTTTCGCTTTTCGCTTCACTCACTGCCAGGCCCTGCAAGTCTTAAGCGAACAGCGAAGGGCGAGTAGCACTCTCCTACTTCGCTTCTTTATGCGGCGTGTGCTTCCGGCACTTCCGGCAGAACTTCTTGAACTCCAGCCGGCCGGTCGTGGTCTTCTTGTTCTTGGTGGTGGAGTAGTTGCGGTCTTTGCACTCTCCACACTGCAACGTAACAATCTCGCGGGGCATGGTTACCTTCCTTGTCGTTTACTTCGCAGTTTGGCCTGCGAAGCCTTGTCCGCGCCTTGCGCGGATATCAGCGATCCACCGTGGCGAGCTCGCCGAGAAAAACTAAAACCTACGATGTGGGTGCCCCATCCTTTCCTGTCTTTTGGGAAAGGGTGGGGTCCGTCCCGTTTACTCCGGGTACCCCGCCCTACCGCCGTCTTTTGGCGGTAGGGCGGGGTACAAACTCTACGCAAGAATCTCGCTGATCGTTCCGGCGCCCACCGTGCGTCCGCCTTCGCGAATCGCGAACCGCAGGCCCTTTTCCATCGCCACCGGAGTAATCAGCTCAATCTCCAGCTGCACGTTGTCGCCCGGCATCACCATCTCCGTGCCCGCCGGCAGCGTCGCCACGCCCGTCACGTCCGTCGTGCGGAAGTAGAACTGCGGCCGATAGCCCTTGAAGAACGGCGTGTGCCGTCCGCCTTCGTCTTTCGACAGCACGTACACTTCGCCCTTGAACTTCGTGTGCGGCGTAATCGAGCCCGGTCTTCGCCAGCACCATGCCGCGCTCCACGTCGTCCTTGCCAATGCCGCGCAGCAGCAATCCGGCGTTGTCCCCAGCCAGACCTTCGTCCAGCTGCTTCTTGAACATTTCCACGCCCGTCACCACCGTCTTGCGCGTCTCGCGGAAGCCCACAATCTCGACTTCCTCGCCCACCTTCACCTTGCCGCGCTCGATACGGCCCGTCACCACCGTGCCGCGGCCCTGAATCGAGAAGATGTCTTCAATCGGCATCAGGAACGGCTTGTCGATATCGCGCGCCGGCAGCGGAACGCTCTTGTCCACCGCTTCCATCAGCTCATCGATCTTGGCTTCCCACTGCGCTTCGCCGTTCAACGCGCCCAGTGCGCTGCCGCGAATTACCGGCAGATCATCGCCCGGGAACTGATACTTGGTCAGCAACTCGCGAACTTCCATCTCCACCAGGTCGATCAGCTCCGGATCTTCCACCGCATCGCACTTGTTCAGGAACACCACCACATACGGCACACCTACCTGGCGCGCCAGCAGCACGTGCTCTTTGGTCTGCGGCATCGGACCGTCGGTCGCCGCCACCACCAGAATCGCGCCGTCCATCTGCGCCGCGCCGGTGATCATGTTCTTGATGTAGTCAGCGTGGCCCGGGCAATCCACGTGCGCGTAGTGGCGATTCGGAGTCTCATACTCCACGTGCGCCGTCGCGATCGTGATGCCGCGCTCCCGCTCCTCAGGAGCGTTGTCGATCGAATCGAACGAGCGGAACTTGATGTTCGGGTTGTGCTTGCCCAATACCTTCGTGATCGCCGCCGTCAACGTCGTCTTGCCGTGATCGATGTGCCCGATCGTCCCTACGTTCACGTGCGGCTTGCTGCGATCAAATTTTTCTTTCGCCATGACTCCGCCTAGTAGTACCGGTAAAGTTGTTTGAACTTTTCACGCAGAGGCAAATCCACCGCCTCCAGCGCCGTTAAATAAAACTCTCGCACTTGCGCCTGGTCGCCCACCGAAAGCGCGTCGTACCATTGCTGCGCGCTCCGGCCGCTCTTGCCCAGCTCGCGATCTGCCTGTTCCAGCAGCTTCTCGCGCAACACCCGATCGAAGTCCCGAATGGGAATGCCTTTGCGCTGCAGCAGCCGAAGGAAACCTTCCACGCCGCTCGCGCTGAACACGCGATCCAGCGCCGATTGCAGTTGCGCAAACTCCACCTGCTTCTCGATGCCGATGACCGGCTGCTGAAACGGCGCCCGCGAACCCGGCTCAACCATCGCTGTATTCACCAATCTGGCTTCTTTCCTCTGCAAACTCTGGAGCTGATGATCGGGATTGAACCGATGACCTCTCCCTTACCAAGGGAGTGCTCTACCAACTGAGCTACATCAGCCTGCCCACTGCCTACTGCTCACCGCAAACTCTGGAGCGGGAGACGGGAATCGAACCCGCGACCAACAGCTTGGAAGGCTGTGACTCTACCACTGAGTTACTCCCGCCAGCCCTACTCGTCTTCGCGTCCTTGACGCTCTTCTTCCTGCTGCAACTTCCGGCTGTGGCTCCAAGTCCGGACCGCAAACATCGCCAGAATCGCAATCGCTCCCAACCGAAATCTGGCATCGGGAAGCGTCGTCCACGCTAGCGTCATCAGCACTGCAATCGCGCCCAACGCTATCCACAACCGCTTCATTTCAGATCCTGGTGCACAGGGGAGGATTCGAACCTCCGTAGCCCGCTAGGAGCGGCAGATTTACAGTCTGCTGCCATTAACCACTCGGCCACCTGTGCACATGCCGAGCAAAAACTCCGGCCCGGTACTGCCAATTCCGCTTTCAAAGATCCATCCACCAGGGACCTGCTGACACCAAAACTCCGCTCTCGCCGCATACCACGGCACTCACGCAAAATCGTTTTGGGAAGCTGCTGGGGTTCAGTTCTCTCGGAGAGTTCTGCGACCTGCCTGGCTTGCTTCTACTACCACGTCTCGTGGCTCGCTCAAGGCTTCAATTCTGGAGCTGGCGAAGGGATTTGAACCCCCGACCCTCTGATTACAAATCAGATGCTCTACCAGCTGAGCTACGCCAGCGTGCTGCCCTCTTCGGGCATATGTCCGGACAGACAGAATCCTCCCTGCTGACCGGGACAATTATTAAGAGTAGCACAAGGGACAAGCCCCTGCAACCGGCCTTCCATTCGGCCTAACCTACTCAATCGATTCGTTCTTGCTCTGTGAACTGGGACCGGCAACTCGCCACTCCCGCGGGGCCCTTACGGCTGGGGATTTTGCAGAGCGCGCCCGCCCTTGGCAGGCGCTTAAAAAGCGGTCTCTTCCATCATACCCAAACTCTCCCCATTTTGGCCAATTCGCCTGCCTGTCCCGCTCTGCCGGTCCCGTCCGGTGGAAGCACCACGCTTTAGCATTGTGAACAATGCTCCCATTGATACACGGGCTTTAGAGGCTGCTGAAAAAAGCGGTTTTGGGTAAAGCTGACCTTTAGGTCAGCGTCTAAGCCGTTTATTTTCGAGCCGCCGAGCGGACTTTAGTCCGCGAGGCGTGAGCATTTCGGACTTTTTCAGCAGCCTGTTTAGCCCTGGCCCCTTCCTCCTTGGTGAAGACTCCGACGAATCCCTCACGGCACCTTATGCTTTGGCCTTCTCGCGCTCTTTCGCTAATAGCTAATGGCTGATAGCAATTGCCCCTACGGCACCACCGCCAAAAACAAAAACGCCGCAAACAACACCAGATGCACTGTCCCCTGCAACACCGTGGTTCGACCAGTCCCTAGCGTTGACTGGCTCAGGATCAGCGTCACGATCAGCAGCACCACCTCTTTCGCTCCCAGCCCAAGCGTCAGCGGCGTATGCAGAACTAACGATACGGCCGCCACCGCTGGAATCGTCAGCCCGATACTTGCCAGCGCCGAACCCAGCGCCAGGTTCATGCTGGTCTGCAGCCGGTTCGCCCGCGCTGCGCGGAATGCCGCCAATCCCTCCGGCAGCAGCACCAACGCCGCAATCACGATACCCACCACGCTCTGCGGTGCGCCCGCCTCGATCACCGCCCGCTCCAACGTCGGCGTCAACGCCTTCGCCAGCGCTACCACCGCAACCAGCGATACCAGCAACAATCCGCCGCTCACCAACGCCACCTTATTGGTAGGAGGCGCCGCATGCTCCTCATGCTCCGCTCGCCGGCAAAAAGTAATCCCGATGCCGAATCGTCTGGATGAACACGAAGGCGCCGTACAAAACCAGCGACACCACCGCCGCGAACACCAGCTGCGATGGGCTGAAGGTTGGTCCCACCGAGCTCGTCGTCACGTTGGGAAACACCATGGTCAGCGTCGTCAGCGCAATCAGCACAGAGAGCGCCGCGTTCGCGCCCTGCAAACTGGAACCCCTGCTCCCCGTGACGCATCCCGCCCGCGAGCAGGCACATCCCCACGATGCCGTTACACACGATCATCACCGCGGCGAAGACCGTGTCGCGGGCCAGTCGTGCCGGTTGCGTCGCCACCCATGATCATCACTGACACAATCAGCGCGACTTCGATGATGGTCACCGCCAGCGCCAGCACCAGCGATCCGAACGGCTCTCCCACCCGATGGGCCACCACCTCGGCGTGGTACACCGCGGCAAACACCGTCGCGATCAGCGCAAACGTTTCCAGCGCGGTGACCACTCCGTTGCCCGCACCACAGGCATTTGCAGGCCGATCACGGCCCACGCCAACAGCGGCCATGCCCACGCCCACCACGGAATTCGCGTTGTCGGTCCTGCCACCACCCGTATCACTCCCCAATCAGAATACCGCCTGCGACCCGGTCCGTGTGAGCTGGTTCGAAATGCTCGCCCGGATGCGCCGTTTCCTCCGCTGGCACTGGCAACTGACAACTGGCCACTGGCAACTGCTTTGCCGTATCATCAACTCTCATCCATGCGACGTCGTCGCCGTACACTCTGGATCGCCCTCGCCGTTCTCGCTGTTCTCGGCGCAATCGTTCTCGCCGTCCTGTTGCGCAAGCGCGCTGCTCCTGACGCCGTCCGCCTGCTCCCCGAGGCTGACGCCGTGCTCTACGTCAACCTCGAGCCCGTCCGCTTGCTCACCGATCTCGGCAAGAAGCCGCCCAAGAACCGCGAGCCCGAATACGACGAATTCGTCCGCCAGACCGGATTCGAGCCCGAGCGCGATCTCGACCACGCCGCGCTGGCCATTCATTACGGCAACACGCCCGGCAATTCTTCCAGCGAAACCCGTTACAGCGAGATCATGCACGGCCGCTTCGACGGCCAGCGCGTCACCGACTACCTGCAGAAGCTTTCCCGGCAAGTCGAACACTACAAAGATTTCGACATCTACATCATCCCGCTCGAAGGCCGCACCGTGCGCGTGGTTCTGCTCGGCGTGGATACCGCCGCCGCATCCAACACCGACGGCAGCGACGCCATTCACGGCATGATTGACCGCTACAAGCAGGCGGCCTTGCCGTTTTCCGGCCCCACGGTCGTCGCCGACTACTACTCCCGCGTCCCGCTGGGCAGCCTCATCTGGACCATCGCTCGCATCCCCGCCAACAGCGCTCCGCAGGACCACAGCGAACTCCTGCTGCCCGGCTCCTGGAGCAGCCTGCTGCCGCGCGGCAGCATCGTGATCGCCTCAGCCCGCCCGCTCAATGACGTCCATCTCCGCGCCCAGGTCATCACCCCTACCGACAATGAAGCTCGCGTCTTTACCGAACGCGTCAGCGCGTTCCTAACGTTGTTCCGCACCCTCGACATTACCCTCGATGGCGGCGGCCCTGACCCCGACGTCAAGAAGGCCTTCGACAGCTTCGAAGTTCATCAGGACAAGAACGAGGCCCTCCTGACCGCCAGCGTCCCCTTCGCTTTCTTCAAGAAAATCGTCAGCGAAACCCCTGTCGAGTTCGGATCCGATTCCACTAAGCCCCCCGAACCAAATGTTCAAGCATCCCCGCCAACTCCCAAAAAACGCTAGGTAATCCCCATATTTGATTTGTCATCACGACGTCGGCCGCCGTGCGGACGACCGAGGGATCTGCTTTTTCCCCATGACTCCGAAGGTCTGAGTATTCCGAATCTTCCGACCTCGATTGACAGCCTTCGTCCTTAACCGCGTAATCCGTGGCTGCTCTTGTCTTTACTCTTACCTTTTCCGTGCGTTCCGTGTTCTCCGTGGTGAACGATCGTTCATCCCCAAAAATCAAAACGCCGCCCGGACTTTCATCCGCGCGGCGTCGTCTTCCAATCTCTACAGCGTTTTTTAGCTTCCTCCGAACACGTTACTCGCCACGGCCCGCAGGAATTTGTGCGGATTCACCGGCGTGTCGTGGATGCGCACTTCGTAATGCAGATGCGCTCCGGTGCTGCGGCCGCTCATACCCACGTACCCGATGACCTGGCCCTTGCGCACCGACTGCCCATCCGTAACCGCGAATCCTGACAAATGCCCATACCGCGTCTGGATGCTGTTGCCGTGGTCGATTTCGATCAGGCGCCCATATCCGTTATAGAAATCCGCGTATGTCACCACGCCATCCGCCGGCGCCAGAATCGGCTGCCCGTAGTGGCACGAAATATCCACTCCCGAATGGAACGCGCCTTCACCATTAAACGGATCCTGCCGCGAACCAAACGGGCCGGTAATCGGTCCCGTCACAGGCCACAATGTTGGAGCCGTGGTCAACGCAATCCAGTCTGACAGCGACGCCCGCCGGTTCACCCCCATGCTTACGCCCGCCGCCGTTGCACCGGTCAGCGCCGACGTTCGCAGCGCATACAAGCTATTGATGGCGTCCGCCACCTGCTCCGGCTGCATCGGCTTGTCGGCTTCCGTCAAGAAGTTTCGGGTTCGGCTTCAGTCCGTAAATCACCGACACTTCGTTGGCGATCGACCCCAGCGAAGCCACTTGTATGTCCTTCTCGTGCGAGACCTGTTCCAGTTGCGAGTATTTGTGTTGCAACGCGCTCTTCTCGGTGCGTAACTGGTTGAAGCTCGCTACCTTGAACAGCATGCGCGCATACGAACCCGCCATGCCGGTGATCGTAAACATTCCGATCAGCGCTCCGGCAAGGAACACGTACAGATAATGGAGGGGAATTGGGATCTTCCGTAGCTGACCTTCTGCATCTCGAGCTACGAAAAGAATATAAAAGCGTTTACGCAATATCAATATACCCTCAGATCAAATTCGTTCCGGCGTATGAGTTTTCGAGCCTATGTAATTCCGGAGCGTTTGTACCTGGCGGGCCCAACTTCTACTACGCGAAGCGGGAAGAGCCACGAGGTATTTGGACTCTTCTGCCGGGCTGAACCAACGTTCACCCGGACGCCTGGTTCATTTTCAAATGACTCCAAACCGTAACAGACGGCCCGCGGCTAAGTCAATGATTTGTGAACGTATTACTACCATTAAAGTGGCAGAGTTGATTGCCACTAAAATCCGCTCGAGAATTGCCCGCGGCTGACTCGACTGTCGCCGCTATCACATCGATCCCTGCACCGCGCCTATGGGAATATATATTCGGATTCCCATAGACTCCATGCCCCTCAAAGAGCTCGACCTCATCCAACGCATCCGCCGCGCCGCCTTGGTGCCCCAGGTTCGCGCCCGTCGTTTGCGGCGCTAACCTCGGCGAAGCCGCCGTCGGCATCGGAGACGACTGCGCCGTCCTCGATCTCCCCCGCGGCACGCAAACCCTCGTCACCACTGACTTCACCCTCGAAGGCGTCCACTTCCGCCGCGAATGGCATCCCGCCGACTCCGTCGGCCACCGCTGCCTCGCTCGCGGACTCAGTGACATCGCCGCCATGGGCGGCACTCCCCACGCCGCGTTCCTCTCGCTCGCCCTTCCCGCCGACCTCCCGCAACGCTGGGTCGACGACTTCATCGCCGGCCTGCTCAAGCTCGCGAAGCAATACTCCGTCACCCTCGCCGGAGGCGACACCGCCCAATCGCCCGACGGCATCCTCGCCGACATCGTCGTCCTCGGCAGCGTCCCCAAAGGCAAAGCCATCCTCCGCTCCGGAGCCCGCCCCGGCGACCTCCTCTACGTCACCGGAACCCTCGGCCTCTCCGTCGCCACTCTCGACAAACTCCGCCGCGACAGAAAAACTCAAACCCTCCGCCTATCCCCGCCATTTCTATCCCGACCCCCGCATCGCCGTCGGCCAATTCCTGCGCGACAAAAAGCTGGCGACCGCCATGATCGACACCTCCGACGGCCTCTCCACCGACCTGCGCCACATCTGCGACGAAAGCAAAGTCGGAGCCACCGTCGAAGCCACCGCTCTTCCCACCACCAAAGGCCCCAACGCCTTGCAACTCGCCCTGCACGGCGGCGAAGACTACGAATTGCTCTTCACCGCTTCGCCCAAGCACGACATTCCCGACGAAATCGCCGGCGTCCCCATCACCCGCATCGGCGTCATCACCAAAGCCCACGCCATCAAGCTTCGCGCTCCCAACGGGACTACCCGCCCCCTCAAGCCCCAAGGCTGGCAACACTTCGCCTGATCGGGTTCCGAATTGTCAAAATCTGGGTGCCCCACATCTCGCTAACGTCGTGGATCCTTGTGGTTTTTACTGACACCTGACAACCGACCACCGGCAACTGTCTTTTACGTTCACCCGTCACATTCCCCCCCTCGCCCCGCTGTTTATAATCCCCCGCATGAACCTTGAGCAGAAACTAGCCGAACTAAAGCGCCGCGACTCCCTCGCCGAAGCCGGCGGAGGCGAGAAGCGCCACGCGCACCAGCACGAGCAGGGCAAGATGCTCGCCCGCGAGCGCATCGAGTTCCTTCTCGACGAAGGCACCTTCGAAGAGACCGACAAGATGGTCACGCACCGCTGCACCGACTTCGGCATGGAGCGAGCAAAAGTTCTTCGGCGACGGCTTCGTCACCGGCTACGGACGCATCGAAGGCCGCCTCGTCTTCGTCTTCGCCCAGGACTTCACCGTCTTCGGCGGCTCGCTCTCCGAAACCAACGCCGCCAAAATCGTCAAGCTCATGGACACCGCCATGCGCGTCGGCGCTCCCGTCATCGGCCTCAACGACTCCGGCGGAGCCCGCATCCAGGAAGGCGTCATGTCCCTCGCCGGATACGCCGACATCTTCCTGCGCAACACGCTCGCCTCGCGGCGTCGTCCCGCAGATCTCCGCCATCATGGGCCCCTGCGCCGGAGGAGCCGTCTACTCCCCCGCCATCACCGACTTCATCCTCATGGTCGAGAACACCTCCTACATGTTCATCACCGGCCCCGACGTCATCAAGGCCGTCACCCACGAAGAGGTCACCAAAGACGAGCTCGGCGGAGCCATGACCCACAACGCCAAGTCCGGCGTCGCCCACTTCCTCGCCCACGACGACGCCGAATGCCTCAGCATGATTCGCGAGCTGCTTCAGCTTCATGCCCTCGAACAATCTCGAAGACCCGCCGCGCAAGGCCGTGCACCGATCCCATCGATCGCGCCGACGAAGCCCTCGACACCCTCGTCCCCGACCGAGTCCAACCTGCCCTACGACATCAAAGACGTCATCCACCACGTCGTCGACGACAGCTACTTCTTCGAAGTCCACGAGCACTACGCCAAGAACATCGTCATCGGATTCGCCCGCCTCAACGGCCGTCCCGTCGGCATCGTCGCCAACCAGCCCAACTTCCTCGCCGGAGTCCTCGACATCAGCGCCAGCATCAAGGGCGCGCGCTTCGTGCGCTTCTGCGACTGCTTCAACATCCCGCTCATCACCTTCGAAGACGTGCCCGGCTTCCTCCCCGGCACCCAGCAGGAGTACGGCGGCATCATCACTCACGGCGCCAAGCTGCTCTACGCCTTCTCCGAAGCCACCGTGCCCAAGATCACCGTCATCACCCGCAAGGCCTACGGCGGAGCCTATTGCGTCATGGCCTCCAAGCACATTCGCACCGACGTGAACTACGCCTGGCCCACCGCCGAGATCGCCGTCATGGGCCCCGAAGGCGCGGTCAACATCGTCTATAAGCGTGAGCTGGAAAAGTCAGACAACCCCGACAGCCGAGCGCGCCGCCAAGATCGAGGAGTTCCGCGACCGCTTCGCCAACCCCTACGTCGCCGCCGAGCGCGGCTACCTCGACGCCGTCATCCGCCCCCGCGACACCCGCCGCAAACTGATCCAGGCCCTGGACATGCTAGAAAACAAGCGCGACAAAAACCCTCCCAAGAAGCATGGGAACATACCGCTGTGAGGACAAATGCGCTCGCATGACAAATGTACGCTAGTAGCGTATAGTCAGAATGTCAGTCTAGCCAGGCTCAGGCAGGCGAACTGATGGAGTTTATCGAGGCTCCGGCATTCACGCGGCACATCGCGGAATATTTGGATGACGAGTCGTACGCTGCGCTTCAGAATGAACTCGCCGAGAATCCCGAGGCAGGCGATGTGATGCCCGGCACAGGCGGCTTTCGCAAGGTGCGCTGGGCCGACCCGAGACGCGGCAAGGGACGAAGGGGCGGCTTGCGTGTCATCTACTACTATTTTCTGTCGGACTTTCAGATTTTGCTTGTGACGATTTACGGCAAAGACGAAGCCGCAGATCTAACGCCGTCGGAAAAGAAAGCACTGAAAGACACGGCCGCGGTCGAGCTTGATGCCCGCAAAGTTCGGCGTTCCGTACGGCAATCGCGCCCGAGGAGGAAGAGCTAATGGCAAAGCGCAAACTGTTCGACGAAATGATGGAAGGCATTGCCGCGATGAAGGCCCATCGCGAAGGCAAGCTCACTCTCCGCACCTACAAGGTCGAACCGGCCAAAGCCTTCAAGGTAGATTCGCGATTGATCAAAGAAACCCGCGAGCGCCTCAACTGTTCACGCGCCGTCTTTGCCCGCAAGCTCCACATCAACGAGCGCACTCTCGAAAAATGGGAGCAAGGCCGCGCCAAGCCGAACCCGCAAGCTGCTGCATTATTGTTGCTGGTCCGCCGCTATCCCGACACCCTCGCACGCTTGGAGAAACTCGCAAGCTGAACCCCGAGACACCCGCAAGAAACTGATCCAAGCCCTAAACATGCTGGAAAACCAGCGCGCCAAAAACCCACCCAAGAAGCATGGGAATATACCGTTGTAAAGCAGGCAGCGCCTGCGACCACTATCGAGGCTCAACATGTGGTCGCACCCGCGAGCTTAGCTGCGCTTCATCGCCATTCCTCCAATTGGCCTTGCCACACCGCGTTTTATGGCATACTGTGTGCCAATCCCAACGGCACTTGTTCCCCGCCGCGATGATCGGTTGCGGAAGCCGTCTGGACATGGAGATCGCCTCGTGCCGAGCGATGCGCCAACCGCGTTCTTCAGTTACTGCAGGACTGACTCGGATTTTGCGCTCAAACTCGCCGAAGACCTCAAGGCAGCCGGAGCGCATGTCTGGATGGACCAACTTGACATCGATCCCGGTCAGGAGTGGGACAGCGCGGTCGAACAGGCGGTAACCCGGTCGCCGCGCATGCTGTTGATCTTGTCTCCTGCTTCCGTCCAATCGAAAAACGTGCGCAACGAGATTGCTTTCGCGCTCGACGAGCAGAAAACCATCATCCCCGTTCTCTATCAGGATTGTGCCGTTCCCTTGCAACTGCGCCGGATTCAGCACATCGATTTCCGGACTGATTACGCACGCGGCCTGGGGAGACTGCTCAAGACCCTCGCCGTGGAGCAACCCGCGGCAGCGAGCGTTACTGTACCGGCTGCGGCCCCATTGACCACCTCGCCTACGGTAGAGGACGCGGAGGAACACGCTGCGGCACAAGCAGAACGAGAAGAGCAGGAACAAGACGCTGCCGAGGGAAAGACCCAGCAAGAGGAACAGGAGCGTCAACGTATCGCCGCTGAGCAGGCGAAGCTGGAGGAAGTGCGCAGGAAGGCCGCTGCCGAACAGGCTCGTTTGCAGCAGGAGGAGCGCGAGCGTAAAGCGACTGAGGAAAGAGCCCGGCAGGACGAACAGGAGCGGCAACGCCTCACGGCCGAGCTGGCCAAACAAGAAGAGGAGGAACGCAAGGCTGCTGCCGAGAAGGCCCGTCACGAAGAGGAAGAGCGACAACAAAAAGCAGCCGAGGAGAAGGCGCGGCTAGATGCACTCCAACGTCAGCGGGTCATCGCCGAGGCGGCACGAATAGTTGAGGAGCGCCACCAATCGGGCCCTAGCCACTCTGGTGTGCAGGCCGCTGCCGCCAGTGCACATCTCACACGAAAAGATCCTCGGCGTACACCTCAGCAGGACGATGAAGCGCTTTCCAAGGCTCCGACCGACGATGAGATTGATGCGCTATGGGCCGCAGAGAGACAGAAACGGCAAAAGGAACTCACGAAGGCGATCGTTGAAGAATGGTCAGCCCACGGCGAAGTTTCCGGAGAGCGAGAAGAGAGCGAGGCAGTAAGCAAGCTCCGATCAGCCCTAAATGACTGGCTGGCTGAACGTCCTCCCGGATTTGAGAGTCGGGAGGCCAAACGCCAGGAGCGGCAAGAAGCCGAGACGAAGAAGGCACTCGAAAACTGGCGGCTGCGAAAATGAAGGCTGATTGGCTAGGTGGGCTGGTTCTATAAAAGGGGATGTCAAGAGAAAACACTTCTCCCCTCGCGGGAGCAGAGTTATTTCTCTGACATCCAGCCCCTTTCGTCGCGCTGGAGTGGTGGCGACGCGCAGTTCTTCGGTGGTTTTCATTTCCGCGCTACGGCATTCTTCGCTAGCTGAAGCTACTCAAGCCTGACGGTGGTCCCGCTCAGCGGCCAACCATGGTTCTATCTGAGACTCGCGGTCTGGGCCCGCGGCCAGTATGGCTTTGTTGGGTTATCCGAGGGAGCCCGCCGCGGCGGGGTGGCCCGTGAGACTTGGTCTGCCAGCGGCGGACACTTAGCCTAACCAGCCGAAAGATACTTGCCCTCGAACCCGAGCTCGCAGCCCGAACAGAAAAACGCGGAGTGAAACCCGCTTTCCCTGCGGTGCCGCGCGCTCAAGCGGCTTGTGGCTTCACATACTCGGCGTCGAACGCCTCTCCTTTCTTCCACACATGCAACGTGACGGCGGCGATCTTGCGCGCCAGGGTCAGCCGCGCCATCTCCGCTCGCATCCCTTTTTTCAGAAGATTTTGGTAGAACTGGCCGAACGCTCCCTCGCTGCCGCTCGCCGTCGTGGCCGCGCTCTTAAACAGGTTCTTCAGATCGTGGTTGTGATTGCGGTTCAGCCCGCGAATGAACAGCGGCTTCTTCTTGTGCTCGATCTGTCCGTTGACCACGCGGTACTCGCCGCTGTCGCGCGTCTCCAGCGCCAACCCGCAGTAGGCCCAGAACTGCCGCTTGGTGCGAAAGCGATGCGGCGTCTGCACTCGCCCAATCAACAGCGCCACCCGTATCGGACCCAGCCACGGCACCGTGCGCAGCAGCCTGGCCTCGCCATACTTGCGACACTCCACCATGAGATCCCGCTTCGCCTCGCGCCGCAACTGCTGCAGCGCATCCAGCTCCTGGTAGAGCCGCCGCGCCCGCCGCTGCAACCCGCTGTTGCGCAACTGCGCCAGCCACTCTTGGCGATGCCGCGCTCCGAAAACCTTTGCGCCGGCGCAGGCAATCGCCTGGCTGCGATACAGCGCCTTCAACCGCCCCATCGTGCGCGTGGTGTCTTCCGTCAGTGCCGCATAACTGCGCCCCAGATGCTTCACCGCCGCCGTGCTGTTCTGTCCGTGATACACCGGCTTGAGATATCCCAGGCGCAGCAACTCCGCCAGTTTGCGCGCGTCGATCGCGTCACTCTTGCTGCCCGCTTTCAGCAGCGCATTCTTCCGCGGATTGCACACCACCAGATACGCCACTCGTCTCACCAGCAAGTCGTAGAGCCAGGCGGAGTGCGTGCCTTCCTCGAAGGTGACGTGCAGTGTCCCGCCCAGTCCCCGCAGAAAATCCAGAATCGCGGTGGCGTGCGTGGCGATGACTAACTCCATCACCAGCTTGCCCTCAGCGTTGAGCACCGCCCCCGAGATGGTGTCGCGGTGGACATCCAGTCCGACATACTTGATGCTATTCATCGGGTGTTCCTTTCCTCAGGTTGAGTTACTGCTTCAGCACAGCAACCTTAAACCTGCCTGGAAAGGGGCGCCCTTTTATAATGCGTGGCCCACATATCCCGTGGCCAACCGACGGCGAAGCCTCCCCTTCGACTGACCGAACAACACAAAAGAACTCTGCTCCGTCAACGCGGGTCTGGTGCGCCGTCCACCTGTTGACATCTTCCCGCGCACAATCCTTCTAGCCACACCGGACCTCTGCTATCATCCGCACATTCCCGCGCCGCTAGCCAAACGGCATTCGGCGAGACCGCAATGAGTCAAACCAAACGGGGTGCGACGGATGCAATTCCACTTCGATCCTCAGGTGAAAATTTCCGAGATCCTGCAGCTTGTGGGTGCGTTGACGGCGTTCTGTGTTGCGATCTGGCAATATGCGAAATCCCAGCGATGGAAGAAGGCTGAATTCGTCGCATTAGAAATAAAAGCCTTTCAGGATGATGTCGCCGTAAAAACCGCGCTAACAATGCTGGATTGGGCGGAACGCGACTATGAGTTGTTTCGATATAGCACCGACTCGGATCGACGATTGGTACGGGTCGACTACAGTCTGGTCGGTGCTGCCCTGAGAATTCACCACCCTGGAAATATATTCACCAAAGAGGAAGCGGCTATCCGGGACATCTTCGACCGCTTCTTCAGCTATTTGGAGAGATTTGAGAGCTTCATCGAGGCCGGGCTTATACAGCCCGGCGATCTGAACCCCTATTTGCACTACTGGATCGATGTTCTTTCCGGCAACTATCCTGGCCTCCGAAAGAGCGGCATACTGCCAGCGCTGTGGAGGTTCGTTGACAATTACGGCTACTCCGGCGTTCGTAGACTGATTGAGCGCTACAAGCGTATTGAGTTTGACCAGGTACACGAGGCCGGTGGCCCGCCGGGCAACTCTCCCAAGTAACAAATGAATCTAAACGGCGGGTGGCATCCGGCCTTCTTTTGGCCGGGTGGGTCTTCTTGATTTTCACTGACAACTGCCCGCGAGTGGCCCATCCGGCCATCCTTCTGCCGGAGCCTGCCCTGAGCGAAGTCGAAGGGTGGGGCTTTTCGTCACAACTACCGACGTCTCGTCGGTCGGGTTATGTGCGCCTTTTCTTCACAACCCACAACCGACCACTGACACCTTCCGCTTATCACACCCCACCGTGACCGTTGCCCTCTCGCATCCTCCTCCATTGAGCGAACATTCACCGCGAGGAGAGGGAGTGGTGTCTCTTGCCTCGGTCCTCGCCCATTCCGTGGACCGGAAGCGGCTCCTCGACATCTCGAAGTGCCCTGCGGCTGCGGCTGGTTCGGTACATACTTGTATGGAATGTATGACAAAATCAAGTCATACTAGTATGCAGAGTATGGCGATTTGGCGTATGATTTTGTATTGTATGATAACTTGGGCCTAGAAAAACGCTCCGAATCGAGCCTAACTCTTTGCGGCTCAAATGGATACGTATAAGTCGCTTGAAATCAATTGCTTAAGAACAATTTCCGCCTAACCAGCTGATTCTAAAGAGGTGTGAACACAGAATGAAAGACCAAGCACCCAAGGCCGAAAGAAACCTGCTTCAAGTTCGCCTTTCCGACAACGAAAAGCGCAACATCAAGATGATGGCCGCGGGCCAGGGATTGACCCTGAGGGAAGCGACTCTGGCGGCATTTACCGCCTGGGCGGAAAAGCTCCGCGCCCAAGCCGCAGCTGCCAAAGCGGGCAAAGCTCCCGGGCAAACTAAAACCTGAAATCGCGATTCAGCCGCCCTCAGTCCCGCATCGCAGCGTCCCCACGAAACGCGGCTTTAGCGCTCCTTGGGGTGCTGGCATTTTCGTGCTCTGGCCCCGCAAAATTTCATCGCATTTGCGCTCGCCACCTCCGGTTCGGGTGTAACATGCTTGGCATCACTTCGCCGCCTCACTTCAGGAGGTGAGTATGTCCGCACCATGGATGTGGCGCACTTTGCGTCTGGCAGCCATTGCTCTGGTTGTCGTTTTCGCGATGCCGAATGCGTGGGCCGGCATCATTCAGTCCACCCCCAGTCTTCCGCCCGAAGGCAGCTACACTACCGGCACGATCTGTTTCGCTAACCTCGGTCCGGGTGTGTGCGTCGTTGCAGCCCGGCTCTACGGCTTCACCGGCACCACCTCGATCATTAACGGAGGCGGACAGTCCATCGACTCTTCCATCTCGCTTGCCGCTATGATCTACACCGACAACAACGGGATGCCTGGTGCGCTCATCGGGCCACTCTCGCTCGGCGGGCCCATCGGCATTCTCTACGCCGGCCGCACCAGCGATACCGAGTTAGGCACGTTTACCTCGAGCCTGACAGAACTCGATTTGACGGGCGGGTTTAACGGCCACACGATTGAGTTGATCCTCAATCCCAACTTCGCAAGCATCGGACCGACCACCGTTGCTCCGTCCGGAAGCAACTTCAGGGTCGATAGCTTCTTCGATGTGTTTGTGGAACTCTCGCTCGATAACGGCGTCTTCATCCCGGGTCCGGAGCGAACGTTTACTCTGACCCCCGAACCAGGAAGCCTCTCGCTGCTGGCACTGGGACTCAGCGGCGCTGCGATCGCCCTGCGTCGCAAGATCGGCCATTAGGCGCGTGGACCCGGTATCAAAACTCACTCGGTGCCCCACGTTCGGCCCTCTTTGGGCCTAACGTGGGCCCATCACTAACTTCGCGACCCCGGCCGGTTTCCCAATACCCCTGCCCCAATCGAATGATTCTGTCGGGTGCCCCATTTCGGCCTGATTTTGGCCGCGTGGGGTTTTTGACTTTCACTGACATCTGGTTACTGACCACTCGCTGGTGACCCACCTCATGCCTGCCGCTGGCAAGTGTGGGGCTCGTGCGAACTCCCCCACTTGTCACACAGCCCTGTGTCCCCAGTCCTTGCCGGTCCCGCCCCCTGTTCGGTAACCATCTACGTGAGTCGGGGGATTGGTGCCTCTTGCCAGACCCGCACCTAGGGGACTAGGGGTCGCACGTGATCTTTGATAACCGGTAAGTAGACTTGGTTCGTCGGCACCCTGCAACCGCCTCGGCGAATTTACCTCTTTGTTTGCAAGACTTTAGATATAAGTACTAATGTTTGTAGGAGCTTACGCCAAGTCATGCTGTAAACCCTTTGTTTTCAAGATTGGTGAGGGGGGAGGGGTGCCCCTAAAACAGCAATTTGTGCCGGGTTCCCCAATCGGAGTGGCTCTGGCCGGGTGCCCGGCAATTGCCTGATTTCGGCAATTGTGCGCCTTTGCCAAAACCTGAGATCGCGATTTTTCAGCTGTCCAGGTCAACCCGAACCGTCAGCAGTTGAGTGCCGAAGAAGCGTACCGCGGCGGCATTACTGGAGCTGGCCGGCACCTGACTCGCGAGCCAGCGTTGGCGTTCGCATGGATCATCGTCCGGAAGAACATGAGCTGTCCCGGTGTACCACCGTGCCCGCAGCCCATCGCGCAGTTTCACGCGCACTCGCGGATCACCCGCGATATTGCGAACGTAGCCGGCTTTCTGGCCGTGCTCCGCCACGATCCAGAACTGCCTGCCCACCAGTCCGTAGCCCACGGGCGTACGCCGCGGCTTTCGCGTCTTGCGGCCAGTGGTTTCCAGCAGCGCATATCCTGGCAGCACCACCCCCATCGCAAACAACGACTTGATGGGCGGGTTCAAAAGGTACTTCTGCAGTAAGTGGACAATGCGATGTTTCATCGTCTCGAGCTCATGCCCGGAGCCTATCAGGAATCTCCGTTTTAGGCGGATAGCCGCCCAGACCGCCCCACCCTCACTCTTGGAAACGGGTGAAATGCGCCCTGCCGACGTGATGCGGGCTGTCCTGAAACTCCAGCGCGATATCAACGGCGGCAGCAAGGCGCTGGGGCCAAAAAGAACGAAGGGCATCCAGATAGGAGTGCATTGGCCTGGATTCGATTGGATGAAAGGGCGATGCGACGGAACTGCATCGTACTCCGCCGCACCGTGGGATACGTTTGTAAAGTGTTGATTGGAGGAGTGAGAAGCGCCCAAATAAGAATCCCGAGGTTGTGTCGATCTGTTTTTCTCGACCAGAAGTTCGCTTTAGACCCTTGCCGACCTGTGGTCGCCGGATCCCGCAGAGCGGCATAAGCGTTAACTTAATGTTTGCAGTTTACGTGTGCGCGGGGCGGAGGCAAGCCGATGTGCGATCTGATTCCAGTGGAGGAGCGTATTGGCCAAGGGGAGGTTGGGGTTCACCGCCGCGAGGATTTCGTGCAACAGGTATTCGGTTTCACGCCAGCGGCTGGGTTGCTGCCTGCAGTTGATAACCCCAGGGGGAAAACCCTTTCGCCGTTTGCATCAGATGTTCGGCCAGCAGGCTGACCAGGAGTTTGCCATACAACCAGGCGCGGGCACTGGCCGGGTCTTTTTTGGGTAAGTGACCCAAGCCGGCCAGAGACTTCATGCGTTTGAAGGCCAGCTCTATTTGCCAGCGCCGACGATAGTATTCCAACACCACTTCGGCGGAAAACGAGTCCGGCAGACTGGTCCAGAGAAACAAGTATTGTGTTGCCGCCCAACTGGGTTGTGAAATCACTCTTCCGTCGCGGCTCGCCTCCCGCCGCAGACGTTTTTGTTCCAGTCGTGTGGCCGCTGCGCTACGCCGCACGGCCAGCAAGCGGCCGGGAAAGCGTTGCCCCTCATGCTGCACCTGCGTCGGCCAAGTCCCCACTCTACCGACCCGCAGCGAGCGCGCCTGCCGCAAGGGATCGCAGGCGCGCCCCTGCCCGTCGAGCAGCGCTAATAGCGAGGGCGTAAGGCGCACCACCACATCCGCCTCGGCCTTCAGCACATGGGCAATGCCGCTCGACCGTCCATAGATACGATCGCCCAACAGAATCTCCCCCCGCCGCACCGGCACTCGTTTCCAACTCTCCCCGCCACGCACGTCGGTGAGTTCGAAAAAATCACAGCGCAGATCTGCCAAGCGTAAGCCGTAATGCAGACGCCAATTCGTCCCCGTGCTGCCCGGCTCGGAAACTACCGTCGCATCGATGGCCCTCACCACCCGCTGCGGTGCCGCCCACAGCCCTTGCCCCGCTCCTCCCAACTGCTGCGCCAGCCACAACAACCAGGCTTCGCTCGCCCGCAGTCGCTTAAACAAAGCCACCGCACTCAATTGCGCCAGCCCCGCCTCGCGCGCCCGCACCGCGGTCTCCGCCAGCGAGCATCCCTGTCCCAGATGCATCAGCAGGACCCGCAGTAAAGCAGCCGCATCCCGCACTCCGCGAGTCCGTCTCAGGGCTCCCGTCGTACGCGCTTGTTCTGCCCATCCTGGCGGCAGGAACTGCTGCAGTACCTCCCAACTCCCCAACCCCTCAAGGCCGTTGTCCATGCCGTAAGCATAATCTCCGACGCGTAACTCTGGCAACAATTAAGTTAACGCTTATGCCGCAGAGCGGGACGCAGCGGACGATCTTGACTCGGGCTCCGGGCTCTCTTCTAACCGGAAAAACCTACCAACGCCTCGGGACTCTATCTTGCCTTTGACCTGTTTCTTGTTTTCTCAACCGGCGGTTCGCTATTGACCGTTGCTGTCCCTCCGTTTGCCTATGCGCTGCAGGCGCGGCTGCGGTGAACTGGCTTCGGCCCCGGACTCGCCACCAACCGGAAAACCTTGGAAACTGTCAAAGAACGAGTTTGTTTTACACCCTGCAAATTTTCAGTCAACTGATTTTTCGCATTTTTATCACCTTTGTTTTCAATGGAGTGCAGCCCGTCCACAGGCATGTGACGGAAAATGGTGCAGGCTGACGGGCGATCGTATTGGGACAGCTGGATTGATCGGATTTTTCGGGAGTTTCGTGGCAGTAGATCGCGAGGGGTTCGCCGCAGTTGAGCTGGGTAGTTTGTGACAAACGCGCCTACGCGTGTATTTATGCGGCTTTCCGCGGAAGGCCAAATCGGCGGGCTGGCGATTTGGTACCATCGGCGGGATGCCGCTGGTGGAAGCCAATCATCTCGTCAAGTCGTACACGTCGGGGCAAAATCTTATTGGCTCCGGGGCGGCGCGCCAGGTTCGCGCCGTCAACGAGGTATCGCTGACGATCGAGGCGGGCGAGACGCTGGGGCTGGTGGGTGAGTCCGGATCCGGCAAAAGCACGCTGGGTCGCCTGCTGCTTCGGCTGATCGAGCCTGACTCGGGGAGTGTGAGTTTTGACGGCCGCGATGTGCTCGCCGCCGGGGCGGGAGATTTGCGACGACTCCGTCGAGAGATGCAGATCATCTTCCAGGACCCATACGGCTCGCTTGACCCTCGAATGAAGGTGGAACAGATAGTGTCGGAGCCGATGGTGGTGCATGGTGGGGAGTCGCGGGCGGGCAGGCTGCGCCGGGCTGCCGAGATGATGCGGGCGGTTGGGTTGGATGAGTCGGCGCTGCACCGATATCCGCACGAGTTCAGCGGAGGACAGCGGCAACGTATCGGCATCGCCCGCGCGCTGGTGCTGCGGCCGCGATTCGTTGTGGCCGACGAACCGGTGTCGGCGCTCGACGTTAGCGTCGGGGCGCAGATCGTCAATCTGCTGCGCGAATTGCAGCGCGAGTTCCAGCTGACCTATCTCTTCATCTCGCACTCGCTGCCGGTAGTGCGTTATCTGGCAACACGCATCGCGGTGATGAAGCAGGGCCAGATCGTTGAAATGGGAACCACCGAGCAGATTGTCACCGCGCCGAAGCATGAGTACACGCGCGCATTGCTGGCAGCGACGCCGGAATTGGAAACCGCGGCTACGTGAAACTCAGTGCCGGCTGGTTTTTGATCGCAGACTGGTCATCGTGAAACTCCGCTCCTTCGAGCCGCAGCAGGAATGCCTTGGTAGGCAGTCCGCCGCCATAGCCGCCAAGTTCGGTGCCCGCCGCTAATACCCGGTGACAGGGCACGATGATGGCGACGGGATTGTGATGATTGGATTGTCCGACGGCGCGGTAGGCGTTAGGGCGGCCGACGGCGCGAGCGATGTCGGCGTAGCTTTTTGTCTGACCGTAGGGAATGCGCAACAGCTCTTGCCAGCATTGCTTTTGAAACTCGGTTCCGCGGAGATCGAGCGCCAGGTCGAAATCGCGCCGCTTGCCGGCAAAGTACTCGTCGAGTTGTTGCTGCACTTCGACGGTTGCTGCGGCGGATTCCCTCCAGTCGATGCGTTGTCCGCCCAGCTTAGGCGGGAGCTCGCGCCCAAACGCCAGTAGAGCCAATCCGGCTTGCGATATGGCGACGGTGAGCGGTCCAACGGGCGATTCCAAATGCGAGTAGGTCAAAGTCTCCATGTGGTTCCTGTGCCGGCGCGACTGGCAGTTCTGTAGGCGGAAAGCAGCCCACAAAACCTGCCTGCACTGACATTTAACCTTTCCGGCGGCGCGACGTCCAACGAGAAGCCGGGTTCTATTGGGGGACGGATTATTGCATTGACGATCGTCCAATCCGATGAATTCCCCATCCCGCGCCACAAACGGATAAAATAACGAAGACCCCCCGCTGCAGCGCGCATCGAATAGAATCAACGGCTGGTCCTACTGAATGAAGCAAACTCGCACTGGTTTCACCCTGTTGGCGCTTGTGATTGCCTGTTCGTTGGGCGTTCTGGCGCAAGATACGCCCACCGCATCCGCTAGCCAGGACGCAAAACCGACGGCCAACAAGCCCTCGGCCAGTGCCCCTGACAAGGCGGCGGCCTACTACCACTTCGCCATGGCCCATATCTATGAAGAGATGGTCGCGATGTACGGAAAGTCGGAGTACGCGAACAAAGCTGTTGACGAGTACCGGCTTGCCATCGAAAACGATCCGACCTCGGACTACCTGAACGCGGGGCTGGCCGAGTTGTATGCGCGCACGGGCCGCATCAAGGATGCGGTGCTCGAAGCCCAGGACATTCTCAAGCGCGACGGGAACAACCTCGAGGCGCATCGCCTGCTAGGACGTATTTACCTGCGCTCGCTGGGCGACATGCAGAGCGGCACACAGTCGGAGGCGATCCTCAAGCTGGCGATCGAACAGTACCAGGATATCGTTCGCCTCGATCCCAAGAGCGTTGAAGACCACCTTTTGTTGGGTCGCCTCTACCGTCTGAACAACGACCTGGTAAAAGCGGAGAACGAATTCAAGACCGCCGTCAGCATCCAACCCAACTCTGAAGATGCCGTGACCGCACTCGCAATCCTCTACAACGAAGAGGGCGACACGTCGCGAGCGCTGGAAGTCCTCAGTGCGTTCCCCGAAGCGTCGCGTTCGTCCAAGCTGTATGCAGCGCTCGGATACACCTACGAGCAGAACAAGGCTTACAAGAAAGCCATCGAGGCTTACCAGAAATCGGTTGACCTTGACCACGACAATCTCGACTCGGTGCGCGGCCTGGCGCAGAATCTGCTGAATGACGGCCAGACCGAAGCCGCCCTGGTGCAGTTGAAAGTGATCGCCGATTCAGATCCCTCTGACGCGCAGAATTACATGCGCATGGCGGAGATTTACCGCCGCAGCGGCCGCTACGACGAAGCCATGGAGAGCCTGAAGAAGGCCGGGGCCGTGATGCCGGACTCGCTGGAAGTGAAATTCAACATCGCGGTGATCGACCAGGCACAAGGGCGCTATGACGATGCCATCACGATCCTGAACCAGTTGCTGCAGAAGACCGAACACACAAATGGGGAGTACGACGCGTCGGAGAAGAGCAATCGAGCGATCTTCTTGGAGCGCCTGGGATCGGCTTATCGCGACGCGAACAAGCCGCAGTTGGCCATCGACACCTTCCACCGCATGTTTGACCTCGGCGACGAAGACGCGATTCGCGGATACCAGGAAATCATCGAAACCTATCGCGACCAGAAGCAGTGGCAGTTGGCCACCACTACCGCGGAGGAAGCCGCGAAGAGATTCCCCAATGATCGGTCCATGCAGATGGTAGCCGCGTCACAGCGCGCTGATCTGGGTGACTCGGCTGCGGCCATCGCGCAGGTCAAGCTGATGCTGAAGGGCACTGCGGACGATCGTGACGTGTACGTCGCGCTGGCCCAGATGTATAGCCGCACCAAGGACTGGCCACAAGCCGAAAACAGCATCAACAAGGCGCTGGAACTATCCACCAAGTCCGACGACAAGATTTATGCCATGTTCGTAGCTGGTTCCATCTACGAGCGGCAGAAGAAATACGAGTTGGCAGAAGAAGAGTTCCACAAGGTCATCGTGGCCGACCCCAAAAACGCGCAGGCGCTGAATTACATGGGCTACATGCTGGCCGACCGCGGTGTGCGGCTGGACGAAGCGCTGGGGTACATTCGGAAGGCCGTCGCTCTTGATCCGCAGAATGGCGCGTACCTCGACTCGCTCGGCTGGGTCTATTACCGCTTAGGCAACTATGACCTGGCGGAAGAGAATCTTCGCCGCGCATCGGAGAAAATCGGCAGCGACCCCACGGTTCAGGCGCACCTCGGCGATCTCTACCAGAAGACCGGACGCCTGAAGCTGGCGACCGCACACTGGCAACGCGCGCTCGATGAATGGGGCAGGACGGTGCCGGCGGAAGTGGATGCTGACGAAGTCGCCAAGGTGCAGAAGGACCTGGAGTCGGCGAAGGTCAAGTTGGCCAAGCAGAACACGGGAAAAGAATAGCGGCAGACTCACGCCGGACTAAGAGACAAAGCAGATCCCCCGGTCGCCGCGGCGACCGAGGGGTGACCAGAAAAATAAGATTTAGTGGCGCGGTTGAAGCTACGCCCCTTCAAAACCGTTGCACTGATAAACTCTCCACATGCTCGCCAGTTACGCGGTCCGCGTTGAGGAATCCCGCGGACGCCGCCACCCTGAGCCAACGCACCCGTATCGCAACGCCTTTCAGCGCGATCGTGACCGTGTTATCCACTCGCGCGCGTTCCGCCGGCTCGAAAACAAGACGCAAGTTTTTACCCGCCGCTACTCCGACCACTTTCGCACACGACTGACGCATACCATGGAGGTGGCGCAGATTTCACGCACCATAGCGGGGGCCCTCGAGCTGAATGTCGATCTCGCCGAGGCGCTGGCGCTGGTGCATGACATTGGGCATCCGCCGTTTGGGCACGCAGGAGAGCGAGCGCTGGATGCAGCCATGCATCGGCATGGTGACTTCTTTGACCACAACCTGCAGGCGCTACGGATTGTTGAGGACTTCGAGTTGCGCTACGCGGAGTTTCGCGGACTGAACCTGACGTTTGAAGTGCGCGAGGGCATCATCAAGCACTCGCATGACTACACCGTTGCCGAGCATCCGGAGTTGGCGGAGTACCTGCTGGATTTGCGACCTCCGCTGGAAGCGCAGCTCATCGACTTGACCGACGAGATCGCGTACAGCACCGCCGACCTTGACGACGGGTTCGAGGCAAGACTCTTGAAGCTGGATGCGGTGCGAAAGAATGTGCGCGCGTTCGAGAGATTTTATGTGGAGATGGAGGAGAAGTATCCGGACGCGCCCGACAAGTTGAAGTTTAACGAGGCGCTGAAGCGGATGCTGAATCGCTTCGTGACGGACCTAATCGAAAACACGAAGTCGCGAGTGGCGGAGTCGGGTGTAGCCAGTCTAGACGATGTGCGCCGGCAGCCAGAGCGGCTGGTTGCATTCAGTCCGGGGGTCGAGCAGGAACGGCGCGAGGCGAAGGCGTATCTTTATAAAGCACTCTATGAGAGCAAGCCGCTGCTACCGGAAAAGATCAAGGCGGAGAAGGTCGTGACCGAGACGTTCGACTATCTCGTCGCGCATCCGGAGTCGCTGCCGGAGAGCTATCAGGAGAAGGTTACGCATGAAAAGTTGGTGCGGGTGGTGTGTGATTACATTGCCGGCATGACGGATCATTATGTGCAGGATGTGTGGAAGAAGCTGGGGGCGGAGTAACGCTTGAAGCCGTTGACATGTGATTGAACGTGAAACTACGCTTGCCGCACGTCCAAGACGATCCAGATTCGCGGAGTGCCGGTGCGCTGCATCGGCGTCAAATAGCGCGGGCTGTAAAGCAGGGCATGTCGCTGTCTGGCTACTTGTTGGCGGAGATCAAGGAAGTTGCTGAGCGGCCAACGGTGGCTGAGTTCCGTGAGATGTTGCAGAGTCGCGAACCAGTGACTGCTGAAATTGATGCAGCGCGAATCACCCGCGAACATAGAGACGCTGGTTGATGACACCTGCAAACCTCAGGTGGTAAAGAGGCTGCTGAAGAAGTCTTCTTCCCCGTCGGGATGAAACCTCCGGGGCTCAAGCCCCATTGTATTTTCAGCATCTTACGGCACGACTGAAGAGGCTGCTGAAAAAAGCGAGTGTGCCTGAGCAGGTACGAGGCTTTCCACAAGCCGGTAGGTTAAGTACGTAGTATGCGAGGAGACGAGCAGCAGCAACCCGTGATGTTTAGCTACGTAGACTAGGAACAGCGCGTGCCCGCCGCGCACCCGTTGCGAGCGATCCGGCCGATGGTGGATCAGGCTTTGGCGGATCTGTGGCTGCACTTTGAGGGGCTGTATGCCCGCCGGGGGCGGCCCTCGATCTGGTGGAAATGGTGTTTGGCCGGGGCAAGGGAGACAGCATCAAGTGCAAGCTCAAGTTGCAGGGGGCGAAGCGGGCGGACTGGTTGATCCGTCTGCTGGCGACGGCCAACAATCTGGTGCGCCTGGTGAAGCTGCGGAAGCTGATTCCGGCGCAGTAAGCGGAGGGAGTAGTGTGTCTACAGGGCCGAAAAAAGCTCCTGCAGACAGCCGAAACGCGATGCCGAAGGGCCACTCAACTCGCGAAAAATGAGCGTGGCGAGAAGCGGCAACGAAAGCAAGCGCTTTTTGCAGCAGTCTCTGAAGTCGTGCCATGTTACAAAGCCGACAGGAAGAGAGTCTCTTCGCAACCTGGAATGTCATGCCCTGATCCGAAGATTCCCGGAACGAGCCTTTCGGCGAGCTTTCAAGCGCATCCACCGTGGAAAACTATTTCAACTATTTCACCGAAATCGAGGAGCACTTCCAGAAGCGACGGGGCGCGCTGTCGCTGCTGTCGCCGCTCGACTGGGCGCTGATGGAGATCTGGAAGGACGCGGGGCTTCCGCTGGAAGCGGTGATTCGCGGGATTGATGTCTCATTTGACAAGTGGGAGCGGCGACCAAAGCGCAGGCGGAAGATCAACGGCCTGGCCTACTGCGCGCAGGAAGTGCTGGCCGCGGCCGAGGAAATGAAAGAAGCGGCAGTGGGCGGCAAGCTGCCGGAAAAAGAAAGCGCAGGGCTGGAAACGGCGGCGGTTATTGAGTTTCTGGTCGGAAACGCAGATGAGTTGGAGCGAGCGTCGCTGCCAGAGCCGGCGCGAAACGTCGCGGCTGAGTGTGCGGTTGGGTTGCGTGAAGTGGCGGCCGGATTCGAGTCGGCGACACTTCCGCGGATGGAAGATGTCGAGCGGCGGATGACGGTGATGGAAGAGAAGCTGATCGCCGCGATTCTGGCGGGCACGCCCGAGTCTGCGTTGTTGCAGGTAAGAACCGAGGCCGACCGCGACCTGGCTCCGTACCGCGGCCGCATGACGGCGCCGCAGATTGAACAGCTCCACAAACAGTATGTGCAGAAGCGGCTACTCGAACGGCACCACCTTCCGCGGCTGAGCCTGTTTTACATGCAGTGAGTCCCACAGCGTGGGACAAAGGACAATATTTTGGAATTGCAGATTGAAAAGCTGGTGTACGGGGGCGATGGGCTGGCGCGGCTCCCCGCCGATGAGCGCGGACGCGGCAAGGCGGTGTTTCTCCCGATGGTGATCCCAGGCGAGCGGGTGGACGCTACCGTTACGCAGAGCCGCTCGGGGTTTTCGCGCGCTCAGCTCAACAAGGTGCTGGAGGCCTCGCCGGACCGGATTGCGCCCGAATGTCCCTATTTTGGGCGATGCGGTGGGTGCCAGTACCAGCATATTGGCCACGATGCGCAGTTGCGCTTCAAGGCAGAAATCCTGCGGGAGACGCTGCGTCGCACGGCGAAGCTGGAACTTGAGCGGGAAATTCAATTGCACCATGCTGACCCGTGGCACTACCGGAACCGCACGCGGGTGCATGTAAAGCAAGCGATCCGTCGTTTGGGCTCGGGTACTTCCGCAGCAATTCGCATGAGTTGCTCGCCGGTGGAGAGCTGCCCGATCAGCTCGCCGCTGATCAACCAGGCGATCGCCGCGGTGTGGGAACTTGGACGCGCCGGTTCGGCACCTGCTGCGTTGCACGGGTTGCAGTTCTTCGCCAACCACGACGACAGCAAGCTGCTGGTGGAGGTGTATGTTCGTCCGCAGACTGAGCGTCATGACGCCGAGCCGTTCGCCAAAGCGCTGATGTCTACGTTGAGCGCGATCGAAGGCGTTGCGATCTTCGCAGTCTCACCTGTGGACGACGAAACGCGGCAGTTGGCTCCGCTGAGCTCGGTCCACAATGAAGAGCCGCTGGCGATTGGCGAGAATTACCTGATTTACCACGCCGCCGGGCACGACTATCGGGTCAGTGCCGGCTCGTTCTTCCAGACCAACCGGTTCCTCGTCGATGAGCTCGTCAAAGCCGCGACCGGAGCGGCCAAGGGCAAGGTGGTGCTCGACCTGTACGCTGGCGTAGGCCTGTTCACGATGGCGCTCGCCGAGACTTTCGAAGAGGTGATCGCGGTCGAGGCCTCGCCGCACGCGTCTGCGGACCTGAAGCACAACGCGCCGCGCAACGTGCGGCCCGCGCGCGCGACAACCGAGGAGTTTCTGGAGAAGCGGGGCGCCGGACTCGAGGTTGATTATGTGCTGGTTGACCCGCCACGGGCCGGGCTGGGAGACAAGGCCACGGCGGCCCTCTGCCGCACCTCGGCCAGGCAGGTTACTTTAGTTTCTTGCGACCCCTCAACTTTGTCGCGAGATTTGAAACTGCTGCTAGAATCGGGCTTTAAGGTGGAGCAGGCGCACCTGTTTGACCTGTTTCCGCAGACCGCCCACATGGAGACGGTTTTGCACCTGGCGCGCTAGTTGATCCGCCGGAGTTGAGTTATGTACGCGATCGCCATTCTTCGTTACCGCAAACCGCTGGAAGATGTACTGAAGCACGTTGACTCGCACCGCGCCTACCTGGCGGGACTGAAACAGGAAGGGCTGCTGATTGCGGCCGGCCCGATCGTCCCGCGCAACGGCGGCATTCTATTGTTGCGAGTTCCGGATGACGAAGCGCAGGCGACGCTCGACAGTATCCGCGACAACGATCCGTACACGCGGTTCGGAATCGCGCAATATGAAATGTGGCCCTGGGCCCCCGCAATAGGTACTGAGGACCTGGACCGCCTGTAAGCGGACTTGCCATCTTCCACTCCTCCCCCGGATGGAGCGCACGTCTCCGCGCGTGCGCCCACGCCTGTCTATTGCGGCGGTAAGGAACCTGTGTTCCTGGCGGCGGTCGCATTCGCGACAGGCATCCTTGCCGGGAATTTCGCCTGGCGCGCTCCGCACATCTGGTTGATTGCATTCGTGATTGCGGCAGCGGGAGTGTGCCTACTCAATCGGCGTGCGCCGTCGCTGGCGTTTCCCCTCGCGCTGCTGATGCTCGTGCCGCTCGGCGCTTTCTATCTGCAAGTCTTCGACGCAGCGCAGGTGACGGCTCCCAACCTGGAGGCGTTCTCCACGGGTGAAGGCACGGTGGCGGCTATGGCCCACGTCACGCGTGAAGGGATTGTTCGCGACAGCCCGTACGGCGGCAGGCAAGAGTCGGTGGATGTGGAGACCGAAGAGCTTGCGACGGGAGAACACCATCTCGCCGCACCGGTGGGGATCCGGCTGACGATATTCAGCAAGCGCGCCGAGGAAGAGGAGGCGGAGAGCGTGGGCGCGGACCCGCCGCTACCGGTGTACACGTACGGTGAGCGCCTGCGTATCTCGGCGAAGTTGCGCGCGCCACGTAATTACGGCAATCCTGGGGCGCTCGATCTGGTGGGATATCTGGCGTCCCAGGGGATTCGCTTGACTGGGTCAGTCCGCGCGACCGAAGTAGAGGTCCTGCCAGGATTCATGGGCAGCAGGGTCGGGCTTTGGCGGGCTGAGGCGCGACGGAGCGTGCTCAATCACATTCAGCGGCTGTGGCCGGGGGAGCCGGGAGCGCTGATGCAGGCGATGCTGATCGGCGGGCGGGCGTTTTTTGGCCGCGAGCTGAAGACGAATTTTCAGCGCACTGGGACGTACCACATCCTTGTCGTCTCGGGAATCAATGTCGGGATACTGGCATTCGCATTCTTCTGGGCGCTGCGCTGGCTGCCCATGGGTGAAACTACCGCCACGGTGCTGACCATCTTGTTTTCGTGGGGGTATGCGTTTCTCGCAGACCTGGGGGCGCCGATTGTGCGTGCGACCATCACACTGAGCATCTACCTGTTAACGCGACTGCTGTTTCGCGATCGTGCCGGGTTGAATGCATTGGGAATTGCCGCACTCGGCATCCTGCTGGCCGCGCCGCGCACGCTCTTTGAGGCCAGCTTTCAGTTGACGTTTCTCTCGGTCATCTCTATCGCCGGAATCGCAGTGCCGATCCTGCAACGCACGATGTACCCGCTGCAGCGCGCGCTGCGGAATCTGGATTCGCCTGCCTATGACTACAGTCTACCCACGCGGGCGGCGCAGTTTCGCTCGGATGTAAGACTGGTGAGGGAATACCTCGCGCAAATCGTCGGGCTCAAGGCAGCTAACTTTGTGCTCCGCCGGGGACTCGGTCTAGTTCTCGCAGTCTGCGAGCTGATATTTATCTCGCTTGTCATCGAGCTCTCACTGGCCCTGCCCATGGCGTGGTACTTCCATCGCACTACCACCATGTCACTGCCGGCAAACGTGCTGGTCATACCGCTGGCCAGCATACTGATGCCTGCAGCCGTTGTGGCGGTCGCGCTATCGTATATGTCGTTCTGGTTGGCGCATCTGCCCGCGCTGGTCGCCGGATACTCCATGGCGCTGCTGACAGGCACAATTCGTCTGATCGGACAATTCCGCATCTCAGACCTGCGACTGTCCGCACCCGCGCTGGCGACGTGCATCTTCTCTGCGATGGGGGTCGGCTTGGCCCTGCTGCTGGCGCGGCGGCGGTTATGGCTGGCCTGGATAGGCATCGCGGGGTTGTTGGTTGCTGCCGCCGCCACTGTCCTCGTGCCAGCGAAGATGGAGTGGCATCCAGGGGTGCTGGAGATCACCGCAATCGACGTCGGGCAGGGGGACTCGCTTCTCATTATTACGCCTCAGGGCAAGACCGTCTTGTTGGATTCCGGGGGCGTGGGTGGCGGGAGCCATTCCGATTTCGACGTGGGCGAGGAAGTGGTCTCACCGTATTTGTGGAGCCGCGGCATTCGCCGACTCGACGCGGTGGCGAACTCGCACCCACATTCGGACCATATCGGGGGCATGCAGAGCGTCATTGCCAACTTCCGGCCCAATGAGTTTTGGTATGGGCTGGACTCGCCGACCACAGAATTTGTAGAGGTGGTTGAGACTGCGCGATCTTTCGGAGTCAGCCTTCGACCGCGGGCCGCCGGGGAGGAATTCGAGTTTGGCGGAATTCATGTGCGCGTTCTGAGTCCAAAAGCGGGAGAGACCGCCGCGGCCCGCGCCCAAGACGACGAGTCGATGGTGCTGCGGCTTGAGTATGGGAACACATCAGCACTGCTGGTTGGCGATTCACACAAACGCACCGAGAAAGTTCTGGAGGGCGAAGATCCGAAAGCGAATCTCCTGAAGATCGCGCACCACGGCAGCCTGACCTCAAGCTCTCCGGAGTTTCTGGAAGCAGTCGGCCCACAATTCGCCGTGGTGTCGGCGGGCTACTACAACTCATTCCGCCATCCGCGTCCGGAGGTCATGCAACGATTCGCAGACCGCCATGTGCGCACCTATCGCACGGACCTGGCGGGGGCGGTTACGTTCTATCTCGACGGAACTACGGTGTCGGCTCAGCCGGCTCCTCGCTGAGTGCCTCGTCGGCGTCGGTAGTGGGATGAGCGCGGAATTCGGCGATCATCGCAGTCGCATTCTCCGCTTGCTCCTCGCGAACCACGACGGTCACACCACCAACTCCGGGATAGATGTTCTGAGTTGCATCCAGGCTTTGGATGTATGCCTCGATTCCCGCGGACTGCAAGAGGCCGCGCACAACCATGGCCTCAGTTTCCTGCTCGGTATCGAAAACTGTTACCAGCTTCTCGAGTGGTTCGGGTTTGTCCGCCATGATTCCTCCGTTGCTAGTTACATTATGCGCCAATGGCCGCGGGGAAATTTGTACTGGAGGTGCTTGTGTTTCGGTGTATGATGCCGCCACGAATTGCAATAACCGCGGGATGGCTGCGAGCATCCAAATTGTAGCCAAGTTTCCGAGTTCTGCCCTGCGAACTACGGACTCGGCTCGGTGCCTGCTTCCATGAGGAGCCCATGAATCAACCCGAAAGAACCGAACCAACCGTCCCCAATGCGAAAAGCGCGGTCGTTCCGGAGCAGGAAGAAGAACGCCGCAAGCTGCGCCGGTTGCAGATCATGATGAGCATGGTGATGTCGGTAATCAGCCAGGATGCCGATATGTCAGTCGAGGAAGCCGCCGAGTTGGCGGCTAATGCGAAACGTGCCGCACTGGCGATGTTTCCCGACAAGGAACTTGCCTACGACATTCTCTATAAGCCGCGCCTGCAACGGCTGATGGCCGAGCGGTTCCGACTGCAATAGACGCTATTGCTTGTCGATCGAGGCAAGATAGACCGTCAAGGTTCCCCAGAACAGACGTGCTTGAATCTGGACAGGCAGGTGCCGGGCGTCGTCGCTGTACCAGATAGTGATCTTGCCGCGGTTCTTCAGCACACTGTAGTTGCCTTCTGGCCCGACGCGAATGGTTTGGAAGGTGCCTGCTGGCGTCTTGACCTGTTCCTTGCCTTCAACATGGGCGTGAATGGTGACCGTTTTTCCGCCGTCGTTCAGGGGAAGGCTGTAGGTTGCGTCCGGCAGCAAGGGGAGGCTGGCCACATACAGAATTCCGGACACGACGTCGGTCACGCAGCCAGGAATGTCGTTTTCGTTCCGCTTACTCTGGCCGTTCTTCAGGTTCTTCTCCTGTAGAACAGCCTTGTGGATCTTGTAATCGAAGGTGATCTCGGTATCACGCCAGTGCGAACCTTCTTCGGTATGCTTCACCAGTTTGTTGGAGCACAGGCTATGCGCATCGAAGTAGGAGTTGAAGCGGTCTTGCACACGGAACAGTAAGGCCACGACGCCCGTCGAATCGGCAGTACCGGTCACGTGCTCCTGATTACCTTCCCGTTCGATTCGCAGGGTGGCCAGTCCCGCGGTCACGAAGTGGTACTCGGCCTCGTAGCGAAGGGTTTGGCGGGGGAACTCGAACCCCGGCCGAAGCGGCTGAATCCGCGCCTCCCGGCCGATTACATCCTCGGTCTGGACCGTAGGGGCGGGGTGCTGCGCAGTCTGCGCCTCCGGCCCGGAGTTGGCCGGGAGCACGGAAACTGCAAACATTGATATTAGTGCGGCGATACGAAAAAGAACCTTTACCATGTACGCGGGAACCAGAGCATCTTCACAACAAGGGCCGCCAACATGGCGGCGGCCCCGATTAATGCATTGTACTCGCGATGCTGCCGGTAAAGCGCGGACGAGAAGCCCGAGGTCAATCCGCTGAGCCATAGCGTGTGCGGTAGTAGTCGTGGGACGCTGTGCGCGTAATCGTCGTAGGCGGCAAAGCGTTGGCGCAGGAAAGTTTCTTCCGATCGAATCACGGGGACATAAATCAAAGTGAATAACGCGATGATTCCCACAGCGACCCACAGATCGCGTGATGCGATTGCGAATCCGATGGCAATGATGATGGAGCCGAGATAGAGCGGATTGCGGCAGTAGGCATATGGACCTGTCATCGCCAGCTCTTCGTTCTTTTTCACGTGGCCTGAAGCCATGGCCCGCAGGAACACTCCTAATGCCGCGACTGCGGCACCTAGCGCGAGGGATAGCCAATCAGGACGCGCCCGCCAAAAAAAGAAGATCGCAAACAAGAAACCCAAGGGAACGCGGATGCGCCGCGCAATCCTGTTCCAGGACGCACCGGCGTTTGTCGAGCCGTCAGTCATTCTGCTCCTTCAATAACGATTCCGCGGCTGCGATCACCTCGTCCGGGTTTATCGACTGTAACCCAACGTCGGGATCGTCCACATGGGAGCTGTTATCCACGCTCGCGGCGCTGCGCAGCACAACCGATCGCGTAGCGTACGGGCCGTTTCGCTCCGGGCGCGTCGGCCCGAAAAGTGCCACCACAGGAACACCAAGTGCCGCCGCCAAGTGCATCGGGCCCGTGTCGCCACCGACAAACAAGCTGGAACGACGGGTGAGCGCGATCAGTTGGCTCACCGAACACTTCACGGGACGAGCCGCTTCCTCGCTGGCTTGGCGAACGACTTCGGCCAGGGCCTCTTCCTGCGGGCCGTAGTTGACCATGACGGCCATGCCTCGGTCGGCCAGCGCCTTGGCCACTTCGCCATACGAACCTGCAGGCCAGCACTTCGCTCCCCAGCCCGCTCCTGGGTTCAAAATCGCCAGCGGTGCGAACCCGATCGACGCACAGAACCGGTCGGCCCACGACTCGGTGGCAGAGTCCTGCGGAAATTCAGGCGCTTCGTAAGTCAGGTCTTCGTCGCCCACTCTCGATGCCAGTTCCAATCCGTACTCGACGACGTGGGGACCGTAGAGATTGACCGCTTTGGTATAGAACCGCCGCGCCGGAATCTCGCGCGGCTCTGCAGAGCCGATTCGCGTCTTCGCGCCGGAGAGCCGTGCCGCCATGGCGGAACGAATAGTCCCCTGCAGATCAAGCGCTACATCGTATTTCATGGCGCGAACTTCACGCATGCAACTGCGCATGTCGTGCCAAGTTGCGGCTGACGACAAGCCCTTACGCCATTCCTTGAAGTCGGAGACGTGCACCCAATCGACGAGCGGCTTGAGTGCCGACCGCGGTCGCAGCCGTTGCGTCGAATCAGCACAAAGCAGCTCGATCCATCGCTGCTCGATCAGCCATCCGAGCTGCCAATTGGGCCTTGCGGCACGCAGCGCGGCAATGGCGGGAAGTCCGTGGATGATGTCGCCCATGGCGCTCATGCGCACCACCAAGACGCGCAACTGCTTCGCGTCCGAGCCTTCCAGCTCTTCCAACGCCACCGTGCCGAGGTCGTGTTGGGAAAGCGGACGGCTCACGTCTCGTCTTCACCTCGCAATAAGTTGCGGACGTGGCCCAGAATGTCAGTGGTGGAGTGATCTTTGGGGTCGCCGACGATCTCGACGCGTCCTCCGCAGGCGATGACTTCATCAAGCTCGGGCACCGTTTCGCGCGTGTAGTCGGTGCCCTTGGCTTGCACATCGGGGTGAATTTCGCGAATGAGCGCGCGCACGTCCGGTTCGTCAAAGATGACCACAGCATCGACGTCGGCGAGCGCAGCGATGATCTCAGCGCGCTCGCCTTCAGGCATCAGCGGACGCCCTTCGCCTTTCAACTGCCGCACGCTGCTGTCGGAATTCATGGCAACGACAAGTTTCCCTCCCAGCGCCTTGGCGCCGCTCAGGTAGCGAACGTGCCCAACGTGCAGAAGGTCAAAGCAGCCGTTGGCGAGGATGATCTGGTCGCCGCTGCGTCGCCACTCGGCCACGCGCGCTGCCAGCTCGCTGCGCGCCACGATTTTGTTCACGGTGTTGGTCACGATTTCTTCGCCGCCGCGAATTGTGTGATCGCTACCAGCAACTCCACACTGGAAACGGTGGCGGTGCCACGCTTCATCACCACGATGCCGCCCGCGAGATTTGCCAGCAGAGCAGCTGTGGCAGTGTCGGCACCCGCAGCGAGCGCGGCCGTGAAGGTCGCAATTACGGTGTCGCCGGCACCGGTCACGTCGACCACCTGGTCGGAACCGAAGATCGGAATCAGCAGCGGTTTTGCATTCTTTTCAAATGCGACCATGCCGTCGCGTCCGCGGGTGATCACCAGCGACTGCAGCCCCATGCGCGTCATCAGCTGGTTTCCCGCCAGCATCAGACGCTGGTAGTCGTCGCCAATCTTGATTCCGAGTGCATCTTCGACTTCGGGCTCGTTGGGCGTCGCCGCCGTTACGCCGGAGTACTCCAGCATTCGGTAACGCGAATCGAGCGTGATGGGCTTCTGTTTCGGCCAGGTCGTCGCCTTGATGCTCTGGAGGATGCGTGGAGTCGCCGCCCCGTAGCCGTAGTCGGAAACCAGCAACGCGTGCGACGCGTCAGCACTCTTGCGCGCAACTTGCGCGAGCTTTGCCGCCACAGCGTCGGCATTTTCGATCGGTGAAGGCTCGCGGTCCACACGCACAACCTGCTGACGGCTGGTGTGCGACATTCCGGCAAGAATTCGCGTCTTTGTCGTGGTGACGTGCGCCTTAAGGCGGGTGATTCCGGAGGTTGGAATCTTCGCTTCGCGAAGCTTCGCCAGCAGCATTTCTCCTGGCTGATCGTCGCCGACAACACCCACCGGGAAAACCTCGACGCCGAGGGCCGCCAGATTCATCACGGCGTTACCCCCGCCGCCGGGAACCACCGTGCGCTCGCGATGCTTGAGGATGAGAACCGGCGCCTCTCGCGAGACCCGCGAGATCTCGCCATAGACGAACTCGTCGGCCACTAGGTCGGCCAGTACGGTCACCGACACGCTGGCAAACGAGCGCACAATCGCCCTTAATTTCTCCGCATTTTGCTGACTAGCCATCGCCTCTGCGAGCCCTGCTGCCGCCCGATGCTGTGGTAGTGGTGAAACTCCTCATTCTCTCACGGTCAATTCCGCACGGCGCTGAAGAACGGCGCAGATCACATCGACCGGAGACTCGCCGCCGACCAGAGGCTCGAACTCCATCCGCACCGGCACGACATGTAACGGCCGCAGCCGCTCGGCATGGTCGCCCAGGTTGACGGCATCTTTCTCGGTGGTCAGGAACGCCGTCGCGCCTGCCTCCTGCCCCAACTTGAACAGCAACTCTACATCGGTTGCGGTGTAAAGGTGATGATCGCGAAACGCGTGTGTCCCGACTACGCGTACTCCCGTCGTGCCAAGCTTGGTGAAGAAGTTCGTCGGCCGGGCGATGCCGCAGAAGGCGAAATATAATTCGGTCGTCTCTGGCGCGTCGATGCCGCGCAACACGCGCCAACAGCGCCGGTCGCCTGCGTCCGGTATTTGCGCTGCGCTCCCATCGTGTATGAAGGCAAGCGCCGACGCCCTCGTCAGCGACGAGAGCGGTTCACGCAGTCGCCCCGAGGGCAGCAGCGTGTCGTTCAAGTCGTGCTGCGTGACCAGCGCAATGTCGAAGTCACGCGCCAGGCGGCGATGCTGAAATCCGTCATCCAGCAAATGTGTTTGCGGCCCAAACTTCCTCTCGGCAAATTGCCCCGCGACGAAGCGGTCTTCCCCAACAATCACCGGGGCGCCGAGTTTGCGCGCGATCAGCAAAGGCTCATCGCCGAAGTCCTCCGGAGAGCCTGTGGGATCGACCAGCTTCACACCTTTCGACTTGCGTCCGTAGCCGCGTGACAACACGTCGAAGTCGATGTCTCGCTGTTTGAGCAGCTCGCCCAGCATGATGAGAAACGGCGTTTTGCCGGCGCCTCCGGCTGAGATGCTGCCGACGCTGATCACTGGCCCCCGCAACTTGTGCGCGCGCAGCGCGCCGCTATCGTAGAGACGATTGCGCAGGCCGACTCCGGCGCCGTAAAGCGCGGACAGCGGATTCATGCCTGCCTCTGCGCGGAAACTTCCGTGGCGATAGACTCAGCCGGCAGCAACTTTAATAGCGCGGCAACCGTCCGCTCGGTTGCGCCTTGCTGGGTCTGCATTACCTGAAACGCTCGCTCACCGAGTTGTTCGCGCTCGGCATCGTTCTGCAGCAACGCCATGACCGTGGGAACGAGCGATTCCGGAGTCACCACGCGCAAGGCTTGCGCCCGCTCGAAGGCGCCGACGATGTCGCGGAAATTTTCGGTGTGCGGTCCTACCAGGATGGTGCTGCCGGACTGCGCGGCTTCGAGGACATTGTGCCCGCCCTTGGGCACCAGGCTGCCGCCCACGAAGGCCACGTCGGAAAACTCATACAAGCTCGCCAGCTCGCCAATGGTGTCTAACAGAAGGACCCGACCGGCGATTTCCATCTGATCGTTCCACTGCGAGCGCCGCTGCCACGGCAAGCTGGACGCCTCCAGCAGCGACGCCACAGTTGCAAACCGCTCGGGATGCCTCGGCGCCAAGACCATCATCCCCTGAGGAAACTGGGCGAGCGCCTGACGAAAGCAATCCAGAAGAATTGCTTCTTCGCCATCCAGAGTACTGCCCGCCACGATAACTGGCCCGATCTCTTCCCGATCCAGCGCCGCCGAGAACTCATCGACGAATTCTGAATCGGCGACCGGCTTGACCTCGAACTTCAGATTGCCTCCGACATGAACTCGTTCAGAAGGCGCACCTATCCTTACCAGCCGTTGCGCATCTTCTTCGCTCTGCGCCACGAACACATCCACATTGCGCATGACTCCCCTCAGCAAGCCGCGAAACCTGAGATAACGCGGAAGCGAGCGGTCTGAAACTCGCGCATTTACCACCGCTACCGGCACGCCCATGTCGTGGGCCTGATGCAACAGGTTGGGCCAGAACTCGCTTTCCGCCAGCACCAGCAACTTGGGCCGCAACGACCTCAGGTAAGCGCCCACCGCAAACGACAAATCCAGAGGGAAGTAAAAAACGTTGCTGTCGCCAAACCGCTGGCGCGCCAGGTTTTGCCCGGTGTCGGTCGTCGTCGAAACTACCACCCGCCAGCCCGGCAGCCGCGCCTCCAGTTTTTTCACCATGCGCGACACTGCGAGCACTTCGCCTACCGATACCGCGTGGATCCAGACGGTTTGGCGCGCGTTGCCCAAGAGCCGCGGCGGCACGGCCCCGAGGCGTTCCGGGAGGCCAGTGCGGTACTTGCCGTGGCGAAGCATCTCCAGCAGCCACCACGGCGAGCTGAGCGCCAACGTCAGCAATAGCAGCGCGCTATAGGCGAAATACACCCTGCGATTGTACTTGTCCGCCGCAGGCCAACCAATGCTCGGTTGTGCCGCGGGGCCTGCCAAGCGATAATCGCGACATGTCCTCTCTCCGGCATCGTTCGCTGCCCATCGCGCTGGTTTGTTCGCTGCTCGCCGCGGTCCCTCTGCTGGCTTTCAAGGACTTTGTGATGCCCAACGCCGAAAATGCCGCCACTTATTCCAGCAAGGACGTGCATTCAAACGAAAAGATCACCATCGCGATCGACCTGTACAACACGGCGCCCAAGGATGAAATTTTCGGCACGCACTACGTGCAAGAGGGCATCCTGCCGGTCTTTCTCGTGATTACGAACGACGGTGACAAGCCCATCTCCGTGACCAAATTGCACGCCCAGCTCGTGACCGCCAATCGTTCCAAGCTCGACGGACTCGGTGTCGAAGACGTCATGCGCCGCGTGGGACACGTCAACGCCAGCAGTACGAGCCCCGGAAAGATCACTCCTTTCCCTATTCCTGGCGGAAGTGGAGGCAAGAACAAGAAGGCCCAGCAGCAACTCAACGAGTTGAACCGGGCCAAGTTCAGCGCCTTCGCCGTTGAACCACATTCCACACAGTCGGGCTTCCTGTTCTTCGATATTCAGGACGTGAACAACCCGGTGAAGGGCGCACACATCTACATCACCGGCGTGCGCGACGCCGGCGGCACCGAGTTGATGTACTTTGATATCGCCGTGCTTCCGTCCGATTCCGGCGGCCAGTAGAACTCGCGGCAGAAACTGTCACACCAAGGGTGGCGTCAGTGTGACGGGCCTCCTGTGTGACGGGCCTCCTTGACTCCCGCCGCTGCGGAACGTAACCTCGCAGTCTCGAAGAAAGGAATTGTTGCTTCATGAGCCTCCTGGAGTGGTGTGATGAAGGTCCGGCCACCGTGTCTGTGCTGGCCACGGTGGAAGATGCGATCCGCATGATGATGGACAAGGACGTCGGCGCTGTCGCCGTCATTGACGAACAGGGCGTTGTCGCCGGAATGTTCACCGAGCGTGACATTCTGGCAAAGTTTGCTCTCAGCGGCCGCGATGCCAAAACCACGCCGGTCCGCGAACTGATGAGCCCCATGGTCGAAATGGCTACCGAGGAAACCACCCCCGGCGAGGCCTTTAAGGTCATGCTGGAGCGTCACTACCGCCATCTGCCGGTAGTGGACGACCATGGGAAAGTGCTGGGAATCCTGTCGATACGCAATATTCTGGAAGCCCGGATTGACGATTTGCTCGAAGAGCTGGAGAGCCACAAACCCTAACGACTCTCGCAACCTATTGAAAATAATAATCTATTTGTAGTCCTACAAGAATCTTAGTCACTTTCGCTCATATTTTGGCGCTTGATTGAGTTTCCCGGTATAATTACTGCTTCTCATGGCACACAAGCGATTAATCCGTTCTACTACCGTTCTTTGCGTTCGCCGGGAAGGCAAGGTGGTCATGGCCGGAGACGGCCAGGTGACCCTCGGCGATAACGTCATCAAGCACACGGCTCGCAAGATTCGCCGACTCTATCAGGAAAAGATTCTGGCCGGGTTTGCCGGCTCGACCGCTGACGCTTTCTCCCTGTTCGCCCGCTTCGAGTCGAAGCTGGAGCAGTATCACGGCAACCTGGGCCGCGCCGCGGTCGAACTCGCCAAAGACTGGCGCACGGACAAGATGCTGCGGCAGCTTGAAGCGCTGTTGCTGGTCGCTGACCAGACCCAGACGTTTCTCATCAGCGGTCAAGGCGACGTCATCGAGCCGGATACCGGCATTGCCGCGATCGGCAGCGGAGGCGCCTATGCAACCTCGGCAGCTACCGCGCTGTTCGACCACACTCAGCTTTCGGCACGGCAGATTGCCGAGGAAGCCATGAAGATTGCCGGCAAAGTCTGCATCTATACCAACGACAACATCACCATCGAAGAGCTATAAAGATAACCGGTAGCCCCTGGGCGCGGTTTCGCGTCCAAGGCGATTGCCCTCGAGGATCAGGAATTGGCTATTTATCTTCCAGCAAGCACAGACGACGAACACGTAGCGCTCGACGATCTTACTCCGCGCGAAATCGTGCGCGAGCTCGACAAGTATGTGGTCGGCCAACATGACGCCAAGCGCTCGGTCGCTATCGCGCTGCGAAACCGCATGCGCCGCCAGAAGCTCACGCCTGAGCTGGCGGAAGAGGTAATCCCCAAGAACATCATCATGATGGGCCCCACGGGCGTGGGTAAGACCGAAATCGCTCGCCGACTCGCCAAGCTCGCCAACTCGCCCTTCATGAAGGTCGAGGCCTCGAAATTTACCGAGGTTGGCTACGTGGGACGCGACGTTGAATCTATGATCCGCGACCTGGTGGAAATTTCCATCGACATGGTGCGCGAGGAAAAGCTCGAGGACGTCTCCGACAAGGCCGAGTTGAACGCAGAAGAGCGGCTGCTGGATCTGCTGCTGCCGTCGATGCCTGCGCCGGTGCCGGCGGCAAAGACATCGGATTCGACCATCGGCTTCAATTTGGGCAACGAGCCGCTGCTGGCTGGGGAACCCGGCTCGCGCACGCGCGAGAAGCTTCGCCAGCAGCTTCGCGAAGGCAAGCTCGATGAGCGCATGGTGGAACTCGATGTGCGCGAGAAGTCCATGCCCGCGTTCGAGATCATCACCAACCAGGGCGTCGAGGACATGGACGTCAACATGAAAGACATGTTGCCCAACATCTTCGGCCAGCGCACCAAGAAGCGGAAGATGAAGGTCAGCGAGGCGTTCGAGTACCTTATCCAGGAAGAAGAACAGCGCCTCATCGACATGGACCAGGTACACCGCATTGCGGTTGAGAGGGTGGAAAACTCAGGCATCATCTTCCTTGACGAGATCGACAAGATTGCGGGGCGCGAAGGTGGTCACGGGCCTGACGTGTCACGCGAGGGAGTGCAGCGCGACATACTTCCCATCGTCGAAGGCACCACGGTGAACACCCGCTACGGCATGGTGCGCACCGACCATATCCTGTTCATCGCCGCCGGTGCTTTCCACGTCTCGAAGCCCAGTGACCTGATCCCCGAGTTGCAGGGCCGGTTCCCGATTCGAGTGGAGTTGCAGTCGCTGACGGTCGAGGACTTCATCAAGATCCTGACGGAGCCGAAGTCTTCGCTGACCAAGCAGTACATTGCACTGCTGGAGACTGAAGGCGTGAAGCTCGAATTCACGACCGAAGCTCTGGCGGAAGTGGCAAATTTCGCCTTCAAGGTAAACGAAGGCACCGAAAACATCGGCGCGCGGCGTCTGCACACCATCATGGAGCGCGTGCTCGATAAGATCAGCTTCGAGGCGCCGGACCTGAAGGAAAAAGATGTCACCGTCGATGCAGACTACGTCCGCAACGCCCTCACCGACATCGTGAAAGACCAGGACCTGTCGCGTTACATCCTGTAAGGTTCATGGGGCGGCATAATGCCGCCCCGATTTAATCTCCACCCGAACCGTTACCCGATCGGCTCGCGCCCGCCCCGAAATTCCCGCACCTTGTTCGTTTTTTATCGGGACAGTGTTACAAGTATTGGCAGGCTTACGGTCAATCGAGGATGGTAAAGCGATGAAGAATCCAACCGGGCGTCTCGTGTTTGCGGTGCTCAGCCTGTGGCTCGCCGCCACTGCAATGGCCTTCGCTGCCGACAAACCCGCCACCGTATCAGCGTGGAAGACCGACTTGCTGGCATGGCGCGCACAACAGGCAAAAAACCTGCAGACACCGAATGGCTGGCTCACCGTGGTCGGCCTCGAATGGTTGAAGGCCGGTGACAACACCTTTGGGTCGGCCAACGGCAACGCCCTGGTAATCAAGGCTCCGACAGCGCCTTCGCTGGGCGTCGTCAAGCTGAACGGCGACTCGCTGCAACTGCTTCCGCCGACAGGCGGCTATCCCAAGGGCCTGCTCGTGGATGGCAAACCGCCGGCCAACCCGCAAACTCTCGTGAGCGACAACCCCGGCCATCCTTCCCGGATCACTTTCGCGGCAGTCACCATAACGATCATCCATCGCGGCGACCGTTACGGCCTGCGCATCAAGGATTCGAAGGCGGCTGCGCGTATGCATTTTCACGGCTTGAAGTGGTATTCGCCGAACGAAACCTACCGTGTCCAAGCCAAATGGATCCCCTATAATCCGCCCCACGAGGTGCCAGTCCCGACAATACTCGGAACCGAAGTGATGTCGGAGGTGCCCGGCGTGGCCGAGTTCACGCTCGACGGCAAAACCTGGCGGCTGGAGCCGATCCTCGAGAGTCCCGAAGATAAAGACCTGTTCTTCATCTTCCGCGACGCAACCAGCAAGAGCGAAACCTACGGGGCCGGGCGGTTTCTCTATACGCCCTTCCCCGATCACGGACTCACGCAAACGGGACAGGTCGAGCTCGACTTCAATCGCGCCGAAAATCCGCCGTGCGCGTACACGCCGTATGCCACGTGTCCGCTGCCGACGCCACAGAACCGCTTGCCGATCCCGATTGCGGCAGGCCAGTTGCGGTATCACGATTAGAGCTGTTTCAAGGTTAGCGTGAACCGGCCATGGGTGGAGGACGTTTTCAGGCGTGCGTTCCGGCGCCCAAGACAACTCGGCCCTGGCCGCTGAGGTAACTGGTCCGAAGTTCACGTTAACTTCGAAACAGCTGAAGCTTTCCCGTTTTGGTCCGCCGCTGGTTACTTTAGTTTTCCGCGATTGCTGATTTTTCTGGCGAAGTCGCTCCCCAGCGCTATGCACCCTCCAGGGGACAGGACTCGTGTTTCTCGGCCCCCTTCCGCCCAGGCGGTGCGCCAGAGCTGTTCTTTGAAAACCTCCGTGCATCACGCGCCCCAGACTGGGATCCTTCACAACCAGAATTGACCGAGTTTGCGGAATTCTCTGCGCTCTATATTTAAATAGCTATATAATTTAGTAGTTATGTATATCACTTTAATTGATGCCAAAATAACATTGTAACTATATAATTATAAATTATGTTGTGTTTGTGTAGTTGTGTTATAATTATGTATAACAACAAAATGATGGCATCCTACCTCTGGATTCGCAGGGACCGTGCGCACTCAAGCGACGAGAATCTCTTTACGCGTTCGTGACTTCGCCGCTGTCGTCTTCGCTGACAAACTTCCAGAATGACATCAAGCCTTTGCTCCAGCGCAGGTCCTCCACCTTGGAGCAATCCAGAACCGCGCGTACTTCTTCCTCCACGCCCCGGTAGGTGGGTAAGAGCCGGAAGACGATGCGGTGTTTCTTCGCCGATTCGATTGGCTCTACTACTGTGGGATGAAACACGCCGCGCCCCACCGCAAAGCCATTGGCGCGACCAATGATGACTGACTTTTCGGGTCCGACCAACATTCGCCGATAGGCAAATACCAGGGAACCGTCATCGCGCGGAGACAGCGTCCCATAGGTGCGCTTGCTAATGCCTTTGACCCCGGCACTAAACGCCCGCACTCTCCCGTCGCGGCCCGGCGACTCCTGCCAGTCGAACAACAGCATCTGCAGCAGGCTGATAGCGTACAGTGTTCCGAAGAATGAGAGTCGCAGCGCCCATCCGAAGAGGAGAAAGCTCGCGATGATCACGACCAGGCACAGCACCAGTCCCACATGCGGGCTGATGATTGACGTCCCCAGCAATACGACAAAGATGGTGTTGCGTATCGCCTTCAGCAGGAAGTCCACGAACGGAAACGGGCTGACCAGCGCCAGCACATCGAAGCAGTGTCCGAGCAGCCACACCACACCAGTAATTGCGAAGCCGACAAGTGTGTAGAGGACCGCCGTGGCCACGCTGAAGGCGTGGTGCGCGCCTGATGTCTGTGCGGCTGTCGCGGCGTAAACGACCGGCGCGCTGAACAGTTGAGCGAACAACGACCGGAGCGAAGGCAGGCCCATGACTTTCGCGACCTGGTTCATCACTACTGGAAAGACGATGAGGATGAGCGATGCGTGGTTGACTAGAAGCACCTCGACCGCGTCCAGCGGCTTCTTGATGAGGGGCGCGAATCCGCCGAAAGTGTCTTTGATGAAGATGAGCACCAGCAGTGCCATGACCGGAGCCCAGAAATAGGGACGGTCGAAGAAGGGCAACTGCCCGCGCTGGGATGACGGCGTTTTGAAATACTGCCACGCGCCCATCACGCTCACGCCGAGCAGAGGTGAGATGGCAGTGCTGGTTACCGTGGCCAGCGCCTTGGTGATGCTTTCGCCGCTTTTCAGCGCTTGCGTGGACTCGTCGGGTACAGCGGTCTGCGCCGAGACCAACAGGATTACCGCACTCAGTACGACGGTCAACAATAACCAACGACGCATGACCGAAATCCTCCAACGGGGGAAGGCTATTCTAAACGACGACCACGCTCTCCTAGTCCATGTGTGCAATTCCACTAGTTGAAGGACGCGAGAACAGCAAGCTCAGATCTTCTTCTGCTTCTTTCCCTTCGGCGCCCTCACTTCCTCCACGACTCCGAACTGAATCCGTTTCTGCATGGCATCGATGCGGTCGACAAATACGCGAATCGGATCGCCGAGCGAGTAAGTCTTGCGCGTGCGCTGCCCAATAATCTGGCGCGTGTTCTCGTGATAGAGATAGTGGTCGTCATGAAGTGTTGCCAACGGCACTAACCCTTCGATGAACAGCTCGTTCAACTCGACGAACAGTCCATACTTGGTCACGCTCACGATGAGGCCCGCGAAGTCATCGCCGATGTGCTGCTCGATGAACTTCGACTTCTTCCACTCCACCAGCTCACGCTCGGCCTCGTCGGCACGGCGCTCGGAGAGCGACGACTCCAGCGCAATGTCCTGCAATTCCGCCTCGGGAATCGGTCCGCCCAGAAGCGCACGAGGGGGATGAGAGCTGTCGCCAGCCTTCTTGCCCCGGTGGACCAGCGTTTCCTCCCGCTTCGACCAGGGCGACGGCGCTTCGCTGTGCTCGCCCACCGCCACACCGACCGAGACGCCGTCTTCTTCACGTTCGGCTGAGTCCCTCAATACGTCCTTCAGGATGCGGTGCACGATCAAGTCAGGATAACGGCGAATCGGCGAAGTAAAGTGCGTATAGGATGGAGCGGCCAGCGCAAAGTGTCCCTCGTTTTCCGCTGAATAGCGCGCCTGTTTCAGCGATCGCAGCATCAGGTATGAAAGGATTCTCTCCTCGGGCTTGCCGGCGATCTTCTGCGTAAGTTTCTGGTACATGCGCGGTGTGATGTGTACTTCTTGCGGAAGTTCGAGCGTCTTCGCCTGCCGTCCGCCACGATGCTGCTCGCGCCGTTCTCCCCGCATCTGCACGCGCTTCACCGGCAGCGCGCCCACGCCCAGTGAGTAGCCGAACGTCGCCGCGATAGTCTCGAAGTCGTACACGCGCTTCGGATCGGGCTTCTCGTGGATGCGGTACAGCGACGCAACGTGTTTCTTCTCGAGGTAGCTGGCTACGCACTCGTTGGCCGCCAGCATGAATTCCTCAATCAAGCGGTGGGCGAGGTTGCGCTCCGAGCGAGTCACGCCTTTCATCAGCCCGTTCTCGTCGAACTCGATCACCGGCTCCGGCAAATCGAAGTCAATCGAGCCGCGGCGCACACGCTTGCGGTTCAGGAGCATCGCCAAGTCGCGCATCAACTCGAAAACGTCCACATACTTGTGATAGTGCTGCCGCAGCCCCTCGTCGCCTTCGAGAATTAGGTTTACATTGGTGTAGGTCATGCGCTCCGCGGAGCGAATCATGCCCTCGTTCAGCGTGTAACCCACGATCTCGCCGTGCGGGTCGATCTCCATCACGCACGACAGCACCAGCCGGTCAACTTGCGGACGCAGGCTGCACAAGTCGGTCGACAGCTCCATGGGCAGCATCGGGATGGCGCGGTCGGGGAAGTACACCGACGTTCCCCTTAAACGGGCCTCAAGATCGATGGGCGAGCCCTCGCGCACGTAATGCGCCACGTCCGCAATATGCACCTGCAGCTCGAAATTGCCTTTCGGCAGGCGACGCACCGTAACCGCGTCGTCGAAATCGCGTGCCGTTTCGCCGTCGATGGTGACGATCGGCAACGAACGGTAATCGTGGCGATGCGCCAGTTCCTTCGCCGAAAGCGTTCGCCCGAAGCGTTCTGCCTCCTGCAAGACTTCGACCGGAAACTGGTGGGGCAGATGGTGCTTGCGAATCATGATCTCGACATCTACTCCGAAATCGTCCTGGTAGCCGAGAATCTCCACCACCCGCCCAGTTGGGCGCTCCGCCGGAGACGGCCAGCTCGTGATTTCAACATCCACGACGAGCCCTTCGAGATCGTCCCAATCACGGCGGCGTGCCTCCTTGCCGTACACGCGGTCACGGTCATGCCCCGGCGTGGTTCCCTTGTTTGCGCCCTCGTGCTGGGCGCCGACCTGGGACGCCTGCTTCTTTTCTTTGCCAACCGCATCCGCCAGCGCGGCGTCCGTCCCTGCGGGCCACTCCATCCCACGCGGGATCACGATCTCCTTCGTCACCTTATCGTCGATTGGAGTCACGTAGTTCTGGCGCGAACCGTAATGAAACGTGCCGACTACGGTTGGGTGGGCGCGCGTCATCACGCGGAGTATCTTTCCCTCCGACCGGCCATCCTCCTTGCGGCGCCCCAGCTCCACCAGGACCTGATCGCCGTGCATGGCCGAGCCCACCGCTTGCGGACTGATGTAGATGTCACCCTCGATGGTGCTGCGCTGCCCAGGATTCGGAATGACGAACCCGTATCCGTCGCGATGCATATTCACCCGCCCCGCGATCAGGTTCTGGTTTGCGGCGGCGTACTCGGCCAGCGTGTAGCGGTCGCGGCCCGTTTCCAGCAGGCGCCCGCACTTCACCAGAGCCGCCAGTCGTTCGGCGAGCAGGCGCCGGTCATTGCCGCGCACGCCCATCTCTCGAATAAGCTGTTTGAACCCAGCTGACCGGTGCGGTAGCCGTTCGATTTGACGCAAAATCGCCTGATCAGTAATCACTTCATCCCATTTCTATATCTTGATGAGACTCGATTGCCCCATTTCGTCCCACTCAAGTATCGGCAGGACAAATGTCCCCCACAACGGCATACCAACACCCGAATCTCATTACTCACTATTCGTTGGCAAATATCCACAGCGCAGCTTTGCCATCGTCGGGAACTCGCTGTATGGTAGCAATATTCGCTCGATTGAGCCGGTTTGTCCGTGATCCCGGGCGGTGCAAACTACGTAGTTACCGCACGAATTCAGCAGTTTCTTAACCAGAACTCTGGAGTTGCGGTTTAAGTGCCAACTTGAACCAGCCGGTTCATATAGCCTCCAGAAAGGAATCATTGATATGTGGAAGCCCACCAACCAGCCCAACACCACCCCGACACCATTGCCTGAGGCGCCGCGCAGCTACACGCCTCCGGTTGCCGAACCGCCGGTCGTCACGCGTCCCGCTGCCGCGAGTCCGCAAGAGCAAGCCACCCTCGGCAAATCGCTCGTCATCAAAGGCGAGGTTACTGGCTCGGAGTCGCTTTACATTGACGGACGCGTGGAAGGGTCCATCAATTTGCCCGGCAATCGCGTTACAGTAGGGCGCAACGGCGTTGTCTCGGCCAACATCTCGGCCCGCGAAATCGTGATCCTCGGCAAGGTGCGCGGCAACATGACCGCCAGCGACCGGTTCGACATTCGCAGCGAAGGCTCGCTGACCGGCGATATCGTCGCGCAGCGCGTCAGTATTGAAGAGGGCGCGTATTTCAAGGGTGGCATCGACATCCGCAAGGCTGGGCAAAAGGCCAACGGCGACAGCAAGGAAGCTGCAGCTACCGATGCGCCAGCCGGACCTGTTCCGGTACGTGCGTAAGACGAAGCACTGTCAGTAGAAATCGAAACAGAGGCCCCATTTCACGCGCCGCTTGAGTGGGGCTTTTCCAGGCAACAGTCGCCGGCAAGTACTTACGGCTGTACTCCGCCTTCCGTCCTCTCCACAACCGCTAGAGGCTCCGCCATCGGTGCTGGTCTGCTGCGGCGCAAGTCGCTCCACAATTTCGACCGCGTCAGCCACAGCCCGGCCGCGACAACGATGAGCCACGTCGCTCCAACCGCCGCCACAGCCAGCAAATCGCTGCGCCAGTTGCCGACCCTCGCGAACCGAGACGCGACTGCATAACACGACAGTGCGGCGACAGCTGCGGTCGCCAGTGCTTTTGCCACCTCGGTCCACGGCAAACCGCCCAACCGCACCAGCTTGCGATAGTTCAGCAGCCACGCAATTACCAGTGTGTGCAGCAGAATACCCAAATCCGAAGCCATCGCCAGCCCGGCAAATCCGAAGCGATGAAACATCGCCGAGTACAGCGGCAGTGACGCAATCACGATGAGGGTGCTGGCGACCATCGGCGTTATGGTGTCTCCAGATGCATAAAAAGCCCGCGCATAGAGCGCCTGCGCCGACCACAAAGCCAGAGACAGCGAGAACCACGCGAAGTAGGTCGCTGTCGAAATCGAGTCCTGCAGACTGAAGTGCCCGCGATGAAACGCAAGATCGACCAACGGCAGCGCCGCAGTTGCGAGGAGCGCCGTCACCAGCAGTGCCAGCGACCCCACGCGGTACACCGACTGGTTCACCGAGTCGGCAAATTCTTTGCGCTTTCCTTCACCAAATAATCTCGCGAAGAACGGCATTGACGCTTGCCCCGCCGCCTGTCCCAGGATCGAAATCGGCAGCGCGAATAGGCGCTTCGCATAATTCAACCGGCTGATCTCCCCGGCGCCGCCTGAGGCGAAGTAGCGCAGAATCCAGTCATCCGCCGACACCAGCGAAACGCCCAGCATAAGCGGGATCGACAGCTTTACCCATTCGCGAAACTCCGAATTGCGAAAATCGAAGTTCCACTGGTAGCGCAGTCCAGCCTTGGCCGCGCCAATGCTGTTGATCAGGAACGGCCCCACGAACGAACCCACCAGCGCGCCATACGCCAGCGCCGCGATACCGAAGCGGTGGGCCCCCAGCAGCCCGCCCAGAATAATCGACGAGCCATAAAACACCGGGCTCAGCGCCGGATACAGGAACATCCGCCTGGATTGCAGGACCGCCGACACAATGCCTCCGGCGTAAAAGAACATCTGTCCCGGCAGTAGCACTCGCGTCAGGTAAACGCACAGTTCCATCTGCTGCGCCGTGAACTTCGGAAAGATCAGTCCAGCAATTTGCGGAGTGAAAACCTCCACCACGATCGTTCCGCACAGAGCAATAGCGGTCATCACGGTGATGGTCGCATTGAACGCGTCCTGAGCCTTCCGTTCCTCGCCTCGCGAAGTGTGCCGGGCGTAGATGGAAATAAACGTAATCGAGGTCGTGCCGCCCGCCAGCAGGTAGAAGAGGTAGTCCGGAATCTGGAACGCCGCCACATAAGCGTCGGTTGTCGGCCCAGCGCCGAAAGCCCACGCCACATACATCTCGCGCAGGTAGCCGATAACTCGCGCCAACATCACCGAGCCCATCAGCAGCAGCGTTGCGGAAAACGCGCTGTGCTGGTGCGATGGCCGTAACGCGCGAATGATCTGGCCCAGGAACCCGGTCCTCGGCTGGCTGGAACTCGACGGAGACGAACTCATGAGATTGCGATTCTACACGCGAGTGCCCTAAAGAAACGCGCCGCGCAGGTGTTGACCCGCGCGGCACATTCATCCGAAGACCCGGTTACGCCGTCTTCACCGGCTCGGGCAGTACGATGTTCTCACTGTCGGCCGTTGCATTCTTTTCCGGCACGATCGTCAGCATGTCGGTCTGCACCTTGTCCCACTGCTGAATGACCAAGCCTCTCGCCTCAAACACCTTGCGAATCGTAGCCGTATCCCAACCCACGACGTCTTCGAGAATCGGAATCAAAGTCGCCAGCGCGTTGTCGCTGAGGATCGAACGTTTTGCGATCGGTGCCAGATACTTGTTCTCCGATACGGCGATGGTGTAGCCGTCGCGCCGGTTCACGTGCAGCATCACGTGGATGTCGGAGCTGCCATCGCCCACATATACCAGGCGGTCCGATCCAAGCTGGAGTTCTTCCAGCAGGTGATCGATGGCTGCCACCTTTCCGTAGCCCGCGGTTACTTGCAGAATGCGTTCGATCTCGCCCTTGGCATTGAATTCAAATTCCGTGCCGAAGATGTGATCAGCAGGGATGATCCCTTCCAGTGCCGAGCGGATGATCTGCACCGGCCCAGCGGAAATTACATAGAAGTCGAAGCGATGTCCCTCGACCTCATTCGACAGAATTTCGTACAACGCATCGATGTTCGGCTTCAGGCGCACCCGTTTTCCGGCCTCGTAGAGGTGTTCGCGGCGTACCTTGCGAAACTCCGGATCGTGCAGCAGCAGGTAGGCAAGTTCGCCGCCTTGCTGCACCAGGTTCAATTTGGCCATGCCGGTAATCTTGCGTTCAAACTCACTCAGCGGTATGCCCAGCAACTCGCCGAGCACATACCCCGAGTCGTTGAAGCTCAGCGTCTGGTCAAAGTCGCTGGCCAGGACAAAACGCTTCTTTGGTGGCTGAAATTCCGCCATAACTGGGTCCCTTGTTTCTTTCTGAGGCAACATAGAGCCTCCTTCATAAGTTCAAATTTGTATGCAAATGGTGAAACTAGTATGTATCTATTGGATGGTTTCAAAGATTGAAAGATGATGAATTGGCATCGATTATTTCGATGAGTATCATCGTTTACGCTTATCAGATAACTGCAAGATTTCATGCCTTTTAGCAAAGTGTAGAGACTTTTCAGCGACGAAGAAAAAGCGAATTAAAACACCTCTCAAGCCTTTTTCTCGCGTAGATCGACCGATGCGCCACCGACACGAGTTTCCCCTACCACTAAGGGGCTAGTCTTTGTTATCCTCCCCTTACGCTGCTCGTATTCCTCAACTTGGGATTTCGACATGAAGATTCTCTCGCTCAGCCTCGACCTCGAGCTGTCGCAATTTCGTAAGGCTGCGTTGCTCCTGGCGGGTCATCAGGTAACAGTCATCACTTCAGAGAAGGACGCGCTGCCGGCAATCCAATCTCCCGATCACTACGATGTCGCACTGCTCTGCCATCATTTTCCTTCCGCTTTAGCTCGCCAGACCGTCCGTCTTCTGCGCCAGGCACATCCGGATACTCGAATCGTTTACATCGTTCATGTTTACGGCGAATGGCCCGAAGTGGAGGCTGACCGCTACATCGTTGGTGCCGACGGACCCGAGGCACTCCTTCGAGTACTCGCTGAAGTCACCGAGCAACCGCAGGGCGTGACAGAAGTCGGCACTGCGTAATTGCTGAATACTGTGTTACAAACAAACCACAAACTTTGCCTGTATCACCGGGTTTAACGACATGGGTGAAGTGGCCGACGTCATCGTCTGGGACCAGTGGGGTGTTCGCTTATGGTTTTTATCGCAGTGTCGTTGTTAGTGGTGATTGCTTTCGTTGTCGGTTCCCTGACCAGTTGCGTTGAGACCGAAACACAGCTACCCCACTTGTATCGTTAGCTGGCGCGGTTCCCCTCCGTCCCAGTGGGTTCAGTCGTTCTTCCGCTACAATCAGAGCAGATACCTGCGAACCCTCTTCCCATGACACATGCTTGGCACGACATCTCTCCCGGCGATGGACTTCCCGAAGAATTTTCGGTAGTCATCGAGATTCCCTTTGGCTCCAGCGTCAAGTACGAGTTGGACAAGGAAAGCGGCCTGATCAAGCTCGATCGCGTCCTCTATTCGGCGGTGTACTATCCGGCAAATTACGGATTCATCCCGCAGACCTTGGCCGAAGACGACGACCCGCTCGACGTGCTCGTACTCTGCCAGGAAACTGTGGTTCCGCTGACGCTCATCCACGCGCGCGCCATTGGATTGATGACCATGATCGACGCAGGCAAAAAGGACCACAAGGTCATTGCCGTTGCGACGCAGGATCCTGAGTTCAACTCGTACCGTGAGGCAGTCGAAATGCCGGAGCACCGGCTCACCATGCTTCGCCGCTTCTTCCTCGACTACAAGCAACTCGAAGGCAAGATCGTTGAAGTGGACGCAATCGCTCCCGCCGCACAGTCCTATCCCGTCATCGAGGACGCTCTAGCGCGCTACAGCAAACAGCGACGCAAGGGTTTCAAGTCGGCTCAATGACCGCCGGCTTGCGGCTGCATGCCCCGCCGTCCGGCCTCCAAACCGCGTATAATAAAATTACGCTGGCGGAGATACCAGAGCGTCTCCCCCATGTCCTGCCACTAAAGACTCTCCGCACACCAACTGGCCACCGGCAGCGTAGAAGAGGACCAACTTTGACAACCGCTCCGCAGACGCCATCCGGGCTGTCACTGCCGTTCAACGACATTCTTGAGAGCGCAGTAATTCTCAATTGGGCAGCTTTCGGATTGCCCGCTGACGGAGGGATGGTCCAACTCGAATACCACGTGGGTGCAGAGCTTTCGATTGAATATGTCAAGATCTGGTCATCCACACCCCGCGGATATTTGAGTCTTGTCTGCGACTACGTTGTGGCCGCCCATCGCCCCAACGGAGCCGGCGCGCGCTTCTCCAACGGATTTCACTCGCGCGACTTGGGACATTTCCTCGACTTGATCCTGATGAACCAGAACCTTTTCTCGAACCAGTGGCAGGCCAACAAGAACACCATGATCCAGGTGCGGCCGCCCAACGAAGAGCAGCTTGCGCTGGCCAAGGACCGAGTGAAGGACGCGCTGAATCTGACCGCGCCGCCGCCGCGTGCCCCGCGACTCTCAAAAGCTGCCGCGGCCGCCAGCCGTGCGCTGGATGGTGCGACCGAATCCACCGCGTAGTCTCAGGAGTCAGTCTTGCCAACGAAAGAACCACTCAAGCGAACTCGAGTGGCTCTCATAGCTTTCAGACTCAATGAATTTGTGACATCGTATGCGCGCATTCTGGCCGCTCGTCACTTCTCTACTGCACTACCGCCGTGCCCGCGATCTTGTCTTTGTACACGGTCCCGCCCTTCATCACGAACCCGACGCTCTGCAACACAGTCACGTCCTGCAGGGGATCGCCGGTCACGGCGATGATGTCGGCGTACTTGCCTACCTCAATCGTGCCGATATCCTTCGACCGACCAACCAGGTCTGCTGAGTTCTGCGTCGCCGTACGGATCGCCTGTGCCGGTGTCATGCCGTATTTCACCATGGTGGCAAACTGGTGCGCATTGTCTCCGTGCGGATACACCCCCGCATCCGTGCCGAACGCCATCTTTACGCCCGCCTTCACCGCCTTCTGAAAGGTCTCGCGCTGCGCCTGGCCGACCATCTTCTCCTTATCGATGTTCTCCTGCGGCAGCCCAAACTCAATCGCTTTCCCCAGCAGGTAATCGTCGTTGTAGATGTCCATGTCGAAATAGGTTCCATGCTGTTTGGCGAGTTGAATGTCCTCGTCCGAGGCCAAGCTGGCGTGTTCAATGGAGTCAATCCCGGCGAGTATCGAGTTCTTGATGCCCTCAGCGCCATGGGCATGGGCGGCAATCTTGCGCCCCGCCGTATGCGCCTCATCCGCCGCGACCTTTAGCTCTTCGTAGGTAAACTGAGGCGCGCCCGGACTGTCTCCCTTCGACAACACACCGCCCGTCGCAAGAATCTTGATCACGTCCACGCCGTATTTCACCTGCGCGCGAACCACATGCCGCACCTGGTCGGCGCCGTCGGCGATCTGGTAATCGCGCTCGGCGGGAAACAGCGTGACGCTCGTCTCCGGCGAATAGTTGTTCAGATCGCCGTGTCCGCCGGTGATCGAGATTCCCGGTCCGCTGGCCACCACGCGCGGCCCTGGGATGTATCCCTCGTTAATGGTGTCGCGCAAATCGACCGCCATGAACGGCCCTGAACCCACATCGCGCACCGTCGTGAACCCTGCCATGAGCGTTGTCTTCGCGTTCTTCTCCGCAGCGAAAGCCTGCGTGTACGGTGTGGTCTTGAAGGCATTGATCGGGTTGTAGCGATCAGCGCGAGCGCCCAAGTGGGTGTGGCAATCGATCAAACCGGGCATCACCGTGGCTTTCGATAGATCGATGACAATCGCGCCCGCCGAAATCTGCGCCTGCGCCGCCGGCTCGATGGCCTTGATCCGTTCGCCCTCGACCACGATCACAACGTTCTCGCGGTAATTGTCGCTGGTGGAATCGAAAAGCTTGCCCGCCTTGATGTAGGTAACCGCGGGCGCGGCCTTCGCAGCCGGGACTTTCGACTTTGTCGCGTCAGAACTCGGTTGCGCGGCACAACCCATCGCCACGGCCAGCACTGTCGCCAAAACAAGTTTGATTTTCAATTGGGGTGACTCCCACTTCTCTAAGGTGTGCTTGCAATGTTACAGGCGCGAAAACAGAGATCGAAATTCGCGGTTTGTACTTTCTGCTGGCTTCCGACAACTAGCTTGGCTTCCATTTATTCAAGAACGCCAGCACATCTTCAGGTCCCAATACGCGCGCCTTCTCGAACTCGCCACCCTGCTGGCTGTACAGCAACTTCCCGTCGCTGCCCAGCACGGCGATCGCAGGAATGCCCTTCGATGCTGGCACGTGATATTGCTGCAGGATGTCCAGGTTTTTGTCGTACTGCCCCACATCGACGTGCACGACCTCAAAGTTCGGCTTCAGCACCGCCGCCACGTCTGCACGATGAAATGCCAGATCCAGCACGTGGCAGTCGTAACACCAATTCGCACCAAACACAACGAGAACACGCTTATGCTGTTGAGCCGCCAGCTTCAATGCGTCGGCTAACTCGGTGTGCGCATTGAGTCCCGGAACATAAATGTTCTTGCTGGTATCGAGCGGCTGTTGCAGCTTGCTGGGCGCACTGCGTTGAGTCGCCACGATGCGCCACTGCTCCCCCTGCTTCTGCCAGAGTTGCCCGTCGATGACGTATACCGTTTGCGCTTTACCCGGCGCTGCCAGATACGATCTCCGCCTCGAACCCCACCTGATGCAGCCCCGGCTGGGAAGCGTCTGACTGCACCAGGTTGATCTTCATCCGGCGCGCCTTCAGCGCGCTCCAGAAAGCAACCTCTGTCTCAGCCCCCGCTTCGCCCGTCGGCATAACAATGCGTGCCGCGGGATTGCTGCTGTACAGCCCCCTCAACTTCGCCGCATCGCCGGACAATACGGCTGCCTTCCACTGCTCCACCGGAGGAAATGGAGCGGGCGCTTTTGGCGCGATCCATTTGCCCGCTGGCTGCAATCACGCTGGCGAGAACCGACAACATAGTCGCCGCGATCAAAATTCGTTGCATTACTGCCATTCCTCACTAGCACAGCCTATTCACTTCTTCAATGCCCCCCGTGGTACGGATGCCCCTTCAAAATCGTGAACCCGCGATACAACTGCTCCAACAACACCACGCGTGCCAGTTCATGGGGCAGCGTGATCTTTCCGAACGAGAGCACCTGCGCCGCTTTCGCCCGAGTCGAATCCGTCCATCCGTCCGCTGGACCGACAGCAAACAACAGGTCCTGCGTGTCATGGGAGAGTTGATACTCAAGAAAATTCGCAATCTCTTCCGAAGCAAGCTGTTTCCCGCGCGAGTCCAGCAGCACCAGCACCGGCTGAGTGCGGCCCGCCATCTTCTCTACCTGCTTCAGCAGAGCGCCTTCCGAAGCCAACTCCATCGCATCGCACGCCGCGTATCGTGACAGACGCTTCAGGTACTCCGCCGTGAGCGCTTGGATCGCCGGACTGCGCGTCTTTCCGATCCACGCAATGCGCAGCTTCACGTTTTTACTTGCCTTTCCGGGTACGCTTGACGGCGGCGGAACCGCCCTTTCCACTCTTCGCGGAGGACTTCCGGGCGCTTTTCTTTGCAGCCGGCTTGGCCAAAGTCTTCTTGCCCACGGCTTTCTTTACCGCTGGCTTCTTCGGCTCGGGCTTCTCCAAATCGGCGAGATCGACACGCGTTGCCGTCTTCCACAACCGTTCCAGGTCGTAAAACTTGCGCGCGTTCTCCGAAAAAACGTGCACCATGAAATCGCTGTAGTCGAGCACCATCCAATCAGCGCTGCGGCGGCCATCGATGTTCATTGGCTCGATTCCCGCACGGCTCAACTTCTCATCCACCGCTTCACCAATGGCCTCAACCTGGCGGGGGTTCGCGCCCGAGCAGATTACAAAGTAATCGGTAAGTCCGCTGGCGGCGTCGAGCCGCAGGATGCGGATGTCCTCAGCCTTCTTTTCCATGCATGCTTGCACTGCCATGGCTACCTGCGCCTTCACATCGTTTTGTTTCATGCGATCGACTCGCTCTCCTTGAAAACTTCGATTTCGGGTGGAGCACTCAAGCCTATTTCGCCCGAGTAGAGTTCTTGGCGCTCGAACGCTTCGGTGCTGCCTTCTGCTTCGGCTTTGCTCGGGGCGTGTCGCCATATAGCCCCTCTTTCCGGATGTACTCCGCCACAGCGTCCGGCACCAAAGCACTCAGACCCTTGCGCTTGGCCATGGCGGCACGAATCTGCGTTGCCGAAACATCTTCATGCGCTTCTGGAAGGAAGTGCAACGTCACGCCTCGCTGGCGCAACGACTGATCCAGACCTAACGTTCGCAACTCCTTCTTCGAAGGACGCAGTTCTTCGGGTAGCGAGTCCGCGACATCTTCCAGCGAGTACCCCGGACGCGCCGCGATGATGAACTCGCACTCCCGCAGCAATTCCTCGGCCATGTGCCACGTGGCGATGTCGCGAAACGCGTCGATGCCGATCAGGAAGTACAAGCGGTCGCCTCGCCGGAGTCCCGCCTTCACCTTCCGCACTGTTTCGATCGAGTAACTCGGGTGTCGCTCCATGTGCGCTTCCGGTTCGGGAGCCTCGAGCAACGACGGCAAAAAGTCCGGCTCCTCGGCCAGCGCCAGCGCCACCATCGAATAGCGATGAAAGTACGACGTGACCGGAGCCTTCTGCTTGTGCGGAGGAATGTCGGCCGGAACGAACCAGATTTCTCGCAGGCGAAATCGCTTCGCGGCAGCGCGGGCCACGTTAAGGTGACCGCGATGGACAGGATCGAAAGTGCCGCCAAACAGTGCGATATTCATGCGTTAGCAACAAGCAATTAGCGACTAGCAATTAGCTGGGGTCAACGAAATCTTGTTGAGAATTCCCAAAACCACGAACTTAGAAACTTAGCACGAAACTGTGCGAAGACAACGACTTGCCAATAACTAGAGCATTTCCAAGCTTGGTCTATCCCCTGGCCGAGCCGGAGTGCCGCCGGGTTAAAACCCGGCTCCCTTCAAAAGGACATGCCGGACGCGGGGCTGAAGCGCCGCTCTACCCTGACCGACACAAGCTACGACAAGTCCGAAACCGCTCTAGTTGCTACTTGCTAGCTGCTAGTTGCTGCTTTAGCGCTTCCACCCGGCGCGCCATCTGCCACTTCAACTCGTCCACGCCTTCGCCCGTCACCGCCGAAATCGCGAACAGATCCAGCTTCTTGCGCTTGCAATACCGCTTCAGCTTGGCCAACTTGTCTTTGTTCGCCGCATCAATCTTCGACGCCACCACGATAGTAGGCTTGCCATCCAACCCCGCGCCAAAGTTCGCCAGTTCCTTGGTGATGACTTCGTAGTCTTTCGTCGGGTCGGGCCGTCCACTGGCATCCGATACATCCACTAGATGCACCAGCAGCCGTGTGCGCTCGATGTGCCGCAGGAACTGCATCCCCAGCCCCGCGCCGGCGCTCGCGCCCTCGATTAGCCCAGGAATGTCGGCCACCACGAAGCTGAAATCGTCCGGAGCATCCCCTACCACCACCACGCCCAGGTTCGGCTGCAGCGTGGTAAACGGATAATCCGCAATCTTCGGGCGCGCCGCCGAGATGCGCGAGATCAGCGTGCTCTTTCCGGCATTCGGAAATCCCACTAGTCCGACATCCGCGAGAAGCTTCAACTCCAGCCGCAGCGCGCGCTCTTCGCCAGGGAATCCCTGCTCGTGCTCCCGCGGAGCCTGGTGCGTGGAGGTCGTAAACCGCGAGTTCCCACGTCCGCCACGTCCGCCCTTGGCGATGATTACTCGCTCATCGGGCCCGGCAAAGTCGTGCACCAGCTCGCCTGTCATCTCGTCATACACAACGGTTCCCACTGGGACCTGCAGAACGACGTCTTCGCCCTCGCGTCCAGTGCAGTTCGAACCTTCCCCGTGCCGTCCGCGCTCGGCCTTGTACTCCGGGTTGAACCGGAAGTGCACCAGCGTATTGTGGCGCTCGCTCGACACCATGATGACGTCGCCGCCGTGCCCGCCATCGCCGCCCGACGGCCCGCCGCGCGGCACGAACTTCTCCCGCCGGAACGCAACGCATCCGTTGCCGCCGTCGCCCGCCTTTACTCGAATTTTGGCTTGATCAACAAACATGAACAGACGCTTTCGCCTTTCAGCTCTTAACTTGTCAACTGATACCAAACGTCTGAACGAAAAACTGGCCCCGCGTCGCACGAGGCCTGTATAGCGAGGCCTGAATTCGGATCGCATTGCGCGCACGCTCCTCGCCCGTACCATGCGCCTCGACCAGCTAAAGCGAAGAGCTGAAAGCAATCGCGATTAGCTTTCCTGCGCAACCACCGACACGAACCGCCCATGTTGTCCGCGGTCCTTGAACTCCACTACGCCGGTGATCTTGGCAAACAGGGTATCGTCCGTGCCCCGGCCAACGTTGGTACCTGCCTTCAGCTTGGTCCCACGCTGACGGACAATGATGGTGCCACCCGAAACGAGCTGGCCGCCAAACGCCTTCACACCCAGCCGCTGCGCATTCGAATCGCGGCCATTTCGCGAACTGCCTAATCCCTTTTTATGTGCCATATCTGAATCTCCGGGGACATGCCCCAAACCTGAAAATCGTTATCCCAAATCCGCTTCGCCGTCGGAGCCTAACCTGCGCAACGACCGAGCCGCCTGGCGCGCCGACTGCCACGCGTGCAGCGCCACGGCGTCGAACCGCTTTACCGCCGCCACTGCAAACACCAGCAACTGCCAGAGCAACATTACGCTTTCAGCGCCTGTCCATCCACGCTGATGCCGGTAATCTTCACCGCGGTGTACGACTGGCGATGTCCCTGCAGCTTCTTGTACTGCTTCTTGCGCTTCAGGTGGAACACCAGAATCTTGTCGCCGCGGCCCTGCTCGACCACCTCGCCGGAGACAAACGCCGCTGTGGGCTTAGCAATCTCGCCCTCGGTCGCGCTCACTGCCAGCACATCGTCAAATTGCACGTTTTCGCCGCTGGTCTGCGGCAGCTTCTCGATCTCAATTACGTCTCCGGGTGCGACGCGATACTGCTTTCCCCCGGCGCGGATCACCGCGTACATGGCAATCTCCTGAACTTCATTCTGTTGCTCAAACGCAACTGCGCGCCCGCATTTAGGCCGGGAACGCTAAATTGTTTATGCACTTGCACTTACCCAGCAGCTGGAAGGGAACCTTCGCGGAACCAAGAGGCCCGGCTTACTGGGATGCCCTTGACGGGACACGAATAGTACAGGCAAACCATTCAATACTATCGGATTTGCACAGGTAGGTCAACGGTTGCCATCTCGTAGTGGCACAGGCACCGATTTCCCCTCTTGCCGCAGATTCCTCTTGACACACCACCTTTCGACGAACACAATTACGCGGTCGTACTACGGCGCTCGTAGTCGCGTCGGGGAGTGCGCTCGTGGGGAGCGCATCGGCAGTGCTTGCCTTATCACTTGCTGACTTCGGACTGCGGGTGAATTACGTCTTCCCGGGAATCACAGTTCAATCTCCAAGGAGCTTTGCATGAAACCATTGGTTTCCATTCCGTGCAGCGCATGGAAAAATCGTGCCGTCAAAACTCGCTTAACAATTTCGGCGTGCCTCACTCTCGCACTACTAGCCGCGCCGGCCATACTTTCTGCACAATCTTCGCAACCCTCGCCAGCGAAGAACACGAAGACCACCAAAAAAACAGAGGCCACTCAGTCGACGAAGGCGAAAGCCTCCAGCAAGACAGTCGCTCCTAAGGGCACGTCCGTTGCGCACAATCCTGCACCTTACAGGCGCAAGATGCAGGCCGAAACCGGCGTCGGAGCGCGCAATGAAGCGCTCGATGGCGCTATAGGTTCAGACAGTCCGAACGCCGCTGCAGCTGAGGCCTATGCCGCACGCGCCTATCCTGCAGCCTACGTGCCGCAGTCTGTAGCCGCTGCTGCGCGCCAAGGCTGGGCCAACTTCAAGGCATCTGACGCAAAGCGGCCGAAGAATCCCGGCGAAGTCAAGCAGTGGACTCTCTATCCCCTAAGCACGCAGGAGTTTCCGGCTGTGCTGTCGTTCAGCGGTCGGCCATACTACGACTCCGGCCGAATCACGGCGTTGGCGATCGCGCCGACCTGCCAGGCAGGCAATTGCCGGCTCTGGCTTGCCGCCGCGGGCGGAGGTATGTGGCGCACCGACGATGCACTCGCTACCAATCCGGCGTGGACTTTCATCTCCGGCAGCTTTGCAACCAACGCCATTGGCGTCTTGACTTACGATGCTGGAAGCGGCACGCTCTATGCCGGAACTGGTGAGGCCAATGCTTCCGCCGATTCGGAAGCCGGCTTCGGCATCTACAAGTCAACCGACGGCGGCGACACATGGACCCATCTGGCGGGGCAAACGAGCGTCGCGTCCGGCACCGTGGATTGCACCGCGGTTCTCGGTACGGGCGGCGTGCAAACCGCACCTGCTTAGAACGGTGCAGCATTCGACGGCCGCGCAATCTCCTCCATCGTAATCAGCGGCAGCGCCATGTATGTTGGTTCCACGCGCGCAGTTCGCGGCGTCAGCGCAGTCTCCAGCGGCGGCGCAGTCAGTCTCGCCCCAGGACTTCCACCGTACGGATTTTGGAAGTCTACCGATGGTGGTGCAACGTTTAGTTTGGCAAGCCCCGAAACGACCTGCCTGAACCCGACGCTGGCTAACAGCGCGGGTATCATCCAGGCAACCTTTGGTACCACGCGCGGGGTCAACCACATTGAAGTTGATCCCAGCGACCCGAACACCGTGTACGCGGCCGCGTTCCCGAGAAACAACGCTCTTCCGGTAAACACCGGGGGTGGCGTATGGCGCTCCAACGACGGGGGTGCAACCTGGACCCAGATCAAGAGCGCGCGCAATGCCACGAACAACACCGATCGCGCCGAGTTCGCCGTAACCAAGCTTCCCAGCGGAACTACCCGCATGTATGTCGGCATTGGGAATTCGAGCACATCTTCAGCCAATGCCGCCCACTTCTATCGTAGCGACGACGTGGCTACCGGCGCTCCTGTTTTTACCGACATGACCACGTCGCAGAACGTCAATTACTGCTCTAGTCAGTGCTGGTACGACAACATTGTCGTTTCGCCTGCCGGCTACCCCGATACGGTGTATCTCGGCGGATCATTCGACTACAACACCTACGGCTTTACGACCGATGGCCGCGGTGTTCTCTACTCTACGGACGCCGGAGTGTCGTTCACCGACGTGACCTGGGATGCAAACTTCAAGGCCACTCCTTCCGCGTCTTGCTGTCAGCCCAATCCGGTGGCGCCGAACGGAATCCATCCCGATCAGCACGCACTGGTGGTCAGTCCGACGAATCCCGGCCTCTTCTTTGAAGGCTCCGATGGCGGACTCATGCGCGCGAGTGGCGGCTTCACCGACGTCTCGGGCCAGTGCACGACTTACCGCGGGCTCTCTGGCACAGGCTTGGCGCTGTGTCAGCAGTTGCTGTCGCGCGTCCCCTCAACTCTCTACAGCCTGAATCGGGGGTTGTCCACGCTTCAATTCCAGGGAATATCCGTTAATTCGCAAGACGCGCGTTACGTTCAGGGCGGGACCCAGGACAATGGGACGTGGATCGCAAGCTGGTCTGGGAGTGTATTCTCGCAGGAAATCTACGGTGATGGTGGACAGTCAGGATTCAGCTCCACCAACGCTGCCCTGCGCTTCAATAGCTTCACCGGCAAGGCGAGCGACGTGAACTTCCAGAGCGGTGCTCAATCAAAGTGGGTGATCGCAACGGGGCCGATTTATGCGAGCTCGGAGGGCGCGCAGTTCTACGCGCCGGTGATTGCCGATCCGAGCCCCCTGGCTGGAGGAACCATCTTCCAAGGCTCAAACAGCGTCTGGCGGACTCAGGACTGGGCCGGCAACCAGGCCTTCCTGGAAGCCAACTGCCCTGAATTCACCACCTCGGCTGCGAATCCAAGCTGCGGTGACTTCGTGCAGATCGGACCCGCCGGGGCGACCGACCTGACCGCGAGTGCCGCCGATTATCGCGGCACCACGCGCACAGGTGGCAACGTCGCGGCGATTTCGCGTACACCCAGCAACACTGGAACGATGTGGGCTGCCACTACTGTCGGTCGCGTCTTCATCTCGACCAACGCCGACAATCCAACCGCAGGCGCTGTTAGCTATGCTCGTCTCGACAACATGCCGTCGGCAACAGCGAGTCCGGGCCGGTTCGTGAGCGGGATCTCCATCGATCCCAAAAACTCGAACCATGCATGGATTTCGTATTCGAGCTACAGCTCACTCGATCCAACTACACCGGGTCACATCTTCTCTGTGACCTATGATCCAACAGGGAACGGTGGTCTGGGCGATGCCACCTGGAAGAACCTCGATGGTTCCGGAGCGACGGCGTTTCCGGACTTCCCGGCAACCTCCATCACGTTTGATCCCTACTTTGGAATCTTTGCGTCGAACGACTGGGGCGTCCTGAGACTTCCGCTGGGCTCCACTAACTGGCAAGTTGCCGGCACGGGGCTGCCCATGGTCGAGATTACCCACCTCGTGATGGTGCCCGGCGCACGCAGGCTATACGCTGCCACGCACGGCCGCAGCATCTGGTACTTGCAGTTGAATTAACCCCAACCCCTGACGACGGCGGGAGAGCGAAACGAATCGCTTCCCCGCCCGTCTTTTTCTTTGGGGAAACGCCATGACTCATCGGCTTCTTCTTTTCGTTCTCCTGCTCCTATTCGCATTCGGTTGCGTAGCTTCTGACACCAGCCAGGCTCGCGGCGCGCTCCAGGGGCACCTGAAAATCGTCTCGCTACAAACCGTTCAGCCTGCTGATGGAAGCCTACCGACCGTCACTGCGGGGACCTACGCCGAATTTCCTTTGGTTGTTCTTAGGTCCGACGGAAAACAACAGGTCGCGGTCATGACCGCCGACTCGAAGGGAAATTATCGCGTCGAGCTTCCCGCCGGCACCTACCTGCTCGATATCCAAAACCGCGTTCGCAAGCATGTTCGAGCCAAACCGGTGCCATTCACGATCACCTCCGGCCAGACTGCCCATGTGGATATGGAAATGGACACCGGAATTCGGTAGATCAATTCCGCGGCGACTAACGAAACGGGTACTCGCGACAAGGGCGCGACACTCCATCGCCAGCACAACGTCAGTGCTAGTGCGTCGTCTCTGCGCGCGCAAGGACAACTGAATTGTTTGCCGACAGCGCGTCATAGTAGCGAACGAATCGTTGCGGTTCCATCGCGTTGTAGCGCAGAAGGTTGTGCGCCCAGCGGAAGCCGATCGGCTGGTAGCAAAGCTCGGCCTCGATGCGGAAGGGCCCTTGCGCATTGCCGACCCACACGGAATACAGCACGCGGTCCTCGCCGGCCGTGAAGCTGTCGTCGGTGGCCGCTGCACCGACAACTGCTATCTCCGACGGCGCCGTCTTCTTGTCGAAGCCAGTTGGCAACACGCGATTGTCTTTCAGGTATCCCACGGCGTGAAGCAGCCCGGTGGTCGGCTGTCCGGCCTGGTCTTTCATGATGTCTTCGTAAATCTCGACCTGGTCCCCGCGTTCGATCTTGCTGTAGTGCGGCTCGTAGCGCAACGGATCGTCGTCGTTGTCGTTGCCGACGATGGAGCCGTCTGGCCGGAGCTTGCCCGATTCGAACACCACCTGGCCGCGGTTATCGCGCACTACGACGTGCAGCCACGCGCGTCGGGACGGATACGCGGTCGGAAGCTTGTGTCCAGTGAGGTTTTGCACCACAACCGAGGCTGTCAGGGTGTCTCCGCTTCGCTCGACTTTGTCCACACTGACCCGCGCCGCGTGGGTTTGCAGAAACTCCACCGTTTCCCGAGCAGCGTCGGCGAGTTGCTGTGGTTGCGCAGTCACGCTCAGCTCGTCGCGATACTGGTTCAGGATGTTCGTCAACAGGAAGTTGCTTCCGACAAATGAGTGCCGCATCACCCCCTTGCGATCGACGCCGAGAACAGACGAAATCGGCGAGGCCTCGTGGATCTCGGGCATGTGGCACGACTGGCAACTTTGCTTGTCGGGATAATCGCTATGCAGCCACTCTGGATACGGCATCTGCTCGTAAAACGTCGCGAGTTCCTTGCCGCCTTCGCCCAAGGCCTTGGTGATGAGCGTATGGCAGGACCCACAGAGCCCTGAGTCAAGAATGTGACTGCTGTGTGTCGGGTTGAAGCCTCCGGTCGAGGTGCTCATGGCGTGCATCTGAGCCGGGCTCGATCGTGTACGGGCCATATTCCGGATGATTGATTCGCGCGGGCGGAGGATCGATCACGAAGTTCCCCACGTAGCTCGCGGGCGTTCCCAGGCCCTTCTCGGAGATCTGGTGACACACCGAGCAGGTCACACCGTCTTCCGCCTGCTGCATCTTGTTTCTTCGCAGGATCGAACGGCAAATGCGAGAACACCTCGCCCTTTTGACCCTTCAACTTCGCCTCGTAGCGCGCGATCGGCATGTGGCAGATCGAACATTCGTCTTCGATGGCCGCTTTCGACTCGGGATGTTCGATGGTTTCGCGCCGAACACCCGCCTGCCAGTACGGATCGCGCGCGGCATTGGCCATCGCGCTGGCTTGCCACTCCAGCCCAATCGAGAATTCCTTGCCCGTGCTGGTGGTCATGCCGTTGTGGCAGGCGAAGCAGCGGTCGGAGGTCTGAAAAGCCGGCTGCAGGTTATTGTCGTGGGTCCCTCCACGCAACGCCTGGCTGAAGGCGAACAGCAGTCCGAGGGCTGCGGTGATATGGAACGTCGATTTGCGCATCACCAGCCCCCCGTTAGCTTGCCATCGGCCCAGTCCCACAGCAGGTAGAACATGAGTTGCACCGGGCGCCCATCCGTGTTGTTGACGGGAACGCGCACGCCCAGATTTCCCCGGACGTGTTGCCTTCGGCTGATGGTGACCTGCATCTGCGGCACAATGTCCCAATTCGTTTTGGCGCCGGCCTCGAAATCGCGATTCATGATGACTTCCATCATCGGCGACCATAGGCGTCCCAAACCACGCTCCGGCGCGAACATTTGGCCGACGGCGGTGTTCCAGAACATGGCTTGCGGTGCTTTCATGGTATCGACCGGCAACTCGCCTCCAAGCTGCGTCTGCATGAAAGTATTGGTCCGAAAGAGTTGATCGTAGGCCGCGAATGTCTCAAACGTCGTGGTTCCGTTGCCGAAGCCGTGCTTCGTGCTGCCGGTAGGAGCGACCACGCCGCCGAACAAGCTGAAGATGTTCCCTTTCTGGAGGCTCGAGTAAATCTCGCGCTTGTATCCGAATGTGACGTCTCCCACGCCGCCGTACCAGGTGTGATCTTCGTCGGCGAAGTTGATCGGGACGTCGATTTCGATCTGGTTCTTGATGCCGAAGCGCTGCTCGTGGATGTAGTGCGTCTCCACGCCTGGCGCGCCTTGTGCGTTGACCGAGGTCGAAATCACCTCTTCGCTTTCCGGGAACGCCTTTTCCGTGACCAGCGCGCGCGGCAGGTTCAGCTCACCCCGCGGCCAGTGCGGGTTGGTGCAGAAGGTCCGCAGATAGCGGGCGACTTCCCGGATCTGGTCCGCCGTAAGCGCCTCTCCAAACGAGGGCATGATCTGCGAAGAACCGCGGAACGGTCCACCGTAGGTGATGACGGCTTCCCACGACGTGTTGGGCTCAGGAGTGGTCTGATCGCAGCGGGTGAAGTCGGGGAACGTCTCGGGCGCTTTGAAGCCGCGGACATGCTGCGGTGCACCCTTGCCATCTTTCCCGTGGCAGGCAGCGCAGTTGGCCTTGAAAATCTGCTCGCCGGACTGGAGACTCGCGGCAGCGGTTTTGTCCACTGTCTGGGCTGGTGAACTGAAAGCCAGGGCGACGCAGAGGCAAACCACTGCTACTGCGGTCGAGAGGTCCGTCGACCAACTCCTTTGTACCTGCAACCGTCGCGGTTTCATCGAAAATCAGAATAACGCATGGCACAAAGATGCTGCTGTGACGTATTACCATCCCAATCAGATTTCGATTTCGGGATGGGGAGCGTTCGGCGGAACGTGTACCTGATTGCTATCCCCATACAAAGGAAAATTCGGGTGGTCCTGGGTCTCTCGGGCTATACTGCTTTGCGATCGTCGGAGAGGAGCGCTAATGAAGAGATATTTAATGGCTTTGCTGTGCCTGATCACGATGGCTGCGATGCTCGCATACGCCCAAAGCGCGGACGAAGGCTACGAGATGGCGACCGTAGTCTCGATCGAAAAATTCGCCGCAAACGCGCAGCATCCGGAAAATGCAGACCGCTACAAGATTTCCATGCGCCTGGGGGACACGATTTACTCTTGCCACGGCAACGGCGGCCCAGCCGTGTTTCTCGGTTGGAGCCCGAACAAGGAATTCCCCGCCAGACTGGATGGGAAGGTACTGCAGGTAAAAAGTCCCAATGGTCAGGTGGTGGACCTGAACATCGTCGGCAAGAAAACGCCCAAGTAGAAGCGGATGAGTCAGGCTGACAGCGGGCTGGAGCGTCGGCGCGAGTAGCAGTCGGGACTCAGCCAGGTTTGGCTGGCGCTCTACGGTTGACTGCCAGACATGTCGCTAGATGTTTCTGGATCGAGTAGCGCTCGCCGCCTTTCTCGTCGATCGCGATCGCGTATCGGGTGGCAAGGCGGGGTTTCTACTCCACACTCACCCGCACCATCTTCTTTCCCGCGCGCAGCGTGAACTCGGAGCCGACCTTCACTGAGGCGACGAGCTCGTTCTTGAGTTCGCCTTCAACCTTCACGGCGTTTTGTTTGACCTTGCGCGAGCCATCAGAGACAGACGTGGCGAGGCCGACCGCGGCCGAGGCCATGGACTTCGCTCGGCCGCCGCGAGCTGGACCGATCGCTACATCGGTAAGCCGTTGTATGCGTTTGCGGCCGCGACCAGGTCGGGCAGGGCGGTTTCTAACGGCACCGCCTCGCCTGGACGAAGTTTCAGCCTGAGGTCGTCGGCGATGGGCACAATCATGGTTTTGCCTTCGACCGTCCTTGCCAGGAAGTACATGTTGAGCGCAGGGACACGCACCACAAAATCGCCCTCGCCCGCCTCGCCCTGGCGATACTGCGACAACGCCTTCACGATGGGCGCATTGCCGAAGCTGGCGGGTTTGTAGCCCGCCTCAGTGTGCACGATGGTTACTGAAGATTTCACCTGTGCATTGACGGTAACTGGGTAGATGGTTTCCGCGCTCTTCACCAGCAGTGCCTGAGTGTCGTCGCCCGCCTGATAGCTCTTCAACTTGTCGAGCGGAATATTCATCACTGTGAGCGGCGGGCCGAGCTGCGCTTGTTTTACCTCATCCACGGAGTCGAAGCCCATGGCACGGTAGTTTTGTTCGTTGACCAGTCGCTGCAAGACTCCGAGCGCGTCCTGCGCTCCTTCCTGCGGTTGCGGAGAAGGCGGCTTGGCGGTTTGCTTGCTCTCACATCCTGCAAGCAAGACCACGAGGGCGATGGCTGTTACGAGGGAGCGCATATTACTGACCTCCCGTGTACGTGATGTTGTAGAAGTCGTTCCAGTGAGTGTGGTCGTAGCTGGACCCGCCGACGTACTTGTCGTAGGTGTAGACCTCCTGCACTCCGGCGGTGGGAGGCCATGGATTATTGACGCTGACGTAGTTGGTGCCGTCGATGGTCACGTAGCCGGTGGCCACCATCATGTGTCCGCCGCCGCCATTCCAATGCCAGGAGAACGCGAACGGCTTCTTCGCGCAATAAATCTGGCTCTTGATCTGGTCCCAGGTGAGGGCAGCGTCAGAGGTCTGATCAGCCGTGAAACCGTACTTGCTGTACTCCGGCCATCCGCCATTGACGCAGGCGCTCGGAACCGGCGAGTTGCAGCAGTCGGTGCGTCCGAAGCGCTTGTTGGCTTCGTCGCACTGTTGCACGTTTGAGGCCGGGTGCACGTAATTCATGGTCATCTGACCACTGGCGGCCCAGCACCACATATTGGTCTGCTGCCCATTCAAGGTCACAGGTACCGACCCGATATTTCCGGGATTACAGCAGCCAACCATAACGAGAACGGAAGCCAGCAATGCTCCCGCGGCGAGTTTGAACATCGTGCCTCCTTACCGTTCAAATTGAAGACGATGGCCCATTGACGAACTGGCACAAAACCGATCGGGTGGGGTGCCGACCGAAGACGAGAGCGGTGCCGCGACTGCGGGGTAGTTTGTACCCGAGGAGTGCGCGTGTCAAGCGATTTGTGGGTCGATTTGTGGGTCGGTGATTCCCCGGTCAGCGGCGACTTGCGTGGATCGTACGGCAGCGGGCTGGAGCGTTGGCGCGAGCAGCAGGCGGGGCTCAGCCAGCGGGGAATCGTGTCTCTCACTCAATCGAAGGGCCGACTGAGTCGGGCACCCGGCGCAAGGTTTCTTGGAGATCGGTGGTTTAATAGCCTGAGCGAGAATTCCTTGATGCCCAAACGCCCTCGTGCCCATGTAATCGAAGATCTTGCCCGTGCCCACCTTTCTAAGGCTTGTTCCTCACTCGCATGGACGGTTGAGTTTCTGAACAAAGACTATGGTGAGGATGCGCTCGTGCGCATTTTCGAATCTGAGAAAGCAACGCCGTGGGCGTTCTATGTACAGCTCAAATCAACCGACAATTTTGACGCGTACCTCGTGGATGGTGGACACGCAATCTCGTACCCAATAACAACCGACCACGCTAAGAACTGGAAACACTTTTGGCAGCCCGTGTTACTGGTGGTTCATGACACCTCATCCAACACGAGTTATTGGGAGATAATTCAAGACTTCTTGCAGCGCCGTAAGAATCCGAACATAACTTCCGCGTCACTCTCCGTCAAAATTCCGACGGATAACATCTTGGATGAGGAGGGACTAAGGCGCATTGCTAAGCGAACAAAGAGAAGATTTGCGAGGTTGGAGGAGCAAAAAGCGGGCGCTGACATTCTTATCAGGGCCATCAAGAAAGAATGGGGTGTCGAGATCGAATATGATCCTCATACCGGAATGCTTATTCTGCCGATGGGAAAATTTGTTCCGAGCACACCCGCCGACAATTGGATGATTGCCTTCGGACAGTTGCGCGCTCGGGTGCAAAAGTTGTCCAAAAACAAAGGGCGACGCCCTGAGGGGGTGGTCCATGCGGCCCTTAAAGCCCTTGCAGTCCATAAAGCCCTTCAAGACCTGATAACCCTTTCAGCCGACCTTCCCGAAAGCAAAGGTGTCCCGAAAGATTCTCTCAAGAAGCTGAAATTGCGGGTTGCCTGGTAGACCGAGGATTGGACGAAATAGATGAGGAGTAGTTTTGGCGTTGACCCTCTAGCTTGCACTCACCCTAGTGTTCCACATGCACCCGCACCATCTTCTTCCCCGCACGCGGGTGGCCCATATTTACCCGCAGTTGACAAATGTAGGGCGGGTAACCATCGGCTATGGTCGTCCGTCACGTTGATCTGTGACTAACTCGCTTGGTGTTTGCGCCGAACCGTCGTACACTCTCCACGGAAGGATAAGGGAGAGCTGTCGTCCGTAGAGTCGGCAGCCGGACACTACCCACATCCCCAGTAGGTGGTTCGACCTGTGATCTGTCTTATTTGCTCTCGCTGTTCTGCCTATCTCCCCGCCCACACCCCCGTCCGGCCCCCGAAATCGCCGCCTAACTCCTTTAGTAAGAGGAATTTGCCTGTAAGTCCCACGGGTAGAGGAATTTACGCACGCTATTCCCGTAAGTCCGTTAAGAATGAGGATTTTACGACGAGGGGGTGGGGGAGGGGGTGCCCCGGGCACCGCGTCGTTCGCCACCTGTCACCAAAGTTGCGGAGCCTACCTTGGATTTACCCCTCGACGCTGACCCGGACCATTTTCTTCCCCGCGCGGAGGGTGGACTCTGCACCCAGTTTTACGGAAGCTACCAGATCGTTCTTCAGTTCGCCGTCCAGTTTCACGGCGTTTTGTTTGACCTTGCGGGAGCCGTCGGAGACGGAAGTGGCGAGACCGGCAGCGGCGAGGAGCTTGTCGAGGCGGACCTGGACTAGGCCGTCCGCGGTCTTCGCCGCGTTGGGGGCAGCAACTTCGGCGAAGTTCACCGTGACCAGTGGCAGGTCCTCGGGAGTTTCGTCTTTCTGAAACATGCGCGACCAGTCCTGCGCGGCGTGTTCGGCAGCTTCGCGACCGTGGAAGTCGGCGACGATGCGCTTGCCCAGCTCCTGCTTGAGCTTCATGGGATGGGCTTTGCCGCGCGCGACGGCCTGCTGCATCTGCTCGATCTCGGCGATGGTGACATCGGTGAGCAGCTCGTAATACCGCCACATCAAATCGTCAGAGATAGACATCACCTTGCCGAACATTTCCGTCGGCGCTTCGGTGATGCCGATGTAGTTGCCGTAGGACTTCGACATTTTCTGCACGCCGTCGGTGCCTTCGAGCAGCGGCATGAAGAAGCACGATCTGCGGGAGCTGGTTGTAGTCGCGCTGGAGCTGGCGTCCCATGAGCAGGTTGAATTTCTGGTCGGTGCCGCCGAGCTCGACGTCGGCTTCGAGCGCCACCGAGTCGTAGCCCTGCGCGATGGGATACAGCAGCTCGTGCATCGCGATGGGCTTCTCTTCGGTGAAGCGCTTGTGGAAGTCTTCGCGCTCGAGCATCTGCGAGACGGTGAACTTGGCGGCCAGGCGCACGAAGCCTTCGTAGCCCAGCTTGCCCAGCCACTCGCTGTTGAAGCGGACTTCGGTCTTGTCACGGTCGAGGATCTTGAAGACCTGCGCCTTGTAGGTTTCGGCGTTGGCGTCGATTTGCTCGCGGGTGAGCGGCGGGCGCGTCGAGATGCGGCCCGAGGGATCGCCGATGAGGCCGGTGAAGTCTCCGATGAGGAAGATGACGGTGTGGCCCATGTCTTGAAAGTGCTTGAGTTTGCGGATGAGCACGGTGTGTCCGACGTGGAGGTCGGGGGCGGTGGGATCGAACCCGGCTTTGACTCGCATGGGCTTGCCGCTGGCGAGCGACCGCTCGATGCGCTCGCGCAGATCGCTCTCACGAATGATTTCAGCTGCGCCCTTGCGCAGGTAGGCGAGTTGCTCGTCGACGGGTGGGAATTGCGGCATAAGGACTGATTATAGAGAATCGAGTGACTGGTAACTGGTGACTGGCAAAGACAACCGCGGACGCAGTTTGTCGCGAATAACGTGGACCAAGATTAGGAACAGCGAGCGTTTTGAACCCCCGCCCTACCGGCCAAAGGAAGGCGGGTAGAACAGGGCACCCAGGTTCTCAGTTCCGCGAAAGAGTTACTGATGTTCTAATGTCGCATCTATGAAATTCGTACTTCCAGCGGCGGTGTTTCTGCTGATGGTGTCGGTGGGCATGAGCCTGCGGCATCGCGAAGTCATTGCCAACCTGCGTCGCATGAGCTGGCTGCATTGGGTGGGGCTGATGCTGGCCACCTTTATCGTACCGGCGGGACTGGCGCTGCTGCTGGGCCGCGTGCTGCCGCTGAACCTGGCGGAGATGGCCGGACTGTTCCTGGTGGGCGCAGCGCCTGGGGCTCCGCTGATGACGCGCAACATTGCCAAACGCGGATTCGACATGCAACTGGCGGCGGGCTACCAGGTGTGGGGCGGGCTGCTGACGCCGATCATGCTCCCGCTGGTGGTGGGCGCGGCGGGATTGCTGTACGGACGGAACATCTGGATTCCCCCTGGCGTCCTGCTGCTGGAAATCGCGGAAAAGCAATTTGTGCCGCTGCTGCTGGGCATGGTGATGGCCCGCTTCCTGCCCGCGTTTTCGGCGAAGGCACAGGTCTGGATGAACCGCATTGGCAATGCGGTGCTGATGTTCGGGATTCGTGGCCATGCTGTGGTTCATGCGCGAAGCGCTGAAAGGGCTGCTGACGTGGTGGCTGCCGCTGGGCGCGCTGTTGCTGGCGCTTGGGATCGATAGCGGCTATTCGCGTGCTGGTTCCCACGGTGGACCTGTCGTCGCGCCGCACGCTGGAGATTTGCAACGCCAACCGCCACATCGGCCTTGCCCTGTTGTTGAGCGGACACTACCTGCAAGCGAAAGGCGCGCTGCCAGCCGTGGCGGCGTATGCGTTGATCGCTCCGTTCGTGATGGGCGGTATCAGTTGGTGGTTCAATCGCCGGGTTCTTCGCGGACCCGGTTCCAGCGAGTCGCGTAGCTTCGCCTCACGTGGGACAATCGAAGTATGTTCGCGCGCAAGATTCGTGTGGAGTACGAAGAGAACGGACAGCGGCAGGCGTGTCCGGTGAAGTGGCTCGACAGCTTCTGCATGCGCAACTTCACCAACGACCAGGTGTTTGACGACACGATTCCGGCGGGAGACGGCGTGCTGGAGATCGGCACGCGGGTGCCGCTGGAGCGACTCAAAGAGTCGATGGAAGACTGGTTCCGGCGAAAGAGTTATTTGTCGAAGGACGCAATGCTGGTGGTTAGTGAAAAGTAATTGGCAATTAGCGTCGTCGTACTGACAATCTTGTAAATATTGTAATGGCCATCCGGATTTTCTTCGTATTCGTTGCCCTCGCGATTGCCGGTTGCGTCGTATGGGCGTACCGGCACGATGCGGTGTTGACCACGCAAGCGAGTGAGATCGAGATTGGCGATCCCAACGAAGCAGTGCGCGAGTTGCTGGGAGAGCCGTCGAGCGAAGGGCCTTGCGGAAGTGTCTCGGTAGCACCGTCGGCTTGTGCCGACGAATACGTGTACCGGTACTACTACGCTATCTTCCAGCCGCAGTACGAGGTGGTGTGGTTCAACGTGGAAGGGAAAGTGATCGGCAGGCAGCACGTGAGACGGCCTTTCTGAGCTTTGTGCCTGTGCGTTGAGAAACAAAAGGGGCGCGTCGCAATGCGAAGCGCCCCAATCATTTGGGCCCAGAAACAGTTCGTACTACTTGGTCACCAGTTCGTGCTTGTGCACGGCAATGGCATCAGCCGCCTTGCTGTGAGTGGTGACCTTGCGATGCTCTTCACCGAGATAGATCTGGCGTGGACGCGAGATCTTCTGCTCGGCATCGGTCATCAATTCACTCCACTGCGCCAGCCATCCCACCGCGCGCGGAATGGCAAACAGAACAGTGAACATGTCGGGCTGGAACCCCATCGCCTGGTAGATGATCCCTGAATAGAAATCAACGTTGGGATACAGCTTGCGGCTCACGAAGTAGTCGTCGCTCAGGGCAATGCGCTCGAGTTCGAGAGCAATGTCGATGCGGTTGTTGCGACCGGTGACTTCAAAGACCTGGTCGGCGACTTCCTTAATGATGCGGGCGCGGGGATCGTAGTTCTTGTAAACGCGGTGCCCGAACCCCATCAGCTTGATTTCGCCCGCCTTTACCCGCTTGATGTAATTCGGGATTGCGGCAACGGAGCCGATTTCATCGAGCATGCGCAGGGCTTCTTCATTGGCCCCGCCGTGCAACGGTCCGGCAAGGGCGGCCGCCGCTCCCGCCATCGCGAGATAGGGGTCAGCCTCAGCGCTCCCGATGACGCGCATGGTGGTAGAGCTGCAATTCTGCTCGTGGTCGGCGTGCAGGATGAACAGAATGTCGAGCGCGCGCGCGATCACGGGGCTGGCCACATACTTGGGCTCGGTCATGCGCCAAAGCATGTTCATGAAGTTTTCCGTATAGCTGAGATCGTTGTCAGGATAGATATACGGATGTCCCTTGCGATGGCGGTAAGAATACGCCGCCAGCGTGGGCATCTTCGCGATCAGGCGGACAATCTGGCGCTGCCGGATTTCCCGGTCGCGCACGTGACGCGCCTCCGGATAAACGGTGGAGAGCGCCGCCAGCGTGCTAATGAGCATTCCCATAGGATGGGCATCGTAACGGAAGCCATCGATGAAATGCTTGGTGGTCTCGTGCAGCATGGTGTGGAAGGTGATGTCGTGCACCCATTCCGCTTCGCGCTCTGGATTGGGTAGCTCACCGTTGAGCAGCAGATACGCGACCTGGAGGAAGGTGCAGTTTTCAGCCAGATCGTCGATATCGTAGCCGCGGTAGCGAAGAATGCCCTTGTCGCCGTCAATGAACGTAATGTTGCTCTTGCAACACGCGGTGTTCATGTAGGCGGGGTCGTATGTCATCAGACCGAAGTCATCGGGCTTGACTTTGATCTTGCGGAGGTCCATGGCACGAATGGTCTCGTGCTCAATGGGCAGTTCGTAGGTTTTATCAGTGCGTTGGTCGGTAATCGTCACAGCATCTTTGGGCATGACCTGTCTCCTTCTGGGCCTACTTGGCATCCTTGCCAGTAGAGGCTTCGGATTTTGTAGCGGCCGACTTGCTATCAGTTGATGAAGCGGTTTCGGACGCAGGCGCAGACGAGGGTTTACTACCATTTCCGCTTGCCGGGGCAGTGTTCGATTTCTTGGCGTAATCGTTCACGTACCAGCCGGCACCCTTGAATCGTACAGAGGGTGCGGAAATTAGCTGCTCAAGCTCGCCTCCGCAATGCGGACAGATTGACAGAGGCGGATCGGAGAACTTTTGTATGCGCTCCGTAAGGCTATGGCAGCTTTTACATTGGTATTCGTATAAAGGCACATCGATTTTCCAGGGGCCCGGTATAACCCATTGATTTTATGTGGCAGAGATGGGGTCGGTCAATGTCGAATTCGAACGATCGTTAGGGGAAGGGCGAGCGGCTTGCTTTTGGCGGTGGACGGCCAGCACACTAGCAGGATGAAAGCCGTCGCCATCATTCCCGCCCGAATCGCCTCCACCCGGCTGCCACGCAAAATCCTGCGCGAGATCAACGGACACCCCATGTTGTGGCACGTGTACAACGCCGCGAGAGCATGTTCAGCGCTTGCACGATGTGATTGTGGCCACGGATTCTTCCGAGATCGCAGACCTTTGCCGCGCCAATGGATGGAGCGTCCGAATGACATCGCCCGAGCACCGCAGCGGAACCGATCGTGTGCATGAAGTGGCGCAGAAGGTGGCGGCGGATGTGTACGTCAATGTACAGGGGGATGAGCCTCTGGCCCGGCGCGAGCATCTGGACGTGCTGCTGAAGCTCATGGCGAGCGAGAATGTGCAAGTCGGAACGCTGAAGACGCCGTGCGGTGCAGAGGACGTCAACAATCCAAACGCCGTGAAGGTGGTGACTGCGATCGACGGCCGAGCCTTGTATTTTTCGCGGGCGACGGTTCCGTTTGACCGAGACCGTATCGCAGACGTGCGGTACTTCAAGCATCTTGGGTTCTATGGTTACCGCAAGGCAGCACTGGATGCGTTTTGCAGGTGGCCGGAGTCGGCGTTGGAACAAAGCGAACGGCTCGAACAGCTTCGGTTTCTCGACAACGGGGTGGCGATCCATGTGGCAGAGACTCCGTTCGATACGGTTGGTGTGGATACGGAAGCGGATTTGCGAAGAGTGGAAGGGATTCTCGCGCGGCGGTAAGGCTGGGAACGACCCGCCCTACCGGCCAGAAGAAGGCCGGTAGAACGGGGCATCCCATTAGTGCGTCGTTTCGTGGTTTTTCGCCCACGCTTCGGCGGCGGCGATGCGTTTGTGGATAGACGGGTGCGATTCGAAAAACCACTCCACGAAACGGGAAGGCGTACGCTCGGCAAGGTTCTGGTCGGCCAGCTTCGTCATCGCCGTGACGAAGGGACCAATCTCCGGAATGTTCTCCCAGGCGTACAGATCGGCTTCGCGCTCGTGGCGGCGCGAGAGCGCATTTAGTGCGGGCATCAGCAGGAAGCCCAGCACGGTAGCCACTAGGATAATCAGCGGCAGGTTGGCGAAATCGTAGAGGCGCGTTTCGAGCGACGGAAACCACTCATGGAGCAGAGCGTAACGAAGCACCTGGTCGGTAAGCCAGAATCCAAAGAAAGTAATGGCGACCTGGGTAAAAATGCCCCACAGAATATGACGGCGAACGTGATGCCCGAGTTCGTGCGCCAGTACGGCTTCAATCTCGTCATCGGTGTAGTTCTGCAGCAGAGTGTCGGCAAGGATGATGCGCCGGGTCGCGCCAATCCCCATGAGCGCGGCGTTGGCCTTCTTCGATTTTTCCGACAGCTTCCACTCGTACACGCCGCGCACGCGGGTGCCGGCGCGCTGGCCCAGCCGAGTGAGGCGATCGCGCAGCCCATCGTTGTTGAGCGGCTCAAACTTATAGAAGAGCGGGAAACAGCACGACCGGCGCGAGCTGCATGATGAGCAGGAACAGACCGACAAAGACGGCCCAGGCGATCATCCACCAGCGCTGAGGCGCGATGCGAATGATCGCGTAAATCAACTCGACAAAGACTGTCGCAAACGCCAAGCCCAGCAGCCAACCTTTGAGTTCGTCCCAGAGCCAGGCGCCGAGCTTCTGATTGGAAAGGTTGTACTGGCGCTCAACGCGGTAGCCGTAGAAATCGAGCGGCGCGCTGAGAGCCTTCATGATGAGCGAGAACATCAGCACGTAGAGAAAGACCGCGAAGAAGTAATGCTGGGCGCCGAGATGATACGACCAGTCGCGGAGGCGGGCGGTCCAGCCAGTGGTGAGGAGCACGACCAGCAGCGCGAACCCGATGATGGCATCGGCCATGCCGAGCCAGCGCTTGATGCGGTTGTAGCGGCGCGCTTCGGGCGTGTCGGCCATCAGGGGGTTTGGCGTCGTGTCCATTAAAGTGTTTGACAACGGCACGGGAAGAAACGTCATCCGTGCTCGTTTCCACATGAAAATCGTTTTCAAATTAAGTCTATGTGCCCGACTTTACGAATGCCTCGGTCTCGCGAAGAATTTGCGCAACCAGCTCCGGCGTCGATGCCTCGCAATAGATCCGCAACAGCGGTTCGGTACCGGAGGCGCGAACCAGCACCCAGGCCTCAGCGCCATTGCCGTTGGTCGGGGCGTCGAGAAAGAACTTTACGCCATCGAGCGTGCCCGACACTGAGCACGTTGAAGCTGCCCATCTTCGCTGGTTTCGCCAACGCGCGGCGGATGGCATCTTCCTTCATGTCGTTCGGAATATGCAGATCGGTGCGGGCGTAGTGGTGCGCGCCATACTCTTTCTGCAGATCGCTCACCAGTTGGCCGAGCGGCTTACCTTCTTCGGCCATGATGGCGGCGAGCAGCAGCGAATTCAGGATGCCATCGCGCTCGGGCAAATGGCGGCGAATACCGATGCCACCGGACTCCTCGCCGCCGATCAGGATGTCGCGCTCGAGCATGAGGTCGCAGATGTACTTGAAGCCGATACCGCACTCGTGCATCTTGCGGCCGTATCTTGGCGCAGATGCGGTCGATCATGCGCGTGGTGTTGAAGGCGCGCACCACTTCGCCCGGCCATTGCTTGCGCTTCAACAGCCATTCGCAGGATGACCGAGAAGATCTTGTGCGAGTCCACGAAGCTGCCGTCTTCCGCAACAGCGCCGAGGCGGTCGGCATCGCCGTCGGTGGCCAGTCCGGCCTGGCATTTCTCGCGGACTACCGTCTCCTGCAGGAGTTTGATGTGCGGAAGGATCGGCTCGGGGTTGATGCCGGGGAACAGCGGATTCAACTCGCTGCGAATTTCTATGTGGTCGATGCCGGCCTCGGTAAAGATGCCCTTGAGCACGCCGCGGCCGGAGCCGTACATGGAGTCGATGGCGAACTTGAACCCAGGCTTTCTTGATGGCGTCGAGATCGACGAACTTCTTCACTGCCGCGATGTAGGGCGCCTTGAAATCGGCGTTGGTGACTTTGCCGCCGGTGTGCTTGATGCGAGGCGTGTCGAGCGCGGACTCGATGGATCTTGATGATGGCAGGCGTGGCCGAGCCGCCGTATCCCGCCTTGTACTTCACGCCATTCCAGTTCCAGGGATTGTGGCTGGAGGTGATCATCACGCCGCCTGCTGCGCCCAGATTCACCACAGCGTACGAAAGAGCCGGTGTGGGCGTGTAGTCGTCGGAGAGATACACCACGATGCCTGAAGCCGCCAGCACCTCGGAGATGGCTTCGGCGAAGTTGCGCGAGCCGAAGCGGGTGTCGTAGCCAACGACCAGGCCTTTTGCCGGGTCTTCGTTAGCGTGAACGTAATGCGCGATGGCGTTGCCGACACGGCGCACGTTGTCAAACGTGTAGTCGTCGGCGATCACGCCGCGCCACCCGTCGGTGCCGAACTTGATTTGAGTCGTCATAGGGAAACGTAAGTATAGCGGGTTGGGTATCAGCAGTTAGCTTTAAGCCTTCCGCTAGCCACCGCTGTTGTTACACAAGTTTCTCCAACTGCTGCTCATCGAGGTGCTTCACAACCTTGCCAACGTCCTGTGCCTTTTCGCGTGTGGTGATGAGCAGTGCATCTTCGGTTTCGACGACGACAAGATTGTGCACACCAACCACGGCGACGAACTTTTTCGAGTGTACAAAGTTGCCAGAGGAGTCCAGCTCAAACTTCTGGCTGGCCGAGATGATGTTGGGCTGGCCAGGCTGGTTGGCGGCGTGATGCTCGTAGAGAGCAGTCCAGGATCCGAGATCGTTCCAGCCGAATGTTGCCGGAATGCAGTAGATACCGGACTCGCCTTCACCCTTTTTCGAGCGCGGCTCGAGCAGGGCGTAGTCAATGCTGATGTTCTCGCATTTGGGATAGAGCGCGTCAAATGTTTCGTAGAATGCGGGAGTGCCGTAGCTGGCGGCAATTTGCTCGAGGTTAACAGCGGTGTTAGGCAAGTGTTCGCGAAGAGCGTCGGCCAGTGTGCGCGCTCCCCAGACAAACATGCCGCTGTTCCAATAGAAATTTCCGGCGGCGACAAACTTTTTGGCATCTTCGAGGTCGGGCTTCTCGGTGAAACGGACAACCTGAAGAACGCCATCGCTCGTAGGCGCTCCGGCTTCGATGTAGCCGTAGCCGATCTCGGGACGCGTGGGCTGTATGCCCATGACGACAATGTTCGGGCCGGAAGCGGCGATTTCTACGGCGCGAGAAACGTTGGCGAGGAACTGCGGCTCGTCGAAGATCACGTGATCGGACGGGAACAGCGCGAGAACCGCGGCCGGATCGATGCGCTCCAGTAGAAACGCGGCGAGTCCGATGGCTGGGGCCGTGTTGCGTGCGGCGGGCTCGGCCAGGATCTGGCCGGGGGTGAGCGCGGGAAGCTGCTGCAAGATTGGACCGCGAAGATCAGAGTTGGTGATAATCCAGAACTTCTCAGCGGCGGCAAGGGGCGACAGACGGTCCACGGTTTCCTGGATCATGGTTCGGTCGCTGTTGAGCGGCAGGAGTTGCTTGGCGCGACGTTTGCGGCTGAGCGGCCAGAATCGCGTGCCGCGGCCACCGGCGAGAATGACTGGATAGAAATTCTGAGATTCGTTCAAGAAGGATTCCTTGTGCCCGACAACATCTGCCGTCCCTCCAGGACTCGGATTTGGCTTCAAGCTTACCCAGCGCTGAAGCGCTGGGCCACGATCTATCGCTCCCCCGGGGCCTCACCGTTGGCGACTCGTAGTCTCCAGCAGAAAGCCACCCGTTGCCGTGTCTAATCGTCGCCTACTGATTATCCAAGCGTTGTCACCGGTTCTGCAACGTGGCCAGTTGGAATCGACATTCGCATGATTTCAATTTCCCACTGCGGACGCACGGAATAATGCGGCACGCAGGCTGGGATGACCACTGCTTCACCCATGGTGAAGCTGACAGGCTCCATGCCCGCCGACTCGACGACGCCCGCGCCGTCAATGGCAACGATTATGTGAGGCGAAGCGGGCGAGAGCGTTGCAACGAGGGGCGCGGTGAGCTTCATCTTCTCGACCTCGAAGAACGCCGAGCGCACCAGCAGATTTGGATCGTCACCGGCCTGGCTTACAACTTTGCCGGCGCGAGTATCGAGCTTGATCGCCGCGATGCCATCTTTGATGTGCAGCTCGCGACCGCGGCCGTAATCATACAGGCGGTACGTTATGTCAGAGCTCTGCTGGGTTTCGACGAGCACCATGCCGCCACCGATGGTGTGTACCGTTCCGGCGGCGACATAGAGCATGTCGCCGGGATGCACTTCGATCCAGTTCAGCAAGTCCTCGGCACGATTTTCAACGATGGACGTCTCGAACTCCGAAAGCGTCACACCGGGCTTAAGTCCCAGGGCGACTTGCGCGCCGGGCTTGGCGTCGAGCACATACCAACATTCGGTTTTGCCGTAGGGTTGTCCGACGCGCTGCGCTCGGGCGTCGTCAGGATGGACCTGGACCGAAAGCTTTTCTGCCGGAAACAAGAACTTAATGAGCAATGGAAAGCGGTCTTCGAAAACGGCGGCCGTTCCCACGAGGTCGCGTTTGTGCTGGCAAGCGATATCGCCGAGTTTGCGTCCGGTCAGCGGGCCGTTGGCGATACAGCTGTCGCCCCAAGTGAGCCAACTCTCGCCGATGGGTTCCTTCACGACTTTGGTGTAGATGGGACGCAGGTCGCGCACGCCCCAGGGCCGCTCGTCGAAAATCGGAATCAGCAGGAATGGGTAGAGGTCGGGCATGGTTTTGGAAGAACCCCGCCCTACCGGCCAAAATACAGCAGGTAGAACGGGACACCCAGTTCATATTCAGGATACCAATTACAGGCTGGCGAAGAACTGGCGCATGCGCTCGAGGCCGCGATCGATTTCGGTTTCCGGTACTGGATAAGACAGGCGCACGTGCTTGCTGGTACCGAAAGCTTCGCCGGGAACAACCGCGACGTGGGCTTCCTGTAACAGCCTGCGCGCGATGTCGGCAGCGCTGTTCACTTCCACCGCGACCAAAGTAGTGGCTGAGATTCGGGAACGCATAGAACGCCCCACCTGGCGTCTGGCACGAGATTCCAGGAATGGCGCGAAGTCCGGCAACCATTCTGTCTCGCAGACGCAGGTAGTCCACGCGCATCTCGGCGATGCAGTCCTGCGGGCTGTTGAGCGCAGCCACTCCGGCCTTCTGCACAATAGAGGTCGGGTTGGAAGTGCTCTGGCTCTGCAGCTTGTTCATCGCGGCCACAACCGGCGCGGGGCCGAGCACGTAACCGAGTCGCCATCCGGTCATGGCGTATGTCTTGGAGAGCGAGCCGACAATGAGCAGGCGATCCTTCGCCTCGTGAATCTCGCCTGCGGAAAAGAGCTGGCCGGTGTAATTGAGGTACACGTAGCACTCGTCGGAGATGACGTAGATGCCGCGCTCATTCGCCAGGCGCACGACGGCAGTGATGTCGTCGGGCTTCATCACCGAGCCGGACGGGTTGTTTGGCGAATTGAGAATAATGAGCTTGGTGCGCGGGGTGATGGCGCGCTCGACCATTTCAGCGGTCAGGGCGAAGTCGTTGGCTTCGTCGGTTTCGATCAGTACCGGCGTACCTCCGGAGTAGCGGATCATGTCTTTGAACGAGACCCAGTAGGGCACGGGGAGAATCACTTCGTCGCCGTGATCGACCAGCACCTGGATGGCATTGAAGAGCACGTGCTTGCCCCCGACGGATGCCATGCATTGCTCGCGCTTGTAGCCGGAAGCGAAATCGGCGTCGTGGCGCTTGATGACGGCGTCGCGCAACTCGACCGTGCCGCCCGCTGCCGTGTACCGCGAAAAGTTGTTTTTGATCGCGGCGATGGCGGCGTCCTTGATGTGCTCGGGCGTATTGAAATGCGGCTCGCCCACGCCGAAGTCCACGATGTCGACGCCGCTGGCGCGGAGCTTTTCGGCGGCGGCGGCGACGGCCATCGTTGCCGAGGCTTCGATGCGCTGGATGCGGTTGGTAAGAATCGACGCGGTCTGGGTTGCAGTGGTGGTCATATTTCGGCCCTTTATCTGGATGGGATTTCGATAGTTGCCGCGCGCTTGTCAGCGACCCTGCGGCGCAGATGCTGTTCGACTAGATCGGGCACTAGTCCGTTGAGCGGGCCTCCGAAGGCAGCGATTTCGCGGACAATGCGTGAGCTCAGATACGAGTATTTTTCCGCCGGCATCATGAATACGGTTTCGACGCTGGGCTCTATTTTGCGGTTCATCAGTGCCATCTGCAGTTCGAACTCGTAATCACTGACGGCGCGGATGCCTCGCAACACGGCGTTGGCGCCCTTCTCGATGCAGTAGTTCATCAGCAGGCCTTCGAAGGCGTCAACCGTGACGTTCTCGAGCTCGGCGGTCATGGCCTCGAGCATTTCGATACGTTCTTCCAAGCTGAAGAGTGAAGCGTCTTTCTCGGGATTGCGGGCGATGGCGACGATGAGATGGTCAAAAAGCTTGCATCCCCGGTGGATGAGGTCGAGGTGCCCGTTGGTGACGGGATCGAACGATCCGGGATAGATGGCGGTGATCTGTTTCAATGCGCCTCGGCGGGCAAGAATTAGAGCCTTGATTTTATCCGCGCCAACCGTGTGAGGCAATTATTCCTTGAAAACAAAAGGGACCAGCCTCTCGGCCGGCCCCATCTTGCGGAGTTTGCAGGTAACCGTTACTTCCGTCCGGCAGGGCCTTTGGGCGTCGGTGTCGGAGAAGCTTCGGCGTTGGCAGCCGCTTCTTTCGCCTTTTCGGCGATCGAGGTCAGCCCCAGTGACGTGCGAACTTCGCCTTCCAGCTTCTCGCGGATGTCGACGTTCTGCTTCAGGAACGTCTTGGCATTTTCGCGCCCCTGGCCAATACGGTCGCTCTTGTAGCTGAACCAGGAGCCGGACTTCTCCACCAGGTTCAGGTTGACCGCGAGATCGATGAGATCGCCTTCCTTCGAGATGCCCTCGCCATAGACGATGTCGAACTCGGCTTCCCGGAAGGGCGCAGCCGTCTTGTTCTTGACGATCTTGACCTTGGTTCGATTGCCCACAACGATGTCGCCGTCTTTGATGGCGCCGATGCGGCGAATGTCGATGCGGACCGAGGAGTAGAACTTTAGCGCGCGACCACCGGTGGTGGTTTCCGGATTGCCGAACATCACGCCGATCTTCTCGCGAATCTGGTTGATGAAGATGAGCGAAGTGCGCGACTTGGAGACGATGCCGGTGAGCTTGCGCAGGGCCTGCGACATAAGGCGGGCCTGCAAGCCGACGTGGCTGTCGCCCATTTCTCCGTCGAGTTCGGCCTTGGGCACGAGGGCGGCGACGGAGTCAACGACAAGCACGTCGATGGCGCCGGAGCGCACCAGCGCTTCGGCAATCTCAAGTGCTTGCTCGCCGTAGTCGGGCTGCGAGACCAGCAGGTTGTCCACGTCCACGCCGAGTTTGCGGGCGTAGATGGGATCGAGCGCGTGCTCGGCATCCACGAAGGCGGCCATCCCTCCCTGCTTCTGCGCTTCGGCGATGACCTGTAGCGCGATGGTGGTTTTGCCGCTGGACTCGGGGCCGAAGATCTCAATGACGCGGCCGCGGGGAACGCCGCCCACTCCGAGCGCGGCGTCAAACGAAATCGAGCCGGTGGAGATGACCGAGATGGGAACCACGGCCTCCTTGCTCCCCAGCTTCATGATGGAGCCTTTGCCAAACTGCTTTTCAATTTGAGAGATGGCGGTATCTACCGCCCGGGTTTTTTCGGTTTTTTCATCGGCCATGAGTGCCGCTCCTAGCTGCCTTGCCGGACGTTTGCGCCGGAAGGGATTTGAATTCTATTGATTGCGAGTGAAATTCAGTCCGCGAAACGGCACCTTGAATACGGCCAGCGCAGCTTCGTTGACGGCGTAGTATACATGTTTTGGAGGGCGAAGAAATAGCGAAATAATAGGCTGTCAAGTTACGAAGGTAACCAACTGGTTCCACTTCGGGAAAACCGCCTACGGCAATTTTTCCAGTGCGAGCGCCGTGGAATCGCAATCGCCTTCTAGTTTGAGTTCCACGCCGGCACCCATCAGCACCGAACCTTGCACGGCGGCTTCGCCCTCGTACTTGCTGGCATCGAGCGCATGAACTCGATACGTGGACGTAGGATCGAGTCCCAGCAGCCGAACGGTTGGGTAAGCGAGGCCGAAGCGTTGCGAGTGCAGGTAGGCCAACAGGACGGCCTGGGAGCCGTCTTGCGCGACGTACTCGACCTGTGAAACCTCTGAGTTGAGCGGACTCTGCAGTCGGTATAGCTTGCCATGCTGCACCGTGGTGCGCACAGTCTTGTAGAACGCGGTCAGCCGTTGCGCTGTGTCCATTTCCTCGGGCGTCCACCTGTTGAGGTTGCCGCCGATTCCGAGTGATCCCTGCATTGCCACGAGAAAACGGAACTGCAAGGGTACGACACGGCGGTCGAGATAGTTAGGGACGTCCGTCACCCAGGCGACCATCACCTCGGGCGTGTAAGCGTGGGTGAAGCCGTACTGAATGTCGAGACGATCGAGGGCATCGGTGTTGTCAGAGGGCCAGACCTCGTCGGCGAAGCGAAGGATGCCGAGGTCCACCCGGCCGCCCCCGCCGGAACACGATTCTATTTCGACCTTGGGATGCTTTGCTCGTAGGCGCTGGAGGATGTCGTACAGATTGTTCACGTACTGAACGTAAATCTGTTTCTCTGCATCGGTATTGGGAGCTGCGGGCGAGGTACCCGGCGCGGTGTTCCAACCGGGTTCCGACCAGTTGCGGTTGTAGTCCCATTTCAAGAACGCAATGTTGTTGTCGGTCAAAAGCTTGTCGAGGAACTCGAACACGTACGCTGCAACTGCCGGATTGGCGAGGTTGAGCACCAGCTGGTTACGCTGCTCGGTGTGCTGGCGTTTGGGAAACTGCATCGCCCAGTCGGGGTGTTTGCGATAGAGGTCGCTGTCGGGGTTGACCATTTCGGGCTCGACCCAGAGGCCGAAGTCCATGCCCAACGCGTGCACGTGATCGATGAGCGGCTTAAGTCCATTGGGGAATTTCTGCTGATTGACGTACCAGTCGCCGAGACCGGCGTGGTCATCTTTGCGCGCGCCGAACCAGCCGTCATCGACTACGAAGCGCTCGACGCCCAGCTTGGCAGCCTTGTCGGCAAGCGAAATCTGTCCAGCTTCGGTGACGGCAAATTCGGTGGCTTCCCACGAGTTGTAGATGATAGGCCGTGGTTTTGGATCAGGCTTGCCGGGAAGAATCTCGGCCAGTTGGAAGCGGTGCAGAATGCGCGACGCTTCACCGTGACCCTGGGCAGTATAGCCCGCGTAGAACTTCGGCGTTTCCAGCGATTGGCCGGGAGCCAGCGAGTAGTTGAAATCGTAGGGGTTGTAGCCGGCGGTGACGCGAACGTTGTGCAGTGCTGTGCTCTCGACCACCATGCGCCAGCTTCCGCTCCAGCCGAGTTCGCCGAACCATACCGGCCCGGCGGTCTCGGTGGTCTGCTCGGTGCGGCCTATGGCGAACCACGGATTGGCCTGATGCGAGGTGCTGCCGCGACGGGACTCGAGGAGTTGAGCGCCGGTTTCGAGCGGAGCGGTGTGCAGTTGCCACTCCGCGGCCCACTGGCCGGTGAGCCAGCTCAGCGAGTAGCCGGTACCTTGTGGGAGGTTCCAGACGGCAGACATGGCTTGTTCCACGTGGAACATTTGCTGGCCGAGATTCCCGATTTGGGACCAGCGGGCAATTACGCCCTCGGGATATACACGATAGAAAAGGTGCACTTCCACTGGTTGCGCAACGTCTTTCACCACGATTTCGAGTTGCTGGCCGTCCAGGTGCGCGCTGACGAACTTCAGGATGAGCGTGCGGTCTCCGTTGGGCGAGTCAATTTTGAGCGCAGGCTCGGTGAAGAGACCCGCTCCCCACGCCGGGTATTCCAGCGGTGTGGTCGCAATGGGTGGATCGAAGCTGGCGCGCTCGGGCTTCATGCGCGCGGCGGGCAGTGTAGCGCCGGGATTGAGCTTTGGTCCCCAATACAGGCTTTGCAACATGCCCTGATCGTTTACACCGATGACGTAGGTGCATTCGCCGGCGTTCAGGAACCATTGGTGTCTAGCGGCGTCTTCGCGGATGGACGTTTGGCCGAAGGAAGAAGGGACAATGCCAAGCAGAACAAGAAACGCGCAAACATGAATTCGCATGGAGGTATCCAGCAGTAAAAGGTGAGAGCTAGACAGTGTAAACGCAAGGGAGCGAATCAACCCACCGCAGCTCCCGGACCGGTGTCACAAATGTTTGGGTCCTCTTGAGTCGAATTCCCCTCAGGGGCTGAAGCCCCGATTATTTCGGCACACATTACGCCACGGCTGTAGCCGTGCCCCTTCAAAACGGATTCATGTAACGACTTCTAGCGCTTTAGCAGGTCGATCGGCCCGCGGACGTCGGTCACGCGGAAGTACTTCGCCAGCTCGGGATAGCGCTGCGCTACGGCCTCGTACATGGCGTAAGCCACGTTTCGATACGAGAAGTGTCCGGCGGGGCCGGTGCGCAGTTCACTGATGTAGAGCGCCTCCGCCAAGTCCATCTTGAACAGCGCGCGCTTGCGGTAGGCGAGAGGAATGACATATTGCGACTGCTCGCTCGCTTCGACTACCGGGCGCGCCGCAAGAGTCGTCGCCGTCTCGCGAGCGCGATTCATGGCAGCGTCGTAGCGCCCCGAAAGGTTAGCGGCATCAATGTCTTCAGGACGGTCGTAGCGGTGGAGCGTGGTGTAGTCCTGCAAGATCTGCACGCAGCGGCGGTGGCGGTGCATATCGCGGAAGGCGCCGATGTCCATGAGGATGTCGAAGCGGAATTTTTGCCCGCTGCAATAGGCGCGGGCGACCTCGTCGTGGCGGCCGCGATGGCGCAGGCCGAGGTCGATGATCTCGGCGCGCTGTGCCGCGGTCATGCCCTCAACTACCCCGCGAATCTGCCGATAGGAATGATGCGAGCACTGGTAGAGGAGTGTTGTCGCCAGCTCGACCTCGAGCGGCTCGTCTTCCAGCAGATCGACCAGTTGAGCGGGGTCGATGGGCAGCGAACCCAGTAGCTCGGCAGCGGCAGCGGTTAGCTCGCGCCGGCTCTCCTGCTCGTAGGCGTTGGGCTCGGCGTACTTCATCAACGTCGGAGCGGAATGGACTTCCCGCATAAGCACGGCCTTCACGCGCTCGGCCAGTTCAGCCGAGTGCTGCTGGACCTCGTCCAAAGCGCGTTCAGCACTCGCATGGTTCACGTTGTATGCGGCATCGCGCGCCGCTTTCTTCAGTAACTCTCCCAATTTACGAACTTCGGCGTGCGGATCTGACAGCAACCGCGAGACCTGGTTCTCGAGCGTTCGGGCGCTGATAATCTGGCCCAGCGAAGTGTTGGTCGCCATGGGCAGCAGGTAGCGCGACAAGTCGAATGCGCGTGCCTTCAGCGTGCGTTCGTAAGCTTCCTGCTTCATCTCCTCAGGCTTGGGAGTTTGCTCTTTCAGGTAAACGAACATCTCCCCAGAAAAATGCCGGTATTCCGCGAAGAGGAAATCCACTGTGTCGCGATAAAGTTGCAGCGCCGCGGTATCTCCCGCAAAATCGGGAACGTAATAGCCGCTCTTCTGGAAGTCCTGGTAGCGGGTGGAGCGCTCCTGCCCGTCCCAACGCGTCTCGTCAACCAGCACGGTGGCGGCGAGGATCGACAGCTTTTCAATGGCGAACGAAAGATGCGCCAGGTCGGCGATGCTGCGATGTCCGTACTGAAAGTAGAACGTGTTGAGAAACTTCTCGGCCTTCTGTTCATTGAGCTCGGCCAGTGATTCACGCAGCGAAAGCGACGAGCGCGAGTACTTGGCCATGCCATAGGCGAGGACTTCAGGATCGGCCCCGTGGACGGCATAAACGTCGGTAGCGGCGCTGGTGTCGGATTCGACTTTTTCGTTCATTGCAACGCGGGAATTCGTGTCGTTCGGCATTGTGGTAAGAGGGTAATGATAGGTGTCGATAGCGGTATTGAGCAATCAGGAAGCGATGCTAGTTGAGGAAAACATGCGAATGGTAAATAGGGGCAGCGCCGATTCAGAATAGAATGTGGGAGAACTGCCGTGCCCGAACGACCCAAGCTCCCCGTGACCAACCTCGAAGAAGGACGCACCCGCTGGATCGGCGCGGACTCCATCCTGTTTGCCACCCAGCATCGGCCATGGCCTGCACCCATGACTCCGTGGGTGATGACGCAGCGCTGGAGCGATCTGCTGTTTCTGCACTACGAAGTACCGGCTGAGAAGCTCCGAGCTCTGGTGCCTGCGGCATTGACCCTGGACACCTACCAACAGCGCGGCTGGGTTTCGATCACGCCTTTCTGGTTGAGTCAGCTACGACCACCGGGAATTCCGTCGTTGCCGTGGGTGTCGCACTTCGGCGAAGTTAACGTCAGGACGTATGTGACGTATAAGGGCAAGCCGGGCGTGTACTTCTTCAGCCTCGACGCCAGCCATCTTTCGGCAGTGTGGGGAGCACGCATCTTTTATCGGCTGCCGTACTGGCATGCGGCGATGAAGGTCAAAGGAAGGGGCTCGGCGAAGGTGCTTTATCAGAGCCAGCGCTCGCATGGGCCCAAGCCGGCGGAGTTACGCATCGCGTATGGTCCGGCAGGGGCTGAGTTTCATGCTGTGCCAGGGTCGATCGAACACTTCCTGTGCGAGCGTTACTGCCTGTATTCGACCACCCGCAAGCGGTTGTACCGTGCCGATATCCATCACTTGCGATGGACGCTGCATGGAGCTTCGGCCGACCTGGAACAGAACACGATGGCGCAAACCGTCGGGATCGATCTGCCGGAGGCGGCGGACGTGATGCACTTCTCGCGGGCGTTGAAAGTGCTGGTTTGGGCGCCCCAACGGCTGATCTGAAGTCTCGCAACTCATCAACTCACAGCGACAGGTAAGTGCAGGTAGTTATAATCCTGCTGGAATCAATACAGGAGTCTTACATGGCAGGAGTGGAAGGCCGCGTTGCGCTGGTAACGGGCGCATCGCAGGGAATTGGCCGGGCTTGCGCGCTGGTGCTGGCAGCCGGCGGAGCCAAAGTGGCGTTGTGCGCCCGCAACCAGGAAAAGCTGCGGCAGGTTGCAGCAGAAATCGCTGCGCAAGGCGGCGAGTCCGAGGTCTTCAAGATCGATGTCGCCAACGAAGAAGAAATCAAGGCTGGTGTGAAGGCCGTATTGGCGTACTTCGGCAGGATCGACATCCTGGTAAACAATGCCGGGGTGACACGTGACCAGTTGATGATGCGCATGAAACGCGCTGACTGGGACGAAGTGCTCAACACCAACTTGACGGGACCATTCCTTCTGTCGCAGGCGGTGATTGGCTCAATGCTGAAGCAGCGCTGGGGAAGGATCATCAACGTGACCAGCATCTTCGGGCAGATCGGCCAGGCCGGACAGACAAACTATGCGTCGTCAAAGGCGGGGTTGATTGGGTTGACCATGGCACTGGCGCGGGAAGTCGCGTCACGTAGCATCACGGTCAACGCCGTGGCTCCGGGGTGGATCGAAACTGCGATGACGTCGGTGCTGTCCGAGGAGTTAAAGGAGAAGATGCGCGCCTCGGTCCCGCTTGGCCGCACTGGTACCGACATGGACGTGGCGCACGCGGTGAAGTTCCTAGCCTCAGAAGAGGCGGGCTACATTACCGGCGAAGTGCTGAAGGTCAACGGCGGCATTCTGATGGGGTAGCGTGACGATGAACGCTGCCGTCTCTATAGCCGAGGTTTCGACGGCGGAACAGTTGGAGGCCGTGCAGCGATTGTTCCGCGCCTACCAAGAACAACTTTTTGAGAAGTGCCAACTACCTGACAGCGAATGGCAAACTCTGCCGGGCGCATACGCGCGGCCGGGTGGTGGCCTTTTACTGGCGACGGTTTCCGGCCAGGCTGCGGGATGCATTGCGCTGCGGCCGTTTCCCAAACCTGCTACTTGCGAGATGAAGCGGCTGTACGTTGCGCCGGAGTGCCGGGGCAGCCGCGTTGGCAGGGCGCTGATCGAGGCTGTGATTGAACTGGCACGCGGTCGCGGCTATGCGTTCATGCGGCTCGACACACACCCAGCGACGATGGAAGCAGCGATGAGACTCTATCGCGAATACGGATTCCGCGAGGTTGCAGCGGAACCGATGGTGCCGGTCGAGGGTCTCTGCTACATGGCGTTGGCACTCTGAGTTGATCCTGCCGCGCGAAGCAGTTGCGTTGAAGCGAGAGCCACTGGCATAAACGAGGCGATCGAACCCCCACGTCCGTTGGGCTGGTGTCAGTCACTTTAGTATCGCTATGGTAACTAGTTACTGTTTCAATTCCTTTCTGCAGCCAAGAATAAACGCCCGCAGAAATACAACTTTTTCTTGCTAGTCAGGTCACAAATCGTTACTATGCAGTCAACTCAGCCACTTCGATTTAAGGAACATCCATTGGCCATGAACATCGGCGAAACAATCCGAAACTACCGCCTGCAGAAGGGCATGTCGCAGGGCGACATTGAGAAGCGCACCGGACTGTTGCGCTGCTATTTGTCGCGCGTGGAAAACGGACATACGATTCCCTCGCTGGATACGTTGGCCAAGATTGCCACCGCGATGGAACTTCCTCTGGCTCAGTTTTTCCACGAAGGAAACGGCGACAATGGCAGCCGGGCAGTTCCGCATCTGGCCGAAGAGGAAGTGCGCTTCCTGACGCAGATCCGGCGTTACTCTGCGAGTCTGAATGACAGCGATCGCAAACTAGTGATTGCGATGGTGAAGAAGATGGCATCTTCCGTCGCGCGGCAGTAGGCGACCAACCTGCATCGGCGAACTATCCTCCGTACTACCGACCGGCTCGGTGCACTCCTCCACATTCCTGAAATCTGCGTTCGCCATTTATGCTGATTGGTACGCTTCCGTGTTTGCATGAGGGGCCTCCGGCTCCACAAGGTGCGAACACGGTAGGGCATTCCTACCTTCACGAGGCATTCATGGCAAAGATCCAAAGAGCGCTGTTGAGCGTTACTGACAAAACCGGACTGGTGGAGTTCGCGCGACAGCTATCCGCCATGGGCGTGGAACTTATCTCCACCGGAGGCACCGCGAAGTTGCTGCGGGATTCCGGCATTGCGGTAAAGGACATCTCCGAGTTGACCGGCTTTCCCGAGATGCTGGACGGCCGCGTGAAGACGCTGCATCCCAAGGTGCATGGCGGAATCCTGCACGTGCGTGACAACGCACAGCACGTAGCAGCGGTGGCAGAACACGGCATCCAGCCCATCGACATGGTGGTGGTTAACCTGTACGCCTTCGAGAAGACGGCGTCGAAGCCCGGCGTGGAATTTCACGACGTCATCGAGAACATCGATATCGGTGGCCCGTCGATGGTGCGCTCGGCGGCGAAGAATTTCCAGGATGTTGCGATCGTAACGTCGCCCGCGGATTACGAAGCGATTGCTGCAGAACTGAAGGCGGGTGATGGGTCACTGTCCTTGGCGACGAAATGGCGGCTGGCCCAGGAAGCGTTTGCCACGACGGCGGCCTACGACTCGGCGATCGCTTCAACGCTGGAGGCGATTGCACCTCCGTCCGACGGCAAATTCTCCATGGGCGGACAACCGGGCTTTCCCGAGACGCTGCGGCTCTCGTTCCGCAAGGCGTTCGATTTGCGTTACGGGGAGAACCCGCACCAGAAGGCGGCACTGTACGGCGATGGATCGGGTCAGGGCGTGGCCAACGGGAAGCAACTGCAGGGCAAGGAACTCAGCTACAACAACATTGTCGATCTGCAGGCGGCGTGGGACTTGGCGCAGGAGTTCGAAGAGCCTGTTGTCGCCATTATCAAGCACACCAACCCCTGCGGCACGGCGGTAGCTCCCACATTGTCAGAGGCTTATCTGAGGGCGCTGGAGTGCGATCCGGTGTCGGCGTTTGGCGGCGTGATCGGCGTGAACCGGCCGATCGATGCAGCAACGGCGACGGAGATGGTGAAGATGTTTTTGGAAGTCGTAGCGGCGCCGAAGTTCGATGCCGGGGCACTGCACATTTTCGCAACGAAGAAGAACCTCCGGCTCGTGGAAGTCGAGGCGATGGAGCAGAAGTGGGTTCTCAAAAACGTCTCGGGCGGCGTGTTATTACAAGACAACGATGTGCGGCCGCTCACCGATGCCGACCTGAAAGTGGTCAGCCAACGCAAACCGACTGAGCAGGAGATGAAAGACCTCTTGTTTGCGTGGAAGGTGTGCAAGCACGTGAAGTCGAACGCGATACTCTACGCGCGCAACGGGCAGACCACGGGCGTGGGCGCGGGCCAGATGAGCCGCGTGGACTCGGCGCGCATCGGCGTGATGAAGTCGGCGCTCGGCATTAAGGGCTCCGTGGCGGCTTCCGATGCCTTCTTCCCATTCCCGGACGGAGTAGAAGTGATCGCTGAGGCTGGCGCAACAGCGATCATTCAGCCAGGCGGCTCGGTACGCGACCAGGAAGTGATCGACGCAGCGAACAGGCTGGGGCTGGCGATGGTGACGACCGGAGTGAGACACTTCCGGCACTAGGAGCACTTGCAATGAACAAGGAAGAAAAAGAGCTTCCATCCACCGCCAGGCTGGTGCGTCATGGTGCCTATCAGTATGTTCTTTTGCCGAAAGGGTTCGAATTCGATGGCGACCACGTACTGATTGACAGGTATCGCGGCGGAGTACTTCTGAAGCCAGTAAGTGAAGATCAGGCCAAGCCGGGAAAACGAGCGCGCAACAGATGAGCTCAGCTTTTCCGCGCCGCAATCACTCGCGGGATGCCCTGCAGATCCGGCACCACCATTGGCTCATCCCACATTGTGGGAGCGAGTAAATTGAGCACCATATCACGCATGGAGTAGCCGATCTCCATCACGAGCCAGCCGCCGGGTTTGAGCGCGGCGTGCGCCTGCACGATCAATGGTCGAATGACGTCGAGTCCGCTCTCGCCGGAAAATACTGCCATCCTGGGCTCGAACTCGAAGACTGAGCGCTGCACCTTGTCGGCTTCATGATGACCGACATAGGGCGGATTGCTGACAACGAAGTCGAAATCGTGAACGCTAGCCACTGCGGCCAGCACATCACTCTGAAGGAACTTGACCCGACGGTCCAACTGCAAGCGGGCGGCGTTGGCGCGGGCAATGTCGAGGGCTTCGGTGGAGAGATCTACCGCGTAGATCTCCGCGCTCTTCAATTCGTTTGCCAGGGCGAGAGCGATACAGCCGGAGCCGGTACCCACGTCAACGATTAGGGGCCCAGGCACCTCGCGAGCTAACTCCAGCACGGTTTCGACAAGGTGCTCGGTTTCTGGCCGGGGAATCAACACCGCAGGCGAAACGAGGAAGTCCAGCCCCCAAAACTCTTGATGGCCGGTGATGTACTGCGAGGGTACCCCATCAGCGCGATGGGTAATGGCGTCATCGTAACTCGATTGCTCTTCGGCGGTCAGTTCACGCTCGGGGTGAGCGTAGAGATACGCGCGATTTACGCCGAGAACGAACATCATCAACGTCTCGGCATTCATGCGGGGCGAGCCGCAGCCGGAGGCTTCCAGTTGCTCTACGGCCGACGCGAGCGCTTGCTTGAGTTGCACGGGGAGATTCTAGCGGCTGGCCACCCTCTTAGCGAAAAGCTAGGCCAGCACCGATGATTCTGCCTTCAGCTTCTCCGACTGGAAGTGCGTAATCAGAGCATCGATCATGGGCTGCAGCTTGCCGTCCATGAACTCGGGCAACTGGTGCGCGGTGAACCCGATGCGATGGTCGGTGACGCGGTTCTGCGGGAAGTTGTAGGTGCGGATCTTTTCGCTGCGGTCCCCGGAGCCCACCATGGCCTTGCGTTCCTTGGCCAGTGCGTCGGCCTGCTTCTGCTGTTCCATTTCGTAGAGGCGCGCGCGCAGCACACGCATTCCCTTTTCGCGGTTCTTGATTTGCGACTTTTCGTCCTGGCAACTCACTACAGTGTTCGTCGGGAGATGTGTAATGCGGACCGCCGAATAGGTGGTGTTCACTGACTGTCCACCCGGTCCCGACGAACAAAACGTATCGATGCGGATGTCTTTCGCCTCGATCTTGACGTCCACATCTTCAGCTTCAGGCAACACAGCAACCGTTACCGCGGAGGTATGCACGCGGCCTTGGGTCTCGGTCTGCGGAACGCGCTGCACACGATGAACACCGCTCTCATACTTCAACCGCGAGTACACGCCCTGGCCTTCGATGATGGCGATAACTTCCTTCAATCCACCGACGCCGGAGTCAGAACTGGAGAGTACTTCTACCTTCCAGCGGTTAGTTTCGGCGTAGCGGTTGTACATGCGGAACATCTCTGCCGCGAAGAGAGTTGCTTCGTCGCCACCTGTGCCGGCGCGGATTTCGAGGATGACGTTCTTCTCGTCGTTGGGATCTTTCGGCAGCAGCAGGACCTTCAGTTCTTCTTCCACTTCGTGGACGCGCTTGTCCAGTTGCGTCAGCTCTTCCTGGGCATAAGAGAGCATTTCCGGATCGGTCTCTCCCTCGAGCAGCGCCTTGCTCTCGGCTACGCCGCGGGTGAGATCTTTAAACTCTCGATATTTTTCGACGATGGGAGCGATTTCGCTGTGAGCCTTGGCGGTCTTCTGATAACGCTGCGAGTCAGAGACGATGTCGGGCGATGCGAGGGCCTGATTCAGCTCGTCGTATTTGGCTTCGATTTGTTCTAAACGCTCAAACATGATGGCCTGTCTTTAGCGGTCAATTCTCTTCTGCGCTCCGTGCCACACTGTCAAAATCGTGATTCGTTTACGACCACTCCGGTAGATCACGATGTAAGGAGTGCCCCCGATTATCAGTTCCCTCGTGCCGGGCTCAACGCCTGATCTACCCAGGTTGGGATGCGTTTTCAGTGCAGCTACCACGCTCACGATTCGCGCAGCCAATCGAGCGGCTGCGTCAGGTTTGTCCAAAGCGACGAACTGTCGGATCTCAGCCAGCCGCGCCAGCGCCTTTCGCGACCATACAATCTCAAGCTCGACGTGACGGTCGCCCGGTGGCTCGCGACTCACGCTGCCTCGTCATCGTGACGTTTTCCGCAAGCGCATTTCGGAGGCGGTAACTCGTGCTCGGTTCCCCAGGAGAGCAGCCACGCCTTCATGTCTGCGTCGCGGATGTAATGACCACCGGCAACCTCGCTGTCTGCCAATCGAATCTCGGCATGCAAACGTTCCTGGTCCGCAACGTACGATTCCACGGCGTCGGATATCAGGAAATTCGCGCTGCGTCCAGACTCCTTCGCCAGCTTGGCCAGCTTCTTTTTGACTTCGGGTTTCAACCGGATGCTAAAAGTTGCGCTGCGTGTGCTCGCCATGAACACATTCTACCAGTCGGTTGAAAATCGCACTGCACGAGCGCAGGAAATTCCGCGGCGGGGGCCGCTAGGCAATGACCAGTTCGCCGCCGCGGGCCTTTTCCAGTTCCATGGCTTCGTTCAGAGCGGAGATGGCGCACTCGACCTGGTCGTCCGTGGGCTGCTTGGTGGTGATGCGCTGCAGCCACAAACCCGGCTTGGTGAGCAGGGCAAACAGCGACTGGCCGTGCTTGGCAGCAAACCGGATCAGTTCGTATGACAATCCAGCGATCAGCGGAAGCATGGCGATACGAACCAGAAAACGCATGGCAAACGTCTGTGCCGGAAACAGCATATAAATCGCGATCGAGATGATCATTACAGTCATCAGGAAGCTGGTTCCGCAGCGCGGATGAAACGTCGAATAAGCCTGCACGTGCTTCGGGTCCAGGGGATCGTGCGCTTCGAAGGCGAACACCGTCTTGTGCTCGGCGCCGTGGTACTGGTAGACGCGCAGAATGTCGGGCATCAACGACACACCCCAGATAAACAGCAGAAAGAGCAGGATACGAATGACGCCGTCGACCATGTTGAACGCGACCTGGCTGCTAAAGAACGGGTAGGCATTCTTCAGCTTCGTGGCTGCAACCAGGGGAACAAATTTATACAGAAAGATGAAGAAGCCGACGGAAAAAATGATGTTGATGGCGGCCACCCAGCCGCTGATCTCGGTCTTCTTGGTGGCTTCCTTCTCGTCAGCAGGAATCGCGTCGAGCGCGACGTCCGCGGAGTAACGGAGCGCGCGGAAGCCCAGCACCATCGCCTGACCCAGCGTCATAACGCCACGAATCACCGGCCAGCCCATCCACTTGTGCTTCTCTGACATCCGCTCTAGAGGCTCGGAATGCGTGGAAATCGTGCCGTCGGGCTTGCGAACGGAAATTCCCCACGCGTGGGGCGAGCGCATCATGACGCCTTCGAGCACGGCCTGGCCACCAACCAGTGTCTCCTCACCACTCTCAAGAGCGGGCAGAAGCTGGACGGCAACGAGGAACCGGAGATGGCGCAAGAATGATGGCATGTCTCTTAGATGTCCGAGGGCAGAATAAGGCGCATGGAGGAACTATACCTAGCGTATGGCGGTTCTAATAGGGTGTCAATGCCGGAATGGAATTATTTCGCTCAAGTCCATACCTATCAATTACTTCCTGCCATGCCACCGCTCAAGGCTCGGGGACGTGCTCGTGACCGGGGCTGACGGGAATGACACAGCCGTGAGCAACGTCACAGACGGCGTGCTCGAACTGAATGGTGGTGTGGTGGATGTGAAAGCGCGACGCCACTTCGTCGCGAATCTGGCGCAACAGGGTTTCGCTCTCAGAGGCAAGCATGTCGGCGATGGCGATGTGGCAGGAGAGTGAGTGGGTGTCGCTGCCGATGCTCCACACGTGCAGATCGTGGACGCTGTTCACGCCAGGTATGGCGCAGATGCAGGATTCGATGCGGTCCAGCTTCATGCCACTGGGGATGCCCTCCAGCAGAATGTTGAGGCTCTCGCGAATGATGCCGATGGACGACCACAGGATCATCACGCCGATTCCGACGGAGAGCGCGGGGTCGATCCAGCGCTGGCCGGTGTAGACGATGGCAATGCCGCCCGCGATGACCGCAGCGGTAGATAGCGTGTCGCCAATCTCGTGGAGCAAGGCGCTGCGCAGGTTGATGTCGTGATGCCCGCGCATGAGCAGGAGCGCAATGCCACCATTCATGATGACGCCCGCGGCGGCCATCCAGATCATCACGTCGGCGTGAACGTCAACCGGATGCAGCAGCCGGTCGAAGGCTTCGTACCAGATATAGAACGACACCAGAACCAAGGTGAGGCCGTTTACAAACGCCGCCAGCACGCCGGCACGGTTGTAGCCGAAGGTTTTGCGAGCGTTGGGACTGCGTCCCGAAAGGTAAACGGCTCCCCAGGAGAGCAGCAAGGCAAAGAAGTCAGAGAGGTTGTGGCCCGCCTCGGAAAGCAACGCCAGGCTATGGGCCTTGATTCCGGCGACTACCAGCAGGACGATGTACGCCAGCGTGACCAGCAGCGAAATGCGGAGCACGCGCGAGGTCGCGGCGTTGCCCGGGCTGGCGTGGACGTGCATGTGCCCAGTGTAAGAGCGGATGCCGCATCGAGACAACCGACAGCGACCCGTGGGCGGGAATGCTACAATCCTGCCGTCCTTGTTGAATCCTACGATTTGAACGGCGTGCGGCCGGAACTGCGCTTCCGCGCCAGCCGCGATGGAGGAACTGATGAGCACTGCTGGCGAACCTATCGTGACCGGTGAAAAGCCCCTAACTGAAGTCGAACGTGTAGTTGATACGTTTGTCGCTCCGAGCAAGACGTTTACGGACATTAAGCGAAGTGCAAGCTGGTGGGTTCCGTGGCTGTTGATGTCGGTGTTCGGCTTGGGGATGGTGTTCACCGTGGAAAAGAAGTTGGGCATGGACACCGCTTACCAGAACCAGCTGCAGCTGAGCCCCAAGCAATTGGACAGGATTGAGCAGATGCCTCCGGACCAGAAGGCCAATGCCATCAAGTTGGGCGGCAACATTACGCGGTACTTCTCTTACAGCTCGCCCTTGCTGACAATCGTCTTCATCGGGATCATCGCGGGCGTACTGATGGCGACCTTTAACTTCGGGTTCGGCGCCGAAGTGAAGTTCATGCAGGCCTTGGCGATCAGCATGTATGCGTTCTTGCCAACGATCCTCAAGTCGCTTATTGCGACAGGACTGGTGGGAGTGGGGGCGGCGGAAGGATTTACCTTTCAAAACCCGGTGCCAGGGAGCAATTTGGGCGGGCTGGTAGATCCGAGCTCGTCAACTTTTCTCCATTCGATCCTGACTTCGATCGACATCTTCACCATCTGGACGCTAATTCTGACGGGAATCGGCTATGCGTGCGTCACCAAGGTCAAGCGCGGCACCTGCATGGGCGTGGTGTTTGGCTGGTGGATCGTGATGGCGTTCGTGGGAGCTGGCTTCGCAGCGCTGTTCGCCTAGCGTGACCGCACCTTTCCCGAGAAGGTAATCCGGATTCGGTTTGCCGCCTGGCTCCTCCCACGCGCCAAATTCCGTCCATAACAATCACTTAGGGCAAACTGAGTTATACTTCGGCTGGAGTTTTATAGCTGGGCCGTTAACCGCCGTTTGCGGCGGATGCGGTGCCATTTCATAGTTTGTTCGCCCCGAGTAAGGGTACGACGAGGCCCCATTTGCGTCTGTGGAACGGGAGCGAGACGGTGGCCGGTAAGTAACTACCTGTGCTGCTTGCCTTCCGACCCGACTGTGGATGCCAAGACCGGCCCCGGGGAGGTGTTCCTTGGACCTGGTAGTACTACGGATTTTATTCGTTTTCATTATTGCCTTATCGAGCTACGAACTGAAACCACTCGGATTGCAAAGCTGGCCAGCAGCGGGCGTGGGTCTGCTGTTCGGCGTGGCGGTGGTGCTGTTCGAGGTTCGGTTGCGCCAGGTGAGCCTGAAGCGGCTGATCGGAGCTGTGATCGGCAGCATCCTCGGCATCGTCGGCGCTTACCTTTTCAGCCTGGTTATCCGCAACAGCCTGCAACCCGGGCCGACCCAGAGTTTCTTGCAACTCTTCCTGATGCTGCTGATGGCTTACGTCGGGCTGGTAGTTGGCGCCGGCAAGGGTGACCTGCTGAACCTGGCTGCGCTGGGCGGTATCTTTGGCGGCGAAAAGCAATCCAAGAAGAGCTACAAGATCCTGGACACCAGCGTCATTATTGATGGCCGGATTGCCGACATCGCCGAGACGGGCTTCCTGGATGGCGTGATCGTGCTGCCCCAGTTCGTGCTGCGCGAGTTGCAACTGGTCGCTGATTCGGCGGATTCCATGAAGCGGAACCGCGGGCGGCGGGGGCTCGACATTTTGCAACGCATCCAGAAGATCGCGACTCTCACGGTGCAGATCGTGGAAGACGACTTCCCGGCTGTCCGAGAAGTGGACCTGAAGCTGATTGAACTGGCGAAGGTTTACGAGGGAAAGATCGTCACCAACGATTTCAACCTGAACAAGGTGGCGCAACTGCAGGGCGTCGAAGTGCTGAACATCAACGAACTGGCGAACTCGCTGAAGCCAATCGTATTGCCCGGCGAAGTGATGAAGGTGTTCATCCTGAAGGAAGGCAAGGAGTACAACCAGGGTGTCGCTTATCTCGACGACGGAACCATGGTGGTGGTGGACAATGCGCGGAAGATGATCGGCAAAAACATCGACATCTCCGTTACTTCGGTTCTGCAGACCACTGCGGGCAAGATGATTTTCGGGAAGTTCGACGACCGGGCCGCAGTGATGCAACCTCGACCGGCGGAGGCGCCGCGTCCGGAGTTGCGCAAGTCGTCAACGGGGCCGGCACCGGCTGTAGTTCCGGAGATTGCCAAGCCAGAATAGGAGTATCGCGGGGGCAGCGCACGTCGCGCGGCTCCACCATTACGCCGGGTTATTTGAATTCACCTCTGCCTGGCGTTTATACTGCGCTGCCCATTATGAAAGTTATTGTCATCATTCCCGCAGCCGGATTGGGCACGCGCATGGCGTCGTCCTCTACCGGCGATAAAAGCAAAAGCAAACAGTTCTTTGAACTGCAAGGTACGCCTATCCTGATCCACACGCTGAGAAAGTTCGCCGCCAACCGGCAGGTTGGCGAGATTGTTGTGGCACTGCGCAAGAACGAGACAGCAGGTTTCCTGGAGCGGGTCGAACTCGAGAAATTCACCAAGCCGCTGCGAGTGGTGGAGGGTGGCGAGCATCGGCAGCACTCGGTGGCAAATGCACTGGCGTCACTGCAAGCGTCGGACGACGACATTGTGCTCGTGCACGACGCGGTGCGGCCGTTCGTGACGGACGAGACTATCGACGGCGTCGTCGCCGCGGTAAAGCAGTACGATGCGGCCATCGCGGGCATCCCGGCCATCGATACCGTCAAGCAGGTTGACCGGACTTCCGACGGCGCTGTAGTGCTAGCGACGGTGCCCCGCGAACGGATGGTGCTTGCGCAGACTCCGCAGGGCTTTCGTTACGGGTTGCTGAAGAAGGCGTTTGACGAAGCGGCCGCGGACGGCTTCATCGGAAACGACGAGGCGTCACTTGTTGAGAAGTCAGGCGGAGCCGTGCACGTCGTGATGGGTTCGGCGAACAACTTGAAGATTACGACTCCGGGCGACTTGGAGTTGGCTGAGTTTTACTTGGCAAAAGAATCTCGCAGCAGGACCAGCTAGTCAGGACAATACGGTGTCGTTCAACACAAATGTCGTACGCGTGCCGCGGATTGGTTTCGGCTGGGACTCGCATGAGTTCAAAGCGGGTACCACGCTGAAGATCGGCGGCGTGGTATTGCCGCACGACCAGGGACTAGCGGGCCACTCGGATGGTGACGTGCTGCTGCACGCGCTGACCGATGCGCTGCTGGGCGCGGTTGCCGCGGGCGATATCGGCAGCTACTTTCCTCCGAGTGATCCGCAATGGAAGGGTGCGGACTCCGCGGTCTTCCTGCGCGAGGCAGTGAAGCAGATTACGTTGCGCGGCTACACCGTCGGGAATGTCGATTGCACGCTGGTTCTGGCTGCCCCGAAGATTGGGCCGCATGCGGGGGCCATCCAGGAGAGCGTTGCGGCACTGCTTGGCGTTAAGCCGGACCAGGTAGGGATCAAGGCAAAAACTCCGGAGGGCGTGAGCACAGACAACGCCGCCATCGCTCACGCGGTCGTGCTGTTGACCGAGATTATGTGGCCCTAGCGAGCGGCAAACCTGCCGACGCGGCGACCCTACTTGCCCACAACCGAGACAGTAAAACTCACCGGAATCGACCGCGGAGGATAGCAGGCGCTGCGGTCGCAGGCCTGAAAGCGCAATTCGCCGGTCACCGGATACTCGCCGGCTTTCGTATTCTGTGGCACCTTGACCACGGCGCTGATCGAGAAGTCCCCGCTATAGACGCTGAGTTTCTCGTCGGGTGCGAAGGGAAACGAAACATCCTCGCCAGCCGGATACTTCAGCGCAGGCACGCTGACAGGCTGGGCTGCGGTGAGTTTCAGTTGCGTGGGAATCAGCAATTCGGAATGAGGTTGATTCGAGTTGACATGAAAGTCGGTGCCAACGCGAAAATCCATTTGCACGGTGGCCGAGCCGCCCGGCTTGACCTGCACTTTGCCCACAGGCGCAAATTTGACGGAGGGCACCCTGGTGCCCGGCTCCTGGGCGCTGATGCAGGTCGCGAGAACGACCGCGAGAAGCACGAGGGTCGATATTCGCTTCATTGCACGGTGGGTCGCCGTTCGGCAGCGCTCGATTCCGGGCGCCCGGCGGGCTCATTCGCCCCGACGACGCGAGAAGCCAGGGCCTTTTGCACGTTGTCTTCAATTTCCTTACGGGCAAGCAGTCCTACCCCCTTACCTACGAACTTACCGTCACGGTCTATGTAAAAGCTGGTGGGGAGAAATTGCACGTTTCCATAGTCCTCGGAAACCTTGTCGGTACCGAGCAGCACTGGATAGTTCACGCCCATCTCACTGGCAAACTCGGCGATCTTGGGTGTCTCCGTGTCATCCATGGCTACGCCGACAACGACCAGTCCGTCATTGCCGTATTTCTTCTGCAGATCGACGAACCAAGGCATCTCAACCTTACAGGGCGAGCACCAGGTGGCCCAGAAGTTGAGCAGAACGGCCTTGCCGCGGAAATCGCTCAGCTTGACCCGCCTGCCGTCGAGCGAAGTGAGCTCAAAGTCGGGGGCAAATTTCCCGCGCACATCGCCTATGAGACTGCTGGCGCGGGGTTGGCGCACGCGACTCAGATACTTGCCGCTCGCGACCATGGCGATAATAGCGATGCAAAGAACGAGAAATACAAAGCCGTTACGTTTCACTTGCTTGACGCCTCTACAATGCGAACCTGTTCAGGAATGACAAATATCCTGACAGGATTTTCAGGTTGTTCATGAATATCAACACGCCAACGGCGATTAGCAGAACACCGCTGACGACCTCGACGGTATGGAGGTGACGGCGAAACTTGGTGTAGAACCCGAGAAAGCGATCCACGCCAAGAGAAGTGAGCAGGAAGGGCACAGCCAAACCAAGCGAATAAACCGCCAGCAACAATACCCCTTTGAAGACGGTTTCCTGGGCGCCGGCAAGGACCAGAATCGTGGCCAGGATCGGCCCAATACAGGGGGTCCAGCCAAAGGCGAAAGCAAAACCAACTGCGAACGAGCCCCAGGCGCTGGCTCCGCCTTTTACTTCATGCATGCGTTTGTCGGCATACAGCGCCTTGATCTTGATCAAACCTGTGAGGTGCAGACCGAAGACAATTACGATAACACCCGCCACCTTGGCAAGAAGGTTGTGATATTCGTTGGCCAGCTGGCCTACGCCGGTCGCCACCGCTCCCAGGGCGATAAAGACCACGCTGAACCCAAGGATGAAAGTGAACGAGTGCAACATCACCGTTCCGAGCATTCGGCGGTTGTCGGACTGCAGGTCTTCGACGGTCGCGCCGGAAATCAACGATACATAGCCGGGTACCAGTGGAAGTACACAGGGCGAAAGGAACGACAGGATTCCCGCGACGAATGCCGCTAATGGGAGCGGGAGGCTATGCATAGACCATTATTGTAACAACTACGGGGTTAACTGATGCGTCAATCACGAGTTTGACTCAGCCACAGTTTTTAGATGCTCGGGCGACACATTCGTCACAAATCGCGGAGTTTAGCTGGCAACCGGACGAAATCTCGCCCTGATCGGCGATTCCCTGAGGCCAGACCAGGTCTCCGAAATCACGATTGAGTCGCCGGGATTATGCGGATCGTACTTCACGGAGGCGTGCAGCCCGAGTCTGCAGGAGTAGAGGTCAATGAACTGGCGGAGACGGGTTACGTCTTGTGACGCCTCGTAAGTAACCCCCGCGACGTCATAGGTGTAGATCAGGAAAATCATCGGCGGGGTCTCTTGCGTTTCGTCCAACTCCTGGACGTCAATGACGGTCCCGTCGATGATGCGACCGCCGACGGTAAGCTGAGCGCGCCGCTCGCGCTCAAAGGCGTCGCCGAGCGTCTTGGGCTTGCGGGACAGCAACGCATAGCCGATGATCGCGGCCACCGCGCCAAGTGCAACAACGGGATAGTAGCCCAAGGAGTCCATGAATCCTTTCGCATAGAATAGCGCGGATTGCTGCGTTCCGCTGGCAGGTGTGTCGGTTTCACTATTAACTAACGATCCGCAACCGGGTTGCGGAGAGTCCCGACGCCCTCGACGGATACTTCAACGACATCTCCGGCCTGCAGAGGGCCGACTCCGGCGGGTGTGCCCGTGGCTATGACGTCCCCGGGTTCCAGCGTCATCACCTGCGAGATGTAGCGGATTACAACATCGAGCGGAAAGATGAAGTCGGCGGTGGTGCCATCCTGACGGACGTCGCCGTTGACACAAGTCTGGACGCGAATTCCGGACCACGGATCCACACCAGAAACCACGACCGGGCCAATCGGACAGAAGGTGTCGAAGCCCTTGGCACGGGACCACTGGCCGTCTTTGTTTTGCAGGTCGCGGGCGGTGACGTCATTCACACAGGTGTAGCCAAGGATGAAGTCGCGCACGTCGTCGGATTGGCCGAGTTGACGACAGCGTTTTCCGATCACAACCCCGAGCTCGCCTTCGTGATCGACGCGCTGCGAAAGAGACACGGGGCGCAGGATGGTGTCCCCCGGCGCCAGCACGGCTGACGGCGGCTTGAGAAAGATCAGCGGCTCAGTGGGGACGGCATGGTTGAGTTCCTTGGCATGCTCGCGGTAGTTGCGCCCAATGCAGACGATCTTGGTGAGACTGACCGGGGCGAGCAGGCGAACGGAGTCGAGCGGTAGCTCAACGCCTTCGCCGCGATCGAAGCCGGAAGCGCTGGCCGGAAGCTGGCCGCTGGCGAGGACGATCACGTCTTGACCATTGCGCTGCTCGATGAGACCGTAGCGGACGACGTTATTCAGTTGGTAGCGGCAGAATCGCATTTCGGCTCCTTCATTGCTTGTCAGGTACGGCTTCGGTGGCTTCGGTCGAGCGCGGACTCTCGTTGCCGCGCAGGTCCACGGCGGAAACGGCGTAACTATAGCGCTTGCCGCGGACCACGGTGCCGTCGCGGAACGAAGGCACCGGGACGAGCTGTTGATTCAGCTTCACGAAAGGACCACCGTCAACCGTGCGGAAGATGTTGTAGCCCGCGAGATCACTCTCCATGTTCGGAGCCCACGTAAGGTCGATGAATGGCTTCTGGCCCACGCTGGAGAAAACCGCCTGAAGGCCGGTAGGATCGGCGGGCGGGTAAACATCGCGTGTAAAAGTCGCGACGGGCTGAGAGTCGTCTCCCTCGACGGACATGTTGACTCCCTGCGAGTGCACCAGAGTGACCGGCGTGATGCGGTAGTCGTATTTCGTTTCCCACGCGAAGGTCTTGTCGAGGTAGAAGCCCTCGGATTCGGTATCGACGTCGGCGACCGCGATGTAGGCATTCGCTCCGGCGGGGCTGCGTTCGATTCGATAGCGGTATGTCAGCCCGTTTGGCGGAGCCGCCACGGTTGGCCCGGTCCACGACAGCAAGACCCCGTCCGCTTCGACTGTTACGGTGAGGCGTTCCGGAGGGGCAAGGGTCGGTGCGACCGGGATCAGCACCTGGTTGGAGAGTCCGGCAGAGCGATCACGGGTGTTCATGATTTCCACCGCGTAGCGAACAAAACCGGCGGGATTTGCTTCGCCCAACACCAGTGGCAGCGTGTCTGTGTAGTTCATTCGGATCGTGGGAGGATTTTGGCCCTTGGGCGTCTCTGCTTGCTTCGGATTGGCCACGGTGGCCGCTACTGTGCAGTCGCTCATAAGAGCGGTGCCATCGTGGCGGCAAATACGGCTCTCGGGAATGTTCTTCACCAACGTGCGGTCGGTATTCTTGCGCGGCAGCGTCCAGTCGAGTTGGACTTTATTGCCTTTGCGAGCGGCCGCGAGGTCCTCTACGGGTCGCGCGAGTTGCAGCGACGGCAGTTGCGGAGCCCCGGGGGTGCCGCATCCGGAAAGGATCGTCACCGACGTAATGCAACCAATCAGGATGAGAAGGGGCCGCGACATGCGCATCAACAGCGTAACAAATCGGGCATAGTGGGCTATCCGTCGAGCTTCCTGGTCAGCAGCTCGTTGACGAGAGCGGGACTAGCCTGGCCCTTCGAGGCTTTCATGATCTGACCGACGAAGAAGCCCGCTACCGTCTTCTTACCCGCGCGGTACTGCTCGAGCTGTTTGGGATTGGCGGCGATCACCTCGTCGATCATTTTCTCGATGGCGCCGGTGTCAGTGATCTGTTGCGGCTTTTCCTTCTCATAGATGGCCGAGAAATCTTCGTTGCGCTCGAAGGCGAGGTCGTAGAGCTCTTTGAGCTGCTTGCCGCTGATGGCTCCTGACTCAACCAGATCGGCGGAGAGGGCGACGCCCTTCATCGAAATCGGGGACTGCTCGATCTCAAGGCCTTTGGCGTTGAGCCGGCCAAGCAGCTCGGCCTGCACCAGATTGGCCACGCGCTTGGGGTTCTTCGCGGCGGAAGCCGCTTCTTCGAACTGGTCGGCCATGGCCTGCGTGCGGGTCAGGGTGGCGGCGTCGGCCTCGGTGATGCCGTAGTGTTCGACCAGGCGCTTGCGCTTAGCTTCGGGGAGTTCGGGGAGTTTGGCGACGATCTGGGTGCGCCAGGCTTCGTCGACGACGAGCGGAAGCAGATCGGGCTCGGGGAAGTAGCGGTAATCGTGTGCCTGCTCTTTCGAGCGCATGCTGTACGTGCGCCCTTCGCCAGCGTTGTAGAGGCGCGTCTCCTGGGTGATGCTCCCGCCTGAGCGCAGGACTTGCTCGTGGCGCTCGATCTCGTACTCCAGCGCCTGGCGGATAAAGCGGAACGAGTTCACGTTCTTGATTTCGGTCTTGGTGCCGAACTTCTGCTGTCCGACTGGACGCACGCTGATGTTGGCGTCGCAGCGCAGGGAGCCTTCTTCCATGTTGCAATCGCTGACGCCGGTGTAGAGGATGATCTCCTTCAGGCGAGTGAGGTATTCCCAGGCTTCGTCGGGTGAACTGATGTCGGGCTCACTGACGATTTCGATCAGCGGCACCCCGGAGCGGTTGAGGTCGATGGAGGTCCAGTCGGCGCTGTCGGGAAGGCCGTCATGGAGGCTCTTGCCGGCGTCTTCTTCCATGTGCAGGCGGGTGATGCCGATGCGCTTTTTGCCGCCACCGGAGGCGCTGATCTCGATGTAGCCGTGCTCGGCAATCGGCTTATCGTACTGCGAAATCTGGTAGCCCTTGGGGAGATCGGGGTAGAAGTAGTTTTTGCGCGCGAAGATGGAGTTCTCGCGGACTTCGCAATTCAGCGCCATCGCGGCGAGCACGGCGAACTCGACGGCCTGACGGTTGAGCACGGGTAGCGCTCCCGGAAGACCAAGACACACCGGACAGACATTGGTGTTTGGAGGATTGCCGAACTGAGTCGAGCATCCGCAGAAGATCTTCGTCTTCGTCAGAAGCTGGACGTGGACTTCGAGTCCGATGACGGGCTCGTACCTCGTCTGCGCGGCCGCAGGTGCTACCGGAGTGGTGACCATATCCCCCGATTATAGCGGCGACTTAGGCGTCGCTCGCTGCGCCCTTCGGCTTCCAGACGCCAATCACGATGCCCATCAGGATCGAGCCGATGAGCGGGTAGGCGCCTGAGATGAACATGAAGGTGCTGGAGCGGTACTCGAAGGCCATCTCGGTGATCATGGCCAGAGCCGCCACGATGCCGACCATCAGTCCGGCGACGATACCGCGAAAGAGGCTGAACTTGCACGACATGCCGAGGACCCAGGAGATCACCAGCGCCATGCCCAGGCTGCACAGAAATGAGATGATGAACGGCCAGAAATTGGGATGAGCGGTATAGGCCTGGATCTCTTCGGGCGACATGCGGGTGCCCGCCTGCCAGGGTTTGGAAAACGCCGTAAACCACACTGCACCGAATCCGAAATGGACGATGGCGGCTAGCAGGATTGCTCCCCAATTGATCTTCATGGGTCTCCTTGGGTGTCGCGGAAACGATAATCGCTTGGCGGGCGCGGCGCAATGTGTATTTAGAGACCCTGAAAGCCGCAGCGGGCGAGGACCTGCTCGGGAGTGAGGCCTTGCTCGCGCAGGGCGCGCAGGCTGAGGGCGTCGTGGCGCTTGGCGAGGCGAACTCCGGAGGCGTCGCGCAACAGGTCGCAATGGAAGTAGGACGGCGTTGCCAGGCCGAGAGCGCGAATCAGGAGTAGCTGGCGGGCGGTGGACTTGAGAAGGTCGGCTCCGCGAACGACTTCGGTGATTTGCATGGCGGCATCGTCCGCGACGACGGCGAGCTGGTAGGCGGGAACGTCGTCGCGACGCCAGACGACAAAGTCGCCGAAGTCTTGTCCCACAATGTAGGACTGCGGCCCGAGGTACTGGTCGTCGAAGCGAACGGTCTCGCCGTCGGGCACGCGAAAGCGCCAGTTCACGCCAGCCGGTTCCGCATAGTTCATGGCCTCGGCGATCTTGCCGCGGCAGTGCCCGGAGTAGAGCGGCTCGTCGTCGCCCTCGTTGGGAGCAGAGGCGGAGAGGGCGAGGTCCTTGCGGGAGCAGGTGCAGGGATAGATCGCCCCGGAGTCGCGCAGCGTGCGCCAGGCGTCGAAGTAGAACTGGCGGCGCTGGCTCTGGCGATAAGGGCCGAAGGGGCCGCCGAGGTCGGGCCCCTCCTGCCATCGGATACCGAGCCACCGAAGGTCTTCCAGCATGGCGTCGGCGAATTCCGGTTTGGAGCGCTGGGGGTCAAGGTCTTCGTCGCGAAAAACGAGTACTCCCTCGCTTTTGAGACAGCGCTGATAGGCCGTCCAGAAAGTGGCGGCGTGGCCGATGTGAGGCAGCCCGGTGGGCGAGGGGGCGAGGCGGCCGCGGTAGGGGGGAGGGGGCACGGGATGATTGTAAAAGGTGAGCGGTCAAAGCCAGAAAACTACGCGATATGATCCGCTTCCCTTGACGGTTGACAAGAGTCTGAGGTATCGTCCTGTCAATTGTTGACATGAGGGTAGTATGGGAAAACCAACAGATCTACTTCAAGGCACGCTCGACCTGCTAATCATGAAGACGCTCGCGCTGCAGCCGATGCACGGCTGGGGCATTGCCCAGCGGATACGACAGGTTTCCGACGAGGTCCTGCAAGTGAACCAGGGAGCGCTTTATCCCGCGCTGCACCGGCTCGAACAGCAGGGCTGGATTAAAGCGAAATGGGGCGAATCGGACAACAATCGGCGTGCCAAGTATTACGAGTTGACTCGAGATGGCAAAAAATACTTGGGACAGCAGGAAGCCCAGTGGAACCGCCTATCGGGCGCGATCGATTTGGTATTGGACGCGAGTTAGGAGGAGTCGTGGCGCGTTTGTTTCACAATCTTCGGCTTCGCTTCCGCTCCTTGTTTCGTAAGCAACAAGCCGAAGGCGAACTCGATGATGAACTCCAGTTTCACCTTGATCGCCAGATCGACGAGAACGTTGCCAAAGGAATGAGGCCCGAAGAGGCGCGCTATGCAGCCTTGCGAGCTGTAGGTGGGATGGAGCAGTTCAAGCAGGAGTGCCGCGACATGCGTGGCCTGCGGTTTGTTGAACACATACAGCAGGACCTGCGATTTGGGTTCCGGATGCTGGTGCGCGGTCCCGGCTATTCACTGCTGGCGATATTTTGCCTGACGGTGGGCATCGGCGCGAACACCGCCGTGTTCAGCTGGATCGAGGGCGCGCTATTTCGTCCGTACCCGCGCGTCGTGCACCAGGAGCGGTTGTTCGTGCTGGCCGGCACGGAGCGCGGCACACTGGGGTTCGACGGAGTCTCGTGGCCCGACTTTTTGGACTTTCAGAAGAACTGCAAGCTGGTTGACGCCGTGGTGGCGGAGAAGATTGTTGGAACGACGCTGAGCATTGGCGATCGGGCCGAGCGCGCGACGGGCAGCATCGTGTCTGCTAATTATTTCGACGCAATGGGTGTCCGTCCGGTGCTGGGTCGCGGCTTCGCCCGCGATGAAGACACGGGACGCAACGCGCATCCCGTGGTCGTGATCAGCTATCGGCTCTGGCAAGATCGCTTCCTGGGCGATCCGGCGATTGTCGGCAAGACGCAAATATTCAACGGGTTGCCGCACACAATTGTCGGCGTGGCTCCCGAGGGATTCTATGGGACATTTGTAGGCTATCCGTTCCAGTTCTGGGCCCCAGCTTCGATGCAGGAGAGGTTCGATTCCACTGGATACCTGCTGGAGGACCGCGGCGCAAGGTGGATCGAGGGCTTCGTGAGGCTCAAGCCAGGTGTGAGCCCCGCCCAAGCCCAGGCGGAGATCGTCGGAGTCGCACGACGCTTGGAAGTTGCGTATCCCGAAACGAACCGAGGCCGCGGTATCAAGCTGATGCCGCTCTGGCAGTCACCCTTTAATGGCGCCGAGATGCTGCTGCCGACGCTCGGAATCGCCTTGGCCGTCGTGTTCTTCGTGCTTCTCATCGCGTGCGCCAACGTGGGGAACTTGATGCTGGTGCGGTCGTTTGCCCGGCGGCAGGAGATGACGATTCGGCTGGCGATTGGAGCGGACCGACGACGGCTGCTGAAGCAACTGCTCACGGAAGGACTGATCCTCTCCACTCTGTCCGCGATTGGGGGACTGCTGGTGGCCGGCCTGTGCCGCAATGCGCTGGTAAGGCTCATGCCATCGCGTGGTGTGCAGATGCGCATTGCCGGCGACATCGATTGGCGCGTGCTCGCTTTGAGCGCAGCGGTGTGCCTGGTTTCGACGCTGCTGTTCGGGCTGGTTCCGGCGATGCAATCGAGCAAGGTTGATCTGGCCGGCGCCCTGAAGTCCGAAGCTGGAAGCGTGGTCGGCAGCCGGCACGGAGCGTGGATTCGCTCGGCCTTGGTGCTGGTGCAAGTGGCCCTCAGCTTTCTCCTGCTGGTGGCGGCCGGCCTGCTGATGCAGAGCCTGCAACGGATTCGGACTACGAATCCTGGCTTTTCCACCCAAGGCGTTGTGGTTACCGCCGTGAACTTATTCGCCGCTGGATACGACGGGCCGCGCGCCAGAAATTTTGAAGACCAACTGATGGACCGTGTGCAGGCGCTGAGTGGCGTGAAGTCAGCGGCGTATGCGCGCATCACTCCGTTCAGCTACCGAACGTACTCTTCGGCTCCGATCAGCGTTGACGGCTACGAGGCGCCTCCGGACCAACAACCGGCGGTGGAATACAACGAAATCAGCCCCAGGTACTTCGAGACGTTGGGACTTCCCTTTGTATCGGGGCGCGAATTCACTCGTGCCGACGACGAGAGCTCTCCACTGGTTGCGATTGTGAATGAAACCATGGTCGCGAAGTATTGGAGGGGAGAGAATCCGGTCGGCAAGCGTCTTAAGGTCAAGGACCGTTGGATGGAAGTTGTTGGAGTAGTGAAGGCGGCGAAGTATTCCAATCTGCTGGAGCCGGAGAAGCCATTTTTCTATGTTCCCTTGCGGCAGAATCCTTCGACACAGGTGGGCCTGTTTGTGCGCACGCCGGAAGGCCCTGAAACGATCGCGCCGCAGTTGATTCACGAAGTGCACGCGCTGGATCCAGACCTGGCACCCTACGAAGTAATCACTATGAGGGAGCAGATCGACCGCTCGACCTCATCGCAGCATATCGCGATGACGCTGTTGTCTGGCTTTGGAGGGTTGGCGCTGCTGATGGCTGGGATCGGGCTCTATGGCGTGATGTCGTATGCGGTGTCGCAAAGCACGCGAGAGTTGGGGCTGCGGATGGCGTTGGGCGCGGCACCGTCGCATTTGCTGCGGCTGGTTGTGTCGCGAGGTGTCAGTTTGACGGCTGGTGGAGTTGCCGTCGGAATGGCCGCAGCGCTACTGTTGACGCGGCTATTGGGCTACTTGCTTTACAACGTGAGTCCGCGCGATCCGCTGACATTCGCGATGGCATTAGCGGTGATGGTTGTCGTCGCGATGGCGGCCAGCCTGGTTCCAGCGTGGCGCGCTACGAAGACCAATCCGGTGAGGGCGTTGAGGTACGAGTAATTGATGCGCCTAGGTTAGCGGCGGCGACTTGCGCCGGTGTATTGATCCTGAACCTGCCGCAATTTGGGTTCGCGGATCTCCTGCACACGGGAGGTCACGATCGGGGTCTGATACTGCGGATGACGAAACTCGAGGTACATGCCGCGACCGACGAAACGGCGCTTCAGCATGGAACCTCCCCAGGTCGAACCAGCGATGGCGACCTTGATTGGTTCAGGGCAGAATTCGGGATGGCCCGAGATCAACACGTTATTTTCGTCGAGGAGCACAACTAGATAGCAGTGGTGCTGGGTTTGAATTTCGAGCACGGTAGCGGGGGGCAGATCGTGGAGGAACACGCCGCCTTCAATTTCCGACTGCACGATGTTGCCATTCACTTCATCGCTGAAGTTCGGGTGACAGCGGAACAGGTTTGGACTGGCGGACACGTGTAACCCACCCTCGTTGCGGTTCAGTGTACACCTAGAACCTCATAGACCAACGACAGTCTTCCGGAAGGGAGAGCCGCGTGGCTGAGGAGGCGGAGCTTTGCTTGGGTGTAGGGCGGCGGGAGCAGTGGGATGCCGTCGCCTAAGTAGGACCGGGATGACGTTCACCTCGACGGTGTCAACCAGGCCGGCGTCGAGGAACGAGCGGAAGAGGCTGCCGCCGCCGAAGAGCCAGATGTCTTTGCCGGGACGGGAGTGCAGGGCGTGGATCCAGTCGGGGCTCAGTTCAGAAAGGATGGTGACATTGGGATAGTCCTGCGGTTTCATCGTGCGCGAGAAGACGATATTCGTAATGCCTTTGAAAGCTGCCTCGCCAAGCCGTCGGCGGGCGGCTTCGTAGGTGTGGCGGCCCATGAGGCCGGTATCGAATTGCGCCCAGATGGCAGCGAAATCGACGTCGGGATCGTGGCTGATCCAATCGGCCTCGCCGTTGGGACCAGCGATGAAGCCGTCGAGACTGGCGGCGACGCAGTAGCGGATTTTGCGCATGAAGGTCTACCTCCGCGGGCGGCGACTAGTGTTGCACAAAACGCGCGGGGCCGGGGGAGCGCCGGTCGAAAGCCCGGCGTCCCAGGGTCAGTGATACGCGCCGACGACTTCGGGCTCAGGGGGCATTGTCTCCAGAACTTTGCCGTTCCCTCTCGCGGCATTCGGCCTCTTCTCGCGCGGATGCAGGTCGCGGGCGTTGCGGAGCAACAAGACCAGCGGCAGCATGGCGAGGAAGATGACGCCCATGACCCAGAAGGCCTCGACGAAGGAGAGCAGCGCGGCCTGCTGCTGCACCATGCCGTAGATCGCGTCCAAGGACTGGCGGGTGGCCTCGGCGGAGTTCGAGCCCTGCGACATGAACCAACCCTTCATGCCACGCATCAGGTTGCGCAGAGTTGGGTCGTACGGGGTGATGTGGGCGACCAGCTGGTCCTGGTGCACCTGGCTGCGGCGGGCGAGGAAGGTGGTCATGGAGGCGATGCCGAAGCTGCCGCCGATGTTGCGCATCAGGTTGTAGATGCTGGTGGCGTTGCCCATTTTTTCGCGCGGGATGCCCGACATGCTTGTGGCCATCAGGGGGATGAAGAGGAAGGCCATGGCTCCGCCCTGGATCACTTGCGGCCAGAAGATGTCCCAGTAGCCCGCATTGAGGTTGAGGTTCGAGAGGCTGAACATGGTCCAACCGCCGACGGCGAGCCCCAATGCGATGAGCTTGCGCGGGTCGAATCGGTTGGTGAGCTGCCCGACGATTGGCATCATGACCAGCGAACCAAGCCCGCGCGGGGAGAGTGCCAGGCCGGACTCGAGGGCGGGATAGCCGAGCAGGGTCTGCAAAAAGATTGGCAGCAACATCAGGCTGCCGTAGAGGACAAAGCCCAGCATGGTCATGATGCTGGTTCCGGCGGTGAAAGTGCGGTCTTTGAGGACGCGCAGATCGACGATGGGATGCTCGGTGGTCAATTCGCGGAAGATGAGCGCGACCAATCCGAAGACGCACAGGAAGGCCAGGACGCGAATCTGGGTGCTGGCGAACCAGTCTTTGCGCTGGCCGGTGTCGAGGACGACTTGCAGGGTGCCGAAGCCGAGGGCGAGGAATCCGATGCCCCAGAGATCGATGCCACCGGTTTTGTTTTTGCCGATGTAGGGCGGGTCGTGCACGAAAGCGCTCATCATGAGGATCGAGATGATGCCGACGGGAAGGTTTAGGTAGAAGATCCAGCGCCAGGAGTAGTTGTCGGTGATCCAGCCGCCGAGGGTGGGACCGAGGATGGGCGCGAGGATAATGCCGAGGCCAAAGGCTGCCATGGCGGTTCCGTGCTTGGCGGGCGGGAAGGTTTCGAGCAGGACGGCCTGCGCAAGCGGTTGGAGGCCGCCGCCGGTGAGGCCCTGAAGGACGCGAAAGAAGATGAGCGACTCGAGATTGGTGGCCATGCCGCAGAGCACCGAGGTCAGGGTGAATCCGGTGACGCAGGCCAGCAACATATTGCGGCGGCCGAAGCGGTTGGCCAGCCATCCCGACATGGGGAGGATGATGGCGTTCGACACCAGGTAGGAGGTGACGACCCAGGTGCCCTCTTCGACGGTGGCGCCGAGGTTTCCGGCCATGTGGGGCACGGAGACGTTGACCACCGTGGTGTCGAGGATTTCCATGAACGTCGCCAACATGACGGCGGCGGTGATGATCCACGGGTTGACGGCGCGCCTGGTGGCAGGAGGCATGAGGCGGTCCAACCGGTGATTATAAGAACACCGGGTTGGCGGCGAAGTGACGTAGGACACAGACAGCAAATTCAACACGGAGACCACGGGGAAATTCAGTTAATTCCTCAAGGAAATCAGCGCTGTTGCTTGCGGCCACGCAGGTTGTGACTTGCATCACTGGGTCGAGTGAGGTGATTTGCTACAGTAAGTCTTTATGTCTGCCCCTAATTCGCTCTTCGTACGGGCGTGCAAGCGCCTGCCTGTTCCGACTACTCCGGTGTGGTTTATGCGCCAGGCCGGGCGCTACATGCCGGAGTACCGCGATGTCCGGAAACAGTACTCGCTGGTGGAAATCTGCAAGAGGCCGGAAGTTGCCGCCGAGGTGACAATTACGGCAGCGGAGTACCACAACCTGGACGCCGCGATCATCTTCGCCGACCTGCTGCTGCCGCTGGAAGTGATGGGTATGCCATTTCACTTTTCGCCGGGCGAAGGCCCGGTGATCGAAAAACCGGTGCGCACGGCCGAGGACGTGAAGGCTCTGCGCATCGACCGCGCGGCAGAGTTGGGCTATGTGGCGGAGGCAGTCGGAAAGGTGGCGAAGCATTTTGCCGGGAAGGTGCCGGTTATCGGATTCTGCGGCGCCCCGTTTACCCTGGCAAGCTACATGGTGGAGGGCGGCGGTTCGCGGCATTACGTCGAAGTGAAGAAGCTGATGTACAACTCTCCCACAGTGTGGGAGGAGTTGGTTAACAAGTTGGTTGACGTGCTGGCGGAGTACACAGCGGAGCAGGTGCAGCATGGAGCCGACGTGGTACAGATTTTCGATAGCTGGGTTGGGTGCCTGAGCGTGGAAGACTACCGGCGCTATGCGCTGGAGCCGACCAAACGGCTGATACAAAGGCTGCAGAAGAAGACCGGAGTGCCGGTGATTTATTTCGGCACGGACAGTACGACGCTGTTGCCATCGATGGCTGAGACCGGGGCCGAGGTGCTTGGGCTGGATTGGCGCGTGCCGCTGGACGAAGGCTGGAAGATTGTGGGGCACGATCACGCGGTACAGGGAAATTTGGATCCAGTGACGCTCTTTGCATCATGGAGCGAGGTGAAGCGGCGCGCGGAACACATCCTGCGTTTGGCGGATGGGCGGCCGGGACACATCTTCAACCTGGGACATGGGATTTTGCCGTACACTCCGGTGGAGAATGTGAAGATGCTGGCTGAGTTCGTGCACGAATTCAGCACGACTGAAATGGCGGGGAGGCGTTCGTGAGCGGCACGGCAGTCCTGCTGATCGCGCACGGCAGCCCTGAGCGCGTGGAGGACATTTCTGAATTCCTGCAGAATATTTCGCGCGGGCGGCCGATGCCGGAAGCAGTCGTGCGCGAAGTGCAACACCGTTATTCGCTGATTGGGCGCTCTCCGCTGACGCGCATCACGCGGCAGCAGGCGGATGGCGTGGCGCGGGAGTTGGGGATTCCTGCATATGTGGGAATGCGAAACTGGCATCCGTTCATCGCAGGTACGCTGCAACAGATGAAGTCCGACAATGTGGGACAGGCGGTGGCGGTGTGCCTGGCGCCGCATAATTCGCGCACCAGCGTTGGGCTATACAAGGAATCTCTGTTTGGGGTGGGAGCCCCGTTTGCCATCGACTTCGTGGAAGAGTGGCATGATCATCCGCTGCTGATACAGGCGTTCGCGGAGAGGTTGCGCGCGGGGTGGGCGGAAGCGTGCCGCGACTACGGGAAGGCAGTGTCGGTGCTGTTTACGGCGCACAGTGTTCCGAAACGTACGATAACCGAAGGCGATCTGTATGAAGCGCAGACGCGGGAGACCGCGGCGCTGGTGGCGGCGCAGGTTCCCGAGATCGGCGAGTGGAGTTTCGCGTTCCAGAGCCAGGGCATGTCCGGCGGCGAGTGGCTCGGTCCCACAGTGGAGGACACGATCGTGAAGCTGCGGGAGGCCGGGTATCCGGGGGTCTTTGTGCAGCCGATTGGGTTTGTGTGCGATCACGTGGAAATCCTGTTTGACATCGATATCCTGTTCCGCGACTTCGCGGCTGCGCGCGGGATGAAGCTATATCGGGCGGAGTCGCTGAACGACTCGCCCACATTCGCCCGCGCGGTGGCCGATTTAGTGCGAAAAAGGCTCGCGGCTTGCGAAACATAGCTTGCGGCTGAGAAGATGCAATAGTTTCCATCTATGAAGCGAGTTGCGATAATTGGCGGCGGTATCTCAGGACTGAGCGCCGCTTTTCATCTTGAGAAGGCCCGCAAGGCGGGTGCTGACCTCTCGTACGGGTTGATCGAGAGCGGGAAGCGGCTGGGCGGCTCGATGCACTCAAGCCGCGTGGCTGGTTGCCTGGTGGAAGCCGGGCCGGACTCGTTCCTGACCGAAAAGCCGTGGGCGCTGACGCTCTGCAAAGAGCTCGGCATCGACGATCAGCTCATCGGCTCGAACGACGCGCAGCGCAAGACCTACATTGTGGTGAAGAACCGGCTGATCGCCATGCCCGATGGGCTGATGTTCATGGTGCCGACCAAGCTGGTTCCCACGGCACTGAGCCCGCTGTTCTCGTGGGGAACGAAGCTGCGGATGGCGCAGGAGTTGCTGCATCCGCCACGTCCGATGCAGGACGACGAAACGGTCGGCGCGTTGGTGGAGCGGCATTTTGGTTCAGAAGTCGTGGACCGGCTTGCCGATCCGTTGCTGTCGGGCGTCTACGGCGGCGACGCGAACAAACTGAGCGCGCGCGCCGTGCTGCCGCGCTTTGTGGAGATGGAAGAGAAGTATGGCAGCCTGAGCAAGGCTATGCTGGCCGCGCACAACAAGATGAAAGCCATGGCGGGCAAGCAGCCTCCGCGACCACTGTTCAGTTCGTTGAAAGACGGGATGCAGCAGCTGGTAGATGCGGTGACGGCGCGCATCGACCCGGCATCGCTGCGGTTGAATGTGCGAGTGCGCGGGGTCTATCCCGAGTCTGGCCGCTGGCGGGTCGCGTTTGAGATGGGTAGCGACGAAGTGTTCGACGCGGTCATCATGGCCACGCCCGCAAATGTAGCGGGCGCGCTGCTGGAAGGAGTGGACCGCGACCTGGCGGATGACCTGCAAGGGATCACTTACAGTTCTTCAGTCACGCTAACGCTGGGCTACCACATGGACCAGCTCAAGCACCTGCCGCCGGGATTCGGCTTCCTCGTCCCGCGCAGCGAAGGCCGTCGGATGCTGGCGTGCACGTTCGTGCACAATAAGTTCCCACACCGCGCGCCGTCGGACAAGGGCATTCTGCGCTGCTTCCTGGGTGGCGCGCGCGATGAAGCGGTGCTGAACCTGACCGATGACGAGATCGTGGCGACGGCGCGGGCGGAACTCAAAGAGATCGTGAAGCTGGAGGCGCGGCCGATGTTTGAGCGCGTCTATCGTTGGCGCGGAGCAATGGCGCAGTACGAGTCGGGGCACCTGGCGCGAGTAGCACGTATCGGCAAGCGCCTGCAGGACATCCCCGGCTTGGAACTGGCCGGCAATGCGTACCGGGGCATCGGCGTGCCGGACTGCATCCGCGAGGGCACAGACGCGGCGAACGCGGTGGTGCAGACGCTGAATATGGCGGCGAAGGTGCCTTCCCTCACATAACAATCTGTTTGGCCTGACGCGCGATGGGATGCTGCATCTCGTCGAGATCGCCCTTCACCAGGTTAAGGCCGTAAACGCACGACTCGAACTCGTGGGAGAGCTTGCCGAACAGCGGCGCCAGCCGCGCGTATTCGAACTGGTCAAACTTGGAGACAATAAAGTAGCTCTCCTTGCCCGCCTTGACGAAGTCCACGAAGTTCTCCAGTCGCTGTCGCCGCAGGCGAAAGTGGTTGATGCTCTCGGGGAACATTCCGGCGAGAAACAGGGTGTAGTCGCCGATGTGCTTGCGCACCTGACGCTCCCGATCGAACGACGGCGCGGGACCATAGATGGGATCGGCTTCGAGCAGCATTTCACCGACATCGTTGAGGGGTCGCTCATTGGCGTTACGGATCTTGAACATCTGCTCGATTTCGCAGAACTCGGACAGCATGTTAACGATGTAGTCCTGCACTTCAGCATCGCGCAGGCCGATGTCACGGTCGAAATGGTGATGGATCAATTCACCAAAGAGCTGCGTGAGCGAGTGCCATTCAGGAATCATGGTCCGTTGTTCGTCCCCCACATGGCTGCCTATGAAAACCCCCGGCAGCACAGATTTGTTGCGGTGATACAGGAATCGCGGGACGAACGCAAGAGTTTCCTGCCGCGATCTTGACTGTTTGGGTGCGGGCGCGAGGTTTTGATAGCAGTCGTATGAGGTGGCTGCCAGCGCGGGGACTGTGACACAATTTCGCATTCACAAGGAGGACACGATGGAGCGACAGAACATCAAGGGGAATTCTCCGTATGAGCCGATCGTGGGATTTTCGCGCGCGGTGAGGGTGGGGCCGTTCGTGACCGTAGGCGGAACGGTGGCCACCGGCGACGACGGAACGATTGTGGGCGGCAACGACATGTACGCGCAGGCAGTGCAGACGCTGAAGAACATCGAGCGTGCGCTGGTAGCGGCGGGAGCCAGCCTGAACGACGTAGTACGCACGCGGATGTTTATCACCGATGGCAGCCGGTGGCAGGACGTAGCGCGAGCGCACGGCGAGGTGTTCAGTGAGATCCGTCCGGCGGCCACTATGTTGCAGGTGGTAGCGATGGTTTCGCCGGAGATGCTGGTGGAAATTGAGGCAGACGCTATGATTGCTTCCGAGATGAAGTAATTGAACGGCGAAGGGATGGGCGGGCTATGAAAAGAATCTGTGCCGTGTTGGTGGCAGTACTGATTGCGGGAGTAGCGGTTTGGGCGCAGACGCCCCCCGCCGCGATCGTGATTCACGCAGGTACTCTGATCGATCCGAGAGCCGACGTTCCCAAGCGCAACCAGGTGATCGTGATTCGCGGCGAGCGCATCGAAGCGGTGGGTGACGCAGCGACGGTAAAAGAACCGGCAGGGGCGACAGTGATCGACCTGTCGCACGCGACCGTGCTGCCGGGCATGATCGAGTCGCACACTCACATCTTTCTGCAGGGCGAGGACCCGGCCAAGGGCGGGTATGACATCCAGTTGCTGAAGTTTTATCCGGCGTATCGGGCGGCGCGGGCAACCGTGTCAGCAAGGCGTGCGCTCGAGCAGGGTTTCACCACCATTCGCGACATGGAGACGGAAGGCGCGGGCTACGGAGATGTGGGCATCAAGCAGGCGGTGAACGAAGGCATCATTCCGGGACCGCGAATTTTCACGACGACACGCGGCATTTCGACCACCGGCGGGTATCCGCTGGAAGGCTATGCTCCGGGCGTGAACGTGCCGAAGGGCGTGCAGATTGTCGATGGGCCGGTCGAGGCCCGCAAGGCCGCGCGCGAACAATTGAACTACGGCGCCGACTGGATCAAGGTGTACATGACGCACCGCTCGTGGGTGGATAAGGATGGAAAGCTGGTTTCGCAGCCGACGCTGACCGTGGAGGAGTTGAAAGCGATTGTGGATGAGGCGCATGGCTGGGGACACAAGGTCGCGTGTCACGCCTACGGCGGCGAGGGCCTGCATCGCGCACTCGATGGAGGCTGCGATTCGATCGAGCACGGACTGCTGCTCGACGACGCGGCGATTGCGCAGATGAAGCGGCAGGGCACGTGGTACTGCCCGACGCTTTCGGTGTACTACACGGACTGGGCGCCGGAGAACATGCCGGAAGGAAAACGCGATCGCGCCCGCGTGGCGGACCACGAGCAGTCGTTCAAAAAGGCGATGCAGGCGGGGTTGAAGATCGTTTTCGGTACCGATGTCGGAGGGTTTCCGTGGACAGATCCGATCGCGCCGGAATTCACTTACATGACAAAGTTTGGCATGTCGCCGATGGAGGCGATTCGGTCGGCGACGGTACGACCGGCCGAGATGCTGGAGATGCAAGGCGAGATTGGGGTAATCGCGCCGGGAGCGTATGCGGACATCATCGCGATGCCGGGGAATCCGTTGATCGACATCAGCGAGTTGGGGCGAGTGAGTTTTGTGATGAAGAATGGAAAGGTGTTCGCGGGTCAGCCGTCGATGGCGCCTCCACACGTAAGGAAAGATCGAGGGGCAGTACAAAAGGCCAGTCTCGCCAAGCGGGACCGGCCTTTGCTATCGCGAAAACGTGTCAGCTACTTCTTGGGAGGAGCGATGGTGTCTTTCACGGCCTTGGCGACGCGGAACTTCACGACGGTCTTGGCAGGGATCTTGATCGCTTCGCCGGTCTGCGGATTGCGGCCCACGCGAGCTTTGCGGTTCGATTTCACGAGGCGTCCGATGCCGGGGACGACGAACACGCCGTTCTTCTTGGTCTCTTTGATCGCAACTTCGGCGATGTAGTCGAGAAGCGCCGCTACCTGCTTATTGCTGAGTTCATGCTTTTCGGCGAGGTGCCGAACAAGCTGTGTCTTGGTCATACCAGCTGCCATTGGATATTCCTCCTTGAATCATTGAGCGATAAGAGTGCTCAATCAGAGCGTATCTTACAACATTGCGGAGGGTGCGCAAAGCATTTTCGCCTTATTTCATGCGGGTTTTCCACAGCCCCCACACGGGTGAGCCTTTGTTTATGCGGCTTTGGCAGGTTCCCAGTTAGGCAACACCCACTCTTTCGCAGGCGAGGCGGGAGGTGGCGCGGTGCGCCTGTTACCATCGAAACTTCGATCGCATGACCTACTCCCACGCCACAATTCTGTTCGTCGCCGCCCTGCTGGCCGGCGCCATCAATGCCGTAGCGGGTGGTGGAAGTTTCGTCAGCTTCCCGAGCCTGATGTTCATTGGCGTTCCGGCGAAATTTGCGAACGCCACCAACACGGTAGCGCTGTGGCCGGGACAAGTCGCCAGCATCGGAGCCTATCGGCGGCAGTTCAGCAAATTGTCGTGGAAGGTGATGGCGCCGCTGCTGGTAACGTGCGTCATCGGCGGAACTGGTGGCGCCTGGATACTGCTCAAGACGCCGGCGAAAACGTTTGTGTGGCTGGTACCGTGGCTGATTCTGGCGGCGACCCTCATCTTCATGATGAGCGGCCGGGTGACGCGATGGGTGCGACGGCGCACCGCCGGCAGCGAACATCACGAATTCTCCACCGGCCGCGGCGTGCTGTTTCAGCTGGTGATCGCGGTGTATATCGGCTATTTCGGGGCGGGAGCGGGGATTCTCATCCTGGCCATGCTGGCGCTGCTGGGCATGGACGACATCCATTCCATGAATGCGCTGAAGGCGTTGCTGACGACTGTCTCCAACGGCGTCGCGATGCTGATGTTCATTTTTTCCGGCGCGGTGTACTGGCCGGAGGCGATCCTGATGATCGTGGCGTCGATGCTGGGCGGTTACTTCGGCGCACACTTTGCCCAGAAGACGAAACCCGAGCACGTGCGATTGATGGTGATCGTGATTGGCTTCGCGCTGACCCTCTACTACTTCGCGAAACAAATGCATCACTGAGCTGCGGATTCGATCCGGTCTCCGGTGAGGTCCGTGCGAAAGCGCAGCTTCATGATGAGCAAGGGAAACGCCAGCAGGAATGTGATTGCATTGGGCAGTATCAGCGGGAGTGAGTGAATCAGAAAGCCGTAGGCTACCCACAATAGCAAGCCTGCGTTCAGGCTCACGAGCATAATCAGAGAGATGTCACGGACAGATCTGGTGCGGAAGGAATGCAGGGCTTGCGGCAGGTAGGCCAGAGTACAAAGGGTTCCGGCAGCAAAGCCGACGAGCGATATGAAGTTCATGTATCAGCTTAGCATCGCAGAGCGCGATCAAGACCGGTTGAGTCGCCAGATTCCGGCGTTCAAGTAGCTGGCGTACGTAACCCACAAGAGGTAGGGCAGCAGAAGATAAGCGGCCACAGGCAGCAGCCAATAGAACACAACCACGTTGAAGAGTATGGCCAGCCAGAGAATCACGATTTCGACGAAGGCGAGGCCGGGAAGGCGCGCGCCGAAAAAAATTCCTGACCACGCAGCGTTGAGGGCAAGCTGGCCGAAGAAGAGCGTCAGCGCTGCGCGTCCGCCGCTCCAGCCGAAGTGGCGCCAGATGAGCCAGGCTGAGGTCGCCATCAGGACGTAGAGAGCCGTCCACACGGGGCCGAACACCCAACTGGGCGGCGTCCCCGGCGGCTTACGAAGCGCGGGGTACCATTCACGCACGCCGCGCGCGGTGAGAAATGAAGCGAGGCTGCCGGTCGCAAGTACGACGAAGAGAAAAACAATCAACATCAACCAGGGTTTCGAATCCACGCTCACACTGCTCTTCCCGAAACCGATCTTAATCGATCGTCAGAACGATTTTGCCGTAGTTAGCCCGCTGTAACAGCAGACGGTGCGCCTCGCCTGCTTGCTCCATGGGCAGCGTGTGGCCGATTTCCGGATGCAAGTGACCGTGCTCAATCCACGGCTGCATGGTCTTGAGGCAGTCATTCATCAAGCGGCGATCGTTTGCGAGAAAGCTGAGCCAGAGGCCGTGGGTGCTCAGACCGCGCGCCATCATGACGCCGACATCGAACTTCTGGCGCTCGCCAGTCGCCGTTCCATAAATGATGACCCGGCCGAAATCACGACAGCAGCGCAGGCTCTTGGCAGTGTGCTCGCCGCCGAGCATTTCAAACACTGCATCCACTCCTTCGCCGTTGGTGAGCTGGTGAATGCGCTCTTCGTAGTCCGCTTCGCGGTAGTTGATGGCGTAGTCCAGGCCAAGGGCCGTGACCCTTGCGAGTTTCTCGTCTGACGACGCGGTTCCGTAGGTCTCGACATGAAGCAGCTTGCCGATTTGTACCGCCGCGGTGCCGACTCCACCTGCCACGGCGTGGATGAGTACCCGGCGTTTGCGATCGCCTTCGACGTAGAACGGCTCGATAGCATCGGAAGTTATACCGGCCTTCCAGTAGGCAAGGTAGGCGGTAAAGAAATTCACCGGGAAAGCGGCCGACTGCTCGGATGTCCAACCGCGGGGCTGCGGCCAGATCATTTTGCGCGACACGGCAATCTTCTCAGCGGCGGCGCCGTATTGCGCGTAACCCATCACGCGCTCATTGCCGCCCTCGATAACACCAGCGAATTCGCGGCCTGAGATAAACGGTGGAGGAGGTGTGCCCTTGTAGGTTCCACGCGTGGAGAGGGTATCGGCAAAATTCACGCCCACAGCTTCGACCCGCACCATTACTTCGCCGGGCTCGGCAACTGGCTCAGGCACGTCGCGGATTTCGAGGACTTCCGGCCCACCCGCGCGCGCAACCACAACAGCTTTCATGGCTTGCTCCCGTTGCGAGTGTAAAACATGGTGACCGGAAATGTAGTGACTAGGCGCACACCCACCAAACATCCACCACAGAGGCACTGAGACACAGAGAAGAAACAGGCAAAAGTCAAAAGCAAAACGACCACGGATTTACAAGGATCGACACGGATGGGGAGCAGGTAAAAAGCAATAGTTGGAATCACGACGGAAAATACTAAGCAAGAGAATCAAGCAACTCCGTGTTCTCTGTGTCTCTGTCGTGAGCCTTCCGTTACTTCGGCGCCTGCATGAAGTCGAGGGCGCGGGAGATGTAGTTCTTCATCTCGCGGCGGTGGACCACCGCGTCGAGCATGCCGTGCTCCAGCAGGAACTCGCTGCGCTGGAAGCCTTCGGGCAGCTTCTGGCGAATGGTCTGCTCGATGACGCGAGGCCCGGCGAAGCCGATAAGGGCGCCGGGTTCGGCGATGTTGAGGTCGCCCAGCATGGCAAAGGATGCGGTCACGCCGCCGGTTGTGGGGTCGGTTAGGACTGAGACGAACGGGACCTTGGCGTCGTCCATGCGCGCCAAGGCAGACGCAATCTTGGCGAGCTGCATCAGGCTGACTACGCCCTCCATCATGCGAGCTCCGCCGGAGGCGGAGACGATGATAAGAGGAATCTTCTCGTCGGTCGCACGTTCGACGGCGCGGGTGATGGTCTCGCCGACGACGGAGCCCATGGAGCCTCCGATGAAGGAGTACTCCATCGCGCTGACGATAACTGGCTTTCCGTTGAGTTTGCCGCGGGCGTTGATGACGGCGTCATTGAGGCCGGTGTCGGCGATTGCCTTCTTGAGGCGGACGGCATACGGCTTGAGGTCGGTGAACTTCAGCGGGTCGGTGGAAACCAGGTTGCCGTCTTCGGTTTGGTACTGGCCGTCGTCAAGCAGCAGGGCAAGACGGGTCTTGGCATCGATGCGGAAATGGCGATCGCACTTCGGGCAGACGTTGAGGTTCTGGTCGAGGTCCTTCTTCCAGATAATCTGGCGGCACTGGTCGCACTTGACCCAGAGGCCCTCAGTCTTGACGCGCTTCTCGCCCGACGTGTCGAGCTCCGCCTGTTCCCGCTTAAACCATGCCATAGTCGTTCCCCAGTTTAGCTGACGGGGTGGGAATTGTCGCCCGCTCTAGTACTCGATGCCACGCTGGGCTTCGATGCCCTTGGTATAGGCGTGTTTCACTTCTTTCATCTCGGTGACCGTGTCGGCGATTTCGACGATGCTGGGGTGCGCATTGCGTCCGGTAAGGATGACGTGCACCATCTCGGGCTTCTTCTTCAACGCCGCCACGACCTTTTCCGGGTCCAGCATCTTGTAGCTGATGGCGTAGTTGATTTCGTCGAGGATGACCAGGTCCCGCGAGCCTGACAGAATGGCTTGCTCAGCTTCGGACCAGGCTTCTTCGACCAGGCGAATGTCTTCGGGATCGGTCTCAGCGCCGCCGACTTTCACGAAACCGCGTCCCATCTGCTTGATGACCCAGTTGTCACCGAAGGCCTTGACCGCGTCCAGCTCGCCGTAGTGCCAGGAGCCCTTGAGGAACTGCAGCATGAGCACCTTGAGCCCGTTGCCGACGGCGCGCAGCGCGGTGCCCATGGCGGCGGTAGTCTTGCCCTTGCCGGGGCCGGTGTTCACGATGATGAGACCTTTGCGCATGTCTGGCATGGGGGCCCTCCTGCGGACGAGTGGTGCCGCGAAGTTAACAGATTAGCAGTTCGAGACCTGTGCAATCCGCCGCTCGGTTTTCTGAGATACTTGAAGATTGAACGTGGTGAGAGCAGCATGATTATGGCCGTGGTTGCAGATCCCAAGTCGATCAAAGTCAACAAGACCGCCGGAACGGGAATGGACATCGAGTGGAAAGATGGCCACCGGAGCTCGTACAGCTTCGTCTTCCTGCGCGACGCCTGCCCGTGCGCACTGTGCGAAGAAGAGCGGGAAAAGGATGGCCGGCAGCCCGGTGATCCGCTGAAACCTGTGGCGGGCGCGCTGCCGATGTACAAGGCCTTGGCAAAGCCCACCGAAGTGGAGCCCGTGGGCAAGTACGGCATCCGCTTCACCTGGAATGACGGCCACCAGCACGGCATTTATTCGTGGGAATTTCTGCGTGAGCACTGCCCCTGCCAGGAATGCAAGGCCCGCCGTTTGATGGAAGCTACGGCAAGCGGCAGCAAGCCGAACTGATCGCCTCACGCAAAAGCCTAGGAAGCCAGATTTGTCGTATCTTTCGCAGCTGAATCCCCAGCAACGTGAAGCCGTCGAAACCGCCACCGGGCCGGTGCTCATCCTCGCCGGAGCCGGGAGCGGCAAAACGCGCGTCATCACGTATCGCATCGCGCACCTCATCGACCACATGGGCGTGGCGCCGGATTCGATTCTAGCCGTCACGTTTACCAACAAGGCCGCGAGCGAGATGGCCAGCCGCGTGGAGTCGCTGGTAGGCGCGCGCACGCTAGCCAAGCCGCTGATCTCGACCTTTCACTCGTTCTGCGTGAGGTTACTGCGACGTGACATCGAGACGCTGCAAATCGGTGGCAAGGGGTATCGCAAGGATTTCGTCATCTACGATGAGTCCGACCAGCAGAGCGTGGCCAAGGCGGCGATGCGGCGGCTGGGCATCGACCCCAAGCAATTGACCCCGCGCAGCGTGCTGTCGCACATTTCCTGGGCGAAGAACCACATGCGCGATCCGCAGGAGGTTTACCTCGAGTCGGCGGACCCGAAGACGGAGCGAATCGCCCACATTTACGAGATCTACAAGCAGGAGCTGGCGAAGTCGAATGCGCTCGATTTCGACGACCTGCTGCTGTATGCAGTGCGGGTGCTGAAGTCCTCCGGCGAAACCCGCGAGCGCTACAACCGGCGCTACCGGCACATTCTGGTGGATGAGTACCAGGACACCAACCGTCCGCAGTATGAACTGATGCGCATGCTGGCGGGCGAAGACCATAACGTGTGCGCGGTCGGTGACGAAGACCAGAGCATCTACTCCTGGCGCGGTGCGGACATCCGCAACATCCTGGAGTTCGAGCAAGACTTTCCCGAGGCGCGCATCGTCCGGCTCGAGCAGAACTACCGCTCGACGCAGAACATTCTGCAGGCGGCGTCGGCGGTTGTGGCAAACAACGTTCGCCGCAAGGGCAAGAACCTTTGGACCGACCGCACGGGCGGCGCAAAGATCGGTTACTACGAAGCTCCTGATGGCGAGAACGAGGCGCTCTTCGCCGCCGACTACGTCGCCAAGTACCTGGCGAAGGCCGGTCAGGAAGGCGAGGAAAATCCGCGCGCGGCGGTGCTGTATCGCACCAATTCGCAGTCGCGCCTGCTGGAAGAGGCAATGCGGCGCTACCAGTTGAAGTACCACGTTGTGGGAGGTTTCAGCTTCTACGAGCGCGCCGAGATCAAAGACCTCATTTCGTACCTAAAGGCGATCCAGAACCCCGATGACTCGATTGCGATTCAGCGAATCATCAACACCCCGACGCGCGGCATCGGCAAGAACACGACCGAGACGCTGGAGCGCATCGCGCTGGAGACCAACCTGTCGCTGTGGGGCGCAATCCGGGAAGCCGTCAGCCGCGAACTACTGCCGCCGCGGGCGTTGGCGGCGCTGAAGAGCTTCAAGCAGTTGATCGACGACGCGCGGGCGATGTACCTGGGGTCGTTCGCCGAGCACGTTCAGGCCACGGCCGCTCCCGTTCAGATGGGCGACGAGAGTGATTCGCAGCACGCCATGGACTTTTCGCCGGAGATGTTCGAGACGGACGCAGGTGGTACCGATTTCAGTCCCGATGCCCTGAATGAAGTGAAGTCACCAGCAACACCAGAAGACCCTGTCGAAGGATTCCGCGACCCCGGCGACGGGGCCACCACCGCTGAGTTGCTGAAGTTCCTCATCGACCGCACGGGATACATCAAGCAGTTGGAAGCGGAAGACACGCCGGACTCGCTGGCGCGCATCGACAACCTGCGCGAACTGGTGAACGCGGCCATGGACTCGCGTGATCGTGGCGAGACTCTGAATGAATTCCTCGACCATGCGGCGCTCGTAAGCGATGCCGACCAGTACGACGAGAATTCGCGCATCACGCTGATGACACTGCATGCGGCCAAGGGCCTGGAGTTTCCGCTGGTCATTCTTGCGGGCCTGGAAGAGGGTCTGTTTCCGCACTCCCGCACGCTGATGGCGCCCGACGACATCGAGGAAGAGCGCCGCCTGTGCTACGTGGGGATGACGCGTGCGATGGATACGCTGATCCTGACGAACGCGCGCTATCGCCGGCGCTACGGCACCGACATGCCCGAAGCCAGCATCCCATCACGGTTCCTCGAGGAGATTCCGCGGGATCTGTTGCAGGGCTTGGGAACGGCAAGCCGCTCCACCTCGAGAATCGTGGAGCCTTCGGGGGCGTCCCATTATGCGTACGAAGACGAAGACCAGCGGCCCAAGTATGGTCAGCCAAAACCCAAGACGCGGGCCTCGTTCAACGGACCGTCGTACAACTCGATCGACAACATTGCCGAGTTCTTCGCGTCGCGCGGGAAGAAGTTTTCGCTTCCAAAAACCGCACCGCTCGAGGCCGCCGGGAAGTCCGGATTCCGGCCGGGACAGCGCGTGCGCCACCCCAAATACGGCGAGGGAATGGTGTACCAGCGCGAGGGAGAAGGGGAAAATGCGAAGATTACGATACAATTTCATAAGTTCGGCTTGAAAAAGCTGGTCGAGAAGTACGCCCAACTGGAAAAGGCGTAAGCCGCCAAGGGCCATCAACGAAGGATGGCAGCTGGTTCTGCCTGTCTTCGCAGTTCCGCGAGGCGCAGCCTTCGAATCCAAGATCACAAAGGACCGCAGAATTCATGGCAAACACCAAGAGCATTGAAGATAAGACAGAGCGCAAGAAAGCAAAGCGCGTCGCCCGCAAGAAAGCGGCCCCGAAGGCCGCCCGCACTCACGCGCGCGGCTCGGCCAAGCGCAAGGTCAAGAAGATGGTACGCGGCCAGTCAAAGCGCTAGTCTGCACTCTCGCGCTGCCGAAATTCAAAAGGCTCCAGTCCGCCAACGGACTGGAGCCTTTCTTTTGCCAAGCTCAGGTAAATCAGTTGTGAGGATCGGAACTGTTTGCGGGAGCGGCCGCCGCAGGCGATGCCCCGTCCTTTGCCGACGCGCTCTTGTTGCGCTCATCAAGGTTGACCAGTATCGAGCCTGCGGGTTGCTGGAGCGCGAACTGTTCGTCGTTGATCGGCTGATTCATGACCAGTTTCACCATCATCAGGCGAATGTCGTACTCTTCCTGCGGCCGCTTGATGTCGATGTACGAGGGATACTGCACCCCGTCATAGTCCTTGTAAAACTCGTAGCGGGCGTCCGTGCTCGGGTCGCCGTCGGGATCGTACACGACCTGACGATGCGGCACCAGGTTGGTGCGATCGAAGTACACTTTGCGCGCCAGCGTCCAGCCTTTTTCGCCCTTCCGAATGATGTCGAGCACGTAGTTGGGTTGCTTGACCAGCTTATGGGTCTGCGCGTCCACAACCATCTCGGTGCTGCTTTCCATGAAGGCGATCTCATTGTCCGGGTCAACTGGGTGCAAGAGCAGCGCGTCGTAGATCGACTGCGGCCGGAGTGTATCCAGAGGGTTGTCAGAGCCTTCGATCACCTCGTTATGGCCGACGTAGAACTTGTTGGTGGCCGAAACCAACAGCTTGAACTCGTGTCCGTCGCTGACGATGTCAAACGCCTTGTTGCGAACGATTGGGTACAAGCCAATCATCCGCAGCATGTTCGGCTTGCGGACGAGAATGTAGCCCCGAATTTCCTTGAAGTCGGTGACTTTGCCCCGCTTTTCACCGCCTACGGCAGTACTGATGTCCACAGTGGCGTTGAGGCTCTTGACTTTGCCCGCTTCCTGATTGAGGCGATCGATCAATTCCTGCTGCGTGGCGGTCTGCAATTTCGCCGTACTAAGACGAGTCTCCACCGTACGGGTGTGAAACAGGCATCCGGTCGTGCCGATGAGCAGACCTATGACCGCTTGCAGGAGAATTCGGGACGACTTCATGGACACGGGGGGCTTAGTACTCCAAACAGCTTAGTATAGCGTTTCCTCCATGGATTTGCTGAATGCTAGCGAGCCTGCAACCCCCATGCGGTTCCCTGGCTAATGCGCACCGGCGGCCTTGCGGTACGCCGCCACGTTCTTGTCGTGCTCGACCGCGGTACGGGAGAACCGGTGATGGCCGGTGTTATCGCTCACGAAGTAAAGAAACTCGCTTTCACTGGGATGCATGGCCGCCTGCAGTGATGCCGCGCCGGGATTGGCAATGGGGCCGGGGGGTAGCCCCGGAAACTTGTAAGTGTTGTACGGCGAATCGAATTGCAAGTCCGACTGGTAAATGGTACCGCGATATCTTCCCGCCAACAGCGCCGCGTAGATCACGGTCGGGTCGGCGCCCAACAGCATGTTCCTCTCCAGCCGGTTGTAGTACACGCTCGCCACCAGCGGACGCTCCTCGGGGCGCGCCAGTCTCCTTCTCCACGATGGACGCCATGGTGACAATCCGATGGATATCGGGACGGCCCGAAGTCCAATCTTCTGCGCCGTCTGGCGAAAACGATGAACCATGGCGGCGGCAATGTCATGGGGCGTGTCGATTCGGGTGAACTGATAGGTGTCGGGAAAAAGGTAGCCCTCAAGAGACGTCGCCTGCGGGTCAATCCCGTGGAGAAGCGAAATATCGTTATTCGCGACTGCTATGAAATCGTCGGCGCTGCCCAGTCCGGCCTGTTCCACCACGGCTGCTATGTCGTACAGGTTGTAACCCTCCGGCACCACAACAGTCCGGGCAAAGACATCACCGCGCAGTAGTCGATCCCGCACTTCCAACGCGGTTGCCGGCGCTTCGAACTTGTACTCCCCTGCTTTCAAGCTGCCTTTTCCCAGGGCATAGTGGACAGCGAGAAAGGCGGGCACGCTGCGGATAATTCCTTCGTGTTGCAACGTCTGGGCAATGTGGCGCGCGCTCCAGCCCGGGCGCAGTATAACAAATTCCGCTTCGCCGGGACTCACTGGCTGGAACACCGCCCAGTGAAGCCACGCCGCACAGCCAATGGCAACTATCAGGACTAGTATCAGGAACTTACGCAAGGTTTGGGCTCGCTCACTGTCAGCAGTTTAGACGATACGCTGCAATATGGGGTTGGCTCAGTCGCGGCGCGAGGCGCGAGATTCCATAAAAGCCTGCAGGATGAGTACGGCGGCAAGCCGATCGACGACTTTTTTACGGTGTCGGTCGCCCATGTCTACCTCGTCCAGCACGCGGTTGGCTTCCACCGAGGTCAGGCGCTCATCGAACAGGTGGACCGGCAGCCTAAACCGGGCGCGCAGTTCTTCGGCAAAAGCCTCGACTTTCTCGGCCTGGATTCCTGCCTCGCCGCTCATGCGCAGAGGCAACCCGAGAACGATTTCTCCCACCGCGTATTGCTTGATCGTGCGGCGCAGTTGGTCAAAGTCATTGCGCTTGTTGGTGCGATGCAAGGTCGGCAGGCCCTGGGCGGTCAGGCCAAGTTCATCGGTGACCGCCAGCCCGATCCGTCTGGCGCCAAAGTCGATGGCCAGGATTCGGGTCCTGGTGGGGTTTGCGGACCGGGAAGGCTCAGGTTTTCCATATTGATGCCAGCAAAGGTATCCTAATTCCCACTTGCAAACCATGCGAGTACGATAGGGGCGGGATGGCTGATCCACTGATCGACGACGTCGGTTCGCCCGAAGATGTGTCTGAGCTTCGTGGCGCCAACTTAACCAGTGTGCCGACCGCTGCTCAGGCTGGCGGCGGAGACACTTTGACGTACCGCGACGAACGTCGCCGGGTCCAGCGCGTGCAGGCCGCAGCGCTGGTGATCCTGGCGACTGCGGCCGTCCTGTGCCTGATGTACCTGGCCAAGCTGGTCCTGGTCGTCGTATTGACCGCTGTTCTCATGGCCTTTGTGCTGGCCCCCGTGGTGGACGGCCTCGCCAATTTCAGGATTCCCCGGTCGCTGGGCGCTTTTCTGGCGGTCGCGCTGTTGGTGCTCGCCGTCGGCACCGTTTCGTATCTCTCCTACGCCCGAGCGCTGGATTTTCTCTCCGAAATGCCAGAATACCGGATACGGCTGCAGCACATCGTTAATGAAATCCGGCTGCAGGCGGAACGCTTCGAGAAGACCACTGAGACCGTGCTGCCCCCGGAGCCTGAAGAGAAGAACACCGTCACCCTGCGGGAACGCAACAGCCTCAGCGGCTTTATCGGGCGCAACATGAGTACGCTTTCTGAGACGGTACTGGCGATTTCGTTCGTTCCGTTCCTGATTTACTTCATGTTGAGTTGGCAGGACCACGTGCGCGCTTCGTCGGTCATGCTGTTCCAGATGAAGAACCGCAATACCGCGTACGTAACACTGGGTCTGATCGCGCAGATGATTCGGTCCTTCATCGTGGGGAATTTCATGATCGGCCTGTTCCTCAGCGCTGCCAGCATGGCGGCCTTCGGGCTGATGGGGCTTCCGTACTTCTATTTCCTGGGCGTCATCAGCGGTTTCCTGAGCCTGATTCCGTACCTGGGTGTCGTTCTTGCGATTCTGCCGCCCGTGATCGTGGGACTTGGCTATCTGACGACCGCTACTTTCGTGCTCACCTGCCTGTTTGTGGTCGGCCTGCACCTGTTCGCGATGAATGTGCTCTACCCGATGGTGCTGGGCAAGCGGCTGCGGCTCAATCCGCTGGCGTTGACGCTTGCCCTGTTGTTTTGGGGATGGCTGTGGGGCGCGATGGGTCTGCTCCTGGCCGTTCCGCTCACCGGCGCGCTGAAAATCATCTGCGACAACATCGCCCGCCTGCGTCCCTTCGGCGCATGGATGGGCGAATAGTTTTGTCCTGGATGCTTGACCACTACAGATCCATAGCCTGAAATTACGAGAAGAGCCGTCGTGCCTGATTCGAATCAACCGTTCAACCGCCGGGATTTCATCCAGGGCGCGCTAGCTGGCGTCACGCTCGCCGCGCTGCCGATCAACGCGTTTTCCGCCACGAATCCAGACATGCAAGCCGTGCTGGCCCAAGTCCCGAAGATGCACGACGAAAACCTCAAGCACCTGCAGGAGTGGATCGCGCTGCCTTCCATCGCCGCGATGGACCGGAACTATCCCCAAGGCCCGGATTACATGGCCAAGCTGGCGCGCGAGGCGGGATTTGAGAATGTCGAGATCATCCCCACCTCCGGAAAACCCGGCGTGTTCGGAATCCTGAACGCCGGCGCCCCGACCACCGTTGGCCTGTACTTCATGTACGACGTGAAGCACTTCGATCCTGCGGAGTGGTCTTCGCCGCCGCTGGAAGGCAAGCTCGTCGACAAAGAAGGCTTGGGCAAGGTCTGCATGGGGCGCGGCGCGGTAAACCAGAAAGGCCCGGAGACGGCCTGCCTCGGCGCTCTGCGCGCGTTCAAGGCGGCGAAGGTGAAGCTGCCGGTCAACCTCGTGCTGGTCTGCGAGGGCGAAGAAGAAATCGGTTCGCCGCACTTCCCCGAGATCGTGAAGAATCCCAAGGTCATGGCCGAGCTGAAGAAATCCATGGGCGTTTTCATGCCGTCGGCAGACCAGGGACCGGACGGGCAGTCGAGATCTCTCTCGGCGCGAAAGGCGTGGTCGAGCTGGAACTGGTTTCCACCGGCGAGAAGTGGGGACGCGGGCCGAAACACGACGTCCATTCCAGCCTGGAAGCGACCGTGGACAGCCCGACCTGGCACCTGGTGCAGGCGCTGAATACGCTGATCCAGCCCGACGGACACACTCCTGCCGTCGCCGGTTTCTTCGACAAGGCGAAGCCGCTGACTCCCGCGCAAGTCAACATGATTAAAGCCGTGGTTGCACGGCGCAGCGAAGAGACGCTGAAGAAGCAGTTGGGCGTGGAACACTGGGCAGGCGACAAGAATTGGCTCGACGCCATGATCGCCCTCGAGTCGCAGCCCACCATCAACATCGAAGGTCTGGTCGCCGGATACACCGGCCCCGGCGGCAAGACCGTGCTGGGGCACCGCGCTGTGGCGAAGATCGACATGCGCCTGGTCCCTGACATGACCGCCGATGGCACGCTCGCCCTGCTGAAAGAGCATCTGGCAAAGAAAGGCTTCGGCGACATCGAGGTCAACATGAGCGGCGGCTACGATCCCAACCAGACCTCACCCGACAGCAAGCTCATCCAGGTGCAGATGGCGACCTACAAAAAGCTGGGGCAGGACCCGATGCTGTGGCCGCGCTCGGCCGGCTCATGGCCGGGATACATCTTCACCAACGCACCACTGAGTCTTCCGGCGGGACACTTTGGCCTCGGCCACGGCACCGGCGCCCACGCCCCGAATGAGTACTACCTGATCGATTCCACCAATCCGAAGGTATCGGGCCTGGATGGAGCGGTGGGATCGTTTGTCGAGTATCTGTACGCGCTGGCGTAGTGGGACGTGTTGCCCGAGAGAGGATAACGAGCTTGCACGCCACAGGCGTGATGCAAGTGCCAAGAACGGTGATTACGGGGCATATGACACCGCCAGTTCGCGCCAGCAATCACTCGGGACTCGGCGTCACAGGTCAACTTCCCGCAAGCCGCCTTATCGAGACTGACCCTCCACAATCCGTTTTCGAACCAACTTGAACATGGGTGGTTCGACACGGCCACTTGTTCATTTCGTAGGTTCGCCGCGCCCCTTGGCTTACTTCTCGTGAATCAACTGACAAGTCACGGCATATCCGCTGTCGACCGGAAAACCTTTCACTTCGCCGCCTTTGTCCACAATCACATAGTCGAAATGAGCATCGGGCGCCGGCTGTCCAGCGATGGTCACCTCGTAGGTCACGTTTCCTGTGCAGTCCGGGTTCACCGTGGCTGGATCGTTCGCCCTCGTGTTATGGGTCCACGGAAGGATCGTGCCATTCAGGCTGACTTTTCCGTAACCATGCCACTGGCCCTTGGCGTCACCATAGACGTAGCCATAGGCGGCGAAGGGTTGACCCAGATAGGCACCGGAGCAGCTATAGCCGTAAGCTCCGGTAGCCGAGCGGAGGTTGCACGCCGCACTTGGAGATTGTCCAAAGCCTGCGATTGCGAGCAACAGAGTAACTAAAAGCAAAGTCGTCTTCGTTTTCATATCAAGCTTCCTTTCGTTCGCATACGAAACTGTTCAGATTCCCGTCTCGCTTTGACGAGACTTCTTAGGTTCCCGGCAGGCCTCCTGCCTGGTTGCCGTATCGCTTCTTGCCGAAACCTTCTGTGTAGCGTCACCACTTGCTACCTAGATAAAAGGCAATCCGCAAACAGACTGGCTCACCGGCGGCAAGTATTTTTGTTGCTCAGGCCGACTCCATCGGCTTGGAAATTGCGAACTTGCTGCATCCTATTGACTTCACAGCAAATCGCGGGTATTTTCCTACCACACCAACGTAGGGCGAGGAGGGCAGTGTGCACGCGACCGGTCAACCGACGGTCAGCCAACTCCTGGGGAAGTGGCACGACGGTGATCACGAGGCTCTCAAGGCTCTACTTCCGTTGCTTTACGATGACCTGCGCCAAGTAGCACATCAGTACCTGCGTAAGGCGCGTCCCGGCCATACCCTGCAGACAACCGCATTGGTGCATGAGGCCTATCTGCGCCTCGAGCAGCACCACGCCCCTCAATTTCAAAACCGTCAGCATTTCGTCGCCGTCTGTGCCCTGCTTATGCGCCAAATCCTCATGGGGTACGAGCGCACCCGCCTCGCAGCCAAGCGCGGCGCCGGAGCCACCGCCATAACTCTTGACGATGCCATGGCCCCCGCGAAGGCACGCGCCGTCGATCTCATCGCATTGGACGACGCCTTGACGGGCCTCGCTCACCTCGACTCGCAAACAAAGTCAAATCGTCGAGCTCCGTTTCTTCGGGGGGCTCTCGATCGAAGAGACGGCGCAGTTGCTGGGTCTCTCGACTGCAACCGTGAAGCGCCATTGGGCCACTGCCCGCGTCTGGTTGCATCGCGAGCTGAGTAAAGAGGCGCACGCGTGACGCTCACCCCCGAACGCTGGCAGCGAGCTCGCGACGTCCTCCACGAGGCAATGGAGATGGACGCAGTACATCGCTCTGTCTTCCTCGACAGCCAGTGCGCCGGCGATCTGTCACTGCGCGCCGAATTGAAGGAGCTGCTGGCCGCCGAAGGTGAGATCGGTTCCAGCTTTCTTGAAGAACCAGCTCTCGCACAGGCCGCAGCCCACAGCGAGGCCGCTTCGATCAGCGCTGTTCTCCCGTCCGGCACGCAACTCGGCCCCTACGTTGTACAGTCGCGCATCGGTGCTGGAGGCATGGGTGAGGTGTACCGCGCACGCGACTCGCGGCTGGGCCGTGTGGTGGCGGTCAAGGTGATGCGATCCGGCTTGTCTGCCGATGAGCAGAGTCGCAAACGTTTCACGCGAGAAGCGCTCGCGGCCGCAGCTTTGAACCATCCAGGCATTGCGGCGCTATACGATGCGGGCGAGGCGGGAGAGTGTTTGTATCTGGCGATGGAGTATGTCGAAGGGCCACCCTGCAGCAGGAGATTGCGCACGGCCCGGTTTCGAGCTCGCGACTGAGAGAGTATTCCCTGCAGATCGCCGCTGCTCTGGAGCACGCCCACGCACGTGGCCTCATCCACCGCGACATCAAGCCGGCCAACATCATCGTCACGCGAAACAGGATGTTGAAGCTCCTGGATTTCGGTTTAGCCCGCAATATCGCGCCGACGGGGGAAACGGAGTCGAGGATTACTGGCGCAGGCGCAATCATCGGCACATTGCAGTATTGTGCGCCCGAAGTGCTTGCCGGGCGCCCGGCATCGATACGCAGCGACATCTACAGCCTGGGAGTGGCGATGTACGAAATGGCCTGTGGGTGCGCGCCGCTCGCCGGACTGGACACGCCCTCTCTGATATTGGCCTGCGTCAGCGGACAGATTCCACCGGTGCGCCAGCGCAATCCTGTCCTCCCGGAGGATCTGGCGGAGGTCATCGGTCGAGCGATGGCACTCGCGCCGCACGATCGTTTCCAAAGCGCGGCAGAGCTGGCGGCAGCCCTCCGCAGCGAAGGAGGCCGTCCGAACAGATCAGCAATTTTCATAGAACGGGCCGCGCCAGTGATAGCGGTCCTGGATTTCGACAATTTGTCGGGCGATTCAGCGACGGAATGGCTGGGCACCGGGATCTCGGAAACGATTTGCGCGGACTTGCGGAAGCTCGGAAAAGTTCAAGTGGTCAGCCGCGATCGCGTACAAGCGGAGCTTCGCCGTGCAGGCGACAGCAAGGACATGGCAGCTCTGGGTGCGCAGCTGAACGCCCGATGGCTGGTGATGGGGAGCTATCAGCGTGCGGGAAATCGGATTCGCATTACGCCGATACTCTTAGAGCCAGTCAGCGGCGAGGCCATTACCGTCGGGAAAATCGATGGAGCATGGGACGAGATCTTTGACCTTCAGGATCGGGTTGTGAGCGAGATCATGCAATCGCTCGAATTGGAGATGGATTCGAGTGCTCACATGCGCATCGCTGCGCCGGAAACCTTAAGACTCGAAGCTTACGAGCAGTATGTCCAGGGCCTGAAGAACTACCACGCCCTGGGTAAAGACTCGATTGAAGCGGCACGGAAACACTATGAGCATGCTATCGAGTTGGACCCCGACTACGCAGTTGCCTATTCAGGCCTGGGACAGGCGTACGCCATGCGATGGATTCACCGCAACGACGCCGACGATTTGGCTCGCGCGTCGGGATGCTTGGAACGCGCCCTCGAGCTTGACCCTGAAATGGGAGAACCGTACGGCATCCTCTGCTACGTCTACATTCGACAGAACAAACTGGAGAAAGCAATCGATGCCGGGGTGAAAGCGGTCCAGCATAATCCCGATACCCACATGCCGCACTACTACCTCGGGGCGGCTTACTGGTTTGCTAGCCAGGGAATCACCTCGTACTTGCAGAACGCTGTGGACCAGTTTCTGATTTCGATACAGATAGAACCGCTGATGAGCGCCAGTTGGTTGAATCTCGGAGCGATCGCCATGGAAACTTCCACGTACGACCGCGCGGAACAACTTGTCAGAGAGGTGCTGGAACTAGAGCGGTCTAAGCGGGGGATCTCCCGCCTGCCATTTGGTGAGATTATCCTCGCCGGGGTAGCAATCCGCAGGCTTGACTGGGCAATGGCGTTGGAGTGCCATGAGCGCGGCCTGCAATACCTGGCGCAGATTGACAGCGTTTACCGGGAAACCGCCATGGCCCTGAATGCGTGCGGAATGGCGGACGTGCGACTGCGGCAGAACCAGCCTGATCGGGCGTTGGCCGATTTACATCGGGCGTGGCGCATCGCAGGTGAGTATCCACGCATGATGGCCCACAATCGAGTTCTTGCCCGAACGGCTGCCGGGTTGGCTTCCGCCTATGCGGCGTTGGGCGAGCAGGGCCGGGCTGAGCATTTCGCAAGCGACGCGGCATCACGGTTGGAAGTTGTGTATCAGAATCGCGGCGGGCCCATACATGGAGCGAGCACCTCCGAACTATGCCGAGCGCTGGCTGTGGCCCAAATTCGTTTGGGGAACCTTGATGCGGCCATTGCAACTTTGGCGAAGGGGGTGGAAGAAGGTGAGCGTGATTGGCGATGGCTGCAATCCGACCCTGAGCTCGCGCCGGTGCGCCCACGAGTCAATTCGCTGATCGAAAGGATGCAGCAGTCCCCGGAGCTTCGCTTCAGCGACAATGTAAACGTCCCGACACTCCACTAGGCTTAGCCTCTGCTCAGTCTGCCAAAAGAAAACTTAATGGCGGCAGATCACTCCCGATCGGTCCACAGCGAGGGAGTCTTCCGCCAAGAAACGTGATAGGGGCAAGAGCTAGGGACGCAATTACCAGCGATACATCGCCATTTCACTGGCAATCCGGCTGTCCGCTGTGCCCCATCCTAGCCTTACCTTTGTCCACCCCCCTTCGCTCCGCCCGCCAATTCCCGTAGAATCGACCTTTGGCAATCATCCCGCTCATAGCGGTGTAGGAGTTCATCAATGGCACGCATGGTCAATTGCGTAAAGATGGGTCGTGAAATGGAAGGCCTCGACGAGCCGCCCTTCGACGGCGAACTGGGGCAGCGTATCTACAACAACGTCTCCAAGCTGGCGTGGGAGCAGTGGCAGGAGCACATGAAGATGCTGCTCAACGAATACCGCCTCCAACCTTGGAAGAAAGAGCACCAGGAGTTCATCGTCCAGCAGATGGAAGCCTACTTCTTCGGTGAAGGCGCCGAAAAGCCGAAAGACTTCGTACCCCCAAGTCAGTAGTCAGTCGCCAGTCCCCAGTAACGGCAACTCGCTTGAACAAAGGGGGCAAATGGTTATGTCGTACCGAAACCTCGTCGCCTGGCAAAAGGCGATGGACTTAGTGACTGATGTATACAAAGTTACGCGCGGTTTTCCGAAGGAAGAAATCTACGGACTCACCTCCCAACTGCGCCGAGCCGCCGTGTCCGTTCCCAGCAACATCGCGGAAGGGCAAGGCCGCAAAGGCGACGGAGAGTTCAAGCACTTTCTGCGCCTTAGGCTCGGCTCCCTGATGGAGGTCGAGACTCAAATCATGATTTGCGAACGGCTCGGATATCTGAATTCGAGCGCAGCCGAGACGCTATTGCGTGACACTGGCGAACTCGGAAGAATCATGAACGGCCTGATCAAATCCATGACCTAAAACGGACGACTGGTGACCGGCGACTGGCGACTATTGCTGCGGCGCATACACGGCCCATCCCCGCGGCCCCGCCCAGAAGTCCCCGTACCCCGCGTCCGCCGTCCACTTGGTCGCCGGACGATTCGTGTCTTGCCCTCCCCAAGCCACCGGCTCGAAGCGAGCGCCACGCCACTGCGTCTGCACCGTCGCTCCATCCCACGCGTCTCCGCGGTTGTTCAGCACATACACCAAGCCAGGGTGAGTTGTATCTCCCGTGCGTTGCATGATGTACACATCATCGCTGGTGAACAGCACCTGCGTCCCTCCGCCGGCGTATTTCTCGTGCGCAGCGACCAGGGCCGCGATTCCGTTGGGCGTCCCGGCCTGCCCGAGTCCGAGGTTGTACCAGTCCATCCAGAAGATGCTCGGGTATCCCTCATGCGTCAGGATGAAGCTGTATGCCATCAGCTTGTCGTGCAGGATAGCGTTGTTGTCGTCGCGAATGGTGTCGTGGTTATCGACAAACGTGACCGCGCGCAGCGGCTGATCCTGCATTACTGTGCCGGGCTGCGCCAGCGACGAGAGGCTGAATCCGTAGCTGTCGCACAGTCCCTTCAAGCGGTAATGCAGCGCAAAATCAAATGCCGAGACTGGATTGTCCATGAACGTGTTGATGGAGTTGAGCCAGTCATCGGTACTGCGAGCGTTGTCCCAGCACTCGCCGACCACGAAGGGATAAAAGCCCTGCGCCGACTTATTGAGGTAGCGCAACTCGGCAATCGATTTCACCATCCAGGGCCCATAGCCCTTCACGAAATCGAAGCGGAAGCCATCGAAGCCGAGAGTCTCGATCATCCACTGCGCCAGGTTGATGACTTCTTCATAGACCTTGGGATTGCGATGGCACAGGTCCGGCATATCGCCGAAGCTCATTTCGTCGAACGTCTCGTACGGAGACGGATGGAAGCACGTCCAGTCGCGCGGAAACTTGCCACTGCCAGGCGTGAACTTAGTCCAGCGCACACTGCCGTCAACTGGGTTGGTCTCCTGCGCATCGCCCCCGTTGTTGTGGTTGATCACCAGGTCGGCATACACCTGCATGTTCGCGGTGTGGGCAACATCAATGAGCGCCTTCAGTTCGGCCTGATTGCCGAACCAGGTCTTCACGCGGCCTTTCTGGTTGTTGTCGCCGAGGTCATAATAGTCATACGGGTCGTAGCCCATCGACGGCCCGCCGATGTTGGCCGCCTTACACGCGGGTGGAAGCCACAGAGCGGTGATCCCAGCCTGCTGTAGCTCCGGAATGTTGCTGGCCACAAAATTCCACCATGTGCCGTCCTGATTTTCTTCGCCCGGACAATTCCAGTAGAACGACTGAAACAGAACTCCCATGACAACCTCCAGCGATGTGAGGAGAGCTTAGCGCAATTTTGTCCCTCAGTTCGCGACAGCACGATGAAATTTTTCGATGCGCGTAATCAGCCGAATCTACAAGAGAGCGTCCCCGGCGAGGGTCCTGTGGCTGCTTTTAGCGTTTGTCTTATCTGGCAACTGGATACTGGCGACTAGCGACTATTTGCGTACGTCTTCTTCGCTGCCCAGCGGCAGGAAGTACTGCGTGCCACGAATCGGCTCGCTCACCCGCCGCAAAAGCGCCTGCAAGTCTTCGCTGCGCTCCACGAAGTCAATCTCCGATGTGTTGACGATCAGCAGGTCCGAAGAGGTGTAGTGAAAGAAGAAGTGTTCGTAGGCTTTGATTACTTCCTCCAGATAGTCGTCGTTGATCGCCTTTTCGCCGGGAGCGTTCTTCTTCTTGAGCCGCTTCTTCAGCACCTCGGGCGACGCCTGCAGATAGATCACCAGGTCCGGCGTCGGGACGTTCTGCCGAAACAACTCGTAGTAACGGTTGTAAACCTCGAGTTCGTGGTCGCTCAGATTGACGAACGCGAACAGTTTGTCTTTCTCGAAGATGTAATCGGCGACGACCGTGCGGTTGGGATTGCGCTTCACGTCGAGCGAGGCCAACTGTTCGTAGCGCGCGATGAGGAAGGCAAACTGGGTCTGGAATGCGGCGCCGGGCTCTCCGTTGTAAAAGCCTTTCAGGAACGGATTGCTTTCCGGCTCGCTGATGCGCTGCGCGTGCAGCGTCTCGGCAATAACCTTGCAGAGCGTACTCTTGCCGACCCGGATGGGCCCTTCAACGGCGATATAGCGGGGCGGTTCGAACAGATTTGCCATGGGACGATACGTTTCGCAGAATACCGTCCTGACGCGGCTGTGGCAATGACACTGTGACGACCGTTTGTGGAAACCTCCGGAAGTCCCCGGCAGGCTTGCGAAATCGCGCCTTCAAGCGGCGGAGCCGCGACGTGGTGTTAGGCGTGCGCGTGAGCGCGCGCAAACCGGTGCATTGGGTCCCGCCTGCCGCGGAGCGGCGTCTTTAGCGCCTAGGCCGTTTAGAATCAGCGCCGGCGGTCGCGGCCTTTGCTATCCACTATTCACTAACCACTATCCACTCTTAGAATCAGTCTCAATGATTGCGGAAATCGCAGGCGGCGTGGCGCTCGCAGGACTGGCAACCTGGGCCGGATTCGAAAGCATGTGGCCCACGATGCACGCCTACGGCCGCTCGTTCGTCGGACTGCCACCCGGAACTCGCAAACTCGCACTCACCTACGACGACGGTCCCAACGACGCGGCGACCCTGCAGCTTCTCGATGTCCTCGCCCGGCACAACGTGAATGCCACGTTCTTCGTCCTGGGAAAGTTCGTCGCCGAGAAGCCGCGTGTCGTGCGCTCCGTTGCCGAAGCCGGACACGTCCTCGGCAACCACAGTTGGGACCATCCGCGGCTGATTTTTGCCTCTGATGCGGAATTACGCAGCCAAGTGGAGCGGACGCAAGAAGCTGTGCTAGACGCTTGCGGTGTGATTCCAACGTTGTTTCGCCCACCCTACGGTGGCCGACGCCCGGGGACATTGCATGAGGTGCGGCGACTCGGCCTTGAGCCCGTAATGTGGAACGTCACCTGCTACGACTGGAAGACGACATCTGCCGATAAAGTGCTGGCTCACGCGCAACGCCAGATTCGCGGCGGCGACGTCATCCTGATGCACGACGGCGATCAAGCCCGCATGGGCGCCGACCGCTTCCATTCCATCGAAGCCACTGACCGCCTCATCACCAATTACAAGGCCGAGGGCTACGAGTTCGTAACGATTCCCCAGATGATGGCAGTGGGTCCTCGCATGCCTAACGCTGCCAAGAGCCCTTAAACAATTGCCGCAACCGTTAGCGACTAGTTCTCCTTGGTATGAACGCTGAAGTGGATTGGTCACGACGAGGGGCCGTTTTCGTCAGCAATGTTTCACACTCGGCTTAGGTAGCTGCGAATCGCATCTCTATGTGCCTTGCGCGACTTTGACGCGGTCGTGGGCGTTCCCGTTCTGGTGCTAGCCATGCAATCAGCGGCCCGTAAAGGATGCGCGCTTTAGCTGTCAAGGCGGATAATTCCCAGTGAGGAGGGAGCGTCATGCACATTGCCAAATTGGTCCTTGTGGTTATTTTTGCGACCGGTTCGGCTTTCAGCCAGGCTGATTCAGCAGACAGACTAGGCATAACGGTGCGGGCGGCCAATTTCGACGGTTCGCCGGTTCGCATCGTATCCGTAAAACGAACGCCCGACCTCCCTTATGCTGATGTTGTCGTAAAGAACGAAAGCGGCCGAACGGTTACGGGCTTACGTTTTTACTTGCTCTTCCCCGGCACCAAAGGATGTACATATGAAGGAGACTATGGGTACGCAGATTCAAACTCTGACACTCTAGAATCGCTCGTGCCCCATGAGCCTACGCTGGCCCTTCGACCAGTGAAATTGGGTCCGAATCAGCAATCCTCCACGATCACCAAACTCCTCTCCAGCTACAGCTTGGTTGGGATATTACGAGAAACAAGGGAACCGTACGTGCCGGTTCTGTTGGCTGTCGAAATGGTCAGATTTGATGACGGCAGTCTATGGGAGAGAACTCCCCCTCCCACAACAGAGGCCGCAGGCTATTTTCAGAAAGACAAGGAAACCTGCAGGCTCTTTGCTCACACAGCGCCAGTACCGGCCGACTATGCGACAACCTCAAGGCAATCTCCTGAGAATGCAGGAGAATATCGCGATCTTGATGCTAACTCCGGGTTTGCATTTACATGTTCATTGAAAGATAGGGTCCTGAACTGTCCGCTGAAGTAGTCCGGCTGATGGCTCTTGGCTAGTCGCGAAAGAAATTCTGTCCCGCCCCACCCCAAAATCTGAAAATCATCCTCGGGACCTCCGAAAATAAATCCAAACATTTTCCCGCCCTCATCCGTCCTAGCGAATGAGAACGGAATAGCATGTCGCATGAGTGCACAATGGTGGCGAATCCGGTTCGTATTGTCAGCGCCCGGGAGCGCGCGGAAAGCTTGAACGAAGCAGCCAGCCAGTCCGTTGATCTCGAATCGAGCGTTCGCCAATACGCCCGGCTGGTTTTCAAGGTCGCCTATGGTGTCCTCCGAAACTCGCACGACGCCGAAGACGTGGTGCAAGAGACCTTCCTCCGCGCCCATCGCGATGGCATGCGGTCCATTCGCGACACGCAAGCGTGGCTCGCTACCGTCGCCTTCCGGCTGGCCATCGATCGCAAGCGCAAGCCGGAACCACTCGATTTCGGCGACGTCGAACTCCCGTCCAGCGGACCCGACCCCGAACACACTGCGATCCGCCGGCAGCAAGTTAACCGCGTCCACCGCCTTATCGCCGCGTTGCCGGGGGACCTGCGACATCCGTTGGTGCTCTCCGCCTTGGAGGAGTTGAACTCGCGACAGATTGGCGAGGTTTTGGGCATTCCCGAATCGTCAGTGCGCGGTCGCATCCTGCGCGCGCGCCAAATCCTGAAAGAGAAACTGGCCGTGATGGAAACGACACCATGAACCACGACGAACATCTCGACAACATTCTCGACGACGCGTTGGGCGAATACCGTGACGCCGAGCCTCTTGCCGGCTTGGAATCGCGGGTACTGCGGCGACTGCAGGCGCCGAAGCCCTTTGGTGCCGGCTTCTGGCTCCGTTGCGGAATTGCTGCAGCGGCGGTGGCTGTGATCGCGCTGGTGATCTGGATCGGGATGGCGCGCCGGACGCCGCCGACGGTCGACCCGGCAGGCGATGTCGCAGCACAACCCAAGGTCGTCACTCCGAGCCGAGCGCCGGCCATTGCGACGAAAGGCCCAGCCATCGCTTCGGGCAACATCCAAATCCAGGGCAGAACGTCACGGCTTCCCGTGTCCGCAACTGCCGTTCCTGCACGGAACAAACCGGCAACCGCTGGAGTCTTCCCCGTTCCAGTGCCACTCAACGATGCCGAGCGGGCGTTCGCCTCAGCCTTAAATCGTCATCCTGAAGCCCTTCGTGCGCCCGCCGCAGACACCGCGCCGGTGATTGCGCAAATCGAAATCAAACCGCTATCCACTACCGACGAAATACCAGGAGAAAGCCAATGAAACGCCTTCTGTACTTTGCACTTCTGTTGCTGCTCGCCGTGCCGCTCTGGGCCCAGATGGCAGTTCCGAGTCTCGCCAATGCGCCCCGGCATTTCTACAAAGTGACGTACGTATTGAAGGAGTCGGACGAAGGCAAAGTCATCAGTCAGCGTTCGTTCGTCATGACCGGTAGCACCGGCGATCGCTACACGTCACGAATGCGAGCGGGTTCGCGCTTTCCCGTACGCGACGGCGACAAGACGAACTATCTCGATGTGGGCGTGAACATCGACAATCACCTGGAAGATGTTGCCGATGGTGTGGCGATGGAAGTGACTGCAGAGATCTCGTCGGCCGCAACCGACGCTGGATCCACCGGTGGAGCGCCCGTGATCCGCTCCATGAAGACGACCGCGCAAGTCGTGGTCACTCCGAACAAGCCGACTCAGTTGTTCGCCATTGACGACCCGGCCAGCCACCATCGCTTCGAAATGGAAGTTACCGCCGTGTCTCAGCGCTGAACTTCGGGTGCTCGCCCGCTGCCAAGGAGTTATAGTGTTATAGCTATGTGCGTTATAGTGTTATAGTTGTGTGTTACGAGAGATATTTATCACGCGGTTGTTTAGATTCAGTCGGTTAGCCGGAAATTGTTGGTAACTGATTGAAAATAGGTTAGTTATATCTATCCATGTGATAACAAAGGTGGTTATGACTCTCCATTTTCGCCAGTCTCCACGGATTAGAGTAGTTTTCGCACGCTTTGAGCGTCTCGTGCCTCCGAGTTAAAGCCGACTCTCTTCAAAAGGCAATGCCGGACGCGGGGCTGAAGAGTGTGTTACGAAGCCAAGTACGCCGCTCCGCGGCTGGGACATATTTTCCCGCTTTGCCCCGGGGCTGACGCCCGGGGCTAACAGCACGTCGCCGCTTCGCGGCTGAATTGATCTGTCGCTACGATACGTTGTCCCACCGCACAAATCGCGGCAGGAGTTTCGTAGCAGGCGCTGAAGCGCCGCTCTACCATAACCGCCACAGGCTACCGCCACTCCGAAACTGCTCTAGGGAATCTCTGAACTACCCCCTGTTTTTCGAGCGGGAATGCCTTAAAAGGTGAGATTCAGATCGATGCCGTGATTTCCACTGGCTCTGAGAGCCTTCCGGCTACCCCGTTCCGGTAGTCGGGGGCCGTTGAAAGACACTACGCCGCTGAGTACAACAGCTTCTTGCGTACCAAGAACAGGTTCACCAGGGCGCAGGTCGCGAACAGCCGGTTGGCATTCTTTTTCAAACCTCGATAGCGCACCTTCACAAACCCGAACTTCAGCTTCATCACCCCAAACACGTGCTCCACTTTCGATCGCACCCGAGACTTGGTGCGGTTTTTGGCCCGTTGTATTTCGTCGACGCGGTCCTTATAGCGATACTGTTTGTGGGTCATGTCTTGCGCCCCGGGCGCAACTTCCTGCATGACTTCCGTTTGCCCCCGATAGGCCTGATCGCCCCAGACCTTCGTTTCTTCCCCGTGCAGTAACTCCGGCAATACCGTGCTGTCGGCCACGTTGGCCGCCGTCACCACGGCCGAGTGGATGAGCTTGGTTTTGCTGTCCACCCCCACATGCGCCTTCATCCCGAAATACCACTGCTTGCCCTTCTTCGTCTGGTGCATCTCCGGATCGCGCTTTTGCTCACGGTTCTTGGTCGACGAGGGCGCGTGAATGATGGTCGCGTCCACGATCGTCCCGGTCGTGATCCGCACCCCTTTCTCCTGCAAGTGCTGGTTCACCGCCTCCAGCATCGCCCCGCCCAGGGCGTGCTCCTCCAGCAGGTGGCGGAACTTGCACACCGTGGTCTCGTCCGGCGCCGGCTCCTGTCCCAGATCAATGCCCGCAAACTGCCGCAGCACCACCGAGTCGTACAACGCCTCTTCTACACCCGGGTCAGAAAGGTTGAACCACTGCTGCAGAAAATAAATCCGCAGCATCCGCTCCAGCCCCACCGGGGGCCGCCCGTTGCCGGCCTTCGGATAGTGGGGCTCGATCAGCGCACACAGCTCGCTCCACGGCACAACCTCTTCCATTTCTTCTAGAAACAACGCGCGCTTGGTCTTCTTGGTGTACCGCTCAAAACCAGTCATCATCGCCAGTGTCCTCTGTTCCATGCTGGCGCGAATTTAACCTGTGCTCCCTGTGGAAAGGGAGAGCTTAATCAGAGTCTCCCTAGTATTTTGAGTGGGGCCGTCTTGCGGCCTTCCGCTGTTCACCGTTATCAGAGAGCTAAATCGTTCCGCAGGCTGGGCGCGGTCGCTGGCAGAGACACATCTCCTCTTGCCTCACGAAGCGTTTCTACAAGACGGGACATGCGTTGGGAAAGTACAGCGGACACGTCGCCTTGTGATAAGCGGGGGGTGGCGCCCAGGTTACGAGGTTCAATATTTCACCACGAAGAGCACGGGATATGCAGCAATCCTAGAATTGCCAATGGCAGGCAATTGCGGGCCACAGTGCGGCTCCCGTCCGGAGATCGGATGTGATGTGGCCTGTTTGCGATAGCCACCTGCTGACGCGAGCTTCTGGGTAACCTGTAATTGGCCAACAATCCGCGCAGCCAGGTCCTGGGAGCCACTTCTACGAGTCGCCGACTATGCGACCGAGTGGATGCCGGGACCCATGGGCGTTTGTCGGTACCACTGCGAACTGGTTGTATTATTCGAGGGCACTGAGTCACCAGTGCCTTCGCGTCTGCTCTGCTCCGTCAACATTCAGTCAGCCGGTCATCCAGAATAGTCCGAAGATCACGATCCCCAAGTTGCTTAGGCATTAGAGGGCGGGGAAACTACTCTTGCATTCGGTCGGTTCCAGCCACCGTGAAAATCGACATCCCATTCGAAGCAGACGCTGGCTACGTGGCCGGATAGGCGATTGTGCTCAATAGCGCGTTTTCTGCCTGGCGTGAATCCAGCCTAGTATGTTGTGCCACGATGGGCACGTCAGAGCGGATAACGCTGGAGTAGTCGGTACCCCGGGGAATCATCTCAGGCTCGCGCAGATCATTAAACCGGACGTGGCGGGTGCGTCGCGCTGGAACGGTAACGTGATATGGCCCGACCGGTTCGCGGTCTGCGTAGTAAATAGTGATTTCCACGTGCGCCTCTTCCTCGGAAGTGTTGAGCAGGCACACCGCTTCATGGCTGGTCATGGTTGGCTCAGGACCGTGGCTCTCGGCCGGAATATAACCCTCGGCGATCACCCACTCCTTTACTCCTATTGGCTTCGGCATAATCTCTCCCTGGTAACTAAAAACACGGCAGACGCAAGTCACTTGCCGGGCAGGATGCTGGCCAGCGCATCCACGATTCGTTCCACCGGGCCGGCGGTCATCGACCACGGACTCGGTTGTCGCACGACATGAAGAGTTCCACGCTTATCGAGTACTTTGTAATCGCTGGTACCGTCAGCATCACGATAGAAGCGAATGGCGACTATAGCTTTCCCGACGTGCAGATTGCTTACAGTAATTTCAGGGAGCCAGTCAGGAAGATGTGGATCCAGAAACAGCGCATGCATGGGAGCATAAGGATACAAACCAAGCATGCATTGAATCAGCGTAAATACCGCGGCCGCTGACCACGCCTGCGGCCAGTTGGTTTTGGGATAGAGGGCCGGAAAGGGATGGCGAGCATCTCGCTGGTGCCCTGAAAACACTTCCGGAAGCCGGTAAAAATCGAACAGCGAAGCAGCGTCGAAAATGCCGCGCGCTATCTTCTGTAATTCGGCATGCAGACCATAACGAAAAAAGCCCATGGCAAATGATCCATGCTCGACCGGCCAGACCGTTCCGCGATGGTAACTGAACGGATTGAATGCGGGATGGGTTGCTGCCAGGGTGCGAACTCCCCAACCGGTGAACATGTCTTCGTCAAGCAGGCGATTGACGGTACGCTGAACCAGGGAGTCGTCCACAATTCCACAAGCAACGCAGTGGCCTGGATTAGAAGAAATGGACCGTATTTGTCGCTTTTGCGAGTCGAGTCCGAGAGCGAAATAGCCTTCTTCTTCCATCCAAAATCGCTCATTGAACCGTTTTTTCAGTTCTCCAGCGTCATGGTAGAGACGCTTGGCTTCCTCCTTACGATCGAGCCACCACAACATCTCAGCCACATGCAATTTGGAAACATAAACGAAGGCCTGTTCTTCGCAGGTAGCTATGGGAGGCTCGACTTGGCTGCCGTCGGCATACACGATGGCATCACCGGAATCTTTCCAGCCTTGATTCTTTACGCCTTGCGTGGAGCGCGACAAGTATTCGTAAAAGCCGTCGCCGTCAAGGTCGGCCCAGTCATCTTTCCAGCGAAGCGCCGCAAGAGCTGGTTCAATCAGGGGACGAATCAGTTCCTTATCGCCAGTCCAATGCCACAGTTCCGCCAGGACAACGGGGAAAAATCCGGAAGTCGTAGAGGAGCCATAGTAGCGCGCACGGGGATTGAAACCCAAAGTGGCGAGCGGCCCTGTGTGCGCTTCGTGGAGCATGCGGCCAGGCTGCTCGTCTCGCCAGTCGTCGACGACCTTGCCCTGTAATTTGGCAATGACCGGCAGTACGCCGCGCAGCATTTGACTTCCCAGGACCGCGGCCTCCCACGAAGCGGTCAGCGAGTCGCGACCGAACAGCGCAACGAAGATAGGAATTCCGGCAGCCGGCACCCAAGCATCGCTGCTCTGATCGAGGTCATACAGTCTAAGAGCTGCCAGATCGTGTTTGGCCTGTTCCAGGGTTTCGACCACTACATTTGTCAAGGTGCCGGTGGCCGGCGCGGTGAAGCTGGTTGTTTCATGCAGAAAGCTTTGCCGATTGGCACGATATGGGGCTGCCGCGTCGGACAATGCATAGCAGCCGTGAAGAGGAAGGGTGGGCTCATTCTCGACGTGCGGATACATACGAATACAGGCATGCCAACTTTCGAGCGGCTTAAGGCGGAGTTGAAAAGTAATTGAGTTGCCGGAATAGCTGGGGGTGGAGTCACAATTGGCGAGCTCAATGGCAATCGAGCGGTGAAGCCGGCGATCGCCATTATCGCCCTGGTGCTCGAAGTGATGGTGGGCTTTATAGTCGCAAACCAACTCCCAATTACCCTGGCGGTTGCGATGCCAGGACTTGCTGAGCCGGCCAAACTGCTGGCGTTGATGATTTGCTTCCTGCTGGTCGGCAAAGTCGGCATCCAGCTCCAATTGAAGACGGTAACTACTTGTCTGTTGGGTAAAATTCGTGATGTCAACATCTTCGTGAACGCCAAACGCCACCGAGCGAGTCAGTTGCAGCTCGAGTGACTTCTCGGATACGCTCGCCATCTCACCACTACCCTGATCCTGCTGACCTTTCTTATCATGAGGCGGTCGAATATAGTAGCCGATCCACAGGTGTTGCTCGACATTTGACAAGGCCACGGGGAAAGGTTCGATGCTATCGATAAGCCATCGATACTGCGAGAGCATGCGTGTCTGGTGCACGAATAACCCTTGTGATGTGCCGACACGGATAAATCCGTCAAGGTCGGTGGAAAGTACAGTTCGACCCTGACTGACTTGGAAGCTTTTTGGTCGCGGATGAAGACGCACCAGCCGGTACGGGTTCGTCTGTATCTCGCTGTCCGGAATACAGCCAGTCTTCGACATATTCAATCCGGCCCGATTCACCCCCTTGGACTGTGGCGACGTTAGGCCGCTTTTTTGCGCTGCATCGATTTACGATTCGACTTCGTCACTGCCCTCTCAACGTAGGCGGCCAGAGCTCCTAAGGCTGCGACCGCCAGCCATTTGCCGTGGGTCTCAGCCAGCAATTCGAGACTGTGTCCACGGGCGCGACTATCGAAGCTGCCGTGCGCTCCGTGGTCGCCGGGCAATGGATGATAAAGGTTGTTGGGACGGTCGGGGTCTTCGAATCCATCGTGCTGCTGAGCCTCGTAGCCATTACGCGCCAGGTACCAGTCGGCAAAGGAAGGAGCCAGCTTGTTTCCCACTACGGCTTCGACCACCGACCACGCTGCATAGTACTCGCGTTTTTCAGGATGGTGCGCTGCATAATAGATAGCCCGTGCGGCTACTTCGGGCTGATAAATCGGAGGCACAGGCTGGGCGTGCCGCCTCAAGCGGCTCTTTTCCCATCCAAACTGGGGCGTATTCAATGCTGGCATGTGCACAATGGTGGTCTTCACGTTACTGCGATCATGTAACAGTTCGGTGCGCAGAGACGCGTAAAAACCCATGATGGCGTGCTTGGAGGCACAGTAGGCCGCCTGCAGCGGGATGCTGCGATATGCCAGCGCCGAGCCGACATGAACGATGGTGCCGCGGTCGCGCGGCAACATATATCTCAAGGCCGCCAACGTTCCGTACACATATCCCAGGTACGTGACTTCGGTCACGCGCTTGAAGTCATCCGCGGTCATTTCTTTGATGGGAGAGAAAACCGACACCATCGCGTTATTGACCCAAACATCGATGGGGCCAAGTTCGTCTTCGACACGCTGAGCAGCGGCATCGACTTGCGACGCATCGGAGACATCGGCCGCCAATACCAGGGCCTTGCCTCCCATCGCCTCTACTTCCTGACGCGCGCCTTCAAGCCCATCGGTTCCACGTGCGATCAGCCCAATTGACGCACCATGCTTAGCGAACTCCCGCACCGCTGCCCGACCCACACCTGCCGAAGCGCCGGTAATAACTACCACTTCATGTTTCCCTTTAATCAGCTTCATTCGCTCCTCTCCTACACCAGTTCACGAACTTTGTCGGAAGCCACGGTCAATGCGATCTTGCCGCGATTGGGCTCGCCGCGGGCAAGGGACTCGGCAAATTTCAGTGCCTGGCTAGCGTTTACTTTGGCGGGTAATGGCGGCTCGAACGGATCGACGACGGCTTCCAGAATCGCCGGGCCGGGCGCGGCAAGGAACCGTTCCACGGTATGAGCGCAGTGCTTCGGATCGTCCAGCGCGAAGCCGACTCCGCCGCAGGCGTGCGCGAAGGCCACGAAGTCGATGGGGCTTAGTTCCACGCCGTATTCAGGGTTACCCAGAAACACCATCTGTTCCCACTTGATCTGGCCTAACGTGTTGTTCTTGATGATGACGACCTTGATAGGCAGCTCGTATTTCACGGCCGTCGCGAAGTCAGCCATCAGCATGGAGAAGCCACCATCTCCGACAAACGCAATACTCTGCCGATTGGGGTAGGCGACTTGCGCGGCGATGGCATAGGGCAGTCCGGGGGCCATGGTGGCCAGGGTGCCCGAGAGGCTATGCATCTGCCCCCGCTTTACGGGAATCTCACGCGCGAACCAGGTAGCGATCGTGCCGCTGTCGCAGCTCACGATGGCGTCGTCGCGCAGACGCTTGCCTAGCTCCCACGCGACCACCTGGGGTTTCATGGGCTTGTCGGGTCGTGAGGCGCGGGTCTCGATGACTTCCCACCAATCTTTCATGCCTTTTTGCGCCGTCTCAAGAAACGCGCGGTCTTCTTTCTTCTTGAGCAGCGGAATCAGTAGCTCGAGTACGGTCCGGCTGTCGCCGACCAAGCCGACTTCCACCGGGAAGCGTAGCCCGATCCGAATCGGATTCACATCGATTTGCACGCCCTTGGCTTGATCCGGCTTCGGCAGATATTCGATATAGGGGAACGAGCTGCCGACGATAAGCAGTGCATCGCACTCCTCCATAGCTTCCTGCGATGGTTTTGTACCGAGCAGTCCTATGCCACCGGTGGTAAAAGGTGAGTCATCTGGCACGGCTGCTTTGCCTAGTAAGGCTTTGATGATCGGAGCGCCCAGGACGTCAGCCACCTTTTCCAGTTGATCGCCCGCTCCCAACGCGCCTCGACCGGCGAGGATCGCCACTTTTTTGCCGTGGTTGAGGATCTTTGCAGCTCGTTGCAATTCGTCCTGGTTAGGAATTTTGTAGCTCACCGTTCCTACCGCGCTGGTATGGCCCTCGATATTTCGCTTGGAGCGATGCCGGTCGCGCACTTCCTGTTCCTGGAAGTCGACTGGAAACGTAAGGTGAGCCACTCCATGGTAGGAAAGCGCGGTGCGACAAGCCAGGTCCACGACGTTGGCGACGTGGTTCGGGCCCATGACGCGCTCGTTGTACACGCAAACGTCCATGAACAGCTTGTCTAACGCCACGTCCTGCTGGGTATGGGTTCCAACCAGATCATGAAACTGCAGCCCGGTGATGGCGAGCACCGGCGCGCCGTCTAGCTTGGCATCATAAAGTCCGTTCAATAGATGAATCCCACCAGGACCAGAAGTCGCAAGGCATACTCCTAGCTTGCCGGTATATTTTGCATAGGCGCACGCCATGAATGCTGCTGCTTCCTCATGTCGCACATGTATAAATCGGATTTTGTCCTGATGGGTGCGTAGTGATTCCATGATTCCGTTAATTCCATCGCCGGGTAGACCAAAAACTACCTGAACGCCCCATTCCAGTAGTGACTCTACGAGCACATCAGATGCATTCACCTTTGCTGTATCCTTTCCGCTCCGCCGTCATATTGCAGGCAGAAGCTGCCCCTTTCTCAGGTTGATGCCCGCGCGACGCCATTGGTCGCCAGCCACCGAAACTAATTTCGAAATAGTTTTGCGAACTAGGAAAATTCGGGAGGTCGACAAACTTTCCCAACCGAATTTCAGAAACCACCGAACATACAGCTTCATCCGAACGATTGTGGTTTTGTGTTTCTCCAGCTCGCAGCGGTGCAGTGAATCGAGCGCAACGTGACGTGGGGCGCGAAGCAGGTTCCGGTGGAGCGGTTGAATGTGTCGCTCTACGCCGTGCCCACTGACCTTCCCGAATCTGACGGAACACTCCAGTGGGACAAGACTGACCTTGTACTGGTCCAAGCTACGGCCGCCGGCAAGACCGGTATGGGCTATACCTATGCCGATCTCGCCACGGCGACGTTGATCGACACCACCCTGCGGCAGGTCGCACTCAATTGCAACGCGCTGGCGCCGACCGCTGCATATATCAATATGTGGCATCGCGTCAGAAATCTAGGTCGTCCGGGAATTTGCTCCATGGCGATTTCAGCTGTGGATTGCGCACTGTGGGACCTGAAAGCCAGGCTGCTGGACTTACCGCTCGTCGCTTTACTGGGCCAGCTTCGCGCCGGCGCCGCAATTTACGGAAGCGGCGGATTTACTTCGTACACCAATCAGCAGCTTGCGGCGCAGCTTTCGGGCTGGGTGAGGCAGGGTATTCCGCGCGTGAAAATGAAAGTGGGACGCGATGCGCGCGAAGACCTGGATCGAGTCAGAGTGGCTCGTGACGCGATCGGGCAGTCGGCGGAACTTTTTGTGGACGCTAATGGAGCCTACTCGCGCAAGCAATCGCTGGCGCAGGCTGTCCGATTCCGCGACTTTGGCGTGACATGGTTTGAAGAGCCGGTGTCGTCAGACGATCTACAAGGACTTCGCCTGATCAGAGACCGAGGTCCGGAAGGGATGAATATTGCTGCCGGTGAGTATGGCTATGACATTGTTTACTTCCAGCGGATGCTCGCAGCCGGCGCGGTTGACGTGCTCCAGGCCGACATTACCCGTTGTGGAGGAATTACCGCCCTGCTGCAAGTCGCCGCCTTGTGCCAGGCGCACAATATTCCGCTGTCCTGTCATACCGCTCCAGCCCTGCATACGCACTGTGCCTGTGCTGCACCTGCATTTTTAAACCTCGAATACTTTCACGATCATGTGCGCATCGAGCGCATGTTCTTCGATGGCTTCCCGCAGCTCATCGACGGTGAACTCCGCCCCGATATGTCACGGCCAGGAATCGGTCTTGAACTGAAGCGCTCCGACGCGGAAAAATATGCGGCCTGAGGAGATTGGATGTCTGCTTACAAACAGCCCTTGATCATGCCCGGTGACCTGACAAACTCCACCTTCCCCGCGCAACAGGATGCGCGCCGAGCGGACGATCTCGACGTCGTAGGGCTTGAGGCGGAATTGCACCGGTCGGTCGAGGGGGAAGTGCGCTTCGATCCGGGCACCAAGGCGATGTATGCCGTGGATGCGTCGAACTATCGTCAGGTACCGATTGGCGTGGTCGTGCCGCGATCGAAGGAAGACGTAGTACAAACCGTTCTCGCGTGTCGCAGCTTCGGGGCGCCGGTGCTGTCGCGAGCAGGAGGCACCAGTTTGGCAGGCCAGTGCTGCAATGTCGCCATCGTGCTGGACTGGTCGAAGTACATGCATGGCGTCCTCGAAATAAAACGTGAGAAACGCTGGGCAAGGGTTCTGCCCGGAACCACCTGCGATGAGTTGCGCAATCGGGTTCTGCAAGAGACCGACAACCTGTTGAACTGGGGACCTGATCCTGCGACACACAATCATTGTTGCTTCGGTGGAATGATCGGCAATAACTCCTGCGGAGCGCATGCCCAGATGTCGGGGAAGACCGACGAAAACATTCAAGAGTTGGAAGTGCTGCTTTACGACGGCACTCGCACCACAGTGGGCTGGATGACTGAAGAGGACTTGGGCAATCAGATTAAGAAAGGTGGCCGGCTCGGCGACATCTACCGCAATCTAAAATCGCTGCGCGACCACTACGCTCCGCTCATCCGTGAAAAATATCCGCGGATTCCGCGACGCGTCTCCGGCTATAACCTCGACAAGTTACTGCCGGAGGAGGACGGTCGATTTAACGTCGCGCGTTCCCTGGTGGGCAGCGAAGGGACGCTGGTGACCATTCTGGAAGCGAAGTGCAAACTGATCGACGCAAGGGCCCAGAGAGTCGTCCTGATGCTGGGATACCCCGACGTGTATGAGGCTGCCGACCACGTCACCGACATCGATCCGTTCCAGCCTACGGCCCTGGAGGGCTTCGACCACAGGCTTTACGAAAATATCGTGAAGCGAGACGGTCCGCATCGGAAGTATCTTCGAACTGCTGCCCGAGGGAAATGGCTGGCTGATGGCGGAGTTCGGCGCCGACCGGAGAGAAGAGGCGCTCGAAACCGCCCATCGTGTGATGGATATGGTGGAGGCAAGTCAAAGCCGCCAACCATGAAGCTGTTCACCGACCAACAAGAGATGGCACACCTTTGGGAAGTGCGCGAGTCGGCGCTGGGCGCCACGGCGTTCGTCCCCGGTGAGCCCGACACCTGGCCGGGATGGGAAGACTCGGCCGTCGCCCCTGACAAACTGGGTGGCTACCTGCGGGAGCTTCGCGCTTTGTATCAGAAGTATGAGTACAATCCCGCGCTTTACGGACACTTCGGACAAGGATGCGTGCATTGCCGCGTGGACTTTGACCTCACCAGCCAGGCAGGAATCAGTAAATGGCGATCCTTCATGGGCGAAGCGACTGATCTCTGTGTGAGGTACGGCGGCAGCCTGAGCGGCGAACACGGCGATGGACAGGCCCGTGGCGAATTCCTCGACAAGATGTTCGGACAGGAACTCATCGAGGCCTTTCGAGAGTTCAAGTCCATCTGGGACCCGGACTGGAAAATGAATCCGGGAAAGGTTGTCGAACCCTATCAAATCGAAGAAAACCTGCGCTTGCGCGGCAACTATCACCCCTATGAGCCGGCAACTCATTTCCAATGGCCGGAAGATCACGGGAGCTTCTCGCATGCGACGCTGCGCTGTGTGGGAATCGGCAAATGCCGTCGCAAGTCGGGCGCCGGTCCCGGCGACGACACCATGTGCCCTAGCTTCATGGTTACGCATGAAGAGCGGCACACGACTCGCGGCCGGACCCACCATCTTTGGGAGATGCTCCATGGCGACGTGATTGCGGATGGTTGGCGCGATGAAAACGTCAAGGAGGCGCTTGACCTTTGTCTGGCATGCAAAGGTTGTAAAGGCGACTGCCCGGTTAATGTGGACATGGCGACGTACAAGGCCGAGTTCCTGTCTCACTATTGGGAAGGACGTCTGCGTCCCCGCTATGCCTATGGGTTCGGGATGATTGATCAATGGGCGCGCCTGGCGTCGCTCGCCCCGGGTTTTGTGAACCTGTTCACGCAACTGCCTGTTGCAAGCACGATGGCAAAAAAAGCCGCTGGCATGCCGCTCGGGCGCGAGATTCCCGCCTTCGCGCCGCAAACATTCAAATCATGGTTTCGGCGGCGTGCCATCCGCAACCTAGGGAAGCCGCGAGTCATTTTGTGGCCCGATACCTTCAACAACTTTTTCTTCCCCGAAACCGCTCAAGCCGCTGTTGAAGTGCTGGAGCATTTTGGACTTCAAGTTGTCGTTCCCAGGAACCACCTTTGCTGCGGGCGTCCGCTGTATGACTATGGCTTTCTGGATCGCGCGAAACTTTACCTGGCCAGGGTGCTGGATGCGCTGCAGTCCGAGATTGAGAATGGAACGCCGATGGTCGTTCTCGAACCGAGTTGCTGCTCGGTTTTCCGCGACGAACTCGTTGGGCTGATGCCGGACTCTCAGCGTGCACACCGGCTTAAGGAAAACACCTTCACGCTATCAGAATTTCTGGAAAAGAAACTGAAAGATTACGAAGCACCCAAGTTACGGCGCAAGGCGCTCATTCAAGGGCACTGCCATCACAAGGCCATCATGCGGCTTCATAACGAAGAAGCGGTCATGAACAAGATGGGCCTCGATTTCGAGGTGCTGAACTCCGGGTGCTGTGGCATGGCGGGTGCCTTCGGATATGAGGCCGACAAGTACGAGATCTCGCTCCAATGCGGAGAGCGTGCGTTGTTTCCTGCCGTACGAAGCGCTGCAATTTCGACCTTGATCATCGCCGACGGCTTCAGTTGCCGGGAACAAATTCTGCAGGACACACCGCGGCAAGCGCTCCACACAGCTGAGGTAATGCAGATGGCATTGCATCCGGAAGACAGTACAACCTACGCTTTTCCAGAGCATGCCATTACGAATCGCCGCGCTCAGGCACACCGCAAATCGATGAAGAGGGCCGGAGTCTTCCTTGGCCTTATACTTGCCGGTGCTGCGCTCTTGTTGCGCAAATCAATTCGCTGAAAAGCTGGATTGTCGATGCGGCCCGAGAAGTCATTTGCCGACAAGTATGGGCGGAATGCTTCGTCGAATCGCAGAGGATAGGGACCAGCATGCTGAGCAAACTGACACACACGTGCCGGTCTCGATCAGCGTCGCGATTCTTGAGGATCATCAAAGATGGTCCGCAATAAGTACCGGGAAGTCGGGTAGTGTTTACAAATCCAGTCCACATG